>HF986904.1:3315-28296 GCA_000431075.1 Firmicutes bacterium CAG:555
GCTCTTGAGAGCGGGAGTTAAGATATACGAGTACACACCCGGCTTCATCCACGCAAAGAGCTTTGTGTGCGATGATAAGCTGTGCGTCGTCGGCACGATAAACATGGACTACCGCAGCCTGTATCTGCACTTTGAATGCGGCACGCTCATGTATAATAATCCCGAGATAAAGCAGGTCAAAAAGGACGATCTTGATACTATGGAAAAATGCCGCAAGGTCGAGCTATCCGACATGAAAACCAACTTTCTCGGCGAGCTGTTTGACAGCTTCCTTCGCTCTATTGCACCGCTGCTTTAATATCAAAAAATGCCGCCCGTTTTTCGGGCGGCATTGCCATATTCAAATAATGTGTCAGCCGACGATATCCTTGGTATCACGGGCGATAACGAGCTCCTCGTTGGTGGGGATGACAAAAACCTTGACCTTGGAGTCGGGGGTGGAGATCATGATATCCTCGCCGCGCTTGGAGTTTGCCTCATCGTCGATGGTAACGCCGAGGTAGCCGAAGTACTCTGCAATGGCCTTGCGGGAGGACTTGGAGTTCTCGCCGACACCTGCGGTGAACACGATAGCGTCAACGCCGTTCATGGCTGCAACATAGGAGCCTGCGACCTTTGCGACCCAGTAATGGAACATATCCAGAGCGAGCTGAGCACGGTCATTGCCCTTTTCTGCTGCCTCGTCGAGGTCACGGAAGTCAGAGGAAACGCCGGAAACGCCGAGAACGCCGGATTTCTTGTTGAGGATGTTGAGCATCTCGTCGATGCTGATGCCGTACTTATTCATGATGAACTGGATAACGCCTGCATCCAGATCGCCGCAGCGGGTGCCCATCGGCAGACCAACCAGCGGGGTGAAGCCCATGGAGGTGTCGATGCACTTGCCGCCGTCGATAGCAGCAATGGAGCTGCCGTTGCCCATGTGGCAGGAGACTATCTTGAGCTCCTCAATGGGCTTGCCCATGAGCTCAGCGCAGCGGCCGGAGACATAGCGGTGGCTGGTGCCGTGGAAGCCGTAGCGGCGGATGCCGTCGTTCTGGTAGTACTCATAGGGAATAGCGTACATATATGCCTTGCCGGGCATGGTCTGATGGAAAGCGGTGTCGAAAACTGCGACCATGGGGACATCGCCCATGACATCACGGCAGGCATTGATGCCGATGATGTTTGCGGGATTGTGCAGAGGAGCAAAGGGAGTGCACTCCTCAAGAGCCTTCATGACCTCGTCGGTGATGAGAACGGAGGAAGCAAACTTCTCGCCGCCGTGAACGACACGGTGGCCGACAGCGTCGATCTCCTTCATGGAGCCGACAACGCCGTACTCGGCGCTGGTGAGCTTGTCGATGACTGCTGCAATAGCCTCGGCGTGAGTGGGCAGGGCAATGTCCTCATTGAAAACGGGCTTGCCGCCGACCAGCGGGCTGTGCTTGAGGTGACCGTCGATACCGATGCGCTCGCAAAGGCCCTTGGCCATGACCGACTCGGTCTCCATGTCGATAAGCTGGTACTTCAGAGAGGAGCTGCCTGCGTTGATAACAAGAATCTTCATTACAAAATCCCTTTCTTATTGTAAAAATACCTATATAATTGTATTATAGTTATATACCTACCCTATTTTAATACAAATTGCATAAAAAGCAAGATTTTTTTAAGGAGGCGGGAAAATTGAGCGTTATCGGCGTTGTTGCGGAGTACAATCCATTTCACTTCGGCCATGAGCACCACCTGACCGAGACCGTACGCAGTCTGGGAGAGGATTGCCCGGTGGTGTGCGTCATGTCGGGTGACTTTATCCAGCGGGGGCAGGCCGCCGTGTACTCAAAGTTTGCAAGAGCGGAGGCGGCGATAAATTGCGGGGTCGACCTCGTGCTTGAGCTTCCCCTGCCGTGGACGCTGTCTTCGGCCGAGGGCTTTGCCCGCGGCGCAGTGGGGCTTTTAGGGGCAACCGGTGTTGTCACGCATTTGAGCTTCGGCTCGGAATGCGGCGAGACAGAACCGTTAGAGCAGCTTGCCGAGATGCTTCTCGACCCGCTGTTTGTAAACGATATAAAGGCAGAGCTGAGTAACGACGAGGGCATATCCTTTGCCGCCGCCCGCCAGAGAGCCGCCGCCAAAAGGGTGGGGGAGCTGTCATGCCAGCTCGAAACACCGAACAACATCCTCGCAGTGGAGTATATAAAGCAGCTTTATGACCAAAGCCTGCATATTAAGCCAATCACGATCCAGCGCTTCGGCTCGGGACACGACCGGACCGGCGATATAGGCCCACGCTCGGCGTCGGAGATACGCCGGACCATAGCCTCCGGCGGCGATATCACGGGCTCGGTGCCGGATGGAGCGCTTTCGGTGTATCAGCGTGAAAACAAGCTCGGCCGTGGGCCTGTTTTGGACGAAAATCTCGAGCTTGCCGTTTTATCACGCCTGCGCATGATAGACGATGCGGCTTTTGCCGCCCTGCCGGACGCCGGCGAGGGATTAAACTTCCGCCTTGCGAGAGCGGCGAGGGAGGAGACTACCGTCGATGCCATTGTGGCTGCCGCAAAATCAAAGCGCTATGCGCTCAGCCGCATCCGCCGCATGACCATGTGCGCAGCACTCGGCGTCAAAGCCGAGGATGCACAGGAAATACCGCCGTATGCGAGGGTGCTTGCCGCAACGCAGCGTGGCTGTGCGCTCCTGAGGGAAATGAGCACAAAATCGTCCGTTCCAGTCATCACAAAGCCCGCAAGCGTCAAGGAGTTAGACGACAGAGCAAGACATATATTTAATGTATGCAGCGCTGCTCACGACCTGTTTTCGCTGGGCTATACCGCCCAAGCGGAGCGCCGAGGCGGCGCAGATTGGAGAATAAGCCCTAAGATAGCCATTAAATAGGGGGATATTTGTGCAAAAAAACTATTGCAATTTTGTTAAGTGTAGTTTATAATGCAACCTGTAATCAGCAAAAAGACAAATGTTCGCCCCATGCGGACAAAAGCTGAGATGTTGAGAGTATAATTAGGAGGAAACCAAAATGAAGAAAGTCATAGCACTTGTCCTCGCATTCGTCATGGTGTTCGCACTTTGCGCATGCGGCGGCGGCTCGGACGAGAAGGTCATCAAGATCGGCGTCTATGAGCCTCAGACCGGCGCAAACGGCGCAGGCGGCAAGCAGGAGATCCTTGGCATGGAATATGCCAATTCCGTATGCCCCACCGTCACCATCGGCGGCGTGGAATACAAGATAGAGCTCGTTTACGGCGATAACGAGTCCAATACCGAGAAGGCTGTTTCCGCAGCAACCAAGATCATTTCCGAAGGCGTATCCGTCGTTCTCGGCTCTTACGGCTCCGCTGTTGCTATCGCAGCATCCGATACATTCAAGAACGCAGGTGTCCCCGCAATCGGCGTAACCTGCACCAACCCCCAGGTCACCGAGGGTAACAGCCACTACTTCCGTATCTGCTTCCTTGACCCGTTCCAGGGCACCGTTCAGGCAAACTTCGCCAAAGAGCAGCTCAAGGCCGACACCGTCTACTGCCTCGGCGAGCTTGGCAACGACTACGACCAGGGCCTTATCAATTACTTCAAGGAAGCTGCCGATAAGCTCGGCATCAAGGTCATCACCGAGTCCTTCCCCAAGGATAACTCCGACTTCACTTCTTACCTGAACAACGCAAAGAAGGAAGGCGCAAAGGCCATCTTCGCTCCCGTATCCATCCAGTACGCACAGCTCATCGTTGAGCAGGCAAACGCACAGGGCATCAAAATTCCTCTGCTCGGCTCCGACACTTGGGATAACAACACCATCGTCGAGGCAACCGTAGGCAAGAACAGCGAGCTGTATGTTTCTACCTTCTACGCAGAAGGCGGCAATGCCGAGTTCGAAAAGGGCATTAAGGAGTGGATGAACGCCGACTCCAAGCGCATCGACAATAACGGCGGCAACGACATGCTCGCAGCAGTCACCGTCATGGGTTATGATGCATACATGGTAGCGGTCGAGGCCATCAAGGCAGCAGACTCCTCTGATCCCGCAGCCGTCATGGCAGCTCTGCCCAATGTTAAGTACAGCGGCATCTCGGGCGATATTTCCTTCAACGAGACCGGCGACGCAAAACGTGACTCTGCATTCATCAAGCAGGCAAACTCCGAGAAGGGCGTTTGGGACTTCGTAGCAGTCCAGAAGGCGTAAGCTTCTAAAAAGGCTTATATCAAGCTCAAATATGGTGGGGACACAGAAATGTGTCCCCACCATACCGATATTTTACGGCAAGATAAAGGATCGTGTAAATGCGCTCCTAAAATAATTTTCCGGAGCGGATTTATGCGTTCCTGTAAATAGAGAGGAAGGCCCTCAGATGATTGAGTTTTTGCACAATAACCTGCAATACCTGCTTTCGGGCATATCCGTCGGCGGCCAGTACGCTCTTATCGCCATCGGCTATACGATGGTGTACGGCATACTGAGACTTATAAACTTTGCCCACGGCGATGTGTTCATGGTCGCAGGTCTTATCATGATATACGCAATAGCGGGCGGTCTGCCCATGTGGGCGGCAATAGTGCTCGTTATCGTTCTTACTGTAGTTTTGGGCGTAGCGATAGAAAAGGTGGCGTACAAGCCCCTCAGAAGCGCACCGAGAATGTCGGTAATGATCTCGGCTATCGGCGTGTCGTACCTGCTGCAAAACTGCGCACTGTACTTTACCGGCGGCCTGCCACGCATGTACCCCGTTATCCCGTTTTTGACAAAGTCGGTGACGATATGGGGCGCAACGACCAAAATGGTCACCATCATTACTCCGATACTTACGCTCGTGCTCGTCGTTGCGCTCGTACTTCTTATAAAGTACACCAAGATGGGTATGGCGATGCGTGCTGTCGCAAAGGATTTTGAGACAAGCCAGCTCATGGGTATAAAGATAAACTCCGTTATATCCTTTACCTTTGTCATCGGCTGTCTGCTTGCGGCTGTCGGCTCGCTGCTTTATTTCTCAAACTATCAGACCGTCGTGCCCACCTCAGGCGCAATGCCCGGCCTTAAAGCCTTCGTCGCAGCCGTTTTCGGCGGCATAGGCTCAATCCCCGGTGCGGTCATCGGTGCGTTTATAATAGGTATCTGCGAGAATATCATCAAGGGTGTAGGTCAGCAGTGGACCGTGTTCTCCGATGCATTTACCTTCGTTCTGCTTATAGTCATTCTTCTCGTCAAGCCTACAGGCATCTTCGGCGAGAAGGCAACGGATAAGGTGTGAGGTGAGGATGATGAACAAAACCATGCAGAAAGAAAAAGTCCTCAGAACGCCGGAAGAGCTCGCAAAGCGTCAGGGCATGTGGCTGACGATAATAGCCCTTGCAGTCGTATATATCCTGCTGTTTGCGCTTGATAACTTCATTAAGCCCAGCAAGTTCACGCTCATGCTCATCCCCGTGCTCAGAAAGGGCGCAATTTATTCGCTTCTTTGCGTTTCGATGAACCTGCTCAACGGCTTCACCGGACTGTTTTCGCTCGGTCAGGCGGGCTTCATGCTCATCGGCGCATACGCATACTCCATTTTCTCCATCCCCGCAGCGCAGCACGCCTCTGTGTATCAGTACTTTGACGGCGGCGCTATCCAGTTTTCCATTCCCGAGGCTATCGGCAATGTCCTCGGTGTAAATGCCGGCAGCTTCCTCGGTGCGATAATCTGCATCATCATCGCCGGTATCGCTGCAGCGATATTTGCAGCACTCATCGGCATCCCCGTGCTCAGGCTCAAGAGTGACTATCTTGCCATTGCGACCCTTGGCTTTGCGGAAATAATCCGTGCGTTTTTCCAGTGGGACAGCTTGGGTGAGATTACAAACGGCTCTAACCTACTGCGTAAGTACACAGCATTCAGCGACATGAACATTCAGCTCGGCACGAGCGTTTTTAAGCTCGGCACGATATTCCCGTTCTTTATCGCAATGATATCAATTGCGATGATCGTTCTGCTCATAAACTCTTCCTATGGCAGAGCTTTTAAGGCTATCCGTGACGATGAGGTAGCGGCAGAGGCAATGGGTATAAATCTTTTCAAGCACAAGATGCTGTCGTTCGTCATCTCCAGCTTCTTTGCCGGTGTCGGCGGCGCACTGCTTGCAATGTTCCAGACCACAGTGCAGGCCTCGGCGTTCATGTCCTCGATGACCTATGAGATACTGCTCATCGTCGTTATCGGCGGCATAGGCTCTGTTTCCGGCAGTTGCATCGCAGCATTTTTGTACATTGCCTGCTCCGAGTGGTGGCTTCGCTTCCTCGACTCGGGCGCAATCGGAAGTATCCAAGTCTCCTTCTTCCGTGACGGCTTCCGCAAGGTCGTGTTCTCCGTTGTTATCATGATAATCGTGCTGTTCTTCTCGAAGGGCATCATGGGCAATAAGGAGCTTTCCTTTGCCGGACTTATCAGAAAGATACAGGCCAAAAAAGCCGCTAAGGCGGTCAAGGCCGAAGCAGGAGGTGCGGCAAAATGAGTGAAAAGAATGTACTCCATGTTGAAAATGTGACCATGCAGTTCGGCGGCGTCGTTGCCGTCAACAACCTGTCGCTTGACATCCCCGAGGGCAAGATAGTTGCGCTCATCGGCCCTAACGGCGCAGGCAAGACCACGGCCTTTAACTGCATCACCGGCGTTTACGAGCCGACAAACGGCCTTGTAGAGTTCATGGGCGAGCCCATCGTCCGTAACCACCCGCAGGGCAAGATGAAGAAAAACTATAAGGGCGAAAACGGCGACAAGTACCTCGGCAAGGTCGTTGCCAACACGCCCGACAAGATAACCCACAAGGGCATCGCCCGTACCTTCCAGAACATCAGACTTTGGAAGAGCATGACGGTGTTTGAAAATGTCCTTATCGCAAAGCACATGAACGCCAAGCAGAATGTGTTCTCCGCCACCTTCCGTGCAAATGCCAAGGAGGAGCAGCGCATGCGTGACGAGACTATGGCGCTTCTGGTCGAGCAGGGTCTTGATAAGTTCAAGGACGAGATAGCGACGAGCCTGCCCTACGGTCTCCAGCGCCGTTTGGAGATAGCAAGAGCGCTTGCCGCCGACCCCAAGCTTTTGCTTCTTGACGAGCCTGCCGCCGGCATGAACCCGCAGGAAACTCAGGAGCTTGCGCAGTTTATAACCGAGATCCGTGATAAGTATAATTTGACGATATTCCTCATCGAGCACCACATGGATCTTGTCATGAACATTTCCGATTATATCTATGTCATCGACTTCGGCAAGGAGATAGCGCAGGGCATCCCGAGCAAGGTACAGAACGATCAGCATGTTATAGACGCATATTTGGGGGTTGTTGAAGATGAGTGAAGCAATACTGAAGATCAATGACCTCAAGGTCAATTACGGCGGCATTGAAGCCGTCAAGGGCATCAGCTTTGATGTTCCCGCAGGCGAGATAATCACTCTTATCGGCGCAAACGGTGCCGGCAAGAGCTCGACCCTGCGTGCAATAGCCGGTTTAGTCAAGCCCGCTTCGGGCAGCATAGTCTTTGAAGGCGACGATATCACCGGCAAGGATCCGACCGCTATCGTCACCAAGGGCATCACGCTCGTTCCGGAGGGCAGAAAGATATTCCCCGATCTCACGGTTTTGGAAAACCTGCGTATCGGCGCATATCTGAGAAACGACGACCTGACCGACGATCTCAACTGGGTGTACGACCTGTTCCCAAGGCTCAAGGAGCGCTCGTGGCAGGAAGGCGGCACTCTCTCCGGCGGCGAGCAGCAGATGCTTGCGGTCGGCAGAGCACTCATGAGCCGCCCCAAGGTCATCATGATGGATGAGCCGTCGCTCGGCCTTGCACCTATCATCGTGCGTGGTATCTTCGATATCATAAAGGAGATAAACAAGCAGGGCGTGACCGTTCTTCTTATAGAGCAGAACGCAAATATGGCACTCAAGACCGCCGATATCGGCTATGTCATGGAGACCGGGCGCCTCACCCTGAGCGGCGCCGGCCCCCAGCCGCATCACCATGAGCGGCGCCGGCTCCGAGCTTCTGACAAACGAAGAGGTCAAGAAAGCCTACCTCGGCGCATAATCCTACACATATTAAGAAAGCAGAAAAGCTGCTCGGCTTTTCTGCTTTTTTATTGACAATGTGCTGACAGTGACTTAAAATCTATCTTAATAGATTGATGGGGGAATTATTATGACACTTGACAAACTGCCTATAGGCGACAGTGCCGTTATTATATCGGTCGGCGGTGAGGGAAACCTACGCTGCCACCTGTTGGACATGGGGCTTATACCGCACACCGAGGTCTCGGTGCGCAAGACTGCACCCTTGGGCGACCCTATTGAGATATCGCTCCGGGGATATACCATGACCATCCGCAAGGACGACGCCGCAAAGATCGAGGTGCGCCCGAATAAGGAGGTATAAACCATGGTAATAGCTCTTGTAGGTAACCAGAACTGCGGTAAGACCACACTTTTTAACCAGCTGACAGGTTCAAATCAGCATGTCGGCAACTTCCCGGGCGTGACGGTCGAGCATAAAATGGGCGAGATAATCGGCTATAAAAATTACAGCCTTGTCGACCTGCCCGGCATCTATTCCATCCGTCCGTACTCCGGTGAGGAGAAGGTCACCCGCAATTTTATAATCGACAAAAAGCCCGATGCGATAATAAACATCGCCGACGCAACGAATATCGAGCGCAACCTGTATCTCACGCTTCAGCTCATAGAGATGGGAAAGCCCATGGTGCTGGCGCTTAATATGATGGATGAACTTTTGGGTAACCACGGCTCTGTCGATATAAGCAAGTTGTCCGAGCGCCTCGGCATACCCGTTGTGCCAATATCCGCTGCAAAAAATGACGGTGTTGACGAGCTCATGCGTGTCGTGTCCGAAACGGCGCAGGCAAGGCTCAAGCCCCGCAGGATAGACTTCTGCTCGGCAGGCCCCGTGCACAGGTGCATACACACCGTCAGCCATGTTGTGGAGGACCACGCCGAGCGTATCGGCGTTCCGTCCCGCTTCGCTGCTACCCGTGTCATCGAGCAGGATGAGGATATAATAAACTCGCTCAAGCTCAGCGAAAACGAGCTGGAGCTCATTGAGCATGCCGTTGTGGAAATGGAGACCGAGAGCATCCTTGACCGTAACGCTGCTCTTGCCGATATGCGCTACCGCTTTATCGAGGCCGTGTGTTCCGAGTGCGTGGTCAAGGCACAGGAGAGCAGAGAAGCCCAGCGCAGCGTGAAGATAGATAAGGTGCTTACGAATAAGTACCTTGCCATACCCATGTTCATTGCGATAATGGCGTTTATCTTCTGGATGACCTTCAGCGTTGTCGGGCAGCGGCTGTCGGATCTTCTCGGCATGGGCATAGATAAGCTCACGGTGCTTGTTGACAATGCACTGACCGCATATGGGCTCAACCCCACGGTGCAGAGCCTTGTCATCGACGGTATTTTTGCCGGTGTCGGCAGCATTTTGAGCTTCCTGCCGATAATAGTCGTACTGTTTTTCTTCCTTGCCATTCTGGAGGACACGGGATACATGTCCCGAGTGGCGTTCGTTATGGATAAGCTCCTGCGCAAGATCGGCCTATCCGGCCGCAGCTTTGTGCCGATGCTCATAGGCTTCGGCTGCTCGGTGCCGGCTATCATGGCGACAAGGACGCTTTCAAGCGAGCGCGACCGCAAAATGACGATGCTGCTCATTCCGTTCATGAGCTGCTCTGCCAAGATACCAATTTACGCCGTGTTCACTGCGGCCTTTTTCCCGAATAACGGCGCACTCGTCATGACGCTTTTGTACCTCGGCGGCATCCTCGTCGGCATAATAGCCGCAATGGTGCTCAATAAGACCGCCTTTTCCGGCAATCCTGTGCCGTTTGTCATGGAGCTTCCGAACTACCGTATGCCCTCGCTCAAGAGCGTGCTGCTTCTTATGTGGGAAAAGGCTTGGGACTTTATCCGCCGTGCTTTTACGATCATTTTCGTTGCGACCATCGTCATATGGTTCCTGCAGCACTTTGACGCAAAGCTGAATGTCGTCCCGTCCGACAGCACGACAAGTCTGCTGAGCATCATCGGAATGTGGATGGCACCCGTGTTTGCGCCGCTCGGCTTTGCCGATTGGCGTGTCGTCACGAGCCTTGTGACCGGCCTCATGGCAAAGGAAGCGGTCATAAGCACCCTCGGCGTCCTGCTCAATGTCAGCGTCGATGCCCTCGCCGGAGCGATAGCGGGACTGTTCACCATGCGTTCCGCACTCAGCTTTTTGACGTTTGCGCTTTTGTATACACCGTGCGTTGCGGCAATATCAACAATAAAGCGGGAACTCGGCAGCACCGTCAAGACCATAGGAGTTGTCGTCAGCCAGTGCTGCGTTGCGTGGCTCACGGCATACATAGTATATCTGATAGCGGGTATAATATTGTGATATGGAAATCATAATTGTACTTGCGCTCGTGGTGTGGCTCGTGCTTGCGCTGCGCTCGATAAGAAAAAACGGAGCAGGCTGCGGCGGCGACTGCGCCAAATGCAGTGGAAAATGCTCAAAAAGACGGGATCGTTGATCCCGTCTTTTTTCAATGAAATGTATAATACGAAACACTTCCGTCAAAAATAGAAGCAACCTGATATATAGGAGGTTTCTGTATGGAAAACGGCAGATCCAAAAGGACGGATAAGTTTTTTGCAGGTAAGGGCTTTTACATAGTCCTTGCACTATGTATAGCGGTGATCGGCATCTCGGCGGTCAGCATAGCCCTGAACTCCGACGGCGGCAAAGCACCCGAACTTGACCCGGGGCTTTCGCTCTCAAATCCTACCGAGCCGATAGCGACCCCGCCCGTAGTCACGCCCACACCAAATGTAAAGACCGATATAGAGGAGGACAACGGCGCAGTGGTCAGCACATGGAAGTCAAGCGAGACCTACGAGCAGCCCGCTGCATGGGTCTGGCCTGTAAAGGGCGAGATCGAGCGCCGGTACGCAGTCGAGACGCTTGCCTACGATGTCACCATGAAGGATTGGCGCACCCACGACGGCGTCGATGTACTTGCCGACAAGGGCACGGTCGTAAGGGCAGCCTCCGACGGTACGGTCGAGAGTATCACGCAGGACGACCTGTACGGTACGACCGTCACCATCGACCACGGCAACGGCTTAAAGAGCACCTATTCAAATCTCGCCGACAAGCCCACCGTGAAGCAGGGTGACAGCGTCGGTGCAGGCGATGTCATAGGCTCTGTCGGGGCGACCGCACTGTGCGAGGTGGGGCAGGGCAGCCATGTTCACATCGCCATGTCAAAGGACGGAAACAGTGTTGACCCGACCAAATACCTGCCCTCGTGAAGTTTTTTTGAGAAAAATGAAAAAAGCTGTTGACAACTTAGTCTATGTCTGCTAAAATCTTAACTGCTCATTTGATAAATGGCGGCATAGCTCAGTTGGCTAGAGCATGCGGTTCATACCCGCAGTGTCCCCGGTTCGAATCCAGGTGCCGCTACCAAATTAAGGCGCAGCAATCCTGCGCCTTTCTTATAAGGCCCGTTGGTCAAGCGGTTAAGACACCGCCCTTTCACGGCGGTAACATGGGTTCGATTCCCGTACGGGTCACCAAAAAGCAGTCCACATCTGTGGGCTGCTTTTTTACTTACCGGTATGCCAAACGGCGAAATTTATGGTATTATAAATGACACCTGCTCAATTTTTTCAAACCCCTGTGTAATAATAAAAACAGTAAAGAAGGGCATTTTCATGTGGGTTCTTTTTTCGCTGGGCTCGGCACTGTTTGCCGGACTGACCTCGGTGCTCGCCAAGTGCGGCATAAGGAAAACGGACTCTGACGCAGCAACGGCGATACGCACCATCGTCGTGCTCATTTTCTCGTGGCTGATGGTTTGGATAGTTGGCTCTGCCCCGACGATAACGACTCTCAGTACAAAAACATGGGTGTTTCTCATCCTGTCGGGCCTTGCGACCGGCGCATCGTGGCTGTGCTATTTTAGAGCCTTGCAGTTAGGCAATGTCAACAAGGTCGTGCCCATCGACAAATCCTCAACGGTTCTGACCATTCTGCTTGCACTTGTATTCCTCGGCGAGCCTGTCTCGTGGTTCAAGGGCATTGCCGTTATCCTTATCGGCATCGGCACGTTCATGATGATTGAAAAAAAGGCAGACTCCGGAGAAAATCCGGAAAAGAAAAGATGGCTCCTATACGCCGTCTTGTCCGCTGTATTTGCGTCGCTGACCTCCATCCTCGGCAAGATCGGCATAGACGGCGTTGAATCGAACCTCGGGACGGCCATACGCACGTGCGTTGTGCTCGTGATGGCGTGGCTCATCGTATTTATAAAGGGCAAGCAGCATACGCTCAAGGTCATACCCCAAAACGAGTTAGGATTTATCTGCCTGTCGGGCCTTGCGACCGGCGCATCGTGGCTATGCTACTACAAGGCATTGCAGGACGGCCTTGCAAGCGTCGTTGTCCCCATCGATAAGCTGAGTATTCTTGTCTCCATCGGTTTCTCGGCATTGGTATTCAAGGAACACTTGAGTAAAAAAGCGGCGTTCGGCCTTGCGCTCATAGTCGTTGGAACACTGATGATGCTTATTAAATAGAAGTACTGACCATGACATTTATTGTGCGTGTAATCAGGTGACAGGCAGGGTGGCGGTGAACAAAAAAGCGCCGCAGCAGCTCCTGCCCGTGCGTCCCGCTCGCCGTCAGTGAGACCTTCGACATTGACCTCGCTTGCCGCAATCGAAAGCACCTCACGGCCCGTAAGCGGGGAAGTGCGCTGCTGGTACTGGGTGTCATCTATGCTGTCTGAAACTCCTGAACTGTCTCTATCGACGCTTGGTACACTTCTTCCGGCGTCATGTCGTAGAGTTTCCCAGACAGTTTGTCGAGAAAGAACATCAGCTGTTCCGTTGTCTCCAAGGATGCCGCTATCTCGAATATCTCCTGCTTTTCGAGCTTCATCATGATAAGCAGCTGCATCAATTTTGTTATTTGCTCGTCTGTAGTTTTCGCCAAGGTAAGCACCTCTCTTTTCTGCATACTGTGATGCTGTTATTTCTACGCAACCTTCCGCTGTTTTCTCGTAGTAGTGGTGCTTGCCGAAACGAGCAAACTGTTTCACTTCGCCGACGGAAGCAGATCCATTTTCCCGTTGCAGGAATAGAGGCTCTGTCTCGCTGCGTATACTGCGTTTATTATACCGCTTTTTCTTCTCATCTTCAAACGGTTTTCTCGCCTGATACTGAACATCGCCCTCGTCGCCGACGACCTGCTCATCCTTGGGGTTGAGAATGGACATGACCTCGTTGAAACGGGAGGTTTTCGCATCAAGCTCCGCCTGCTTTGCAAAAGGAGATGCAATGATAGCCTCCTGCGCCGCAAGGTCGCTCTCGGTCTCTGTAAGCCGGTCAGACCACACGCCTATCTTGTGCTCTATGCCCTGAATGACACCGATTTGATTCACGCCGTTGTAAGAATTCTCGTTTCTTACATCTTTACGGTATTACCTCTTGTTAAAACGGCAATTTCTTGGTATAATACACTGAATATGTCTCAGGAGGTGCGCCGTGTCAGCAAAAGCGAGGCGGCAGGGAAGCAGCCCGGCCAAAAGAACATATATTGTCTTTGCGGCGATAACGCTTGCCGTGCTTGCGGTGGTGTTCGCCGTCATCATGCAGCTAAGGTCGAAAACGCCTGTGTATGTGTTACAGGTGAATGGACTCGACGCCGAAACGCCTGCCGAAGCGCAGATAGAGTGCAGAGCCGAGCATGGGAAGTTTGCAAAACCGCAGCAGGAGCATACCGGCTGCTCATGGGTCTGGTGCGGGGATAGTAAGCTTTATCTTGTGAAGACTACGGCGCTTAGAATTGACACCAAGGACGAGACCGCCAACTTCACTGCCGTGACATTTGACGGCGGCGAGGGCAAGCGCCTTGCGGGCTTTGTCATCGACCCGGCGATCCAGCCTAAGGAGCTTGGCAGAATAGTTCTCGAGGGCGGCGAGAAGTGTAACTTTGAAAGCGTCAGTATGTCAATCAGAGAGGGCCTTCGCAGCGGCGAGATAAGCTACGAGGACGCCGTCTACCTTTGGGATAAGGACAGCACCGAGATCATCGCCGTGCGGGCGGACAGCTATCAGACGGTGCAGGACAACATCGTGTCGTTCACAGATGACGGAAACGTGACGCACACATGCTATATATTAGACACTAAAATAGATTGAAGGAATAAGAAATGGCAAATGCAGCGCAGGGATTGACGGGCGATACCAAACGCCTGCTTGAAATAGTTAAGGTGATGAGCAAATACAAGGTGATGCAGGGCTTTGACCCCGATAAGCTTTGCGAGATGCTCAAGGAGCTCGGGCCTACCTTCGTTAAGTTAGGACAGCTTCTGTCGATGCACCCCGAGATCATACCCATGGAGTATTGCAAGAAGCTCGAGAGCCTCAGAACGGACGCCTCCACACTCGTCACCGCCCAGATAAGGGAGATAATCAGCGAGGAGTATGGCAAGCCATGGAACGCCGTGTTCGAGCGCATTCTACCCATTCCCTTGGGCGCAGCGTCCATTGCGCAGGTGCACGAGGCGATACTGCTCGACGGCACGCATGTCGCTGTGAAGGTCCAGCGCCCCGATATATATGACAAGATGGAGCGGGATGTCAGGCTCATCAAAAAAGCGCTGGATATAGTGAAGTTCAAGAGCATCAACAATGTCATGAACCTGTGCGACTGCATCGACGAGATGTGGCTCGTTGCGCAGGAAGAGATGGACTTTTTCCGTGAGGCCGAGAATATCCGCACCATCCGCCGCAATAACGAGGGCGTGCAGTATGTCTATTGCCCGAGGGTGTACGATGAGCTGACAACAAAAAATGTACTTGTTATGGAGTATATCGGCGGCTTTGAGCTTAATAACACAGAGGAAATGCGCCGTCAGGGCTACAATGTCCACGAGGTGTGCACAAAATTTATAAATAACTACATAAAGCAGTTTGCCGAGGACAGGTTCTTCCACGCCGACCCCCACCCGGGCAATATCCGTGTTCAGGACGGACGCATAGTGTGGCTCGACCTCGGCATGATGGGCAGGCTCACCGAAAAGGATGCCGAGCTTGTGACCAGCTGCATGAGAGCCATTTTCAGCAACGACTATCTGAAATTTGCCGACAATGTACTTGAGATATGCGAGCATAACCCGGACATGGACAAAGAAGCGTACTATGAGCGTATGCGTGCCTATCTTGATAAGTACAGGGTCATCAGCATGGCGGATATGAGCAGCACGGTCGATATTTTCGCCGACCTCTACCGCATCTCAAGAGATTTCGGGATAAAGGTGCCGAGATCGATGACGATGTTCTGGCGCTCGCTCGCCATCATGGAGGGCACGGTCTCCGACCTTTCACCCGATACCGATCTTGCGGCGATAATCGGCAAGCACTTGGCTGCACAGTCACTCGTAAAGGGCATAGCCGGCAGTATAACAAAAAGCATTTCCCACCGCAAGCTCATCTCCGGTAAGCCCCTGAGCTACACCGGCCACGAGCAGGAGCCCGACGAGATAATAGACGAGGCCGTAGACGAAGAAAAACCGGAATGATTTCATTCCGGTTTTTGCTGTTTTACATATCTATATGCTTACTACATGCTTACTACGCCGTTTATAACTATCGCCGCTGCAACTATAATAGCGGAGACGGCTGCAATCGTATACCTCCGGCTGCATTTCTGCGGGTCTTTGCGCCTTAAAATTAGCTCTGCGCCATCCTCAAGATAGCCGTTCATGAGCCTGCCCACGGCATCGTTGCCGAAAGCAAGGCAGATAGCAAAGCTCATCAAAACGGAGGCGAGCACCATGACCCTTGCACGGTATTCGGCGATGCCGGCACTGAAAACGAGGGTTATTAGCCTATGGATGAGGAATATCGACAGCGAGTTTCTGCCGAACATGGTCAGGAACGGGATCTTGTGCTGTGGCGCAAACGCCAATATTGCAATTATTGCGGCCGATGCCGCGGCAAACATGCAGAGCCTTGTGAGCGACTCTGCCGACTCGAGGTATGCTTCCATGAGCATCTCATCGCTTTGAATATTCAGCACCCGTATCGTCAGATATCCGAAGCCGACCGACGCTGCAAGGGCAATAAGCCCCGGGACAGGCATTTTCGGCTTGGACTCAAACCGCTCCTTCGGCGTTATGAGACCGGCGAGGTAAAACGGGAAAAATGCAATGGCTCGAGAAAGTGCAAAGTCATTTGTGATGACCGGAACAAAGCCTATACCCACACCGAAGACGATGGATATGACGAGGTTTGCTCGGCTTTTAGGGACATATTTTGATGCAAGACGCCAGATGACCAGAGCGAGTATGTACCAGTATGAATACTCCGGATCGAAAAATTCCGTCCATCCCATGATAATGCCGGTTATGCTGTTGAAGATAAAGTAGGCAAACAGCAGCACAAAGATGCTCTTTTCGCTGTGCGCCCGCTCACTTTTGCCGAAAAAGCCGGACACAAAAATGAATGCCGGCATGTGAAAAAGATATATGCTTTTAACGATGGCATCAATTGCGGCCTTGTCTTGATGGTCGTATAGGCAGTGCGCAAAGACTACCAAAAATATGAGAAATCCCTTGATGTTATCCCAATATGCGCTGCGGCTTTGTATTTTATCCATTGTCTGTTCCTGTCTATATATGTGTTATATGTTGAGGCAGTCGGGCTTGCTTCTTATATCGAACAGAAGCCGGATGAAGCTTTTGAAAAAGGGGATAAAGCTTCCGTCGTCTATCATAGCGAATATCTCGTCTAATGATGCCCACCTGACTGCCTGCACCTCCTCGGTCTGAAGCGTGAGCGAGGCAAGGTCGATGTCACGGTTTATGAGGTAAAAGTCGTCAAACCCGTTGTCAAAATTAACGGTGAGGTTTGGGCGGATATTGGCAAAGCTGAGGTCAAGCCCGAGCTCTTCCATGAGTTCACGGTGCGCAGTGTCACGGCTCATCTCGCCTGCGACCGAGCAGCCGCCGCAGGTAACATCCCACATGTCGGGGAAGCCTACTTTGGTCGGCTGGCGCTGTTGAATGAGCATCTTTCCCTCGGAGCTAAAAATGCAGATGTGTATGACCGTGTGGTAGCAGCCCTCCGGCGGCTTCTCACCCCGAACGCCGGTAAGTCCGGTCGGAAGCCTGTTGACATCGTATAGATCCCGTATCTCCATGACGCACTCCTTTCACAACAGAAGTAAGCGTATCACTGTTTGCATGATAATTCAAGCTTGAAAATTTCAGCTGGTGACTATATAATTATATCATTATAACATATTTTCAACAAGGAGGAAAAACCATGCAAAGAGTATATGATTTCCTTAAGGAAGCAGGCACATATTTCATCGCCACGGTCGAGGGAGACCAGCCGAGAATAAGGCCGTTCGGCACCGTCGATATCTATAACGGGAAGCTCGGCATCCAGACCGGCAAGAAAAAAGCGTTTTTCAAGCAGGTCGAGGCAAACCCCAAGGTGGAGATCTGCGCATTTAAAAACGAAGAGTGGATCCGTGTTGCAGGCGAGCTCTACGCCGACGACAGCATAGAGGCCTGCGAGCACATGCTCCAAAGCTACAATGAGCTCAGAAGCTTGTATACCCCCGGTGACGGCAACTGCGTTGTCCTGTACTTCAAGTCCGGCACGGCGACCATAAGCTCGTTTAACGCCGAGCCCGTCGTAATTGAGTTTTAAGCGGAAAACGACAAAAGCTTCTTTACATCCGGCCAAGGTTTTGCTATAATATATCGGCAAATGCGCCCGTAGCTCAGCTGGATAGAGTGTCAGACTCCGACTCTGAAGGTCGTGGGTTCGAATCCCGTCGGGCGTACCACACCGCCACGGCTCACCTGAGCCGTGGCGGGTATCTTTATATCTCCAGCGCATTATGCAGCTTATCGCTGGCGGCTTTCTTATTTTTGTCGAATGCGTGAGTATAGATGTCCAGCGTTGTCGAGACCTGCGCGTGACCGAGGAGGCTTGAGACCGTCGCAACATCTGTACCGTTTGCAATCAGCAAGCTGGCGTTTGTATGACGGAGCGAATGTACATTCAGGTTATACGGCAGATCGTTTTTCTTGAGGATTAGTTTAAATTTCCATGTGAATGTCGTCGGGGTCATCGGCTCGTCTAGATCGTGCTTCCTGAACAGAAAATCGTTGTCGGTTATAGTCCACCCCTCATAGTGCAGTGACTCAGTCTCGCAGTAGCGGCGGTACTCTTTCAGCAGCGTCCCCATTTCAGGTGAGAAGTACACATATCGGTTGCCCGCCTTTGTTTTCGGCTCTTTGATGCAGAGATCCTCGCCGCTGACCTTAACCACGTTTCAGCTGAGCTGCCGCTGTACAGACTGTACGCCACGGACTTCCAGATGCTCAAAGATATTCCCATTGAAATGCTTGTCGTTGGTTAAGCACGAGAGACATTTGAAGAAGATGTTATAGATCAAAAGTCTGATATGCCGGTCTTCGTCCAAAAGCAGTTGGACGATATCCGTTTCATTCAGGAACGTTACGCATGGTTCCTTGAGTCAATGTTCAAAGGAGTAAGCTTTGAAAAAAAGGGCCAGAGAAAAGAATCTCTGGCGAAGCAAGTATATTTGCATAACCTCGGCGCATTTGTTAGTGGAGTGAGTCTCGGCGCTGACTCCAAGGTAGACGCACCGCAGGTGAAGACTCAATATCGTATGCGAGGGGAAGTTCAGGGCGAGTGCGAGATCGTCGAGAAGATGTACTTCAACGGACTGCTGGATTTCGTCTACGTGGAGTTGATGAAGGGGCTGCAAAAGGGCTTTGTACCGAAGCGCTGTGCGAACTGCCGCAGCTGGTTTTTGCAGACTCCGGGTGCGATGTATTCGTATTGCAATGAACCGGCACCGGGGCAGGGCGGGAAGACCTGCCGTGAAATAGGAGCGGCAAAAAGCTTCAAGGAGAAAGTCGACAACAACGATATCTGGAAGGTTCACCAGCGGGCGTATAAAAAATATTTTGCCCGTGTGAGCAAAGGTAAAATGTCCAAGCCCGATTTTGAAGTCTGGGCGCGCGAAGCAGAGCGCATGCGCGATGAGGCGCTTGCGGAGGATGAGATGGCAAAGGATAAAGCTGCGCACGAGCAGATCGTGCGGAGGCTGACGGAGGAGCTGAATAGAGCATGAAACTGCAAGCCATGCAAACTTGATTTATCCCCAAAACGTAACAGGCAGCCGCTTGCGACGGCTGCCTGTTACGAAATATAACAATGCTGTGAAATTTGCTTTATGCGTTGCTTGCGGCTTTCGTCACACTCTTGACGGCGAGCGCCTTCATCGGCTTCATAAGCAGAACGCACACGCCGTTGAACACCAGCGAGCCGACGACGAAGACGAGGATGAACAGCCCGATGTTGCTTGCAAATGAAGCGGTATCTATGCAGGCGCAGGTGAGATATGCAAAGCCGACATTGTTGAGCACCTTGGGGGCATAGGGGTGGCCGATGATGAGCAGCGCGAGAACAGCGGCGAGCGGGATAAGCAGACCAAAGAGATCGCCGACGATCGGAGTCAGGGCGGAGATGGCGAGCATTGCGAGCACAGTGAGCACGAGTCCGACAAGGCCGCCTATCTCAACGGTGAGAAAGCGCTCCTTCATATCTCCCTCAAGGGTGAAGAGCATGATATTGCTGATGAAGATCAGCCAGCCGTAGGAAAAACCGATGATGTGCAGGATCGCGTTTGCAATGAGGATCCAGCAGAGAAGCGCGAGGCGGAAATAGAGCAAAAATTTCTTGCCGATTTTTTCTTCCATTGTAAAATCTCCTCGTGATTATTCAGATTTTGATATTCAGTTCAGCGTGTAATAGTCGACTGGACGGATCTTCTCCGCTTCAAAGACGCCCTGCTCGCAGAGCAGGCGCTCATACTTCGGCGTATCGAGAATATAGAACTGCTCCTTCTCAAGTGCTTTGAAGATCGTTTCCACAGCCACATTTACATCAGCGCCGTTTTCAAGCAGATACTTGTTGAACGCGACAAACTTTGCGTACTCCTCGGTGTGGTAATACGGCTCATCGTCATGGATGGCGAAGCGCTCGGGACGATGGCGGTCGGTCAGGTGCATCTCGGTGTTTACATAGCCGGGGCAGAAGATGGACACGTCTATATCGGCCTTGTCTGCCTTGAGCTGCTTATATACGCACTCGGAGAGTGCGACCGCGGCATGCTTGGAGCTGAAATACGCGGGAGCGCCGTTCATGGAAATGAGGCCGG
Organism: Firmicutes bacterium CAG:555; assembly: GCA_000431075.1. Taxonomy (GTDB): domain Bacteria; phylum Bacillota; class Clostridia; order Oscillospirales; family Oscillospiraceae; genus F23-B02. Next base: position 23,612 of record HF986904.1, read on the forward strand.
CAATGGAGCAGACGTTGATTATCTGGCAGTGTGATTTCTGGCTGCGCATCTGCGGGAGAAAGTTCTGCATCATAAACCAGTGCGAGTATATGTTAGTCTCATAGACCCAGCGTATGTCTTTCTCCGGGATATGCTCAACATCGGAGAGCGCGGAGACGCCCGCATTATTTACGAGCACATCGCAGCGGCCGAACTCGGCCATCGTCTTATCAAGGATCGCTTTGCACTCGTCAAGGACGGAAACGTCAGCCTGCATTGCGAAGGACTTACGGCCCATGCTGCGTATCTCTTTTGCGACGGCTTCGGCCTCATCGCCGTGGATGTCTATTATCGCAACATCGGAACCGCGCTTGGCAAAGCCGAGAGCGAGGGTCTTGCCGATGCCGTTGGCGCCGCCGGTGATGACTACTTTAGCGTTTTCGTAGTTTGTGAACATAGATTTACCGCCTTTCTGAATATGAATTTCATGTTTTATCAAAGTGCCGCTTTTACGCGGCACTTTGATTTATGCTGTACGATCAGGTCTGGGGATTGATGCCGGATGCAAGGCGCTGGACGCGCGGCTGTGCAACGACCTGAGACTCGGGGTGAGTGAAGATATAGAACTTCTCATCCTCAATGGCGGTGAAGACGCACTCGCCGACATACCAATCGGGGATGCCGCTCATGACGCCGCGCGTACCGCGGATCTGACCGGCCTTGTACTCATCGCTGGTATAGTAAGGATCGTCGTTGATGGCAAAGCGCTCGGGGCGATGCAGGTCGGCAAGGTGGATGGTGGTCTTGACATACGCGGGAACGAGGCAGTGGACATTGATGGGGTAGTTGTTCTCTTTCATCGCGATGTATACGCTCTCGGAGGTCGCAACACCGGCGGCCTTCGTCGCGTGGTACATCGTTGCCTTGCCGGAGGTCATAAGACCGGCGGTAGATTCGACGTTGACGATCTCGCAGGGAGTGCCCTGAGCGATCATCTGCGGCAGGAATATCTTCATGCCGTAGAGATGGCTGAGGAAGTTGAGCTCGGTTATCCAGTCAATATCGCGCTTGGGCAGCTTCCAGATCGAACCGGAGACGGCGCAGCCGGCGTTGTTGACGAGAATGTCGACATGGCCGAAAGTGTCAAGAGTGAGCTTGAGAAGAGCTTCGATGTTCTCGTAGATGGAGATATCGGCGGTCTGGGCGACGCACTTCACGCCCATTGCTTCGATCTCCTTTGCGGTCTCGCAGACCAGAGGGTCTATGTCGTTGAGGACGACGTTCATGCCGCGCTTTGCGCCTTCGACGGCAATGGCCTTGCCTATGCCGCGCGCACCGCCGGTGACAACTATGACTTTATCCTTGAATTCTTTCATTGTGATACTCCTTTCCTGCTGCACCAGCACTTAAAATACGAACGCTTTGTTGAGACCGGAGTGGGTCGCGTCTGCGATGTTGCCGGGCTCGACTGTATCGCCGACAACTGCGACCTTATCAAATGCGGCTTCAAACTCGGCTACGATCGCATCGTTGGGCTTTACGCCCATTGCGATAACACATGCGTCAAAGAGAGCGTCGGTATCATAACCGGTCGCAAGGCTGTTGAGAGTGACGAATCCGTCGCCGACAGCCTTGAACATCGTGCCGGTCATTATATGGCCACCGTTCTTGGTGATGTGGCCGACAACTGCGTCAGTAACACTGCGGTACATTGCGGTGCCGACAGCGGGAGCCATCTCTATAACGGAGACCTCATTGTCAAAATCACTGAGGTATTCCGCAGTCTCAAGACCGGTGAGGCCGCCGCCGATAACGGCGATCTTCTTGCCCTTGAGCTCGACCTCGTTCTTGAGGACCTGTCTGTAGGTGTATGCCTTGTCAATGCCGTCGACCTGCGGGATTATATCGATGCCGCCTGCCGCGATGACCACGCCGACTGCGCCGACTGCCTTCGCAGCCTCGACGGTGCCGGGAGTGTTGAGACGGATATCAATGCCGAGGTCTGCGGCCTCAATACCGAGAGTTTCGATGAACTCGCTGATAAGCCCCTTGCAGGGAGGAACAGCAGCGAGGTTCATGTTACCGCCGATGCGGTCGGACTTTTCAAACACAACGACCTTGAAGCCGCGCTTTGCAAGAGTAATGGCAGCCTGCAGACCGGAGGGGCCTGCGCCGATGACTGCAACGGTCCTGCCGTCGCCGTTCTTGATGAGCTTGTCGTCTCCGCGGTAGGTCTCGCGGCCGAGCACGGGGTTGACTGCGCACTCTATCGCGCGACCGATGCCAGCCTGCTTGAAGCAGTTCATGCAGCCGATGCACTTGCGCACACGAGCATCGTCACCGCGCTTTGCCTTGTTGCCAAATTCCGGATCGCAGAGGTTGCCGCGCGCAACGCCGACGAAGTCGGACACGCCCTCTTCAAGCATAGCCTCAGCATGAGCCGGGTGCTTGACGGTATTGACGGCGATGACGGGGATATGTACGCATTCCTTGATGCCCTTTGCAAGATGCTTCTTCCAGCCTTCCTGATAGGGGTAGGGCTCGATGATCGACCAGCCGGACTCATAGGAGCCGCTGGAGACATTGAGGGATGCAACGCCGAGGGACTCGAGATAGCGGGCGATGTGCTGGCATTCCTTCTCATCGTTGCCATCATCCCAGAAGTCAGTGCCGTTCATACGCACGGAAATGGGGAAGTCAGCGCCGCAGGCAAAGCGGATGCTGATGATGATCTCGGAAATGAAGCGCATCCTGTTGAAGAAGTCTCCGCCGTACTTGTCGGTGCGGTGGTTGGTGTGCGGACTCATGAACTGGTTGACGAGGTAGCCGTGCGCCGCATGAATCTCGACACCGTCGAAGCCGGCGGTCTTTGCGATGACAGCGGCCTTGACATAGTTCCTAACCATAGCCTCGACCTCGGCGGTGGTCATTTCCTTCGGAACAACGCCGACGGTCTTGCACATCACGGGAGACGGGCCGATGACGGGATTACCGTGCAGCGTGATGGGGAAGGCCTCGTTGCCGGGATGGTGCAGCTGCATGAATACCTTTGTGTCGTATGCGTGGATCCTGTCGACCATACGGGTGAAGCTCGGGATGACGTTCATGTCGGTCGCGCGGAGCTGGCAGGGCTGAGCAATGCCGGACAGCTCATCGACACGGCACACCTCGCAGATGATGAGGCCGACGCCGCCCTTTGCGCGTTCCTCGTAGAACTTGGTGATCTCCTCGGATGCTTCGCCGGATGCTGCGGCAAAACCGGTGCCCATCGGTGTCATGACTATGCGGTTCTTCAGCGTGAGCTTGCCGATCTTACCTTTTTCAAAAAGCTTTTCGTATTTCATGTTTACCTCCTGAAATTTCGCTTTTTTTGTTTTGTACTGAACGCTGTTAAAAAAATATCATAGTGAGGCTGACTTGTAAATGTGTGCGCCGCACAAACAACGCTGCAATATTGTGCAACAAACCTGAAACACAAAAAGTTCTTGAAATTTTTGTGCGCAGGGCATAATATAGTTAAAGAGGTGACAATATGAAATTTTCTGAATTGCTGAGTGAATTGGCTGAAAAATATACCGTTTTATCAAAGCAAATTGTGAAAGACGGCAATGTGTATTACATTGATAAGGCGGATGCCGGGAAAGTACCCGGTGAAGATGCGTTGATGTGGTCTGATGATTTGTGCGGCGTGAACACCGGCGCACTTGGAGAATACCTTTTGTGGAGCGGAGACAATTCCGACAAACTCAATACGGCTCAGTGCAGCTGGGCGGAGTTCAAACCGGATGAACTGCCTGATGCGGTGGCGGCTGCCGAGGAGCTGCTGCGCCATGAATACAAGTCCCAGAGCCTGCGGATGCGCATGATGGAAATGATCATGTATGGCAAGGGGCTGGACACGATCGTGGATGCGATGGCGAAGGAGCTGAACATAAACATCACCATAATCGACATGAGCGGCAAGATTATCACGCACTCGCATCCGTTCACGCTCAACGACTCGCTCTGGATAGAGAGCGTAGAGCGTGGCTTCTGCCCGCCGTTTTTTATAAAGCACATATATGATGTGAGCGCGCAGCATGGCGACGAGCAGAACGACGGCCCGCTGCTGCGCCACTGCAAGGATAATCAGCTCTATTACCTTGCCAAGCGGATACGTATTAACGGAGAGCTTTACGGATATGTGTTCATGCTTCAGAAAGAAGAGAACTTCAGCACGTACTGCGGAGATGTGCTGTCGTACATTAGCTACGCCGTGACAGAGTTCATGCTGAAAAACATAAATGCGGACAGCGTGAAGAACGGGCTATATGACAATCTGCTTATTGACATTTTCCGCGGGATACCGTCGGAGCAGATAAACGCGCGTATATACGCCGGGGAAATGAAATTCCCGAGCCGCATGTGCATCGCGGCGGTGAAGCCGCGGTTCTTCCAGGGGACAAACTATGTCAAGGATGATATGCCGCGCACGCTGCAGCATATGTTCCCGCGCGAGAGATACGTATATTACAACAAGATGATGGTCATTCTCTTCGGCCTTTCGGATGATGCCCCTGCGCTTGCGGAGGAGGATATGAGCAAGCTCCTGTCACTGTGCGAGCATGAGCACCTTATCTGCGGTGTGAGCAACCCGTTTTCTACCGTGATGTCTATGAGGTATTACTATGAGCAGGCGGTGAAAGCCATAGAATTGAATGGCCTGC
>HF986904.1:28319-50549 GCA_000431075.1 Firmicutes bacterium CAG:555
CTGCTGAACCTGCCGGAGAACCTGTATGAATACAAAAATGTGGCGCTCTACGACCTTATAAACAATGTGGCGCAAAGCCGCAAGGTCGGGTTTTACTGCCACCCTGCGCTTCTCCAGCTCATGGAGTACGATAAGCAGAACGGCAGCCAACTGTACGAAACTCTAGGATGTCTTGCAAGGAACGGGTTCAACAGTGCCGCGACAGCTACAGAAATGTTCCTGCACCGCAACACGCTTTTCTACCGCAAACAGAAGATCGCGGCGATGACCGGCATTGACCTGGATGATTTCAACACGCAGTTCATGCTGAAATATTCATACATGATCGAGGAGTATATAGACAAGCAGTCTGGCACAAAGCTGTAAGACGGGAGCGCGGGCTGGCGCTGGACAAAGCCGCGCAAGAGCAGATAGTGCGGAGGCCGGCGGAAGAGTTGAACATAGAATAAAAAGCATTGTCAAGTAAATTTTGATTTTACTTGACAATGCTTTTCTCTCTGAGTATAGTAGTATATAGAATATGATTATACTTTTTACGGAGGTGAGGAGCAGTGCAGGCTAAACACGAAATCGAACGACAGTTAGAAAACTTCAAAGAAAACCAGCTTATTTTTGCAAGTCGGCTCTACCGTCAGAGTCTTAGCGATACTGTATCTGAATCAGCTTACTACAAGACGTTGGAGCGCATGTGCCAACAAAACACCTTGGCTCATGTCTCAAGAGGAATATACTGCAAACCGGCTCGCGATAAGTACGGAATAAGACTTCCTTCCGAACGTGATGTTATTCACGAGTTTACGAGAGAAGGAAACGGGACTGTAATAGGCTATGCGTTATATAATCATCTAAATCTGACTACTCAAGTACCTAAGCTAATCGAGGTGTATTCTTCTCTGCCTGAGCAGCAAACAAAGCGGATAGGAAGCGTTCGGCTTACTCAGAAGAAATTGAAATACTCACCGGAAGCTGTACGAATGGTCCAAATGCTTGAGGTGCTGAAGAACTACTCTGAAATACAGGATTTGAATCAGAGACAATTTATTAAGCTTTGCGAAGAGTTCGCTCCACATTATTCCGATGAGGTATTTGAATATGTCAATTCGCGGATTCATTATCCCAAACGTACCATTGCATTCTTACGCAGCATCCTCGACTATTATGGAGTGAAAAATAATTTGAATAAGTATCTGTCTGCAATGTCCGAATACAAATATCCGAAAATGGAGGCGCTGCATGAAACTACATGAATTTCCTGAGGAATATAACGAATTGGTTTCTCTGGTCGCACATGAGAAACACATATCCGAGTCTGCCGTCAAACGTGACTGTGTGAGAAGCGTGGTAAAATACATAGAGTCGATAAACTGCCGGAGGGGGTGTGCCTGTGAACTATATTCTCATGAATAAAGATTCTGCGTGGCTTTCGTTCTCGTGCAGACGCAATGAGTTTGACGAGGTCGAGTGCAGTGAGCATGAGTGGTATACCGAGCTGCGCCCGTGGGGATATCATAATCTCACAGACTACCTGACAGGCAGACAAGCCCCGAAGCACCGCAAGCATATTACGGAGCTTCTTGAGAGATATAACTGCAACGATCTTGAGGGCTTTTTGAATGTCACCCATGCGCTTTCACTCAATGATACATTCTGGGTGAAGCCAGAGACTTCTCTGCTCAAATGGGATGACGTTTCATTGTACCGCAACGGTTCAAAGCTGTTTTGTATACCGCCATATTTTGTGCGTCATACATGAAAACCTGCCAAAATGCACTCGATTCGTGTACGGCCGCATAACTCCGACTCTGAAGGTCGTGGGTTCGAATCCCGTCGGGCGTACCAATAAAGCCAAGTCATTTTGACTTGGCTTTATTTTGCGGAATATTAAATTACGGAATGTGAAAAATACAAGCCGTACTTTTGATCCTGCACTCCGGTGCAGGATTTTTTTATGAGTAAAACTTGTGATAACATTGTTAATGCAGGCTTTTCACGGCGTGCAAAATAGTGTATAATCACGGTGAGAGACGGCGAAAGGGGGCGCATCATGCGCAGAACGAGCCGAAGCGGCAGCTTCTTTGTCTGCCTTGTGTTTAATATGCTCCTAAACCTCGAAGGGCTCATACCTGCGGTGGTTCTCTTAGTCCTGCACTATGTGCTCGGCTGGCCGCTGTGGCTCACTTTTGCGGCCGTGGGGCTGTGGGTGCTGTATCTTATCGCATGGATGGCGGTGATCGGCTGGGCGGGACGCTGCGGCAGCACGCCCGACGCACCCAAGGAAAACAAAAATCCGTATTCAAACAAACATATATAACCGAAAGGAGTCTATGCAATGGGACTTATCAAAGCAGGCATCGGTGCCGTAGGCGGCACATTGGCAGACCAGTGGAAGGAATTTTTCTACTGCGAAGCGATACCCAAGGATGTGCTTGTCACAAAGGGGCAAAAGCGTACCAGCGGCCGCTCGTCGAACACCAGGGGGAATGACAACATCATCTCCAACGGCTCTGGCATTGCCGTTGCCGACGGTCAGTGCATGATCATTGTCGAGCAGGGCAAGGTCGTCGAGGTCTGCGCAGAGCCGGGCGAGTTTACATACGATACATCGACCGAGCCGTCCGTTTTCTCCGGCAGCCTCGGCAGCAGCATAAAAGAAACATTCAAGACCATCGGCAAGCGCTTTACCTACGGCGGCGACACTGCCAAGGATCAGCGTGTGTATTACTTTAATCTCAAGGAGCTTATCGACAATAAGTTCGGCACGCCAAACCCGATCCCGTTCCGCATTGTTGACAGCAAGATCGGCCTTGATATCGATGTATCGGTGCGCTGCTCGGGCGTGTATTCGTACAAGATCGCAGACCCGCTGCTTTTCTACACCAATGTCTGCGGCAATGTCGAGCGGGAGTATACCCGGGATGAGCTTGACAGCCAGCTCAAGACCGAGTTTATCAGCGCACTTCAGCCGGCCTTCGGCAAGCTCTCGGAGCTTGAGCTACGCCCCAATCAGATAGTCACACACAACACCGAGCTTGAAAATGCGATGAACGCAGCGCTCTCCGAAAAATGGGGCGCACTGCGCGGGTTAAAGGTCGTGAGCATCGCTCTCGGCTCCGTGACTCTGCCCGAGGACGATGCCGAGCTTATCAAGCAGGCTCAGCGCACCGCCATCATGCGTGACCCAACAATGGGTGCGGCAACGCTCGTCGGCGCTCAGGCCGATGCAATGAAGGCGGCGGCAGCCAACGGCTCGGGTGCAATGACCGGCTTCATGGGCATGGGCATGGCCATGAACGCAGGAGGCGGCATGAACGCTCAGAACCTCTACGCCATGGGTCAGCAGCAGTCAGCTCAGGCGGCACCGGCGGGCGCATGGAAATGCTCCTGCGGCGCTGTGGCTACCGGCAACTTCTGCCCCGAGTGCGGCGCAAAAAAGCCTGTTTCCGAGGGTTGGGTGTGCGCTTGCGGAGCGGTCAACAAAGGCAAATTCTGTACCGAATGCGGTGCAAAGAAACCCGCAGGCGTACCGCAGTATCGCTGCGACAAATGCGGCTGGGAGCCGGAAAAGGGCGCAAAACCGCCGAAGTTCTGCCCGGAGTGCGGCGACCCGTTTGACGACGGCGACATAGTAGGCTGATAATTTTGCCTGAAAGGAGTTGACCTGATGCAAACCTTGCAGGAATATAAGTGCCCGTGCTGTGGCGGGGGGGGTGTGGTTGGGGGGCGCCCGCCGGGGGGGGAGAGGGGGTGCCTGCAGAAGATGAAGTGTCCGTACTGCGACACCGAGTTCGACATGGAAACACTCAAAAGCTACGACGAGGGACTTTCCGAAGCTCCGGACGAGATGGAGTGGGAGACCACGGCAGGACAGGAATGGAACGACGGCGAGACCGACGGGCTTTGCTCGTATGTCTGCACCTCCTGCGGCGGCGAGATAGTCTGCGACGAGAACACGGCGGCGACCTCGTGTCCGTTCTGCGGAAACCCGGTCGTCATGATGGAAAAGCTCGCAGGCTCACTGAAGCCCGATATCGTGATACCGTTTAAGTTGGATAAGGAAGCGGCAAAGGCGGGATTATTAAAGCACCTGAGCGGCAAGCGCCTTGTGCCCAAGGCGTTCAAGGACGAAAACCACATCGATGAGATAAAGGGCATCTATGTCCCGTTCTGGCTGTTTGACACCGATGCCGATGCGCAGGTGCACTACCGCACTACAAGGATGCGTGCATGGAGCGACAGCGAGTATGATTACACCGAGACCAGCCATTTTCTTGTCAGCCGCAGCGGCAGCATAGGCTTTGAGCATGTGCCGGTCGACGGCTCGCTTAAGATGGCGGATGACCTCATGGAATCCATAGAACCGTTCGATTTTTCCGAGGCCGTCGACTTTCAGACGGCGTACTTGGCGGGATATTTAGCCGATAAATATGATGTCGATGCCGAGCAGAGCGTTGAGCGGGCAAACGAGCGTGTCAAACGCTCGACCGAGGAAGCCTTTGCCTCGACCGTTCACGGATATGACACCGTCATGACCGACAGCAGCCACATCCGGCTGTATAACGGCAAGGCAAAATATGCGCTTTACCCCGTGTGGCTTTTGAACACCACATGGAACGGCAATAAATACACCTTTGCGATGAACGGGCAGACCGGCAAATTTGTCGGCGACCTGCCTGTAGACAAAGCTGCGGCGGCATGGTGGACAGCCGGCCTTTCGGCGGTGTTCAGCGTTGTAGTCTACGGTGTTGTGAACCTATTGCACGGCACGGGCTTGATGTGAGGGGGGCGGCTATGAAAAAGAAACTGTTTGCACTCCTGTTTGCCTTCGTGCTCAGCCTTAGCTGCGCCGTGCCGGCCTTTGCGGCAACTGCAAGTCATAGCCGTGTCGCCGACGGAGCGGAGCTTCTGACCGATGACGAGATATCGGCGCTTTCCGATATGCTCGATGAGATAAGCAGCCGTCAGCAGATGGATGTCGTCGTCATGACCTCGGATGACCTGCAGGGCTACGACACGGCGACCGAGTGCGCCGACGAGCTGTACGAGTATTGCGGCTACGGCTTCGGCGACGAGAAGGACGGTATCATGCTGTTTATCTCCATGGACGACCGTGACTGGGCGATATCCACCTGCGGCCGAGCCATCGATGTGTTCAGCGAGAACGACTGCGATTACATCGGAGACGAGATAGTGCCCTACCTGTCCGACGGCGACTATGCCGCCGCATTCGAGCGTTTTGCTGAGCTTTGCGACCGAATCATCACAAGTGGCGGCGTTGACGACGATTATGACTATGACGATGGTGATTACAGGGACTTCACCATCCCGAGCGAGCGGCTCTCGCCGGTATGGATACTCGTCTCGATAGTTGCAGGCATTCTCATTGCCGGACTCATTGTCGGGATAATGCGCTCAAAGCTCAAGACCGTGCGCTTCCAGGCGGCAGCATGCAGATAACCGACAGAAGCGACCTGTTCCTGTACCGCACCATGTCCCGCACCCCGAGACCGAAGAGCAACGATAACTCGTCCTCCGGCGGCATCCATATGTCCTCTTCCGGCACGATGCACGGCGGCAGCAGCGGCAAATTCTGATAAACCTCAAAACCGGCGCACCAAACGGTGCGCCGGTTTTGAGGTTTATCAGTATCATCAATTCAAAATCAATCGATATGTATAACTGTCTGCATGAGCTCTTCGGGGGTGATGTTGGGGTTGTGGTAGTGCTCACGCTTCTGCGTTTTCTTGCCCATATAAATCGACTCGGTCGGGCAGTATTGCAGGCAGCCGAGGCACTGGATGCAGTCATTGCCGAAGGTGGGATGACCGTCAACAAACTTGATGTTGCCCTTGGGGCACAGCTTTGCACACTGGCCGCAGGAAGCGCATGTTTCCTTGTTGACGGCGAGCTTCTTTGCCTTCTTGACGGCGAGCTTCGGCCAAGCCTTGCTCTCGACGGAATTAAACGGATTGCAGGGCGGCTCCTTCTCGGTGACCTTGCCTGCGAGGATCTCCTTTGCGATCTTTGCGGCGAGCTTTTCGCTGCGCTTCTGCGCAAGCTTCGGGGTCGTGGGCGGGAGCATCAGCGTGTGCGGGAACAGCCAGATGCAGGTGCACTGATGGGTTACGCCCTTCCAGTAGCTGAGGGAATGAATTTTGTTGAGCTTATAAAGACCCGTGCCGAGGTAGCTTGCCGACTGGCTGATGCCGAACACATAAGCGTCTGGGCTGACCTTCACGCTCTTCATAAACTCCTCAACTCCGCCGGGCAGACCGCCGCCGTGGCAGGGGAAAACAAAGCCGACTCTTTTTGCCTGCGTGGCATCGGTGACAACGGGCTGGGAACGCATCATGACAATGTCGGTGTCCCCGAGAGCCTTGGCGAGATTTTTCGCAAAATCAAGGCAATTTCCCGTGCCGGAAAAGCAATAAATGATGTTGGTGCTCATAAAAATCATTCCTTTCATGTAATGCGTATATTGTAATACACAAAAAGTTATGGTACAATAGTACCGTAAGAAATGAAACATCGGAGGGCGAAATGTACCACATCAAGAACGATAAGCGTGCCTATGCATCGGTCGAGCTCATATGTTCTTCACTGCTTGAGCTTTTGGAAACAACGCCGTTTGAGCAGATAACCATAAGCGATATCCAGCGGATGTCTACCGTGAGCCGCTCGACATTTTACCGCAATTTTGACCGCATCGAGGATGTGCTGATGCTCCTGTGCGACCGCAGCTTTGACGCAGCGTTCAAACGAGCCGAGGAGACTGGCGAGGAGATTCGGGTGGCGGTGTTCCACTACTGGTTTGAGAATGTGACCCTGCTCGAGACCATTGTCAGAATACACCGCACGGACATTCTCGTTGAGAGTCTGCGCCGAAGCGAGCAGGTGGAGCGATACTTCCGCCCGTATATCAAGGACGAGACGGTGTTTGACTACTTCTCGGGCGTCATAGCTTCGGCCATGGTCGGCATACTTTCAACATGGATAGAGCACGGCAAGGTCGAGAGCGAGGAGCAGGTCATGCAGAACACGCAAAAGGCGTTTGTGAAGCTAATAACACTCAGAATCATGGGAAAATACAGGATAAAGAAATGAAAGACACAGACAAAACCGAAATTTTTGAATCAACTCCGATGCCCACTGCGGTCGCCAAGCTTTGCATCCCGACGGTGCTTGCGACGCTCGTGATGGTGCTGTATAACTTAGCCGACACCTTCTTTGTCGGCGAACTAAACGACGCCGTGGAAAACGCCGGTGTCACGCTCGTTGCGCCGGTGCTGCTGGCGTTCAATGCGGTGAACAACCTCTTCGGCGTCGGCACATCGAGCAAAATGAGCCGTGCTCTCGGCAGCCGTGACTACGACACGGTCTACCGCAGCTCCGCATTCGGCTTTTATTCTGCGCTCATCTTCAGCGTTATTATGGCCATTGGCTGCACTGTGCTGAAGACACCGCTCATGCGCCTTTTGGGCGCAGATGCAACTACTTGGCAGACCACCTCGGACTACTTCTTCTGGACTGTCACCTGCGGTGCCGTTCCGGCTATAATGAATGTCGTCATATCCTACCTTGTGCGTGCCGAGGGCGAGGCGCTGCACGCCAGCGTCGGTATGATGAGCGGCTGTGTGCTGAATATCATACTCGACCCGATATTCATCCTGCCGTGGGGTCTTGACATGGGGGCTGCCGGAGCGGGATTTGCGACCTTTATCGCAAACTGCTTTGCCTGCGTGTACTTCCTTGTGATACTCTACCTCAAGCGCAAGACGACCTATGTCTGCATAAAGCCGAGTATGTTCTCGTTCCGCAAGGACATTGCAAAGGATATATGTGTTGTCGGCATTCCGGCATCGATACAGAATTTGCTCAATGTCACGGGCATGACAATTCTCAACAACTTCACCGCTGCCTACAACAGTGCCGCCGCCGTTGCGGCAATGGGCATTGCCAACAAGATAAGCATGGTGCCGCTGTACTGCGCCATGGGAATTTCGCAGGGTATAATGCCGCTTATAAGCTACAACTATGCATCGGGAAACATAAAGCGCATGAAGCAGTCGATAACATTCACGACGAAAATTTCCTTGGGAATAATCATAGTTCTGGCGGCGGGGCTATACCTCGGCTCGGGAAGCGTCGTTGCGGCGTTTCTCAACGAGCCGGAGGTCATATCCTACGGAGCTCGCTTCCTACATGGCATGAGCCTTGCACTGCCGTTTCTGTGCATCGATTTTGTCGCAGTCGGCGTGTTCCAGGCCTGCGGCATGGGTGGCAAATCACTTATATTTGCGCTCATGCGCAAGCTTGTGCTTGAGATACCGGCGCTGTTCATACTCGATAAGCTGTTCCCACTGTACGGCCTTGCATATGCCCAGTTAGTGGCAGAGGTCGTGCTTGCGGCTGCAGCCGTGATGGTGCTTTCAAAAATGTTCCGCAGGCTGCAAAACGAAAGAGGAGTGCAAAATGGCTGAAATTATTGAGATACAAGACATTTCCGCACCCGAGCTTGCGCCGTTTGCAAGACTGACGGAAGCTCAGCTAAGGCAAAAATCAGACCCCGAAAAGGGCATTTTCATTGCCGAGAGCACCAAAGTCATAGAATATGCGCTAAATTTCGGCTGCGAGCCGATAGCGTTTTTGATGGAGCGACGGCACATTAACGGTCAGGCTGCCGGGATAATCGCCGCCTGTGCCGATACGCCGGTCTACACCGGCGACAGCGAAATTCTCGCCGAACTCACCGGCTTTGAGCTCACCCGCGGCGTACTGTGCGCAATGCGCCGCCCGGTGCTTCCGGATGCTGCGGATATCTGCCGCAGCGCACGCAGGGTTGCGGTGCTCGAGGGATTGGCCGACCCCACGAATGTCGGGGCGATATTCCGTTCTGCCGCCGCGCTCGGCTTTGATGCTGTGCTTGTCGACAGAACCTGCTGCGACCCGCTGTACCGCCGTGCGGTAAGGGTGAGCATGGGCACGGTACTTCAGATACCGTGGACACGCATAGACAGTGCCACAGAGCTTAAAGCTCTCGGCTTCAAGACCGCCGCCATGGCGCTTACGGATAATTCCGTCAGTATCGATGACCCTGCACTTTGCAGCGAGAAAAAGCTTGCCGTCATCATCGGCAACGAGGGCAGGGGACTTTCCGAGGAGACAGTTTTGAACAGCGACTACGCCGTAAAGATACCCATGTCCCACGGTGTTGACTCACTTAACGCTGCTTCCGCCGCTGCGGTTGCATTTTGGCAGTTAAGATAATTTACATGTGCGCCAAAGTGTGCTATGATAAAATATCACGATAAATGTGGAGTGGACTATGCTCGAAAAGTTAAAACAACTTGACAATAAATATAACGAGATCCAGCAGCGCATGGAAAGCGGCGAGATATTCGCAGACCCGTCGGCATACACAAAATGCGCCAAGGAGCTCAAGGAGCTTGAGCCCATTGTGCAGTGCTACCGTGAGTATTGTGCTTGCGGAAAGCAGATGACGGATGCGCAGGAGCTCATGTCCGACCCAGAGTTCAAGGAGCTTGCGCAGGAGGAATATTCCGAGGCAAAGCAGAAGCTGGGCGAGCTTGAGGAAAAGCTCAAGATACTGCTTCTGCCCAAGGATCCGAACGACAGCCGCAATGTCATTATGGAGATCCGCGGCGGTGTCGGCGGCGAGGAAAGCTCGCTGTTTGCCTACGATCTTTTCCGCATGTACTCAATGTACGCCGAACGCAAGGGTTGGAAGATAGATGTCGTGAACCTGAACGAGACCGAGCTTGGCGGCATAAAGGAGATAAGCTTCGTTGTCGAGGGCGAGGGGGCGTATTCAAGGCTCAAGTTTGAAGCGGGCGGACACCGTGTGCAGCGTGTGCCGGAGACGGAATCCGGCGGCAGGATACACACCTCGGCGGCGACCGTTGCCGTGCTCCCCGAGGCAGAGGAGGTCGAATTTGAGATAAACCCAAACGACCTGCAAATCGACACCTACCGCTCATCAGGCGCAGGCGGCCAGCATGTAAACAAGACCGAGAGTGCAATAAGGATAACGCACCTGCCTACCGGAGTTGTCGTCGAGTGCCAGGACGAGCGCAGCCAGTATAAAAACAAGGACAGAGCAATGAAGATACTCCGCTCCAAGCTCTATGAGGCCGAGCAGGCAAAGCAGCAGGCGGCGATTGCGGCCGAGCGCAAAAGTCAGGTCGGCTCGGGCGATCGCAGCGACAGAGTGCGCACCTATAACTTCCCGCAGAACCGTGTTACCGACCATAGGCTCACCGGTGATGTGCGCAATTTCAACATCGCAAGTGTCATAAACGGCGACCTTGACCCGATAATCGACGCACTTGTGACGGCTGATCGGGCGGAAAAACTCAAAAATCGGGCA
Organism: Firmicutes bacterium CAG:555; assembly: GCA_000431075.1. Lineage (GTDB taxonomy): Bacteria > Bacillota > Clostridia > Oscillospirales > Oscillospiraceae > F23-B02. The sequence continues at coordinate 38,704 of HF986904.1, forward strand.
TAATGGATATGAAAACAACGATAATAAAAGACGATATCGAACTTGCGTCCACGCTCATAAAAAGCGGCAAGCTTGTCGCCGTGCCGACCGAGACGGTGTACGGCCTTGCGGGCAACGGCCTGGACACCGAAGCGGTTGAGAAGATATACGAGGTCAAGGGCAGACCGCAGATAAAACCGCTTGCACTCATGATACCCGACAGCGGCAGCATGGAGCGCTACTGCGAGCCTGTTCCCGAGCAGGCGAAAATGCTTGCAAAACGCTTTTGGCCCGGACCGTTGACGATAGTTTTAGAGGCGAAAGCCATTGTGCCGGAGATAGTCCGAGCGGGCGGAGATACCGTTGCACTGCGCTGTCCCGACCATCCGCTGACGCTTGAGCTTCTGCAAAAGGCGCAGCTTCCGCTGGCAGCGCCCTCGGCAAATCCGTCCGGTGAGCCGAGTCCAAAGAACGCCGCTAAGGTCGTTGAATACTTCGACGGCAAAATTTCCGCCGTAATTGACGGCGGCGAGTGCGGCATCGGCACGGAATCGACCATCATTGACATGAGCAAAACTCCGTATAAGATACTGCGTGAAGCGGCGCTGCCCAAGGAAACGATAAGAAAAGCCCTTGCCGATGATCTCACCGTGCTCGGCATAACCGGCGGCACGGGCTGCGGTAAAACGACAGCCCTGCGGCAGCTTGAAGCGCTGGGAGCGATGATAATTGACTGCGATGCCGTGTATCACGAGCTTCTTGAAACGGACGAAAAGCTTTTAAATGCCATTGAAACGGCGTTTCCCGGATCTGTGACGGACGGAAAGCTCGACCGCAAACGCTTGGGCGGCATCGTGTTTGGCTCGGAGCGGGACTTGAAGCTTCTAAACGAGATAACGCACCACTATATATCGCTTGAGGTCGAGCGCAGACTGTGCGACTTTGCGATGAACGGCGGAGAGCTTGCCGCAATCGACGCAATTGCACTCATCGAAAGCGGCCTTGCCAAACGATGCAAGGCGGTCATAGGCATTGTTGCCGAGACCGAGACGAGGGTGCAGCGCATCATGAAACGTGACGGCATAAGCCGTGAGTATGCCGGTAAGCGTATCGCAGCGCAGAAGCCGAACGAATTTTTTGAAAACAGCTGTGACTATGTCCTGCACAATGATACGACCGAGCGGGACTTTGCCGATAAATGCACAAATCTATACAAGGAAGTACTGAAAAATGGATGAAATCAGAAATCAATTATTCTATCAGCAGAAAAACGGCTATGACCTTATCGATACCGCAGAGCGCATTGCCGTCGAGGATTACAGCCTTGAGTACATGAGCTTTCTCAATGCCGCACGCACCGAGCGTGAGGCAGTGAAGCTCGCCATAGCGCAGGCCGAATCGGCAGGCTTTGTAGAGTATAAGATCGGTATGGAGCTCAAGCCCGGCACAAAAATTTACCGTAACAACAGAGGCAAGGCTCTCATGCTCGCCGTCATCGGCAAAAAGCCTTTGAGCGAAGGCTGCGTTATAGCGGGAGCTCATGTCGATGCACCCCGCATAGACTTAAAGCAGAACCCCCTGTACGAGTCCGATGAGCTTGCCTACTTCAAGACCCACTACTACGGCGGTATCAAGAAGTACCAGTGGGTGACGATCCCGCTCGAGCTGCACGGCGTTGTTGCGCTCAAAAACGGCGAGGTCGTCGATGTCACTATCGGCCGTGAGCCGGAGGATCCCCAGTTTGTTATCACGGACCTCTTGCCGCACCTCGGCAAGGATCAGATGAAAAAGACCATGGAGGAAGGCATAACCGGCGAAGGGCTGAATATCCTCATCGGCAGCGTGCCTTATGCAGACTCCGGCAGCGACAGAGTGAAGCTGAGCATAATGAGCATCCTCAACGACCGCTACGGTATCGTCGAGGAGGATTTCCTGTCTGCCGAGCTCACCGCAGTGCCCGCATTTGAGGTGCGTGAGATAGGTCTCGACCGCTCACTCATCGGCGGATACGGCCACGATGACCGTGTGTGCGCATTTGCAGAGCTGCATGCGATTTTCAATGTTGAGACCCCCAATAAGACCTGCGTCTGTATCCTCGCCGACAAAGAGGAGACCGGCTCGGACGGTGTGAGCGGTATGCAGAGCAGCGCCTTTGAGTGCTTCATGGAGGATCTTTGTGAGCAGCAGGGCGTGAGCCTGCGCCGCTGCTTTGAAAACAGCTTCTGTCTGTCGGCCGATGTTACTGCAGCCTTTGACCCGAACTTCCCCGAGGTCTCGGAAAAGCGCAACGACTCCAAGCTCAACTACGGCATGGGCATCTGCAAATTCACCGGCGCAAGAGGCAAGTCCGGCACGAGCGACGCATCCGCCGAGGTGGTCGCCCACCTGCGCAGGCTGTTTGCAGAAAACGGCGTTATCTGGCAGCTGAGCGAGCTCGGCAAGGTCGATCAGGGCGGCGGCGGCACGATAGCCAAGTTTATGGCAAACCGTAATATCGACACCATCGATGCGGGCGTACCCGTACTGAGCATGCACGCACCGTTCGAGGTCGTGTCAAAGTTAGACTGCTACATGACCTATAAAGGTGTATTAGCTGCTTATAATGAATAATTTGAAACTTTCACCTCTGATTTGGTTATGCTAAGTCAGAGGTGATTTTTTTGGACGAGATAAAGGAGCTTGGCAGCGTAACTGCCCAAACGCCGCAGGGAATGATACAATGCCTGACGATAATCGGACAGGTGGAGGGGCATCAGGTCATGCCCGAGGATACGAAAACAACGAAGTATGAGCATGTGATGCCGCTGCTTGCCGCTGTGGAGGAGTCCGAGGAGATAAAGGGGCTGCTGATACTGCTAAACACCGTCGGCGGCGATGTTGAAGCGGGACTGGGCATTGCGGAGCTCATTGCGGGCATGAAAAAGCCCACGGTGTCGCTCATTCTCGGCGGCGGGCACTCTATCGGCGTGCCGCTTGCAGTAGCCGCAAAGCGCAGCTTCATAGCCCCGTCGGCAGCAATGACGATCCATCCCGTGCGCTTAAACGGCGTTGTCATCGGTGTGCCGCAGACCTATAATTATTTTGCCCGCATACAGGAACGCATAGTGGGCTTTGTGACGAGCCACTCGAATATAAGTCGTGAGCGCTATAATGAACTGATGCTCGCCACCGATGAGATAGCAAACGATGTCGGCAGCGTCATCTACGGCGAAGAGGCGGTCAGCTGCGGACTCATAGACAGCATCGGCACGCTCTCCGATGCGCTGGATTATCTCCATTCAGCCTGCAATGAAACGAAAAAAGACGGATAATTCCGTCTTTTTTTACTATTGTGCTTTTATACATTATATGATAAAATACCTAAGTTAGGTATACATAATATCGCATAAGGGTATGGAGGCCGAATGATATGACCATTGGCGAAGCCATAATTTTAGGACTTGTTCAGGGCATTGCGGAGTTTCTGCCGATATCCAGCTCGGGACATCTTGCAATACTCCAAAATCTTTTTAATATGTCGGATATCGAGGGCGGACACATGTTCTTCGATGTCCTGCTGCACTTCGGCACGCTTGTTGCCATCTGCTTCATGTATTGGAGTGATATAAAGGCTATGGTCGTCGAGGTGCTGGCGCTTTTGTCCGGCCGCAAGGCCGTTACCGCCGACGGAAGACCCAAGCAGTATCCGGCGGCAAGAATGTTTTTCCTCATCGTTGCCGCAACGCTGCCTTTGGTGCTTATTCTGCCGATAAACGACTACATAGGCGAGCTTTCGCAGTCGACTGTGTTCGTCGGCATAGCGCTTATTCTCACTGGCTTTCTGCTGCTGGTTTCCGATAAGATGACCCCGGGCACAAAGACCGAGAAAAATATGCGCTTTTCCGATGCACTCATCATCGGCCTGTGTCAGTGCGTTGCGACCCTGCCGGGACTTTCCCGCTCGGGAACGACGATAACCGCAGGCATCGCAACGGGGCAAAACCGTGGTTATGCGGTAAAGTTCTCGCTTCTGATGAGCATTCCGGCGGTCTTGGGCGCAACGCTTTTGGAGCTTATAAAGGCCATAAAGACGGGCATAGATGCATCGCTCATACCGGCGTATCTTTTCGGCATGGTTGCCGCAATGGTGTCCGGCGTTCTGGCGATAGGACTTTTAAAGATGATAGCAAAGAGCAAGCGCTTTGGCGGCTTTGCCTACTACTGCTGGATAGTCGGCGCACTCACGATAATTCTTTCCATGATATTCTGATAAAGGCAGGGATAGCTTAGTAATGGCACAGACCAAAAATAAGAAAACCACGACTAAAAACACGGCACGGAGCGGACAAACCAAGTCCAAGCAGCAGTCCAAGACTGCCGCCAAGACCCAGCCCCAGCCCATCCGCCGTGAGGTGGCGGCCATTGTCTCTGCGTTTGCGGCGCTACTCACGGGTATCTCGGTGTTCTCCAGCGACGGCATAATCGTCGGTGCGATAAGCTCACTGCTAAAGGGACTGTTCGGCTACGGCTTTTGGCTGTGTGCGCCTGCTCTTGTGCTTGTTGCGGTGATCCAGGGTTTCCACCACGGAAGACCCGTTGCGTTCAAGACTACCTCGGCACTACTCATGCCGCTGCTTCTCGGCGCGCTTCTCGATTTGATGTTTTCGACCGTCATCGTTGAAAACCTAAAGGGCGTGGGCGCGGTACTCGGCGGGCTTTATGCCGGCGGAAAGGCAATGACCTGCGGCGGCGTTTTCGGTGGTCTGCTGGCATTTGCCTTCCAGAAGGCGTTCAGCTTCTACGGCGCTGCGATAATTCTCGTGGTCTCGTTCGTGTTCTTTGCGCTCAACGCCTTCGGCATCACGATAGGCAAGATCGTCGAGTGGGCAAGAAACAGGGAGCATCCCGAGTACGAGCCGGAGCCGGAGCCCGAAAAGCCTGCAAAAAAGCAGCCTGTTCAGGATGAGGAGGAACTGCGCCGCATCAAAAATGCAAAGCGTAGAGCGATAGATATTCCGCTTGATGACGAGCCGACCTTCGAAAAGAAGCCCGAGGAGGCAAAGACCGAAAAATCGGGCAAAAAGAATAAAAAAGCCGAGGTCAAAATCGACCACACCGCCGATGTCGAGCCTATAAGCATCGAGGAGGCAGAAGCGCTCACCGGCGTTAAGCTCAGCGGCAGCGGCGCTACCGAAGCTGCCGAGATCATGGATCCGCCGAAGAAAATGTCTGCTGCCGAGGTTGCGGCGGAGACCGCTGCGGTTGCAAGCGAGATCGAATCCAAGGACGATGACGGCTCTTACGAAAAGCCGCCTATATATCTTCTCAAAAAGGGTCACTCCGTCGCCGCAAATGTCGACGAGGAGCTTGACATGAACCGCACGAGGCTTGAAAATGCACTGCGCAGCTTCGGCGTTAACGCCTCCGTCACCGAGACCACTCACGGCCCCACGGTCACGAGGTACGATTTTGAACTTGAGCAGGGCGTAAAGCTGAGCAGGATAACCAATCTTGCCGACGATATCGCCCTTGCCCTCGGCGTTGTGAGCGTGCGCATTGCGCCCATTCCCGATAAAATTTCCACCGTCGGCATCGAGGTGCCAAATAAGATAATCAGCACCGTTTACCTGCGTGATATCATCGATTCACCGAAGTTCCTCACCTCCAAGGCCGACCTCACCTTTGCCATCGGCAAGGATATCGGCGGCAATGCCGTTGTTGGCAATATCTCGAAGCTTCCGCATTTGCTCATCGCCGGTACGACAGGCTCAGGCAAGTCGGTGTGCATGAACTCGCTTATCATAAGCCTGCTTTATAAGTCCAACCCCGAGGATGTCAAGCTCATCATGATAGACCCCAAGATGGTCGAGCTCGGCGTTTATAACGGCATCCCGCATCTGTACATCCCCGTTGTCACCGATCCGAAGAAGGCCGCCGGAGCGCTCCAGTGGGCGGTCACCGAGATGCTCAAGCGCTACAGGCTCTTCTCCGAGCTTGGCGTGCGCAGCCTTTCGGCATATAACGACCACCTTGTCGAAAACGGCCAGCCCAAGATGCCGAATGTAGTTGTCGTCATCGACGAGCTTGCAGACCTTATGCTCGTTGCCTCCAAGGAGGTCGAGGAGAGCATCTGCCGTGTTGCTCAGATGGGACGAGCAGCCGGTATGCACCTTGTCATTGCGACCCAGCGTCCCTCCGCCGATGTCATCACCGGCCTTATGAAAGCAAACATCCCCAGCCGCATTGCCTTTGCAGTGTCATCGGCACTTGAAAGCCGCATCATTCTTGACAATAACGGCGCAGAAAAGCTCATCGGCATGGGCGATATGCTGTATGCTCCGCTCGGCTGCGGCAAGCCTCTGCGTGTTCAGGGCGCATTCGTAAGCGACGAGGAGCGTGACGCTATAGTCAGCTTCATAAAAGAACAGTCCACCGCAAATTACAGTGAGGATATCATAGCTCAGATCGAAAAAGCCGCCGAGGACAAGAGCTCCGGCAGTAAAGGCGGCGAGCTTGTACCCGTATCGGAAAACAAGCCCGATTATGATGAGCTTCTGCCGCAGGCCGTCGATGTCATTTTCGACACCAAGCAGGCCTCCGTCTCCATGCTCCAGCGCCGACTCAAGTTAGGTTACTCAAGAGCTGCACGCATCATCGACCAGATGGAGGAGATGGGCATCATAGGCCCGTTTGAGGGCTCAAAGCCCCGCCAGATCATCATAACCCGTGAGCAGTGGCTCGAAATGCAGACCACGCAGGGCACCGCCCCGACCGAGATCTTGCAGACCCAGCTCGAGTTTGCAGATGAGATGGATTCGGACGAAAACGAATAAAATAGAAGGGCGGATAAAACCGCCCTTTTTCGATAGGTGACTATATGAACGATTACTTTTGCCCCAAAATGGAGCTTCGTGACATCAACAATATAAGCATGCTCGGCCTTGCGCACATCGGCGACGGTGTGTATGAGCTTCTGACCCGCACCATGCTTTGCTCGGACGGCAACAAAAGGGTGACGGAGCTGCACAAAAAGTGCGTCGCTATCGTCAACGCTCCGGCGCAGGCTGCCGCTATGGAGCGGCTCATGCCGCACCTTACCGCCGACGAGCTTGCGCTATATAAGCGTGGCCGCAACGCCAAGGTCAACTCCGTGCCGCACAAAGCAGATATCGGCCAGTATCATGCTGCAACAGGCTTAGAGGCACTGTTCGGCTGGCTGTACCTGCAAGGCATGACTGAGCGGATAAACGAGCTGTACGCAATTTGCGTGGAGGACAGCCATGGCGCTTGATACCGTGATGATCTCGGCGCTCGTGTCGGAGCTTCGGCCCAAATTAGAGGGCGCACGCATTGACAAAGTACAGCAGCCCGAGCGTGAGCAAATTCTGCTTTCCGTGCGCAACAACGGCGAAAACCTGCGGCTGCTCATCAATGCCGGTGCGGGCAGCGGCAGGATAGCGCTCACTCGGCAAAGCTTTGAAAATCCGGCAGAGCCGCCGATGTTCTGCATGCTCCTGCGCAAATATCTTGTCGGGGCGAGGATCGAAAAGCTCACGCAGCCAAACTGGGAGCGCTTGCTTTTGGTTGACATAATGTCTCACAACGAACTCGGCGACAGTGTTAATTTGAAGCTTGCCGTTGAGCTTATGGGACGCAGCTCGAACCTTGTGCTCGTCGGCGCTGACGGCAGAATAATCGACTGCCTGCGCCGAATGGAATACGGCGGTGATGCCGAACGGCGCATGCTACCGGGCATGATATACAGATTACCGCCCGAGCAGCGCAAGCCGCTTGTGTTTAACTGCGACAGGGCGCAGATAGAGACTGTTTTGAACGCCTCAGATGCCTCAAAGCCGCTTGATAAGCGCCTGCTTGACGGCTTTTCCGGCCTTTCGCCGCTCGTGTGCCGTGAGCTTGCGCATAGAGCATTTAACGACATCGGCTGCCTTCCGGATGCCGTGGAGGCGTTTCTTGAAAGCGTCAGGGCAGGGGAGTTCATCCCGACGCTGCTGTTAAAAGACGGCAAGCCCGCCGAATTTTCCTTCATGCCGCTCAAGCAGTACGGCGCAGAGTATGAGCAGCAGACGCTCGATAGCTTCTGCGAGCTTTTGGACGCTTACTACTCAAAGCGTGAGCTTCTGGAGCGCCGCCGCCGCAGAGCACGGGAGCTTTCCCACTCGGTCAAAACCGCCAGAGACCGCATACAGCGCAAGCTTGTTAGCCAGCGCGAGGAGCTTGAGCGCACCTACGGCAGAGATGAGATACGCAAAAACGCAGAGCTCCTGACCGCAAATCTATACCGCATCAAGCGCGGCGACAGCTCCGTGACAGTCGAGGACTATTATACCGACGGCTGCCCGGCGGTCGTAATTAAGCTCGACCCGCTCAAAACGCCGCAGCAGAACTCGGCTGCAATGTTCAAGGAGTATACCAAGCTCAAGACCGCCGAGGCACACCTCACGGCGCTTGTTGCCGAGGGCGAAAAGCAGCTTGATTATCTGAACAGCGTATTAGATGAGTTAGATCGAGCCGAGACCGAGCGTGACCTTGCCGATATCCGCCGTGAGCTTTTCGACACCGGCTACCTAAAAAAGCAAAAGGGCGCAAAGCCCGATAAATCCAAGAAACAGGGACCGCTGCGCTTTGTCTCGTCCGACGGCTTTGAAATTTTTGTCGGCCGCAGCAATAGCCAAAATGATGAGCTCACAACGAAGCTTGCCCGCCGCACCGACATCTGGCTGCACACCAAGCAGGTTCACGGCAGTCATGTCATCATATCCTGCGATGGTTTGCAGCCGCCCGAGCGGACGATCGCCGAGGCAGCGTCCATCGCTGCCTACTATTCGCAGGGCAGGGAAGGCGGCAAGACCGCCGTTGACTACACCATGGTGCGCTTTGTGCGCAAGCCGTCCGGCTCAATGCCCGGCAAGGTCGTGTACACCGACTACAGCACCGTAATGGCGCAGGCCGATGAAGCCCTGTGCGAAAAACTCAAAAAATAAACGGAGTGCAATCGCACTCCGTTTTGTCATCTTGCCTCGATAAGATCCATTGCTGCGGCGAGCATATCCGCAGCCTCGGCACGGGTGAGGGCATCCTCCGTTGCCTCGTCGGCGCTTGCAATGCCGCAGGCAGTTAGATTAGCCGCCGACTGCGCCGCCCAAGTGGGAACGGTGTCGCCGACCTTGAGGTAGCTCACATCCGAGAGCCTGAGCGTGCGGTCGAGTATGACCATCGCCTCGGCACGGCTTATCTCTTTGTCTGCACCGAAGCAGTTGCCCTTGTCGGTGAGCTCACCCTTTACGATGCCCTGCATGACTGCGGTCGAGACATAAGACTTCAGCCACGATGGGATATCGCCGTCATCGGAAAAGCCGGTGCTCACAACGCCCGAGAGCAGATCCGTACCAGTTGCCTCAAGGCAAAGGCTCAGAAATTCGCCTCTTGTGAGGCTGCGCTCGGGCTCAAAGTAATACTCGCCGCCAATGCATTTGCCTACAAATGCGCCGCACTCGGCAAGCTTCATCGCACTGCGGAAGCTGCCGCTGCCGACCATGTCGATGTAGCTGACATCGCTGTCGCACTTAACGAGCTTGATGATGACCGTCGCCTCCTGCGAGCGGTTGCCCTCGGCGTCAATGACCTTGTAGCCGAAGTAGTCCTTGCCGCGCTTGCCGTCGGCGGGGGTGTAGACGAAGCTTCCGTCGTCGTCAAGGTCGATGCTGCCCTTGACGGGCTTTGTGGTTATCTCGTAGCTGAGGGTGTCGCCGTCGGGGTCAACGGCGGCTAACTGACCGCCGAAGGACACGCCCCTGTAGGTCTCGAACTCGAAGTTTTCGGCAATCGGAGCGGTGTTCTCGGCACTGACGGGAGCAATTAGCCCGCCGCATAGCATGCTGCACAGTGCAAGTGCCACAGCGGAAACAAGAATATTCTTTTTCACAGCAAAAATACCTCCGTAAAAATGTTTACGGAGGTATTTTGTGCGCCTGCAGGTTTTAATATTCAAGCGCCCTTTCAAAATGCAAGACCTTGAATTATTTAATTAGGATCTATGATTCTTCAATGTCCTTTATTGATTTGTGCTCGGCGTTTCGCCACTCCGTCCTACCATTTGCGCTGCGTCCCTGAACGACCGAGGCAGCAAGTGACGGGCTTGAAAAAATGTGATCTCGTGTAAACATCATGTTCTCGTCTACTATGCCTTTTTTCAACAAGGAGCTGCGGAGCTTTTTTAGGCTTTCCGACATGCTCGGAACGGTTGAGGAAGCGATTAAAGAACCTTTCATTACGGCGAAGCCATCGGCTACTATCAGACCTTTTGCATCTGCGCCCCTAGCGGTCTTGGTATAAAAATAGGGCTCTGCTTGATCTAACGCAGCGATGGACTCACCTATGGTATCAAACACCTTGTAACCAAGCGTGTTTACGAGCAACTTTGCATTGCTGATAAATTCTTCGAGCATAGCTTCGTCATACTCGGATATGGACGAGCAAGTCGGAACGGTGCTGTTTGTAATACCGGCTCTGCCCGAACCTTGAGCCAGCAAGTAGAATTTGTTCTCGAGATACTTGACATGCGCCTTGTTAAGCAAGTTGTCCTTACTGATAACAGCAATACAATCGCTCCAATACTCGGTATCTCTCAGATGCTGCTTTAGTCTTGAATACATTCGTTCGGCTTCGCCGATATACACTGTGTCGGTGTTGTCATCGTTTTTTCCGAACAAGAAATAAACTCCGGTATTTTCGGCATCATCTCTTTGAGAAAATTCGGAAAGCTCGTTTCTTGAAATCTTATATACACGGCCATTCCAGTTAGACAGCTCGCACATGATCCGCCCGTTCGGGTTGCCGTCGAAAATATACATCTGTATCGTTTTACTAAAAGACATATTATCATCACCTAACAGACTGATTTTGACTATCTGTGACAAGTATAGCACAAAATGCATGGGCGTGCAATTGATGAACCAATATAGCATATAAAAAACGCCCCGAGCGGGGCGTTTAGTCTTTCTTGTTCGTCAGGGCGATACCGATGAGACTGCCGATGAGGACGATGGGGGCGAGGCGGACGAAGGTGAACTCAAATGCGTGGAACGCTGCGCCGAAAACGGCTGTCTCGGGGTCGGACCAGTCCCAGCCGAGATACGGGCTGCCGACACAAAGCAGCACCGCAAACCCGATGACCATCAGCGCCGCAAGCGTGACGAACACCCAGTGCAGCCCCCTGCGCTTTGAACACTTTTTCTGCGAAAGCTGTAGATTGATGACCTCTAACTTTTCGCTTATCGCCTTGAGGCTGTCTGCCTCCGTTACCTCCGGCGCTTCGCCGAGCAGGGTGCTCACGGGAGCTTCAAAGGCCTCCGACAGCTTGATCAGCAGATCCGCATCCGGCACGGACAAGCCCTGCTCCCATTTTGACACGGTCTGGCGCACGACATTGAGCTTGACTGCAAGCTCCTCCTGCGAAAGCCCCTTTGCCTTGCGCAGCCTTTTGATGTTTTCACTTAGCATAGTATTCAACTTCCTTTCCCTGAAGCTGTCACTATTGTACGCAAAGCCGACCGTTGCATCAAGCAACGCATCTTAACATTGGTTTATGGAACGAAAAAGCCCTGCATGTCGGCTTGCTCAAGCTCTAAGAGCTTGAGCTTCTTATCAATTCCGCCGGCGTAGCCTGTCAGACTGCCGTTTTTGCCGATGACACGGTGACAGGGGATGATGACGGAAATCTTGTTATGCCCGACCGCACCACCTACTGCCTGAGCGGACATGTGCGCAAGACCTTGCTTCTCGGCAAGCTGCCGGGTAAGCTCACCGTAGGTCACGGTCTGCCCGTAGGGTATCTGCAAAAGAAGCATCCATACTTTCTGCCGGAATGC
>HF986904.1:50574-52926 GCA_000431075.1 Firmicutes bacterium CAG:555
GAAATGCCGAGCCGACAGGGTGCAGCGGCGGCGTGAAGTCGGGCTCATTGCCCGTAAAATACACATCGAGCCAGCGCTTTGCATCAATGAGTATCGGCGTTTCACGCTCAATGCGTTCGTCGGGCAGGTCATCGGCAAAAAATTTCTGCCCTTCAAACCACAGGCCGGTCAGTCCTATATCGTCGGCTGCAAGCAAAATCCCGCCCAAAGGGGAAGTGTATTGCTGAGTAAAAGTCATGGCGTTTACCTGGTTTTTGGTTTATAGTCTTTCATTTCGGGGATAGCGCCGCCCGAGACTGCCCACAGATACAGGCTTGCAACGCTGCAACAGGGGCTGAAGCGGCGGCGGTATTTCTCGAACAGCTTGCGGTCAATATTGCGGTGGTGATACACCATGCGCAGACCTCGCTGTATGGCCAAGTCATCGTAGCTGAACACATCGGGGCGCTGCAGGCAAAACAGCAGTATCATCTCCGCCGTCCAAACGCCGATGCCCTTCAGGGAACTCAGCTCACGGATAGCGTCGGCGTCATTCATGTGCTCGACTGCATCCAAGTCAAATGCGCCCGTGTGCACCTTTTCGGCAAAGTCAGTTATATACTCGGCCTTGCGGAAGGTCATGCCCAGCGCCTGAAGCTCGGAAACACCGGCGGAAAGGATAGTCTCGGCGTTCACTTCACCGAGTGCGTCCTGCATCCGCTGCCAAATAGTCGCCTGCGCCTTTGTGGATATTTGCTGACCGATGATATGATGCACAACGGAGGAGAACAGATCTGCATCCACGGCTCTTTCGATATGCCCGATGCGGTCGATGATCTCGCACAGGCGCCTATCCTTTTGCCGCAGGTAGTTTATCTCCGTTTCACCATATTCAAAATACATCTTGTTCACCGTCCCGAGAATAAAAAAGAACCTGTCGCTTTCGACAGGTCCTCATTTTGTGAAGACAAGACAATAGAGATGTTTTTGCGTCTTCACTGTCTTGATTTGAACACTCGTCACAATTATTCTACATCACTCCGTTTCTGTTTTCAAGGCTGTTTACAGCGTCATCTCGATTTCCGTGCCGCCGATAAAGACCACCTTGATTTTCTCTTTTGATTCCACCACTACGCATTCGATGATCTGCCGGACGAGCGTATCGTCATATTCCATCGGGTGATTTTTGTCGAAGGCATAAAGAAAGAGCGCCCAGCAAGTTTTTTACTTGCTGAGCGCTCTTGAAACTGTGCCGGAGATTGCCGTCCGGTCGGCTATTCTCTTTTCAGGCGGCATATCGCCGTCACCGTCCTTTCATGACCGCATGGGTCTTATTTTTCTGTTCTGTTCAGTATGTACTTTTCGCCTTGGGTCGTCGTACCCTTGCCTGCGGTCAGCTCAAGCCCCGTATCGATATATGCCACCTCGTACTCGCAGTCGGTCAGTGTCTCGGCTTCGAAATCGATAGAGAGCGTCCTGCCGGACAGCGTAAAACGGAATCTATACGGTGCGTCAGAGAGTCGCAGCTCTCCGCTGCCGTCCTCACGGAAGGTATAGACACAGCTCTTGTCGGACATTGCAAAGCTGCCGTAGATGCTCTCGTTACGAGGGCTACCCTCGGTGTGTCCACAGCCCCGGCACAGCAGCACGATGCCCGCTATGAGCAGCACCGCCGCAAGGCCGCAGGCGGTAAGAAAGAGCGTCCTTCTCCGTTTTTGCTTCTTGATCGCCGCGCGGCGCAGCTCACGCCTGCGGAGTATTTCCGCCTCGGTCATGGGCCTTTTCTGCGGCGGTATTCTGTTATCCTGCATTGCTTCACCTTACTTTACTTCGATATTCTGAATTCTGACCTCGTCCAGGAAGTCGAACAGCATCGGCAGACCGGTGCCGATAGGCGTCTCATCTTCCCACAGACACATCTCGCCGGTCAGCGTGACGCCGGGCTTGGTCAGGCGAAATAGGAAAAATCTGTCCGTGGCGGCGCGCTTCCGATGGAGCAGGGACACCTCTCCGTCGCCGTCCGGCCGGGGATACACGGTCAAAGTGTGGCTGTCGCTTGCCGCCTTTCGGTCAAATTCTTCCATAGCTGACTCAAAGTAATATCGTGAATGCCCGTCCTCACGGAAAATGAACAGCAACTCCATACCGTCCGTGGTGCGGCGGTCACAGCTGTAGGTGTACCCTTCTTGTAGGGGCAGCAGGAAGCCGCTGAAGGGAATTCTCTCTGAAACAGTCATGGCAGCTTATCTCCTTTATCTTATCGTAGTGTCCTGTAGTCCTTCCGAAAAGCGGCAACACCGTCGTGGTTGCCGCCTTTCGGAAAGGGACTTGCTGCCAAGTCCGCTTTCGTGGGCAATAGGCGGTGGCGGAATG
>HF986905.1:0-17321 GCA_000431075.1 Firmicutes bacterium CAG:555
GCCTGTTAAGGCTTTTTGACGAGCATAGCGAGGTTTTTTGTGAAGCTGCGCTTCACAAAAAATGTGGCGTAAATTAAGCAGCGGCTCAGGCCGCTGCTTGATTTATGCCTTGTTTGGGTTTGTAAGCCCGCCGGAAATGACAATCCGGCAGATCTCCGATGTGCCCTCGGCCAGTCCGGCACCACCGTCAAGCCCGACATGATCATCAATGTTGCAATTTCCGGCTCTGTCCAGTACCAGGTCGGTATGCAGAACTCCAAGTGCGTAGTCAGCATCAACCACAACGCAGCCTCTCCGATATTTGATATCTCCCACTACGGCGCAGTGACCGACTTCAAGGCCGTTCTCCCCGCTGTTATCGCGGAGATCAAAAACCGCAGGGCGTAAGTTGACAAGAGCCGTTCAGCTCCCGTCAGCTTGAGCAAATCACATGCTGCGGTCACCATACCCCCCGGTGGTCGCAGCATATAACGAAGAATTTTTGTTAAAAAATATTTCTACAAAGGAGATTACTAAAATGAGCGAACGCAAACAGATCATCCCCAAGTACGGTCCCTTCGCAGGAATGCGTGTTATTGATTCGGGTTCTCTAATTGCAATGCCTTATGCAGCAACTTTGCTCGCCGACTTCGGCGCAGAGGTCATCCACATCGAGCGTCCCGGCGTAGGCGACACTCTCCGTGTTCTCGCTCCCTTTGCTACCGAGGACGGCAAGACCGTCAGCACCTCTTGGGCACAGGACGGCCGCAACAAGCTGTCTCTTTCCCTTGAACTTAATCTCAAGCACCCCGAGGTCAAGGAGCTTTTCTTCGGCCTTATCAAGAAAGCCGATGTGTTCATGGAGAACATGGTCTGGCTCGAAAAGTTAGGCATCCGTGACGAGGAGCTGCTCGAGGTCAACCCCAAGCTCATCATTGCCCACATCAGCGGCTACGGCAATCCCAGATTCGGCGGCCTGCCCGAATACTGCGACCGTGCCTCCTACGACATGATCGGTCAGGCATTCTCCGGCTGGATGGGTCTCAACGGCGAAAAGGACGGCGATCCCGTCGTCGGCAAGCCCTGGCTCAACGACTTTACCTCCGCATACGCCACCGTATTCGCAGTTTTGGCTGCATACATCAATGTTCTCAAGGGCGGCGACGGCCAGATCGTCGATATCGCACAGTTTGAGGTCCAGGCAAGCTACTGCTGCGACCTGTATACCTCCTACACCATGGCAGGTCGTGTGAACACCCGTTCCGGCAACAAGTCCGCAGCCTTCCAGCCCTACGGCCTGTTCAAGTCCAAGGATGGCTATGATGTCGCCCTCGGCGCATTCGGCCCCGGCGTTTACAAGAGAGCCATTCAGGCAATGGGTCTCGATCTCGAGTACTTCAACTACAAGGATTGCTCCTCCGGCATCGAAGCTGTTGCCTCCGAAAAGGGCAAAGAGCTCGACGCTAAGACCGTCGAGTGGTGCGCAGCCCGTACCGCACAGGAGATCGAGGACGCAATGGCAAAATTCAAAATTCCCTGCAGCCGTGTGATGGGCGCAAAGGATTGTCTTGAAAACGAGCATTACCGGAAGCGCAACGACTTCATCAAGTACGAGGATCAGACTCTCGGCAAGGAAGTCACCGCATTCGGTATCGTTCCCAAAATGTCCGGCACCCCGGGTCAGGTATGGCGCGGCGCTCCCTCTCTCGGTCAGGACACCAACAAAATCCTCAAGGCTCTGCTCGGCTATGACGATGCAAAGATCGCAGACCTGAAGGCAAAGAATCTTATCTGATTTAAGTCTCCTTATTAATTATTTTTCCCTCGCTCCGCAGGACTTTTACCCTGCGGAGCCCCCCCCAATGAAGGAAGGGCTGAATGATGAACGCAGTATACGCAGGCAGCTTTGACTGTTACACCAACGGTCACCATGATATCGTAAAAAAAGCAGCCGTCCTGTTCGACAGACTGTATATCGTCATTGCAGTCAACTCCGAAAAGCGCAGGCGTTATCCGGCCGAGCTCATGCAGACTGCCATAGCCCGCACGCTCGAAAACGACGGTCTTACTAATTGCACCGTGTGCATCCACGACGGCGTTGTCGCCGATTTCTGCATCGAAAACGACATAGGCTACACCATACGGGGACTGCGCAACCGCATGGACTACGACTATGAGGAAAACATAGCCACCGTCAACAAGCTCATTGCACCGAACCTCGAAACGGTGTATTTCCGAGCCGATAACAATGGAATTTCCTCGTCGCTCATAGCGGAGCTGAGCAAATACCGTAAGGACTTTTCCGGTCTCGTGCCGCCTGCGGTAAACGAGCTTTTGCTTCGGTGTGAGAGCGAATAATATACTTAAGCAAGCCAACTACGCCACACATGAGTCTTTCATATATGTGTTACACCCACACCCCCATCCTCAATTCATGAATCCCTCTCAACTCTATCCCCCTACACCGGCTTGGTCTGCGTTTTCATGTGGCGCAGACAGCCAAACACCCCGACGAATTTTCGTCGGGGTGTTTGTTTTGTATTACAGTAATTTGTCAAGTTCGGTCTCAACATAGTCGAACTTTTTGACCTTCGGCTGCTTTATGGTCTTGCCCTTCATGACCACCATGTACGGCGTGCGCAGCGCGGTCAGATCGTCGAGCGGGGAGGCATCGGTGATGAGGAAATCGGCCGATTTCCCGACCTCGACAGAGCCGGTCTCGTTCTCGATACCGGCAATTTTTGCATTGACCTGCGTTGCCGTGTGCAGGGCAAAGGCGTTAGAAACGCCGACAAACTTCTTGAAATACACCAGCTCACGCCACATGTCGTAATGCGTGACGAAGGGGCAGGCGGTGTCCGTGCCCAGACCAACGGTGATGCCGTTTGCAAGAGCTTTCTTTGCGCAGGCGATCATGCCCTCCATGACGATGTTGCTGTTGAATTTGCCCATCTCGCTCATGTGCGTGACCTCGGTGGGGAAGTAGGCGCCCGGAATTGCGGGAGATATCGTGCAGACCTGCACGGCGCCCGTTTCCTTAAACAGCCTTATCATGTCCTCGTCGGGGTCTGCACCGTGCTCAACGGTATCTACACCGTTTTCAAGCGCAGCACGCAGTCCGGCGGGGCTTTCAATATGCGCCGCCACCTTGTAGCCGAGCCTGTGCGCCTCGTTGCAGCAGGCATGAACAAGCTCCGGCGGCATCTTGAGTACCCCCGGCTCACCCTTTACCTTTGCGTCAAGGACGCCGCCGGTTATCATTATCTTTATAAGGTCGGGCTTGTTTTCGGCGATCTTGCGGACATATCTGACGCAGTCGTCCTCGGTTTTCGCCTCGTAAGCCAGCAGCCCTGCCATATGCCCCTCGGGCACGGAGACCGCCATGTCCGAAACGAGCATCCTCGGCCCGATGCGCTTGCCCTTGTTTATATCGTTGCGGATGCTTGAATCAATATTGCCCAGGCCGCCGACCGTGCGGATGGTCGTGACGCCCGACTTCAGCTGCGTGCGGGCAAATTTATAGCAAAGTGAATAAACCACCGACCTCGTCACTATATTTGACATTAGGAAGTTAACGGTCTTAGCGTTCTGCTTTTTTGTGTAGCTCGGCATACCCGAACCGGGCAGATGCACATGCAGGTTTATAAGCCCCGGCATGAGGTAGCGGCCTTCAAGGTCGATCATCTCAACATCGCCGAAGCTGTCTGCCGACGGCTCGATCGCCTTGATGATGCCGTCCTCGACAAGCACGGCCGTGTTTTTCGTGGGCTGCATATTTTCGCTGCCGTCAAGGACAGCGGCGTTTATGAATGCGTATTTCATATCATACCCCCCTTAATGCCAACATTATAATATTGAAAGGTGTATATCGCAAGCAGTAACGCACTATGACAAGAAAATAACAAACCGTTAAGACAATTAACGCAAATATAGCCAAGCTGTTAATGAAAATCGACCTGTATGGGCATGAAACAGCGGATTTTTACGGTCTTTATGAACAGATTATTTCCAAAATATATAGGAATCATATAAGTTTCTGTAAAGACAATAACTTTCGGTGTTAAGATGAAGTTAATTTCACGCATAAGGTATTGTAATCATTTTTTTAACAATTACAATGAAAACACTAAGGCACATGCCTCAGCATAAAACGCAAATCATAAAAGGAGAGAAAGTATATGGAAAAAACAAATCGTGACGGATTTGGCTCCAGCTTTGCTTTTATCATGGCCGCTGTCGGTTCTGCGGTCGGTCTGGGCAACATTTGGGGCTTCCCGTACAAAATGGGTCAGAACGGCGGCTTCGCATTCCTCGTCGTTTACCTCGTCCTCGCAGCTTTCGTCGGTCTTGCAGTTATGGTCGGCGAGCATGTCATCGGTCGTAAGACCGGCCTGAGCCCCATCGCAGCTTACCGCAAGCTGAGCAAGAAGTTCACCTTCCTGGGCTACATGGCTATCGCAGCACCGTTCCTCATCCTGCTGTTCTACATGGTCCTCGGCGGCATGGTCATGCGTTATGCATGCGGCTACCTGCTGGCATTGTTCGGCGTTGACACCTGGGGTGTTGCCGACATTTCCACCTTCTTCGGAGCCTTCGCCACCGACGGTGCGTCAATGGTTATCTGGACGCTCATCTTCATCGCTATCAACACCCTTATCGTCTGCGGCGGCGTCGGCGGCGGCATTGAGAAGTTCTGCAATGTCGGCATGCCCTGCCTGTTCGTTATCCTCATCATCGTTATCGTTTATGTTGCCGTTCAGCCCGGTGCTGTCGGCGGCTACCAGTTCATGTTCGGCGTCAACTTCGAGCCTCTGGAGAAAGACTTCCTTAAGGTTCTGAAGACTGCGGCTGGTCAGATGTTCTTCTCACTGTCGCTTGGTATGGGCGCTATGATCACCTACGGCTCTTACATGAAGAAGAGCGAGAAGATCCAGAGAAACGCTGTTATCATCGTTGTCATGGATACCCTCGCAGCAATCATGGCCGGTATGATCGTTATGCCCGCTTGCTACGCATTCCTCGGCGGCGAGACCGGCAGCGGCCCCAGCCTGCTGTTCAAGTCCATGCAGGTCGTATTCTACAACATGGGCGGCTTCATCGGCAACCTGATGGGCTTCCTGTTCTACTTCCTCGTTTTCATCGCAGCAATTTCTTCCTCCATGTCCCTGCTCGAGGCTATCTCCTCTGCAAAGATCGACGCAAATGTCGAGAAGGGCAAGGCTCCCAACCGCAAGAAGGCTGCTATCATGTTCTCCGTCCTTGTCCTCATCTTCGCTCTGCCCGTTGCACTTGACGGTATCGGCGCAGGTCAGGCAGGCGGCGCAGTACTTCCCACTCCCGCAGAGCTGTTCGGTATGACCGGCGACTCGATTAGGATGTGGAACGACTGCTGGCTTGACTTCTATGATGTTTTATCTGAAGGTCTGCTTATGCCTATCGGCGCAATGATTATGACATTTGCGATAGGCTGGATCTGGAAGATGGACTTCGTTGTCGAAGAATGTGAAGCATCCGGACATAAGTTCTGGGGCAAGGCCTTCTTCAACATCTGCTACAAGTTCATCACCCCGATCGGCATGCTGTTCGTTCTCTACGGCCAGATCACCGACTACTTCGGTTAATTGAACACTAAAAAACCAGCGGTTCACCCCGCTGGTTTTTTGCATATGGAAATGAAAATGCCGCTGAGAGATCAGCGGCATTTGTCTTGCTTTTTAAGGCAATGCCGATAACAAATTCAAAGAACGGACTTCAAAAACCCGTTGAGCGCGGCGAGATATGCCTCACGGTCGAGCAAGTAGCTGATGCCGTGACCGGCATTCGGCACGATGAGCAGCCGCTTGTTTTCGGCTGCGCAGTGCTCGTAATTTTCCACGCTCATGCGGCAGGGAACAAAGCGATCGTCGCCGCCGTGGATGAATAAAACCGGCACGGTACAGTGCTCCATCGCCTCGGTCGCAGAGGCCCCCGCAAGGTCAAAGCCTGCAAACAAAATCCCGCCCAAGCGGGTAAGCTGGTACACTGGGAACAGCGGGCAGTGATGATCCCGAAGCACTTGCCTGATGATGGCGGACGGCGATGAGTACCCGCAGTCGGCGACGATGCCCACGACATTTTTCGGTAGCTTTAAGCCGCCTGCCATGAGCACGGTCGCAGCGCCCATCGATATGCCGTACAGCATGATTTTTGCATCGTTGCCGAAGCGCCCCACGGCGTAGTTTACCCAATCAAGGCAGTCATAGCGCTCCTTTACGCCGAAGGTCAAATACTTGCCCTCACTTTTTCCGTGTGCCCTTTGGTCAACGAGCAGGACATTGAAGCCGCCACGCACGGCAATCTGCAAGCCGCCGCAGAAGTCACGCTCTGCACCGCTTTTGTAGCCGTGGAACATTATCTGCACCGGCGCATCGGATTTGGCGGCGTAAAATTTGCCGTGCAGGCGCAGCCCGTCATGCGAGCGTATCCACACATCCTCATACGGAATGTCGAGCGCCGCCCGCACCATCCTCGCCATCTCGTCAGCGTACGGCGCATACTGCTCGCTGTTCGGAAATCTAAACAGGTCGGTCTCGGTTTGCTTAGGTACATGAAATCCCGCCCGACAGCAAAAATACGCCAGCGCCAAAACGACGGCGATGAATAGTAAAATGTATAAAATGATCATTATCTGTACCTCGAGCAAACGATGTGCAGCTCCTGCAATGCCGCAGCGCCTGTGGCGGCGCAGAAAACGCAGAAGCGCAGAGCAGCCCAACGCTGAGCGGCAATCGCATCGCAGTTATCAAGTTTGCAGCAGCGAGCTTCAAAATACCCATCCAAAAATATAATGCCGGTGGCCGGACTGCGTCGGAAAGAATATCAAACGAGCCATCTCCCCACGGGGAGACGGCTCGATATGGTGCCGGTGGCCGGACTCGAACCGGCACGACGCAAGCATCAGAGGATTTTAAGTCCGCCGTGTCTACCATTCCACCACACCGGCTGATATTCGCTTTTATAGACTGATATTCTAACATTGTATTGCCATTCTGTCAATATTTATAGTAACCGTTAGATAGCCCTTGCGTATAAGTGCTTTTTTTGATATCATATACTATTATAATATTTATATTGAAAAGTGTTGGGATATGAATTACAGTAAATGGAAGATTGCGAACATAGGATGTACCTCGAACAGTGAGCTGCGCAGGGCGGGCTATACCCCGCTGCTGGCGGCGATGCTCGATGTGCGAGGGATACACACTGCTGCCGAGGCGGAGAAATTTCTGCACGGAGGGGTGGAGACTCTCTGCGACCCCATGCTTATGAAGGACATGGACAAGGCCGTTGAGCGGATAAGGACAGCGTTAGATGAAAAGGAGACGGTCGCAGTCTACGGCGACTACGATGTCGACGGCATAACCTCGACCTGCCTTCTGACCGACTGGCTGCGCAGCCGTGGTATCGACTGCCACCCGTACATCCCCGACCGCATCGAGGAGGGCTACGGTCTGAACACTGCGGCGATACAGTCGCTCAAGGACAAGGGCGTCAGCCTCATCATCAGTGTCGACTGCGGCATCACCGCTGCCGACGAGGCGATGTTTGCCAAGGAAATAGGCATTGATCTTATCATCACCGACCACCACGAGTGCCGTGAGCAGACCATCCCCGATGCCGTGGCAGTCATAGACCCCAAGCAGGAATGCTGCCACTACCCGAACAAGGACCTTGCCGGTGTGGGCGTTGCGCTCAAGCTTGCGTGCGCCGTTGAGGGCAGGAGCGATACGGTCATCAAGGAGTACGCAGACCTTGCGGCGATAGGAACGGTGGCCGATGTCGTACCGCTGACGGGTGAGAACCGCTACATCGTGCGCACGGGGCTTGCGATGCTTGAAAACTCCAAGCGCCCGGGCATTGCGGCACTGCTGCACGAGTCAGGCGCAGAGGATCGCAGAATATCGTCCTCCACCATCGGCTTCTCGCTTGCACCGAGGCTGAACGCCGCAGGCAGGCTCGGCTGCGTGTCCGTTGCGGGCAGACTTCTCATGACAGAGGACAAGACCGAGGCTGCCCGACTGGCTAACGAGCTGTGTGAATTAAACCGCCGCCGTCAGGCACTTGAGACGGATATCTGGGACGATGCGTCAAAAATGATGTCCGGCACTGCGCCCGAAACACCGATAGTCCTTGCCAGCGAGAAGTGGCATCAGGGCGTTATCGGCATTGCGGCATCCAAGCTTGCCGAGCAGTATTCACTGCCGACGGTCATGATCTGCCTTGATGGCGACAAGGGCAAGGGCTCGTGCCGCAGCTATGCGGGATTTAATCTGTTTGACGCACTGTCGGCCTGCTCCGAGCACCTTGAGGGCTTCGGCGGCCATGCACTGGCGGCGGGCTTGAATATTCGCCGTGAAAACCTCAAAAAATTCTGCGAGGCGTTTGACAGCTACTACCGTGCGAATAAGCCCGAGGAGCTGCCGACGCTCAATTGCGATATCGAGATTACAGACCCATCAACGCTCGACATGGACGGCGTGCGCTCGCTTGAGCAGCTCGAACCCTACGGCAGCGGCAACCCCAAGCCGCTCATGTGCATCCAAAGCGCAAAGCTCGACCGAGTAACGCCAATCGGCGGCGGCAAGCACCTGCGGCTGAGCGTGAGCTTCGGCGGCGTTGGATTTGAGTGCGTGTTTTTCTCGCACACGGAAAGTGACCTCGGCGTGAATGTCGGCGAGCGCATCGACCTTGCGTTCACGCCGCAAATCAACGAGTTTCGCTTCAGAAGCTCCGTGCAGCTTCAGGTCACGGCGGTGCGCAGGCACGATCCGAGACCGCTGTGCCGTAGGCTGCTCGAAGCGGGCAAAAAGCTTCCCGAGAGCGAGGCCGTGGCGTTTATCCCCGACCGCGAAGCATTCGTGCGTGTATGGCGCAGCCTGAAGTCCGCCGGCGGCTCGGTTGCGGCAGACCTTGACGGTATACTGCGCCAGTGCCCGAGAAATCTTGAACCGGAGCGGTTTTGCATATGCGTGCTTGCACTGTGCGAGCTGGGACTTTTGCACAAGCTGCGGCCGGACAGCGTGTTCGGTGCAAGGATAGTCTCCGGCTGCGCAAAGGTGAATTTGGAAGATTCGACTATAATCAAAAGCTTGAAAGCGAGATTCAATTATGGACGCAGATAAGAGCTCCGTAAGTTTAAAAAGACAACCCCTCGACCCGGACAAGATGTTTGCTGCTTTGGAGGAGAAAATAAAAAACAGCGGTGTCGAGATGGACATGGGAAGAATACGGGCTGCCTACGATATGGCTCGCCTTGCCCACTCCGGCCAGCTGCGCAGGGACGGCTCACCATATGTGACGCATTGCGTGGCGGCGGCGGATATCTCAGTCGACATGGGCCTTGACGAGGACTCCGTCGTTGCGGCGCTCCTGCATGATGTCATCGAGGACACGCAGCTTACGCACCACGACATTGCCCGCCAGTTCGGAGAGCCTGTTGCGAACATCGTCGAGGGTGTCACGAAGCTGACCCGTGTGCAGTACACCAGCAAGGAAGACGAGCAGATGGAAAATCTGCGCAAGATGCTGATGGCGATGGCGAAGGACATCCGTGTTATCCTTATCAAGATCGCCGACCGCCTGCACAATATGCGCACCATGGCGTATCAGACCGAGGAAAAGCAGCGCATAAAGTCACTTGAGACGATGGAGATCTACGCCCCCATTGCGCACCGCTTGGGTATGCAGAGGGCAAAGTGGGAGCTTGAGGACCTGGCACTCATGTACCTTGACCCCACAGGCTACAATGAGATAATGCAGACCCTGCAGGAGCGCATGCCGACCCTTGAGGCGTTCACGAACGATGTAGAGGGGCAGATAAAGCGCCGCCTCGAAGAGGAAGGAATGCACGCCTCCGTCTATAGCCGCATTAAGCATATCTACAGCATTTACCGTAAAATGTACGCCCAAAAGCTCGATATAAACGGGATTTTTGACCTGTGCGCCTTCCGTGTCATCGTCGACACCATACCCGACTGCTACAATGTGCTCGGCATCATCCACGATATGTTTAAGCCCGTCCCCGGCAGGTTCAAGGACTATATCTCCACGCCGAAGCCGAATATGTACCAGAGCGTGCACACGACCGTCATCGGCTCGCAGGGTATTCCGTTTGAGGTGCAGATAAGGACTTGGGAAATGCACCGCACCGCCGAATACGGCATCGCTGCGCACTGGAAGTATAAGATAGGCGACAGCGGCGTAAAGACCGGCGACGAGGAGAAATTTGCTTGGGTGCGCAGACTATTGGAGAGCCAGCAGGAGTCTGATGCAACGGACTTTTTCCACAACCTCAAGATAGACATGTTTGCCGACGAGGTGTTTGTGTTCTCGCCCAAGGGTGATGTCATAAACCTGCCCGCCGGCGCAACACCCATAGATTTTGCGTATTCTATCCACTCCGCCGTCGGCAACAGCATGGTCGGTGCATCTGTCAACGGCCGAATCGTGACCTTTGACCATGTGCTGCAAAACGGCGATATCGTTGAGGTGCGCACGGCGAAAAATGCCCCCGGACCGAGCCGTGACTGGCTGAACATCGCAAAAAGCGGCTCTGCACGAACGAAGATAAAGCAGTGGTTCAAAAAGGAACGCCGGGAGGAGAATATCGCCCGAGGCAAGGAAATGTTTGAGGCAGAGCTTCGCAACAAGGGCCTGCGCATGGACGATATCACAGGCGAGGATATCCTGCCGCAGCTTCTTAAAAAGGTGTCGTACACCTCGCTCGACGAGATGTACGCAGCTATCGGCTACGGCGGCATGGCGGCGACACGGGCGGTCAACCGCATAAAGGATGAGCTTGCCCGCCAGCAGCACGCCGTCGACAAGCGCACGGTGCTCGACAAGGTCACCGAGGCTGCCGAGCGGCGTGAGCAGATGGCGAAGAAAGCGGGTAAGCCCGTGCACGGCATTTTGGTCGAGGGTCTTGATAATTGCCTTATCAAGTTCTCCCGCTGCTGCACGCCTGTCCCGGGCGACGATATCATCGGCTATATAACCCGTGGTCAGGGCGTGTCTATCCACCGCACCGACTGCGAAAACGCAAAGCGGCGTGCCGAGCGTCCGGAGGATGAGGGGCGCTGGATTAATGTCAGCTGGGCGGATGAGATACACGAGTCGTACACGACAACGCTCACCGTGGTGTCACGGGAGCGAGGCGGCCTCGTTATGGATATCGCCACCGTCATGAATGCGCTCAACACAAAGGTACGCTCGATAAACGCCCGAGACACGGGCGACAAGAGTATAGTCGTCATTACGCTGGAGACCAAGGGACTGGATGAACTAAAATCGGTCATCAACAGGATCCAGGGCGTCAGCGGAGTGGTCGAGGTCAACAGAAACGGAGGTAAACGATGAGAGCTGTTTTAACGAGAGTTGACAGTGCGTCCGTCTCGATAGGCGGAAAGGTAAAGGACAGCATCGGCAAAGGCTTTCTCATCCTGCTGGGCGTCCATGAGGACGATACCGAGGCGCAGGCCGAGAAGATAGCCGATAAGATATGCGGCCTTAGAATTTTCGAGGACGAGGCCGGAAAAATGAATGTGAACCCCTCGGATGCGGGAGCGGAGCTGCTTATCATAAGCCAGTTCACGCTCTTTGCCGACTGCAAGTCACGCCGCCCGGGCTTTTCCAAGGCGGCAAGACCCGAAAAGGCGATACCGCTGTATGAAAAGGTCATTGCCCTGTGCCGTGAGCGTGGTTTCACGGTCGGAACGGGCGAGTTCGGAGCGGAAATGAAGGTCGAGTCTGTCAACGACGGACCTGTTACTATAATTCTTGATACAAGGGAGCTTTAAGCATGAATATAAAAACTCTGCCGGTAGGCCAGCTTGAAACAAACTGCTATGTCGTCGTAAATGAGCAGCGCCTTGAGTGCGTTGTCATCGACCCGGGCGACGAGAGCAACACCATTTTGGATTACATCGAGGATAACAAGCTTAAGTGCTGCGCCATCATGCTCACCCACGGACATTATGACCATGTGGGTGCAGTCAGGGAGATAATGGAGCAGACCGGCTGCGAAATGTACATTAACCCTCGTGACGAGGGCTATGAGCCCGGCATGAGCGGCATGAAGTTCAAAATGCCCGAGGGCGGCAAGTACTACGACGATGGCGATGTCGTAAAAGCGGCGGGACTTGAGTTCAAGGTACTTGCGACCCCGGGTCACACCCCGGGCGGCGTATGCCTTATCTGCGGCAATGCGCTGTTCACCGGCGACACGCTGTTTAGAGGAAGCTGCGGCAGAACGGATCTGCCCGGCGGCAATATGCGCATGGAAATGGCATCGCTCAAGCGCCTTTGCGCTCTCCCGGGAGACTATGAGGTCTATCCCGGCCACATGGACAGCTCCACCTTGGAGCGCGAGCGCCGCTTTAATCACTATTGCCGTGAGGCGATGACGAAATTTTAAAACCACGGAGTAAACTATGCTTAAAACACTAGTCACCGCAATGATGCCGATACTCGAGATACGGGGCGCAATACCCGTGGGCGTGGCATCGGGGCTCGACCCGTGGCTTGCTTTTGCCGTCGGCTTTGTCGGCAATATGCTGCCGATACCCATTTTGATACTGCTGACCCGCAAGATCATCGAGTGGCTCAAAAAGCATAATATGCTCGTTAAGCTCACCGCATGGCTTGAAAATAAGGGCTCAAAGGGTGCGCAAAAGGTGCAGAAGTATAGCTTTTGGGGACTTTTTATCCTCGTTGCGATACCGCTTCCAGGCACCGGCGCATGGACGGGCGCATTGGTCGCCTCGCTTTTGGATATGCGCCTAAAAAGAGCACTTCCGGCCATCGCCATGGGCGTTGCCGTCGCCGGCCTGATTGTTTTATTAGTCACCTACGGCGTCATCTCCGCCGGTTCGCTCATATAATGAAAAAAGCTTCCGATTTCAAAATCGGAAGCTTTTTTGCTATTAAGTTTAACGCATGCCCTTCTCGTAGGGGATGCCTTCGGCCTTCGGAGCCCGGGAGTTCTTCGAAGTGAGGGCGAGGACAAGGAGCGAGATGATGTAAGGCATCATGTTGTACACGCTGCTTGGAATATTCAGCGCCGCAAGGAAGTCGAAGCCTGAGTAGACATTCGACAGCGCACGGAACATACCGAACAGGAGTGCCGCCCATGCGATGTGCTTGGGCTTCCACTGACCGAAGATCATGACTGCCAAAGCGAGGAAGCCGAAGCCCGCAACGCCGACTTCAAATTTCCACTGGCTGACGCCTGCGGTGATATACACAAGGCCGCCGAGGCCGCCGAGTGCGCCCGAGAGCAGCACACCTGCCCAACGCATCTTGTAGACATCAATTCCGACGGAGGCTGCCGCCTGCGGATGCTCGCCGCATGCCATGAGCCGCAGACCGAAGCGGGTGCGGTAGAGCATGAACGCAACGAGGAGCAGTGCGATAAGCGCCAACAGCATGAACCAGTTGAACTCAAAGCTGCCGATGTTCACAAGAAATGCTTTTTTCTGAGCGATATACTGTATCTCAGAGGAGACATTGTCGGGGTTTTCTGCGGTGTTTATGGCCTTGACGATGACCGTTGCCGCCGCAACACCGAGCAGATTCAGCGCAGTGCCGATGATGGTCTGGTCGGCCTTGAAGTTTATACACGCCACCGCCAGCAGCGACGAGTACACAACGCCGGCGATGATCGCCATCAAAACGGTGCAGATGATGAGCACGAACGGGGAAGCGCCCTCAGGCATGTACTTCATCATGAGTGCGCCGCCGAGTGCGCCGATGACCATTATACCCTCAAGACCGAGGTTGATGACACCCGAGTGTTCGGAAATGCAGCCGCCGAGAGCGACGAGGATGAGGACGGATGCGAATATCAAAGTATACTGAATAAGCAATAACATTACTCGTCACCTCCTACCGCGTTTTCGGCTTCTTCTTGCATTGCAAGCTCTGCCTTGCGCTCCTCTGTCTTTGCGATGCGGGAGTTGATAAACTGCCTGAGGAACAGAACAAAGCCGCAGAGATAAATGATAATCGCAGAGATAAGATCGGATATCTGCGAGCAGTACATCGTTTTGTCAACATAACCGCCGCCGTTGGTGATATGCTGGATGAAGAACGAAGACAGCAGCGAGCCGAGAGGATCGAGGCAGCCGAGGAAGGCTGCGGCGATGCCGTTAAAGCCCATGCCGGGGACCGACGACTGCGAGCAGGACCACTGCTCCATACCCGTCAGGTACAGCAGAGCAGCACCCATACCGGCAAGTCCGCCGCCGATTATCAGCGTGACGATGATATTCTGCTTTTCTCTCATGCCGCAGTATTTTGCGGCGTTTTTGTTGTTGCCGGTGGCCTTGAGCTCATAGCCGAACTTGGTCTTTTCCAAAATGACCGCAATGACTATTGCGGAGAGGATCGCAAGCGGAATGGCAATGGTCACATACTGGTTGTTGCCGAACAGCTTATTCAAGCCCATCGTGGGGAGCAGGGCTGAGGCGTTGAAGCTGGACAGATTGTTCGTATAGGGGCTGGCGGCTTCTTTGACATTTGTTAGCAGAATGTTCACCGCGTAAAGGCCGATCCAGTTGAGCATAATACCGGAGATGACCTCGTTAACATTGCAGTAGGCCTTCAGAATACCGGAGAATGCGCCGAACACAGCACCTGCTGCGATAGCGAGCAGGAGGCACACATACCACGGGCATTGCCAAGCCAGAGCTGCGTACAGGCAAGCGCCCGCACCTGCGACATACTGACCGGCGACGCCGATGTTGAACAGACCGACCTTGTATGCAAACAGGATAGACAGAGAGCACATCACGAGCGGCGCCGCCTTGACGAGCGTGCCGCCGAAATACTTGGCTCTTGCGGGGCCTTCAGGGTAGAAGAAAAAGTTCTTTATGACTGAGAGTATCGCCTTGCCTGCGCCGGTGGGGTTGATCAACAGCAAGACTATGTAGCCAATGAAAACACCGAGTATGACGCAGATGAGCGAGCACAGCAGCGACTGCACCGCATTATTCTTGAGCAGGGAGGATTTAGTTTTCATCGTGCACCTCACTTCTCTTTGCTCCGGCCATGTACAGGCCGAGCTCGTCCTGGGTGGTGTTCTTCGGGTCAAATTCGCCGACTATCTCGCCCTCATACATGACGAGGATTCGGTCGGGAATATCCATGACCTCGTCAAGCTCGAGTGAAATCAGCAGACACGCTTTGCCTGCGTCACGCTGAGCGATAAGCTGCTTGTGGATGTATTCGATAGCGCCGACATCAAGACCTCTTGTCGGCTGAACGGCGACGAGAAGATCCGGGCTCTTGTCTATCTCACGGGCGATTATCGCCTTCTGCTGGTTGCCGCCGGACATGCTGCGGGCGGAGGTGACTGCCCCCTGACCGGAGCGGATATCGTACATTCCAATGAGCTTGTCGGCATATTCACGGATGGCCTTGCGCTTGAGAAAGCCCGCCTTATCGGTGAACTCATCGCCGAAATAGGTCTGGAGAATGAGGTTATACTCCAGCGAGTAATCCAGAACCAGACCATGCTTATGTCTGTCCTCGGGGATGTGGCTCATGCCGGAGGTGTTTCTTTTGCGGATGGAGGCATTGGTGATGTCAACGCCGTTGAGCTTTACGGAGCCGGACTTTGCATGCTCAAGGCCGGTTATGCCGTAAACAAGCTCGGTCTGACCGTTGCCGTCGATGCCTGCAATGCAGACGATCTCGCCCTTGCGCACCTTAAACGACACATTTTTGACCGCATCGTTTTTGTGCAGCTTCGAGGCAACCGTGAGGTTTTCGACCTCGAGGACGACATCGCCGGGCTCGGCGGGCTTTTTGTCAATATGGAAGCTGACATTTCTGCCGACCATCATGGAGGAAAGCTCCTCGGCGCTGGTGTCCTTCGTCTCGACCGTGCCGACGCACTTACCCTTGCGCAGAACAGTGCAGCGGTCTGCGACCTCCATTATCTCGTTGAGCTTGTGGGAGATAAACAGAATGCTCTTGCCCTCGGCCGCAAGGTTTTTCATAATCTGCATGAGATCCTCGATCTCCTGCGGGGTCAGAACTGCGGTCGGCTCGTCGAAAATGAGTATCTCATTATCTCGGTAAAGCATCTTGAGTATCTCGGTGCGCTGCTGCATGCCGACGGTGATATCTTCGATGATGGCGTCGGGCTCAACATGCAGACCGTACTTCTCGCTCAGCTCGATGATACGCTTTCTCGCCTCGCCCTTTTTGAGAACACCGAACTTATCCGTCGGCTCAACGCCGAGGATGATGTTATCAAGGACAGAGAAGCACTCAACCAGCTTAAAGTGCTGGTGCACCATGCCGATGCCAAGCGCATTCGCATCGTTGGGGTCGTTTATCTTGACCTCAACGCCGTCCTTCTTGATGATGCCGTGCTCGGGCTGATACAGGCCGAAAAGCACGCTCATAAGCGTGGATTTACCTGCGCCGTTTTCACCGAGCAGGGCGTGGATCTCGCCTTTTTTCAGCTGCAGGGTAATGTTGTCGTTTGCGATTATACCGGGAAAAATCTTAGTGATGTTCAGCATTTCTATTGCAAACTGCTCATCCAAGTTTATCTGCCTCCCCCTGTTTTTTAGTGATAACAGTATCATACTATACAAATTGATTTATTTCAATTTTTTTTGCAAAAAAACGGCGTGTAAATAAAAATTGGCAGCACTTCGGGGCAAAAAGAAAAACCAGACAGGCAAAAGCCTGTCCGGTTTAAGGTTTTGGGGCTTAAATTACTTGATGGAACCCTGATCGCTGACGGTGGTGTGAGCAGCGTCAACTGCGGGCATTGCGGTGGTGTCGTTGGAGACCTTAACATCGCCCTTGTGCATTGCAGCAACGAGTGCCTTGTAGTCGTCCTGAGTGAACTTGCCGTCTGCCCACTGAGTGCTCTCCATGGGGATCTGGACATAGTTCTCGGTCGGGTTATCGGAAATGAGACCGAGGGTGTCGATCTTGCCGCCGTACTTATCCCAGTTACCTGCGAAGACCTCGGTAAGCATGGTGTTAACGGTTGCTGCAAGGCCCTTCATAGCGGAGGTAACGGTCATGCCTTCGCCATAGCCGCCGTCGATGATGCCCTTCTGGTCGACATCGACGCCGATGACCTTTGCGTTTACCTTCTTAGCAGCCTCGGCTGCGGAGGTGTAGATAGAGCCGCCGCAAGCAAAGACGACCTCGGTGCCTGCTGCGTACCAGGTATCCATCTTTGCGGTGATGTCAGCGTCGCCGTTGAACTGACCGCCGTAAACATAGTTGATCTCGATCTTGGTGTCGAGCTCCTTAGCAGCTGCATTTGCGCCCTG
>HF986905.1:17349-30305 GCA_000431075.1 Firmicutes bacterium CAG:555
GACAAAGCCAAAGCCGTAACGGATAACTGCGGGAACTGCCATGCCGCCGAGGAAGCCGAGCTTGGTGTAGCCGAGCTTAACTGCTGCGTAACCGGCCATGTAGCCGCACAGCTCTTCCTGGTAAATAGCGCAGTAAACATTCTTGCTTATGTGCTCTTTGTTGTTCGGATCCTTAAGATCGGTGCGGTTGTTGTCCTTGTCGTGATTGTAGAAGGAATCATACAGGTCGAACTCGGAAACATCCAGACCGATGAATTTGACATCGGGGTGGGTGTCCTGGCACTCTGCAATGGTGCCTGCGAATGCAAAGCCGGGCATTACGATGACATTGAAGCCTTCTGCAACAGCCTGCTCGACCATCTCAACACGGGCAGCGGTGCTGTCTGCGGTGGGCTTGTAGTACTTGAACTCGACAGAATTCTTGTCGCAGAAAGCCTTGCAAGCTTCGTAGGTGGTCTGGTTGAAGGACTGGTCGGTTATGTCGCCGTAGTCGGTGATCATTGCTACTTTATAAGCAGCGGTGTCGGGCTTGTCCGTCTCTTTGGGCTTGTCGTTGCCGCCGCATGCGCAGAGAGCAAAGACCATAGCAAGAGCGAGGACGATTGCGAGAAATCTTTTCATGATTTTTCCTCCGTATTTTTTAAATTTGTGCGTACAAATTTAGGCGATATGCTCTTCATATCGTCATATCGTGGATATTATACCATTGTCGTGCCAAACAGGCAAGCACTATTTGTCATTTTAGCTAAAAAAGCATAGCCTATCAGCCGAGTTTGGCCATTTTAACGGCGGTATCGAGGGCAATTTCTATCATCTGGGTCAGCGAAAGCTGGCGCTGCTCGGATGAAAGAGCCTCGCTGCGGTACAGGTGATCGGATATCGTGCAGATGCACAGAGCACGCTTGCCGGCACGGGCGGCGTTCATGTAAAGGCCTGCGGCCTCCATCTCGACTGCCATAACACCCATGTCACGCCACTTGGTGCTGTCGTCACAATTTGAGGGGGAGTAGAAGTTATCAGACGACAGAATATTTCCGACCTTCATGTCGATGCCCTTCTCCTTGGCGGCCTCTACGCAGTTACTAAGAAGCGTGTAGTCTGCGATGGGGGCGAAGGTGCCGTTAAGCTCAAACTGGTGGGCAAAATTCGAGTCGGTGCACGCACCCTGACCGGCGACGATGTCCATGAGCTTGAGGTCGTCACGCATTGCGCCTGCCGAGCCTATGCGAATGATATTGTCGACATCGTAGAAATTGTACAGCTCCCAGCTGTAGATGCCGATTGCGGGAATGCCCATGCCGGAAGCCATGACGGTCACGGGAACGCCCTTCCATGTGCCGGTGTGACCCTGAACACCTCGGACATTGTTCACGAGCACGGAGTTTTCCAAAAAGGTCTCGGCGATGAACTTTGCGCGCAGGGGGTCACCGGGCATGAGCACGGTCTTTGCGATATCCTCCTTTTTGGCGGAGATATGCGGAGTGGGGATAGGCATAATAATTCCTCCTATGATTATTTTGTTAACTCTAAAGCAAATTATAACAAACAAATTTCAAAAGTCAAATTGCAAGACGCGATTATTTATGATATCATCAAAATCAGATAAAAAATATCGGGGGAGTTTGAGGGATGAACGACATAATCGTAATCGGTATCGCAGGCGGCACGGGAAGCGGAAAAACCACCATCACACGCAAGATAATGCAGCATTTCGGCGGAGATGTGAGCGTCGTGTATCACGATAATTATTACAAGGCGCACCACAATATGAGCTATAATGAGCGCACGAAGCTCAATTATGACCATCCGGACGCATTTGACACGGATCTTCTCATCGAGGATCTCAAGAAGCTGCGCAGGGGGGAGACTATCCAGTGTCCCGTTTACGACTACACGGCTCATGACCGATCGAGCAAGACCGTGACCGTGAAGCCTGCCAAGGTGATCGTGGTCGAGGGTATACTCATTTTCCAGAGCGAAGAGCTGTGCAAGCTCATGGATATCAAAATTTATGTCGATACCGACGCCGATGTGCGCATCCTGCGCCGCATCGTGCGAGATGTGCGTGACAGGGGCAGGAGCCTTGAAAGCGTCGTGAACCAGTATCTTACGACCGTTAAGCCCATGCACGAGCAGTTCGTCGAGCCGTCAAAGCGCAAGGCAGATATCATCATCCCCGAGGGCGGCCACAATCAGGTGGCGCTGGAGATGGTGCTCGAGCGGGTAAGAGCGCATATAACGAAGTAATATATTTAA
Source organism: Firmicutes bacterium CAG:555 (assembly GCA_000431075.1). Taxonomy (GTDB): domain Bacteria; phylum Bacillota; class Clostridia; order Oscillospirales; family Oscillospiraceae; genus F23-B02. The sequence goes on from HF986905.1 coordinate 19,606, forward strand.
TGTAGGAGAAAACTATGGCTAAGCTGTATTTTAAGTACGGTGCCATGGGCTCGTCGAAGTCCGCCCAGGCGCTGATAACCCAATTTAACTATGAGGAGCTGGGCATGACCGTCTGGCTCATCAAGCCCAGTATCGACACCCGTGACGGAGCGGATATCATAAAAAGCCGCATCGGGCTTGCCCGCAGTGCACAGATAATCACGCCCGAACAGGATATCGTCAAGGAATATGCCAAGGCAGGCAGACACGATGTCATAATCTCCGATGAGGCGCAGTTCTTCACACCCGAGCAGATAGACCAGCTTCGTGAGCTTGTCGATTTTGAGGATATTCCCGTTTTGTGCTTCGGCCTGCGCACCGACTTTCTTACCCATGTGTTCCCGGGCTCAAAGCGCCTGCTTGAGCTTGCCGACTCCATAACCGAAATAAAGACCGTCTGCGCCTGCGGCAGAAAAGCCACCGTAAATGCGAGAATCGACGAAAACGGCAGGGTCATCACACACGGCGACCAGGTGTTTCTCGGCGGCAACGACAGCTATGTTGCCATGTGCCACCGCTGCTGGAAAAAACGCATCCGCCAGCAGGAAGACCAGACTTATATGTTCTGAGGTGATGATATGAAAAATGTATTCGGATACAAGGACAGCACGATAGAGGGCATGGAGTATGACGGCAAGCGGTTCATAACCGCCGGTATACCCATCAGCCTGCGTGACGAGCTTTATGCCGCCATGGAGCATGAAACGGACATGGAGTTCAGAAGCGATAAGCTTATGTGGGCGACTATCCTCGGCGGTGCAGCCTTTGTAGGCTTTGTCCTTGCACTTATAAAGGTCGTTTCGGCTTTTGGCGGCAGTGTTGCGGACTTGATCGCAAGTCAACCGCTGGCGTTCTACGGCGGTATATTCTGCGCCGTCCTTTGGCTCGGCTTAAAGGCGTTTAAATCGGCAAGAAAAAGAAGCCTTGCAAATGACGGCAAGGTCGAAGCCGCAGCGGCGGCGCTCAATGCGGTCAAAGACCGCTGCGACAGTGCGCTTGGCGTTCCGTATGACCGCAAAAAGGTCGATATCTTCAGACTTTGGTACGAGCAGAAGTCCGGCAAGGCTGCCGAACCCCTGAGCTTAGAACAGGAGGAAATGAAAATTTTCCGTGAGGGTGACGACCTGTGCATTTCCAACAACGAAAACCTCTTTGTTATGCCCATTTCCGGCTTTACCCGCTATGTGCTCCAAAAGGAGAGAGCCGATATGTTTGAATGGCATAAGGATGTTGCCTACAACGAGGGTGAGTACAGCCACTACGACATTGAATTTGACGGCGATGATTTCTATAGCTGCCGCTGCTACGCCCTGCAATACAGTGAGGGTCTCGACGAGTTCGAGATAGTTTTTGCAGAGTACGAGCTGCCCATATTCAAAGAGATAGTCGATGTGCCGGTCGAGGAGGAGTAAGATATGAAAAATGTTTTCGGATATCCGTACAGCAAAACGGAGGACATGCCCTGTGACGGCGCTCGCTTCGTCACCGAGCGGGTCGACCCCGCATTCAAAAGCGAGATAGACAGCAGCAAACAGCGGATAGAGGAAGTCAAGAAAAAGGGGAGAATGCCGCTGATAAAGCTCTTCCTTGGCGGCATGTTTGCTCCGATAGGCATGTATATATACATTCGAGTTATGGAAATGACCGACAGCATGGATATCATTGCCGCCTTTTCGGTCGAGCCCCTGCTTTGCACTGCGTTTGTGCTGTGTATGCTGATCGCTGCGGGCACGATAGTGATGCTGTTCGTAACGAATAAGAAAGCTCGATCAAGCCCCGAGCTCAAAGAGGCTAACGCCCGACTCGCAAGCCTCGATAAGAACTCGGAGATAATGCTCGGCATTCCGCAGGAGTATGAAAAGGTGGATGTGCTGTCGTTTGAGTATGTCGAAAAGGACGGAAAGGTCAAGATAAAAGACACACAGTCCTACAAATATCTCAACAACGCAATGAAGCTTTACAAAGACGGCGACATGCTCTGTCTTGCGGATATCGAGAGAGTGTATTCGCTGCCCGTAGCCGATGTCAAAAAGTATGTCCTCAAAAAGAGAAAGACTATCATCAGCGGCTGGAACAAGGAAACAGCCTACAACGAAGGCAGATACATAAAGTACAAGCTGTCCAAAAACGATAACGGCAGCATCAACTCCAAGTTCTGTGCCATGCGCTGCGCCGACAGCTTCGGCGAGTATGAGCTGTTCTTTCCCGAGTATGAGCTTGCGCAGTTTAAGGCAATCGCCGATGTGCCCGTGGAAAAAGAATAGCATATAAAAACTCCCGCTCACCGAGCGGGAGTTTTTGCGCTTTAATCCACTTTGACGATTTTCTGCATCACTTCAGGCTTCAACTTCACCACTTTGCGGTCGTATGTGACAAGCCCGTTGACTTCGTCCTCCACATCACTCAGCTGAGTGTACACTGCTGCGGCAAGACCCTGTTCATATGCAGGGCGAATTTCACCGTTGTAGAGCTTTTCGAGCGACCTTTGCAGCTCATCTGCGGATCTAAGGCGCTTGTAGCCGAAATCTCTTGCATTGAAGCAGTGCCCCTCACATCGCAGATTGTAGCCGCCGAACTCGGACAGGAGCACGGCTCTGCCGAGCTTGTCGGGCTTGAAGTTATACTTTTTAAAATACACATGCAGGCTCTTTGTCTCACCGATCTTCTGATCGTGCCAGCCGGAGGCGTGATCGACCGTGCGGGTCGGATCCATCTGCATGACCTTTGCGGCTATCCTCGCTGCGTCAAACTGCCCCCAGCCCTCGTTGAAGGGCACCCACATTGCAATGCACGGACAGTTGTAAAGCGTTCCGATCATCTCATTGAGCTCAGTCTCGTAATGAGCACGCCCCTCCATGTCGTCACGGGCGAACAGCTTGTAGTTTTTGTCACTCAGGTGCACGCCGGTGACGAGCGGTGCGGAGATGATGACAGGGTTATACTGCCCGCCGCCGTTTATCATGTCCTGCCACACGAGCATGCCCAGCCTGTCGCAGTGATAGTACCAGCGCAGCGGCTCGACCTTTATGTGCTTGCGCAGCATGTTAAAGCCCATGTCCTTGGCCGTCTGAATGTCGAAAATGAGCGCCTCGTCGCTCGGTGCGGTGTACATGCCGTCGGACCAATAGCCCTGATCGAGCAGACCGTTGTGGAAATACGGCTTTCCGTTCAAAAACAGGCGCTTTACGCCCTTGTCGTCCTTTTCCACGGAGAACTTGCGCATGGCAAAGTAGCTTTCGACACTGTCCTCGCCGTAGACGACCGCAAAGTCGTAAAGCTTCGGGTGCTCCGGCGACCATGCCTCAAAGTCGGGTACGGGGATTTTCGCCGGCAGGGGATAGCGCTCTCCGCCAAATTCGGCGTAGGCGGTGTTTCCGCCGACGGTCTCGGCGGAGACTTCGACAAAGCTTTCATCAAAATTCGGCGTTATCTTTAATTTCTTTATGCAGTCCTCGGGAACGCACTCGGCCCACACGGTCTGCCATATGCCGCTCTGCGGAGTGTACCAAATGCCGCCGCGCTCAAATTTCTGCTTGCCTCTTGCCTCGTGTGCGGTGTCGGACAGGTCACGCACGCTGACGGAAATTTCGTTCACGCCCTTGCGAAGGAAACCCGTTGCGTCAAACTCAAACGGCAGGTAGCCGCCGCTGTGTCGGAAGGCACGCAGACCGTTTATATACACCGTGCACGACTGGTCGACCGCACCGAAGTGCAGCAGCACTCTGCCCTCATGCTCGGGGCACTCCCAATCACGGCGGTACCACAGATACTCGTCCGGCTTTAAAACACGCCCAACGCCCGACAGCTCGCACTCGGGGGAGAAGGGCACAAGTATCTTGCCGTCCCACTTTTCCGGCTGCTTTTCGCCGGCGGCGGTGATGGCATAATCCCACTCGCCGTTAAGGTTATAATACGAGTCTCTGCGCATCTGCGGACGGGGATATTCGGGAAGGATATTGTTTTTGTCAAGGCGTTCGCCCCAAGAAGTCAACATGCTGCGTCCTCCATAGAATAAATATAATTTGATTATACAATATACTTTCCGGTTTGATAAGCCCCAATTTTGCGAACACGGCAAATGCTTTATATTTTGACAAAAGATGAACAAAGTGGCGGATTTTGCGTTGATTTGCACACAATCGTTAATCATTTGTCAGGTTTTCATGCCAAAATGAACGAAAAATTGATAAAAATCGAGTCATTGAATGTAGACACCAAACATAGTTTATGTTATATTTAACTTTGTCATAAAATAGAGAGGTGATGCAAATGCCCTATAAGTTTCGTGGCGGCGTACATCCCAATTATATGAAGGCTCCGGATGAACCGGTAGTCGTCGTAACCCCGCCGCCTCAGGTCATTGTTCCGATGGCACAGCACATCGGCGCACCCTGCCAGCCGCTGGTTGCGGTCGGTGATTATGTAACTATGGGTCAGAAGATCGGCGATAATCCCGCCCCTGTTTCTGCTCCTATTCATTCTCCCGTATCTGGCAAGGTCGTGAAAATCGAGCCCAGACCCCATCCTCTGGGCGATATGATCATGGCAGTCGTCATTGAGAACGACTACCAGGATACACCCTGCACCGACATGGCTCCCCTGACCGAGGAGCAGCTCAAGGACCCCGAAGCCATCCTCGCCCGTCTGCGTGAGGCCGGTATCGTCGGCATGGGCGGTGCAATGTTCCCGACCGCTTTCAAGATCCGCGGCGGTCTGGGCAAGGTCGATACTCTCATCATCAACGGTGCAGAGTGTGAGCCCTACCTCAACGGCGACCACTGGACGATGAAGCTTCATCCGGAGGAGCTGCTCAAGGGTATAGAGCTTGCACGCATCGCAAGCAGACTGGACAAGGCATACTACGGCATTGAGAAGAACAAGATGGACGCCATCGAGCTTCTCAACTCCAAGAACCCTGCTCAGTACGGTGTTGAGATCGTGCCCGAAGAGGTCAAGTACCCCCAGGGCGCAGAGAAAATGCAGATCAAGGCAATTACCAACCGTGAGGTCAAGCCCGGCGGCCTGCCCGCAGGCGTAGGCTGCAATGTCATCAGCACTCAGACTGCCTATGCTATCTATCAGGCATGCTACCTCGGCATCCCCTGCATCGAGCGTATACTCACAGTAGGCGGCTCGGCAGTGGATAAGCCCCACAACCTCCAGTGCCGTATCGGTACTCCCTTCAGCTACATTGCAGAGCACTGCGGCGGCTTCATCAAGACCCCCAAGAAGATCGTTCTCGGCGGACCTATGATGGGCCTTATCGCAACCAGCCTCGATGCGGTCAACATCAAGGGTACCGCAGGCATCCTGTTCTTCACCGAGGAAGAGGACAAGACGGTCGAGAATCCCACCTGCATCCGCTGCGGTAAGTGCATTACCGTGTGCCCCATGGGACTTGAGCCTGTCTATATGTATATGTACTTCAAGAAGGGCGACTTCGAGAATATGAAGAAGTACCATATTCTTGATTGCTTCGAGTGCGGCAGCTGTTCCTACAACTGCCCCGGCAGAATGCCCCTTACTCACTCCTTCAAGACCGCAAAGCTTCTGTTTGCCAAGAAGGCTGCGGATGAGAAGGCCCGTGCACAAGCGGCAGCAAAGGAGGCAGAGAATAAATGAAAGCAAAAGAATATACCTTTGACGCCTCCTACCAGCCTCAGGTAAGGACGAATACCGACACATCCCGCATCATGCTCGATGTCATCATTGCACTCGTTCCCGCAATGGTCGTCGGTGTTCTGATGTTCGGTGCAAGAGCTCTCGCTCTGCTCGCCATCTCCGTGGCCTCCGCCTGCTTCTGGGAGTGGGGCTACCGCAAGCTCATGAAGAAGCCGAATTCTCTCGGCGACCTTTCGGCATGCGTCACCGGCATCCTGCTGGTTCTGTGTCTGCCCGTGGGTACTCCGCTGTGGATGCCCATTGTCGGCACCTTCTTCGCAATAGTCGTTGTCAAGCAGCTGTACGGCGGCATCGGCAAGAACTTCGTTAACCCTGCTCTCGCAGGTCGTGCGTTTATGTTCTTCTCATGGACCTCCGTCATGACCAAGTGGGCAGTGCCCAACTTCATAAACGGCATCGACGCCGAGACCATGGCAACTCCGCTGAGCATCCTCAAGGAAGGCTCCGCAATGCCCGAGTATTTTGATTTCGGCAATATGTTCCTCGGCGTAATGCCCGGCTCCATCGGTGAGATCAGCACTCTGGCCCTGCTTGTCGGCGGCGTTTACCTGCTTATCCGCAAGGTCATCAACTGGCGCATCCCCGTTGCCTTCATCGGCACCGTCGCCATCCTGACCGTCATCTTCCCGAGAAACGGCTACTCCAATGTCGATTGGATGCTCTACAACCTGCTCTCCGGCGGTCTGTTCCTCGGCGCCATCTTCATGGCGACCGATTACTCCTCCAGCCCCGTAACTCTCAACGGCCAGCTGCTGTACGGCTTCGGCTGCGGCGCTCTGACCGTTCTGATCCGTTACTTCGGCGGCTTCCCCGAGGGCGTTTCCTTCGCCATCCTCATCATGAACCTGTGTGCATGGGCTATCGATAAGGGTACCCGCGGCCGCCAGTTCGGCGTGACCAAGGAAGACCTCAAGGCAGCCAAGAAGGCAGCAAAGGAGGCAAAGGCATGAATAAAGTAGTAAAGCTTTCACTCATCCTGTTCCTCGTTTCTGCGATCGTCGCAGGCATCCTCGGCCTGACCAACTTTGTCACCGAGAAGCCCATCGCCGAATATCAGGCAAAGAAGACCGCAGAGGCTTACAGCAAGGTCATGCAGTTTGAGTCCTATGACGAGGTCGAGTACACCGGCGACCAGTCCGCAGTCAAGAAGGTCTATAAGACTAACGATGGCAACTGGATCGTTGAAGCCGAGGTATCCGGCTCCCAGGGCATGATCACCGTCGCCGTCGGCGTAAATTCCGACCTTACCTGCAACGGTATCTCCATCATTTCCAGCTCCGAGACCTCCGGCCTCGGCTCCAAGGCAAATGACGATTTCTTCAGAGATCAGTTCCCCGGACTGAATGCCGATACCGCCAAGGTCACCAAGGACGGCGGCTCCGTTGAGGCTATCACCGGTGCAACTATCACCTCCAAGGCTGTCTGCTCCGCCGTTCAGGCGGCTATCGCAGCCGTTGGAACGCTGGGTTAAGGAGGTCAGAAAATGAATATCAAGAAACAATTCAAGGACGGCCTTATTACCAATAACCCCGTTCTGGTTCAGCTGCTGGGCATGTGCTCGACAATGGCTATCACCACCATGCTCTTCAACGGCATCGGTATGGGTATATCCGTTCTCATCATCCTCACATGCTGCAATGTAGTTATCTCCGCAATGCGTAAGGTTATCCCCAACGATATCCGTATCGCAGTTTTCGTAGTTATCATCGCAGGCTTTGTTACCATCGTTGACCTTCTGCTGCAGGCTTACATACCCGCACTGAGCGAGTCTCTCGGTGTTTTCATCCCCTTGATCGTTGTTAACTGCATCATCATCGGCCGTGCCGAAGCGTTCGCAGCAAAGAACACCATCGGCGCATCCGCACTTGACGGCATCTTCCAGGGCCTTGGCTATACCATCGTCCTGACCATCATGTGCATCATTCGTGAGTTCCTCGGCTCCGGCTCGTTCGGCAAGGGTCTTATCAACACCGTTAACGGCGTCATCGGCACCGGCGACGGCCTGCAGATCTTCAGCTCCGACCTCGGCGCTAAGATACTCACCATGCCCTTCGGCGGCTTCCTCACTCTCGGCTGCCTGATTGCCGCAATGCAGTTTGCACTGCGCAAGTCTGCCGAGAAGAAAGAAAAGGAGGGTAATAAGTAATGCTTACCAGTATTCTTTCGATATCCCTCGGTGCGATCCTGATAAACAACTTTATCTTCTCCCAGTTTCTCGGCTGCTGCCCGTTCCTCGGCTGCTCGAGTAAGGTCGATACCGCTGTCGGTATGGGTCTTGCCGTCACCTTCGTTATGGGTCTTGCATCTGCCATCTGCTGGGTGGTCGACACCTATGTCCTTCAGGCACTCAACCTCGGCTTCCTCCAGACTCTGACCTTCATTCTGGTCATCGCCGCTCTGGTTCAGTTCGTCGAGATGTTCCTCAAGAAGGCGATCCCCTCTCTGTACTCGGCACTGGGTATCTACCTGCCCCTCATCACCACCAACTGCGCAGTTCTCGGCGTTGTTCTTCTGAATGTTCAGAATAACTACAACTTCCTCGAGTCCACTGTTTACGGTATCACCGGCGGCCTCGGCTTCCTGCTTGCTATCGTGCTGTTTGCATCCGTTCGTGAGCGTGTTGAGTTTGCAGAGTACCCCAAGAGCTTTGAGGGCTTCCCCATTTGTCTCGTTACCGCATCGTTGCTCGCTCTTGCATTCATGGGCTTCAGCGGCATGAAGATCTTTTGATTAGGAGGACGATGAAATGGAATTAGTACTTTATGCTGTAATCGTTCTCGGCGCCCTCGGCGCAATTTTCGGCGCCATCCTCGCAATTGCATCCAAGATATTCGCAGTAGAAGTTGACCCCAAGCAGGCTGCTGTGCGTGAGTGCCTTGCCGGTGCAAACTGCGGCGGCTGCGGCTTCCCCGGCTGTGACGGCTATGCCGCTGCGGTCGCAAAGGGCGAAGCTCCCGTTAACAAGTGTGTTGCAGCAGGCCCCGCCGCTGCAGAAAAGATCGCAGAGATCATGGGCGTTTCCGCCGGCGAGTCTGTCCGTCAGGTCGCTTTCGTTCCCTGCTCAGGCACGGAAGGTCACGCTCTCAAGCGCTTTAACTACAACGGCCCGAAAAACTGCCAGGCAGCAATGCTGTTCGGCGGCAAGAGCAATATGGACTGCCGCTTTGCATGTATCGGTCTCGGCAACTGTGCCGATGCCTGCCAGTTCGGCGCAATGCACATCGTTGACGGTGTTGCAAAGGTTGACCGTGAGCAGTGTGTCGGCTGCGGCGCTTGCGTCGATGCCTGCCCCAAGAACATCGTCAGACTTGTTCCCTATGACCAGCATGTCGAAGTCGCATGCTCCAGCCATGACAAGGGCGCAGCTGTCAACAAGATCTGTGATGCAGGCTGCATCGGCTGCATGAAGTGTCAGCGTGAGTGCCCCGCAGATGCGATCGTCGTTGTTGACAACCTGGCTAAGATCGATGTCACCAAGTGCGTGCAGTGCGGACATTGCTCAGATATCTGCCCGAGACACATCATCAAGGTTCAGAACTGACAGCAAATTTTCAAAAATACCTAAACGAGAAATCGTTTAGGTATTTTTTTCTTTGCATACAGAATTTTTCTTTGCGCAAAACTACTCAAAAGGAGTGGTTCAAATGAGCGTAAAGCGAAAAAAGATAATCCTTGCCGTAGCAATGATAGTCGCTGTCAATTTACTTATTATAGCCCTTGCACAGTCGGCAGATGCGGCGCTTTATAAGCGTGGCTCATCCGGTGCGACCGTGACGGAGATACAGACACGCCTCAAAAGCTGGGGATATTATGATTACACCGTCGACGGCATCTACGGCAGCCGCACCGAAAAAGCCGTCAAGTACTTTCAGCGGCAAAACGGCCTGGCCGTTGACGGACAGGCGGGGGATAAGACTCTCGCCGCCATGGGCATCTACGCAGGGCAAAGCTCATCAAACAGCGACGGCGATGTCTATCTTCTTGCCCGGCTGATTTCAGCCGAAGCCCGTGGCGAGCCGTATGTCGGGCAGGTTGCCGTCGGGGCGGTAGTCATGAATAGGATAGACCACCCGTCGTTTCCGAACAGCCTGTCCGGGGTTATCTATCAGTACGGCGCATTTTCGCGTTATCTATCAGTCCGGCGCATTTTCATGCCTCGATGACGGCCAGTTCGACCAGCCTATCTCCGACAGCGCATACCGAGCCGCCCGAGAGGCACTCAGCGGCTCCGACCCCACCGGCGGTGCAATATATTACTTTAACCCAAGTACCGCAACCAGCAAGTGGATATGGTCACGCCCGCTGTTGCTCGTCATCGGCAGCCACAGATTTTGCGCTTGACTTGATATGGCGAAGATAATAAAATAAAGAAAACCCCGGCGGCCTGCCGCCGTACATAGAAAGGTGATTTGAATGAATAAGTGTCCTCAATGCGGAGCCTACATCCCCGATGGCGGCAGAATGTGCATAAGCTGCGGCTGGAAGCCCGAGGGCGGCAACGGCATGTTTGATAATCCCATATTTCAATATATGCAGGATGCCTTTGAAAAGGCAGGTCCCCAGATGACTGGCGACGACGGGATCCCCGACGAGTTCCGTGAGCGTGACCTCGCCGCTACCGGCTATATCGGCCCGCTGTTTATATATTCGCTCATCAAAAACAGCGGCTCCGACCTCATAAAGTACCATGCCAAGCAGTCGGCAATGCTGCTTGCACTCCATGCGTTAAACAGCGTTGTTGCTGTTGTGCCCTATATCGGCAAGCCCGTCAAGAAGATAAATACCATGATACTCGTTGCACTCGCCTTCCTCGGCGCACGCAATGCTTATTTCGGTAAGAAAGAGCCCGTGCCCTATGTAGGCCGTATCTTCGCAAAGCTGCTGGAGGTGTTCTGAAGTGAAATTCGTTACATATATAAATGAAGGCAAGTCCGCCGTCGGCGTTCTGAACGCCGCAGAGACCGCCGTGATCCCCGCCT
>HF986905.1:30393-31439 GCA_000431075.1 Firmicutes bacterium CAG:555
TGCCCGCCATACCGAGCGGCGCAAAGGAGCTTCCGCTTGACACACTGAAGCTCGACGCACCCATCCCCGAGCCTAAGCAGGATGTCATCTGCCTTGGCCTAAACTACCGTGACCACGCCGAGGAGGCTACCCGTGCCGATGCGGTGTTCGATGTCCAGCGCGGCGATGCGGTGTATTTCTCCAAGCGTCTGAATAAAGCCGTTGCCACGAACGACACAATCGACGGCCACTTTGATATCTGCGACAGCCTCGACTACGAGGTCGAACTTGGTGTCATAATCGGCAAGGACGCAAAGAATGTCAAGGCTGCCGACGCAGCAGAGTACATTTTCGGCTATACAATAATCAACGATGTTTCCGCCCGCAATCTTCAGACCCGCCACAAGCAGTGGTATTTCGGCAAAAGCCTTGACGGTTTCACACCCATGGGACCGTACATCCGATCGGCAGAGGAGCTCGGCGCAATGCCAGAACTCAATATACGCTGCTATGTAAACGACGAGCTCCGTCAAAACAGCAACACCCGCATGATGATTTTCGACATTCCTTATATCATCGAGGAATTGTCCGCCGGCATGACACTCAAGGCAGGTACGGTAATTGCAACCGGCACACCAAGCGGCGTAGCTCTCGGCATGGATCCCGCCGTTCGGCAGTACCTCAAAAGCGGCGATGTCGTCCGCTGCGAGATAGACGGGTTAGGCATCCTTGAAAACACCATAGGCTGATAATGGCCGCCGCCGAAGCTCCCTCACTTCGGCGGCGCATATTTTGCGTTTGAATTGAGAACTTAACACAAGATTTAGAACCGTCAAAACGATTATAAAAAGGATACGAAAAAGTATCAAAAATGGCTTGACATTTGCCGATTCCGGTGCTATTCTATCAAAGCAATTCGGAAGACAACGAAAAAGAGCAAATGCAAAAACTAAAAAAGTTTTGCAAAAAGTTCTTGACAAAGCCTGATGAATTTGCTATTATATAAAAGCTAACCGTGTGAGCGGTGAGCGAGAGTGTACCTTGAAAATTAGATAATGTAAGAACAA
>HF986906.1:0-21291 GCA_000431075.1 Firmicutes bacterium CAG:555
AGAGACCGTCGGTGGAAAACAGTGAGATGCAGCGGGCGCTGTTGTCGCCAATAAGCTGGACAGCCTCCATAACGACCTTGCGGTCTTCAAGCTGTATCTCTATTGCGTTATATATTTCCGGCATTCTGCCGGAGGGAAACTGTACATCAACGACAGGGCCAATGACCCTTCTGACGATACCATTTTCCATTGAATTACCTCCTGTATAGGGGTGTGGGTTTAGGTTTTCTTGCGCTTGAGCGCAGATGCGCCGCCGACGATCTCGGAGATCTCGGTGGTGATAGCCGCCTGACGGGCACGGTTGAGCGACAGACCAAGCTGATCGATAAGGGTCTTGGTGCTGTCGGTCGCAGAGGTCATGGCCGTCATACGGGCCGAGTGCTCACCGCACTTGGCTTCAAGCATTATCGAAAGCACACGGTTATTGATATAAAGCTGCATGACACTCTCGAGCACGCTTTGTGCGTCGGGTTCGAAGATAAACTGCTTCTTGTCCCCCACTTCGCTCTCACTGTCCGGTGCTGCGGGCAGAAGTCTGTGCGCAACAGGCTCCTGACTCAGCGCCGAATGATAATGCTGATAGACGATGTGTATCTCGTCGGCTTCGCCGTTAAGGTACTTTTGCTTTAAAAATTCTGCCAGCTCCAGCGCCTCGTTTGCAGTGGGCGTATCGCTCAGGCCGGTAAAGCTCTTAACCACGGGAAGTCCGCTTTTTGCAATGACATCCTTGCCCCACCGGCCGCAGACAACGACCTCGAACGGACGCTGCTCTGCATTGGCTATCTCCTCCATGAATCGGAGGACGGCGTTATTATACATTCCGCAAAGGCCACGGTTGCCGACAAACAGGACATAGCACACCTTATTGACCGTTTTTCTCGGTGCGATAAAGCGGTTTTCGTTTCCCGAGCCGCTGGCAAGCAGCGTGTCGAGCACCTCTTGGCTCTTTTCTGCGAAGGGGCGCATAGCCTGCATACCAGCCTGCGTCCTGCGCAGCTTCGACACGGCGACCATTTTCATGGCCTTGGTTATCTGCTGCGTATTCTTGACACTCTTTATGCGTGTCCTTATCGCTCGCATATTAGCCATTGGAGCCCCTCCTTTCGCTAAACTTCATCAAAATGTTTTCTTGAACTGCTCGATGCACTCACGCAGCTTCTTCTGCTGCTCGGCACTCAGCTTCTTGCCGCCGAGTATCTCGTCGTGCAGCTCGGGGTAGTTGCGGTTTACATAATCTATTACCTCGGTCTCGAATCGGGCAATGTCGCCAAGCTCGATATCGTCGGTATAGCCTTCGGAACCTGCAAAAATGATGATGACCTGATCTGCTGCGGACATGGGCTTATACTGTCCCTGCTTGAGTATCTCGGTCATGCGGGCGCCACGGTGCAGCGTGTCACGGGTGCTCTTGTCAAGGTCAGAGCCGAACTGGGCAAACGATGCCAGCTCTCTGTACTGGGCAAGATCCATACGCAGACGGCCTGCGACCTGCTTCATTGCGCCGATCTGGGCTGCGCCGCCGACACGGGATACCGATAGGCCGACATTGATAGCCGGACGGACGCCAGAATGGAACAGATCCGTTTCAAGGAATATCTGACCGTCGGTGATGGAGATGACATTGGTCGGGATGTAAGCGGAGATATCGCCCGCCTGCGTCTCGATGATGGGCAGTGCAGTCATGCTGCCGCCGCCTGCCTCGTCGCTGAGGCGTGCTGCACGCTCAAGGAGTCTGGAGTGCAGGTAGAATACATCGCCGGGGTACGCTTCTCTTCCGGGCGGTCTCTGGAGCAGCAGAGAAAGCTCACGGTAAGCGGCGGCCTGCTTGGATAGGTCGTCGTATATTACGAGGACATCTCTGCCCTTGTACATGAAGTATTCGCCCATTGCCGCACCGGCGTAGGGTGCGATATACAGCATGGGTGCAGGCTCGGATGCGTTTGCGGCGACGACGATGGTGTAATCCATTGCGCCGAAGCTGCGCAGCTTCTCGACCACGCCTGCGATGGTGGACTCTTTCTGACCTATGGCAACATAGATGCAGATGACATCCTTGCCCTTCTGATTGATTATTGCATCAAGGGCGATTGCGGTCTTACCGGTCTGGCGGTCGCCGATTATAAGCTCACGCTGACCGCGGCCGATGGGAACAAGTGCGTCGATAGCCTTGAGACCCGTCTGCATGGGGACGGAGACCGGCTTTCTGTCAAGCACACTGGGTGCGGGGCTTTCCACGGGGCGGAACTGCTCTGCCTTGATGGGGCCCTTGCCGTCGATTGGTGTGCCCATTGCGTCAACGACACGGCCTATCATGCATTCGCCAACGGGCACTTCGATTATACGACCGGTACGGCGGACGGTGTCGCCCTCCTGAATGTGGCTGAACGGTCCGAGCAGGACAACGCCGACATTCTCCTTATCCAGATCCTGAACCATGCCCTTGAGGCCGCCCGGGAACTCGAGCATCTCGCCTGCCATGCAGTCGGCAAGGCCGGACACACGACAGATACCGTCGCCGACGGAGATGACCTCACCGGTCTGGAACACATCGATGCCGTCATTGACCTTGGTAAGCTGCTCCTTAATGCTCTCGGCGATATCCTGCATCTGCTTATCGCTGGCACGGCTGTTGTTCTCAACATCCTGGCTGAGGCGGTCAAGCTGATGGACGAGCGTACCGTCATAAACGGTGTCGCCGACCTTCATCTGAACGCCGCCGATAAGCTCGGAATCGACCTCGTTGTGGCAGGATATGAAGGTCTCGCAGATTATCTGCGTGAGCTTCTTCATCTCCTCGTCGCTCAAAGGCTCTGCGCTCTTTATTGAAATGTCAAGTTTCTTCAGTTCGTTCATATTCAATATGTCACTCGGCATTGCCGATACCAATTCTTTTATTTGTTCTATAAATCTGTCGTTAAGAGCCTGCTTGGACTGCGAAAAGTCGCCCTTGCGCAGTACCTCCGCCGTTATCGCCGCAACCTTTTGCATGGTCTCGGCGCTTACACGGCTTTGCATCTCCTCACGCAGATGCTCCTCGCTTTTTGAAGCGTTTTCGACAAGCGTCTTTGCCTCCGCCTCACCGGCGGCCGCAATGGCCTTGCTGTTTATCTCCGCCTGCTCTGCTGCGCCCTGCATTATCTGCGCCTTGCGCTGCTCATTGAGCTGTTTTTCACGCTCAATGTCGGCATCCAAGGATTTTGCCTGCTCACGGGCCTTATCGGCCTCGTCAAGCTCCTTGCTCACCTGCCGCCTGCGGCTGACAAACATCTTGTCTATTAAATTCATCTTCTTTGCGACAAACACGAGCGCTGCCGCAAGAATCAGAAAGTTTATTACTCTAAATAGCATATCCACCTGAGAACTATCCCTCCTTTCCCGTTAGTCCTGTCAGTTTGGAAAGCGTCACTTTGACGCTTCGATGCAGTCCTTTATGAGTGCTGCGCCGGTATCCATCTCATCGCTGTGCAACAGCTTGTTCGACAAAACGGCGACCAGCTCAGGCATATTGCTCTCGACGGAGCTCACCGCCTCCGCTTCCTCGGCCTTCACTTTCTCACGCACCTGCTTGTGAAGCTGTTCGGCTTCGGCATGTGCGGTAGCAAGGACCTCGCCCTTGGCCTTCTCAGCCTCGGTGCGTGCGTCAGAAACGATCTGCCGTGCCTCACCGTTTTTCTCGGTGAGCTCATCGGCTAATTTGGCTTTGCTCTCCTCAAGTGCCTTTTGGGCATTTCTGCCCTCCTCAAGGCCTGCCTTGATGTGCTCGGCACGAGTGTCCATTACCTTGAGTATCGGCTCGTAAAGCACCTTTTTCAACAGGAACATAAACAGGAAGAAGCTGATGATAGTCCACAGAAATTCTGCTGTGCTGATTTGCAATCCGGCTAAATCGAGCAATCAGATCTCCTCCCTTCAGAGACTAATTAAATCTTTGCTATGAGCATGAATGCGATGACCAGACCGTAGATAGCAAGCGCTTCCATAAAGCCCATTGCAAGAATCATAACGCCCTGAAGCTGGCTCTTCATCTCGGGCTGGCGAGCCATACCCTCAAGTGCTTTTGCAGCTGCAAGACCCTGGCCGATACCGACGCCGATGGTGCTAAGACCGATCGCAAGTGCAACGCCGATAGCTATAAGACCCTGTGCTATACTCATTTATTTTTCCTCCTAAATTTGTGTATACAATGTTATTCTTCGTCCTCTGTCGCCTCGTTGAGGAACACCGCAAGCAGCATGGTGAACACCATCGCCTGAATAAAGCAGAACAAAAGGCTCAGGACATTCATTACCAGCGGCAGACCTATCGGGAACAGGCCGAACAATGTGTCCGTTGCAAGCTCCTCGCCGTAGATGTTGCCGTAAAGTCGCAGTGCCATGGATACCGGCCTTGTTATCTGCTCAAGTATCATGATCGGGAAAAGTACCGCAACAGGCTTAAAGAAGGTCAAAAGATAACCGCCCAAGCCGTGCTTTTTGATGCCCTGCGACTGGATAAGCACAAACGAGATGACCGCAAGCGCCGCCGTTATTGCAAGCACCGAGGTAGGCACGGTGAAAATGTGTCCCGCTCCGGGCAGCAGTCCGCAGTAGTTGCAGACGATAATGAGGATAAAGAAGGTCGCGAGTATAGGAAAATACTGTCTCGTCTTTTTCTCACCCAAAACGCCGCCGAAGAAGCCGAGCAGCGAGCTGACCGCAAGCTCAGCAACATTTTGCAGGGGGCCGGGCCGCTCCTTAACATTTCGTGTGCAGATAAACGCAAACAGCACTATTACCGCCATGATTACCCACATGCTGTATATTGTTTTTGTCGGTGCCAGATATTCGCTCCAAATCTCTGACAAGCTCACTCACCTCCGTCCGATTCGGATTCGTTATTTTCGCTCAGTTTTTTTACGATGCTCTTAAGAAACAGCATTCCGAACACCGTAAGGCCGAGTGCGACCGATACCATGGTGACGACGAGCGGCAAGTCAAAGCATCTGCACACCAAAAACGCACAAGCCAGAAACGCCACATCGATAAGCATTCTCAGCATATTCGTTCCCATGACGGAGACCATACTGTTCGATTCAGTTTTCAGGCTGCGGCGGCTGACAGATGCCGTGAGAAAAGCTCCCAAAGCGCCGAAGGCAAGTCCTCCGACAGCGCACAGCACATAAATATACTTACCCATAGTATATCTCCGGATATCGGTTTTACATTGTGGCGGATATATCCGTCACAACACTATTATTTAACACCAAATTAACACAAAAATCAACAGCTTTTCGCTTAACTTTAGCAATTTCATAAAATCGCACAAAAAGCAGACTAATTTCGTGATTTGTTCTACGAACTAAATAGATTTGTTTTTTGTATAAAAACGCAAAAAACCGGCCGAAAAAGGTCGGTTTTTTGCTTGCTTATTTGTCAAACTTGTCCTGTGCGAGATAGTCGGTGTACTCACGGTCAAACTTCTTCTCCTCGGGCAGCAGGTCAAGGCCGATCGTGCCGCCGGGGTTCATGTTGTACTTCGGGTCAAAGTAGTTTTTGAGTACCTTGAAAACGCCGTATTCCTTCTCGCCGATGTAGCCCTCGAGCCACGGGGCGAACATCTTACCGATGCCGTGGTGGTGGCTTATCGATGCACCCGAGCGCTGGATAGCATCGAGGATGGTGGTGTGATATGCCTTGAAGGCTTTCTCATCCTGCATCTTTGTAAGGAAGATGAAGTAAAGGTTTGCGCCCTGCGGGTAGCAGTGGGACATATGGGTCGTCACAACGGTGTTCGGCAGCGCATGGCAGACCTTGCGCACATCAAGGTGAACCTGCTCCATATTGGACCAGTTGACGGTACACTCCAAGGTATCGGTGGTGATGCCGAAGTCCATGAGCGTATCACGCAGATACGGGTCGTTAAAGCGTCCCTTTTCCCAGCTTTTCGTGACATAGCCGGTCAGCGGCAGGCCGCCGTGCTTGAGAGCGATCTTGCGGATATTCTTTGCGACATTCTTTGAATAGCCCTTTTCGCCGTCGGTGAAGCCGAGGAACAGGCAGCGCTCCATATCCTTGTAGCCGAGCTTGTCAAGGATGGGGTACAGCGGCGTGTCATCGACATTATACAGTCTGAGCATCATGCTCGTCTCCTCCTGGTCGGACAGGCGGAAAACGGACGAGTAGCCGCACTCATGCTGCATCATCTCACGGGCGGCCTTCATGGCCTCGTCCCATGTTTTGAATATGTAAGAGAAGCGCTTGCGGTTCTCCGGCATCCAGCGGAACACCTTCAAGGTGACCTCGGTCAGCACGCCGAATGTACCCTCCGAGCCCATCATGATCTGATTGAGGTCGGGGCCACAGGCCTCGCGGCTGTAGTGTCTGGTCTGGATAGTGCCGATGTAGTGGCTGGTCTGGATAGTGCCGATTGGGGTGGCGTACTTCTGCGACAGCACGATATCGGCAATGCAGCCGTAGTAGGTGCTGTTCTGACCTGCGCCTCTCGTGACCGTCCAGCCGCCGACGGAGGAGTATTCAAACGACTGCGGGAAGTGGCCGCAGGTGTACTGGCGCTTTGCGCCGAAAAGCTCAGGTGCGTTCTGCAGAGTCTTTTCAAGGTCGGGGCCGGACATGCCCGCCTGAACGGTTATGGTCTGGTCTATTTCATTAAACGAAATGACCTTGTTGAATCTCCTGCGCATATCGAGCGAAATACCGCCCTTAACAGGCTCAACGCCACGGGTGACGGAGCTGCCGCCGCCGTAGACATACAGGGGAATGTCGTGCTCGGTAGAGTATGCGACTATCTTCTCGACCTGCTCGGTGGTGTCGGGATAAAGGACAACATCGGGAACAGAGTCGATGACCTTATGGCGCAGACGCAGAATGTCATAGGCCGTAAAGCCGTATGCGACGGACAATCTGTCGTAATCGGAGGTGGAGATGCCCTCATCGCCGACTATCTCACGCAGAGCGTCAATGTGCTCCTGCGCAAGCTTCACAGGGTGGTCGGAAAGGTCGACCTTATCAAAGCCGATATCGTCGGTGTACTCCTTGAAGTCATCGTCGGTGAGCTTGAAGACCTCCTTCATCATCTTGTACAGCGATTCCTTGGGGTATTTGAAAAACTCGGGGTCGCCCCAGCGGAAGATGGAGCGGTAGCTGTCAGCCGGTGCGGGGGTATCGACCCACTTGGGCTCGAAGCCCTTATAAGGTTTGTGACTCATTAAAGCATATTCCTTTCCTTGAGGTTGTTCATCGTTGCGTAAAGCGGTCTTACATTCTTATATATCTTTCGGTACACCTTATTATAAATGTTCATGTACACCTCATGATGCTCGGGGATGGGAATGAACATGTCCTTTTCGTGCACCATGCTCTTTATCGCATCATCGTAGCTTGCAAACTCGCCTTTTGCGACAAAGGCGACCATGGCAGCTCCAATGGAGCACGCTTCATGCGTATGGATGCGCTTAACCGGCAAACCAAAGGTGTCGGCAAGTATCTGACAGGCAAGGTCGCTCTTTGAACCGCCGCCGCCGACGAATATCTCCTCGATGTGCTTTTTGCCTCGGCGCTCCATGGCCTTCATGGACATGTAAAGCTCAAGGCAGATGCCCTCGATTATGGCACGGTATATGTGATACTTAGTGTGGTAATCGGAAAAGCCGATGATAGCGCCGTAGGAGTCGGGCTTCAGGACATCGGGCGTCCAGTACGGCTGGAGCATCAGACCGTTGCAGCCTGCGGGGACTTCGGCGGCACGGCGGTTGAGAAGCTCCTCCGGAGATATGCCCATTTCCTGAGCCTCGGCCTTGTCCTTGTCGGCAAACTCTTTTATGAACCAGCTGAGCATCCAGAAGCCGCGGAACACCTGAATTTCGGGGTTCCACGCCTTGTTGATGACCGAGGGGTACGAGGGCAGGAACTGCTGCGGCTCGAAGTAATTTTCCGAGTACATCTCGATAGTCGAGCTCGTGCCGAAGGATATAGAAGCCTTTTCGGGGCTTGCAACGGAAAGGCCGAGCGTCTCGCAGGCTTTATCTGCGCCCGTTGCGATAAGCGGAAGCCCCTCCGGTGCGCCGGAAAGCTCGGCAGCTTCCTTGGTGATATAACCGATGACATCGCCCGAGGGTACAAGCTCATACAGCTTCTCCTGCGGAACATCGTACATGCAGCGGGTAAGGTCGTTTTCGGTCATCCATGTTTTCTTTTTGTAGTCCATGGGGATGTGTGCGATGGTATTTGCGGGGCTGTCGGCAAGGCGGCCGGTCATTCTGAAATTGAGATACGCAGGCAGGCAGACTATCTTCTTGGTCTTTTCCCACACATCGGGCTGATTCAGGCGCACCCAGTTGACCTTTGAGGTGCGGTAGGCGATCTTCGTGCCCTTGTCCATGCCGATGAGCTTGAAGGCGATCTTCTTCCACCACGGGAACGGATCGTCAAACTCGCACTTTCTTGCGTCCAGCCAGTGGATGATATCACGGGTGGGACGGTTGTTCTCGTCAAGGAACACCAGCGTGTCACGGATGACGGTGACGGCAACGGCGATTATATCGCCGACCTTGTCCTTATTGCGCTCCATGAGCACCCTGCTTGCGGCGCACATGTGTGCAAAGTAAAAGTCCGTTTTCTGCTCTACCCAACCGGGCTGGGGTCTGATATAAGGCTCCGTATATTTCATCTGAACCTTATCGACTATGCTTCCCTGCTTGTCAACAAGGATGGCTCTTGCGCTCTGGGTTCCGACATCGTATGTAAGTATCAGCGGCCTATCCATTAGCTCTCTCCTTTGTTTTTATATGTGTATATTCCGATAAAACATTGCTCGTTGATATTACATCGACACCCAGACCGAGAACATTCTCGATCACCGTGTCGCCGCCGGATATGCGCTGCGTGAGCACAACGGAGTTTATCTCACGCATGACATCAAATATCCTGTCCTTCGGGATATCCGCCGACACCTTGACCGGCAAAACCGGCACATCCGCAAACACGGTCCTGACCGTGGAGCAGATGGTGCGCTTGGGCTCGGTCATCTCGGAAATTGCAAACTTCCTGCCGTTATCACAGCTGTTGCCGGTAACGGTAAACTCCCCGTTTTCCTCCTCAACATGAAGCAGACAGCCACGGGGGCAGCCTATACAATTAAATTCTTTCATTGCTCGCCCTCTATCTCAAAGCAGACATCGGAGGTGGCCGACAGTCCGAATTTGTTCATATCCAGCACAACCTGCTGCATCTCGGGCGGTCTGAGGAAGGGGTAGCGGCGCTTCCAGACCTCAACGCCGTTTACCTTGAGGCGGAGCGTGCTCTTGCCCATAACCTTTTTCGAGCGGAAGTAGAAGGTGACCTTTGAGTTATCCGAGTCGAGGTCGAGCTGCTGCGGAACGAGGTACAAAAACTCGTTTCCGATGCGTATATCCACCCTATGCTGCGCTTTTTTGGCAAACAAAGCCGCATTTTTGCCCGCTTCCTCGCCGGAGGCGGAGACAAAGTCGACAAGGTCGTTTACATGCAAGGCATTGCCGCAGGAGAAAACGCCCGGGACGCTCGTCATAAGCTGGCCGTCGCAGACGGGACCTTTCGTGTGGTAGTCGAGCGTAACGCCGATACTCTCGGCAAGCTCGTTTTCGGGAATAAGACCTACCGAGACGATGAGCGCATCGCACTCGACACGCTGCTCGGTGCCCTTAATGGGCTTTAGATTTTCGTCGACTTCGGTTATCTCGACCGCTTCCAGTCTGTCGGCGCCGAACACCCGTGTGACGGTGTGGCTCAGATACAGCGGAATGTCGTAATCGTGCAGGCACTGGTGGATGTTGCGGGTCAGCCCCGATGGCGTGGGGTTAATTTCATAAACACCCAGAACCTCGGCTCCCTCAAGCGTGAGCCTGCGAGCCATGATAAGTCCGATATCGCCCGAACCCAAGATGACGCAGCGCTTTGTGGGCAGAACGCCGAGCCTGTTTGTAAAATGCTGCGCCGTTCCGGCGGTGAACACGCCTGCCGGGCGTGTGCCGTGGATGAACACCTGCTTTGCACTGCGCTCACGGCAGCCGGTGGCGAGCACCAAGGTTTTTGTATGTATTTTCTTAAGTCCCTCGCTGCTGACAACGACGACGCAAAAGCCCTCGCCTAACTTCTCGACCCTCGTGACAAAGGTACGCAGGCAGACATCTATATTCTTTTCGTAAAGCGTTTTCATGAAGCGCTCGACATACTCGGGGCCGGCCAATCTTTCGCCGAAGCGGCTTAAGCCGAAGCCGTCGTGTATGCACTGCTTGAGCATGCCGCCAAGGCGCTCCTCACGCTCGATAACAAGCGTTTTTGCGCCGTTATCGCAAGCGGATATCGCAGCGGCAAGTCCGGCAGGGCCGCCGCCTATAACGGTAACATCGTAATCAAACATCTGCCGTCTCCCCCTTTCTGCTTCCGAATACTATCGGGGAGCTTGCGGAGCTCTTTCTGACCTCGGTAAGCGGAACGCCTAAATATTCGGCGATAATTTTCGTCACCAACGGCGAGCAGAAGCCACCCTGGCAGCGACCCATGCCGGGTCTCAAGCGCTTTTTGATGCCGTCAACGGTCGGCACGCAGATGGGGGAATTGAGAGCATCGAGTATCTCGCCACGGCTGACCTCCTCGCAGCGGCAGATGATGATGCCGTAGTCGGGGTTTTGCGCAATAAGCTCCGCCCGCTCGGCATCGCTCATTGCGGCAAGGTGCGGCGGGGCATGGCGAACGGGGTCAAAAGCTTCGTTTTCCTCGGCCTCTAACCACCTTGCCGCCTCAAGCGCCACATCTTCGGCAACGGCGGGTGCGGTGGTCAGTCCCGGGGACTGGATACCGGCAACATGGTAGATGTTCTTCGTTTTTCTGCCCCACTCGATGATGAAATCCTCCTCGTATGTGGGCGCGCGAACGCCGGTGAAGTATGTGATTATATCCCGCTCGGAAAGCTCGGGCATGGTTATCTTCTGCTTTGCAAACACACGCTCAATGCTGTCGGGGTTCGTTGCGGTGTTCTCCCGCTCGTAGGTCTCGACAGCGTCCGGGCCGACGAGCAGATTATCATGCACCGTGTGCAGTATGCCGCCGCCCTTGGTGTGTGTCTTACCGGGGGTGCTGGCCCCCACAACGGAGGCAATTGCGCTAAAGCGCTTACCGGTTTTCTTATCCAATATGGAGTTTGTGCCTCTTCTTGGGTGAATGGAGAAGAACCTGTCTTTTGCCATGCGGGCTACCTCGTCGGAGAACACGCCTGCGCAGTTTATGACGAGCTTGGGGCATATCGTTCCCCTGTTTGTCTCAACGGACACTATCTTACCGTTTTCGACCTCCATGCCGGTGACTGCGGTGTTGAGCGACACTCTTGCGCCGTTGTGCACCGCATTCTCGGCATAGGCGATGACGAGATTATACGGACTTACGCTGCCGGATGAGGGGTTGGACAGTGCAAAGGCGATATTCTCGTTTATCTCCGGCTCTTTTTCACGCAGCTTATCGCCCATGATTATGCGGGTATCTTCAATGCCATCATAGAACCTGCGCCACATGGCGTACAGCCACACGGGAACAAGCCAGCTTTTTTTGCCGAAGCAAGCGTACTGCCCCGTGCGCCTGAAGGGAACATCAAGCTCTGAGCACACTCTGTCGTACATCCTGTTTGCACGGCGGATATATTTATGCTTCAGCGAGCCCCGGGACAAATCTATGCCCGGGTGAACCTCGCCGTCATTGCGGCCGGAGGCGCCGAGTGCAAGGTCTGCTTCCTTTTCAAGCAGCAGCACATTGAGCTTATATCTCGTAAGCTCCCTTGCTATCGAGCAGCCGGAAATGCCGCCGCCGATGATGAGCACATCGGGTCTGTCTCCGTCAAGCGCCGTATCCTTTAGCTCAGGCATACGCATGGGTATCTCCTCAGCTCCTGTAAAGACGATATCGTTCACGACATGGCACTTTGAGTGCGGCTTTGCGCACATCAGACCTGCCGCAACGACATCCTCCCATCTATCTAAAGAGCCACGCAGCACGATGCAGTTATCCTCAAGCGATGCCGTCACCCTGCCGCCGTACTCCTTATAGAGCTTTCTGTTCAACGCCTTTATACCCATGTGCCGCCCCTCAGTTTTGTATACTATACATTCAGTTCAAGTTTATACAACTTGTCAAATTATATGTTTTATTATAAACCAAAAATACCTTTTTCGTCAATTGCAAACACATGCAATTTCACATACTTTTAACGCTGATATGTATAAAAAACCCCACAACGCCGGTTGTGGGGCTATTATCAGTCAACCCTGAGGTTGCTCGACGAGGATCTTCTCGGGGGTGTAGGCGTGTTTTCAGGCACATCTACATTGGGGGTCACCGGAGTGGGAGTTGTAATATTTACATTGCTCCCAGAGCTGCTACCGGTGTTATCCTTGGTTGAGGTGCCGCTGCTCGGCTTCTTGGTCGTGCCGGAGCCGGGGTTGGTCTTTGCCGGTGCAGGTGTCTCGGTCGGCTCGACTGTGGGCTCTACCGTTGCGGTGGCCGTGGGAATAGGTTCCTTTATATGGTCGGCTTCCTGATTTGTGCAGCTGCAAGCCGAAAGGAACACGCATAATACCGCTGCAAGCGATACTATGAGTATCTTACCTGATTTCATCGTATATACCTCTTTCCGTTTATTTGGAAATTGCTAATTGTCTGATTCCACTACTGCGCATTTTAACACATGGCTGCGAAAAGTGCAAGCTATTGAAGCTCACCCGAGCGATATGCCTCAAGCAGCGCTTCAAGTGCCTCGATGCGCTTGCGCAGACGCACACCGTCGTCGCAATCGGCGATATACCGGCGTCGGGGGAAACTCTCGACCTGCTCGGCCTCGGACTCGATATCGGCGTTCTCGTCAATTGCCTTGGCGATGCCCTCAAACGGTCTGTGCGCCTTGATCTTCAGACCGTGGGAGTTATAAACGAGCGTATAGCCCGCTATGCCGGTCGTTTTCTGATACGCCTCGCAGAAGCCGCCGTCAATGATAAACAGCTTGCCGTCCGCCTTGACCGGGCTTTCGCCCTTGCCCGCCCTGACCGGCGTATGTCCGTTTATGATATGCCCCTTTTCGGGATCAAGGCCGAACTCGGTGAGTATCATACGCACCGCCCGCTCGTCCTCCCAAAAGCTGAAATAAGGATTTTTCGGCTCTGTCCAAGTGTTTTTATCGTCGACGACGGCACGCTCAAAGGTGTGGAAAACCCTGCCGGAAAACGGACTGTCGTTGCCGCACCAAAGGTACCACATCATGTCGAGCGCCGATTCGTCATGCCTTGCCCATGCGCTTTTTACTATTGTGTCTGCATAATCCAGCAGCTCCTTGCCGGAGTACCACTTGCCGCCGTGCCGCACTCTGGCGAAATTTCCGTCGGCGGTCATGGGGATGCAGCCGTGGTACAGGAGGTTGCCGTTGCAGCAAAGATATGTACTTCCGGCCCTGTATACAAAGTCCATGTGCCGGCGCAGCGACTGACTTTCACGGAACGAACCGACATACTCATCGATGAGCGCCTGCTCGTCGGCGTTGAGACTATACGGGTCGTCCCTGTCAACAGTCGGCCACTTGTCGGTATTCATGGGGTAAACGCCGTCATCAAGCACGACGGTGTTGCTGCCGAAATCGATCCTGTCAAGCATGAGCCGTGAGTTCATGCCATAGCCCGGGTGGCGCTTAATGATCCTGCCTTCGAGCTTGAAGCCCAAGGTGTGCAGCGCAAGCTTGAGCGTTTCCTTGTCCGATGCACCGTAATATTTCTGCGCAAAGGCCATGAGCGGACGCAGCGATATACCGTAGCGGCGGCCGATAAGATCCATGTTGTCATATGTAACGGCGATGCGCAAAACAGTAAAAATGCAGGCAGGGCTTCCCGCAGCCGCACCGAGCCAGAGTATATCGTGGTTGCCCCACTGGATATCGATATTCGGATGCTCCATCAGAGCATCCAAAAGCCGTGCAGGCTCGGGGCCTCGGTCGAAGATATCTCCGACTATGTGCAGCTTGTCAACGGCAAGCCGCTTTATGATATCGGATAGTGCAACTATCACCTCATCGGCCGCACCGGTCGAGACTATCGACTCAAGCAGTACCTCGTGATAGCGCACCTGATTTGAATACTCGTCACGCTGCATATGCAGCAGCTCGTCGAGCACCATGCTCCACTTTTCGGGCATCTGTCTGCGCACATAGTTGCGTGTATATTTGCTCGACAGTGTCTCGGCAAGCGTGCGCAGCATTTTGAGGTAATCACGCAGCTTTATATCGTTAAGTTCGCCCTTTTCACGCATAGCGCCGAGCTTTTCTCTCGGATAATATATCAGCGTGCAAAGGCTGCGGCAGGCCTCCTCGCCTATCTCGGCTTCAAACAGCCTGCGCACCTTTTCAAGGATGACGCCGGAGCAGTTGTTGAGGATATGCCGCACTGCGCCGTATTCGCCGTGCAGGTCGCTGATAAAATGCTCCGTGCCCATCGGCAACGCCATTATTGCCCGAAGCTTTATGATCTCCGAGCACACGGACGCTTCATCGGGGTACTTTTCCGCCAGCAATTTGAGGTATTCACGGTCAAATCTGCTCATATCGCACCTTCTTTATATTTCTTTCTGCCTTGATATTACCATTTAAACTGTGCTTTTACAACTCTAATTTAGCAGATAGATACCGTAATTAAGATATCCGGCGAAGCTCACCCAAAGGATATACGGCAGCATGAGCCAGCCCGCCGTCCTGCGTATACCGAAAAACTGCACCGTTGCGATAACGATGAGCAGCCACAGTGTGCACAGCCATACAAAGGCGAGCAGGTAGTTGTCGAGGTTAAAGAAAATGATGCTCCACAGGAAGTTGAACGCAAGTGATATCGCATAGACGATCAGGCTTGCTCGTTTTTTGCCCGACGGCGCATCTGCGGTGAACACGGAATAGGACGCAATGCCCATGAGCACATACAGCACCGTCCATGCAGCAGGAAACAGCCACTTGGGCGGCGCAAGCGGTGGCTTTTTGACAGCGTCGAACATCACCATGTTATCCATCGTCAAAAGAGCCGACAGCCCGCCAACCGCAAGCGGTATTGCCACTGCAAGCGCAAGCTTTTTCCAATCGGTTTTCATATTGCATCCTCCGTACCGTTTTGGTGCTAATATATGCCAGCCTGTGCAAAAACATACGCCGAGAGTGAAAAAAGAGCTGATAGCGTTGTGTCTATTTGCTCTAAGGATTATTATATATCTCGCTAACAGTCGCTGACGGCAAGGCACAATGACATTGCAAGGCGGCAAAAGGTTGTGCTTTATAACTAATGTAAGCAAATCACATGTGACTGATGGTGAAGCAAATGGATAAACACGAACTTACTGAACTATTAAACCATGTTGCCGACGGGAGCGTGAGTCCCGACGATGCGGCGCTTAAGCTTAAAATGCAGCCGTTTCAGGAAATCGGCAACTACGCTAAGGTCGACTGCCACCGTGGCATACGCCAAGGCGTGCCCGAGGTGATATACGGTGAGGGCAAGGCCAAGGAGCATATCCTCGGCATTGCAAAGGCGATGCTTAAAAGCAAGCAGCAGACCGTGCTCATAACACGCCTGACCGAAGAAGCGGCAGAGTATATAAAAGCCGAATTGCCGCTCAACTACAACAGTATGGCACGCATCGGCATAATCGGCGATCTGCCCGAGCCCGAGCGGCATCACCATCATCACACGAGCGTTGCCGAGATAACGGAGTTTATTGACACCGTGCCGCTTGCCGATGAGGTGAGAGATAATGCAAAAGCAGTATATACTCTTATCGCAGAGGCAGAAAGCAGGGTTCATGGTCACCCGATAGAAAACATCCATTTTCATGAGGTTGGCTCACTCGATGCACTGGCTGATGTCCTGAGCGTGTGCGAGCTTATGCACGAGCTTGCGCCCGATAAGGTGCTGGCATCGCCGGTGAATGTCGGCTCGGGATTTGTGAAGTGTACACACGGTGTGCTGCCGGTGCCCACCCCGGCAACGGAGCTGATTTTGCGCGGCGTGCCGATTTATTCGGGGGAGATAAAATCCGAGTTGTGCACACCCACGGGTGCGGCGCTGCTCAAGCATTTTGTCGAGGATTTCGTCCCGCTGCCGGTGCTCCGGGTCGAGTATGTCGCCTACGGTACTGGTAAAAAGAATTTTGAAACTGCAAATGTGGTGCGTGTACTGCTCGGTGAGACGGAAGGCGAGTGCGAGCAGATAATTGAGCTTGCCTGCAATCTTGACGACATGACCCCCGAGGAGCTCGGTTTTGCCATGGAGGAGTTGTTCAGGCTCGGTGCGCTTGATGTGTATTTTACGAGTATCGGTATGAAAAAGAGCCGCTCGGGCGTGATGCTCACCTGCATGTGCCGTGTGCAGCAGCGTGACGAGATGCTGCGCTGCCTATTCAAGCACACGACCACTCTCGGTGTGCGTGAGTATGTGTGCAATAGGTATAGCCTCACCCGCAGCATCGACACCGTCCAAACCGAATATGGCGCTGTTCGCATAAAAAAAGCCGAAGGCTATGGCATAAAGCGCAGCAAGCCCGAGTATGACGACCTCGCAAAACTTGCAAGAGAAAATGACACAACGATTGCCGAAATAAGAAAAGCAACCGAATTATAAAATCAAAAAGCCAAGTCTTTCGACTTGGCTTTTTGATTTGCGAACGCTTATTACTTATTATTACTTCTCTGCCCGTTCTTTTATGGCAGCCTGTGCGGCGGCGAGACGGGCGATGGGGACACGGAAGGGGCTGCAGGAGACATAGTCGAGGCCGACCTTGTGGCAGAACTCAACGGAGCTGGGGTCACCGCCGTGCTCACCGCAGATGCCCAGGTGCAGGTCGGGACGGGTCTGTCTGCCGAGCTGGCATGCCATCTTGACGAGCTTGCCTACGCCCTTCTGGTCAAGTCTTGCAAACGGGTCGTTCTCATAGATCTTCTTGTCGTAGTACGCGCCGAGGAACTTGCCTGCGTCGTCACGGCTGAAGCCGAAGGTCATCTGAGTGAGGTCGTTCGTGCCGAAGGAGAAGAACTCTGCCTCGGTTGCGATCTCGTCGGCGGTCAGTGCCGCTCTGGGGATCTCGATCATGGTGCCGACAAGGTACTTCATCTCAAGGCCGGAAGCTGCGATGAGAGCATCCGCTTCCTTGACGACGACATCCTTGACATACTTGAGCTCCTTGACCTCGCCTACCAGCGGGATCATGATCTCGGGAACCATAGTCCACTCGGGGTGTCTCTTCTGAACATTTATTGCCGCATTGATGACGGCACGGGTCTGCATTGCTGCGATCTCGGGATAAGTCACGGCCAGACGGCAGCCACGGTGACCCATCATGGGGTTGAACTCATGCAGGGATGCGATGAGCGCCTTGATCTGTGCGACGGACTTGTTCTGTGCCTTTGCAAGAGCCTCGATGTCGGCCTCCTCGGTGGGAACGAACTCGTGGAGAGGAGGATCAAGGAAGCGGATGGTTACGGGGTTGCCCTCCATTGCCTCGTAGATGCCCTCAAAGTCTGCCTGCTGCATGGGCTGGAGCTTTGCAAGAGCGGCTACACGCCCCTCAAGCGTGTCGGCGCAGATCATTTCGCGGAATGCTGCGATACGGTCGGAATCAAAGAACATATGCTCGGTACGGGTAAGGCCGATGCCCTGTGCGCCGAGCTCACGAGCCTTGCGTGCATCGTGCGGAGTGTCGGCATTGGTGCGTACCTGCAGACGGCGGTACTTGTCGGCCCAAGCCATGATGCGGCCGAACTCGCCTGCGATGGATGCATCGACGGTTGCGATAACGCCGTCATAGATGTTGCCGGTGGAGCCGTCGAGAGAGATGAAGTCGCCCTCATTATAGGTCTTGCCGCCGAGGGTGAACTTCTTGTTTGCCTCGTCCATGACGATATCGCCGCAGCCGGAGACGCAGCACTTGCCCATGCCTCTTGCGACAACTGCCGCATGGCTGGTCATGCCGCCTCTGACGGTGAGGATGCCCTGTGCGGCCTTCATGCCCTCGATATCCTCGGGGGAGGTCTCAAGTCTTACGAGAATGACCTTCTCGCCTCTGTCGTTCCAAGCCTTTGCGTCCTCGGCGGTG
Organism: Firmicutes bacterium CAG:555; assembly: GCA_000431075.1. Taxonomy (GTDB): domain Bacteria; phylum Bacillota; class Clostridia; order Oscillospirales; family Oscillospiraceae; genus F23-B02. Next base: position 18,132 of record HF986906.1, read on the forward strand.
AAAACGACCTTGCCGCAGGCAGCGCCGGGAGATGCGCCGAGGCCCTTGCCCATGGGAGTGGCTGCCTTGAGTGCGGCAGCGTGGATGGGGTGCCTTGAGTGCGGCAGCGTCAAACTGCGGGTGGAGCAGGGTATCGAGGTTTCTGGGGTCTATCATGGCAACGGCTTCGCTCTCGGAGATCATGCCCTCGTCAACGAGGTCGCATGCGATCTTAAGTGCAGCCTGAGCGGTGCGCTTGCCGTTGCGGGTCTGGAGCATGTAGAGCTTGCCGTTTTCGACGGTGAACTCCATGTCCTGCATATCACGGTAGTGGTTTTCGAGGATCTTGCAGACGGAAGTGAACTGCTCAAATGCCTCGGGGAACTTCTCTGCCATCTGTGCGATGGGCATCGGGGTACGGACGCCTGCAACGACATCTTCGCCCTGTGCGTTGGTGAGGAACTCGCCCATGAGCTTCTTTTCGCCGGTGGCGGGGTCACGGGTAAAGGCAACGCCGGTGCCGCAGTCGTCGCCCATGTTGCCGAAGGCCATCATCTGAACATTGACAGCGGTGCCCCAGCTGTAGGGGATATCGTTATCACGGCGGTAAACATTTGCACGGGGGTTATCCCAGCTTCTGAAAACGGCCTTGACTGCGCCGATGAGCTGCTGCTTGGGGTCGGTCGGGAACTCCTCGCCAACCTTCTGCTTGTACTCTGCCTTGAACTGGCCGGCCAGCTCCTTGAGGTCGTCGGCAGTGAGCTCAACATCCTGAGTTACGCCTCTTTCCTCTTTCATGCGGTCGATGAGCTGCTCAAAATACTTCTTGCCGACTTCCATGACGACATCGGAATACATCTGGATGAAGCGGCGGTAGCAATCCCATGCCCAGCGGGGGTTATTGGACTTTGCTGCCATAACATTCACGACTTCCTCGTTAAGACCGAGGTTGAGGATAGTGTCCATCATGCCGGGCATCGATGCACGGGCACCGGAGCGGACGGATACGAGCAGGGGATTCTCAAGGTCGCCGAATTTCTTGCCGGTGATCTCCTCCAACTTTTCGATATTGGCCATGATCTCGGCCATGATCTCGTCATTTATCTGGCGGCCGTCCTCGTAGTACTGGGTGCAGGCCTCGGTGGTGATGGTGAAGCCCTGGGGTACGGGCAGGCCGATGTTGGTCATTTCAGCCAGATTTGCGCCCTTGCCGCCGAGCAGCTCACGCATCTTTGCATTGCCCTCTGAAAACTGGTAAACAAACTTCTTGCTCATATTATCCTATCCTTTCTGAACGGCATCGGGGTTATCCGACAGCCGGTAGTTTATACAAATAGTTTAACCATTTCTTCATATTTAGATTACCATTTCAGCCGCTGTTTTTTCAATGCATTTTGCATACAAAAACGAGTGAGTTTTGTTGCGAGTTTCACAATCGTTTTGTGTATTTTGCATATTTTGCCCTCCATATCTGCGTTTTTGCCGTCAAAATACCCCCAACGCGGTTATTTCGCCGCATTGGGGGTAAGCAGTTATATTATACGCTTTTACTTTTTGAGGCGTTCCTCGAGAGCGTCGATCTCACTTGCAAGCTCCTTGGGGAGCTTGTCGCCGAACTGAGCGTAGTACTCACGGATGCCCTTGCACTCGTCGAGCCACAGGCCCTTGTCGACCTTGAGAAGATCCTCGAGAGTTTCTTCCGAAACTCCACTGCCGTCAAGGTTTATATCCTCTGCCTTGGGCTCGTAGCCGAGCTCGGTCTCGACTGCGCCGACCTCGCCGAAGCAGCGTCCGAGTATCCACTCGACAACACGCAAGTTATCGCCGAAACCCGGCCACTCGAAGTTACCCTCGTCATCGGTGCGGAACCAGTTGACATTGAAGATCTTGGGGGGATTGCTCAGCTTTTTGCCCATGTCGATCCAGTGCTGCCAGTAGTCGCCCATGTTGTAGCCGCAGAACGGGCGCATTGCCATGGGGTCACGCCTCACAACGCCGACCTTGCCGGTAGCCGCTGCGGTGGTCTCGCTTGCCATGATGCTGCCGACAAACACGCCGTGATCCCAGTTTCTTGACTGATAGACCAGCGGAGCGGTCTTTGCACGGCGGCCGCCGAAGATGATTGCGGAGATTGGAACGCCGGTCTTGCTCTCAAACTCGGGGCTGATGCAGGGGCAATTTATTGCCGGTGCGGTGAAGCGGGAGTTGGGATGTGCGCCCTTCGAGCCGTCGGTGCAGTCCCACTTCTCGCCCTTCCAGTTTTCTGCATTCTTCGGGGGATTCTTGTCCATGCCCTCCCACCAAACGGTGTTATCGTCGAGGTTGCGGACAACATTGGTAAAGATGGTGTTCTTTTTGGTGGCGGCAAGGGCGTTGGGGTTAGACTTTTCGCTCGTGCCGGGGGCTACGCCGAAGAAGCCGTTTTCGGGGTTTACCGCCCACAGTCTGCCGTCCGGGCCTATGCGCAGCCATGCGATATCATCGCCGACAGTCCAGCACTTCCAGCCCTTTTCACGGTAAACCTCGGGCGGGATGAGCATTGCAAGATTGGTCTTGCCGCAGGCAGACGGGAATGCGCCGCAGACATAGCGGACCTCACCCTGCGGGTTCTCAACGCCGAGGATGAGCATATGCTCTGCCATCCAGTCCTCATCACGGCCGAGAGTGGAGGCTATGCGCAGGGCAAAGCACTTTTTGCCGAGCAGGACATTGCCGCCGTAGCCGGAGTTGACGGACATGATGGTGTTGTCCTCGGGGAAGTGGACGATGTATCTCTTCTCAGGGTCAAGCTCGGCCTTGGAGTGCAGGCCCTTGATGTAATCTGCGCTGTCGCCGATAGCATCGAGAACATTCTTGCCGATGCGGGTCATGATAGCCATGGACACGACGACATAGATGCTGTCTGTAAGCTCGATGCCGTACTTTGCAAAGTCAGAGCCGACAACGCCCATGGAGTACGGGATGACATACATCGTGCGTCCCTTCATCGAGCCGTCATATATGCCGTAGAGCTTTTCGTACATCTCCTTGGGATCCATCCAATTATTCGTCGGACCCGCATCCTCCTGTCTGCGGGAGCAGATGAAGGTGCGACCCTCGACACGGGCGACATCGTTGGGGTCCGAGCGGTGCAGGTAGCAGCCGGGGAGCTTTTCCTCGTTGAGCTTCATAAGCTCACCCG
>HF986906.1:21356-34095 GCA_000431075.1 Firmicutes bacterium CAG:555
TCCGAGCCGTCTATCCAGACGATGCTCTCGGGCTTGCAAAGTGCGGCCATTTCCTCGACCCACTTTGTAATGTGTGCATTGTTTGTCAGGTTCATCAATTGTTTACCTCCGTTTGATGCCATATAAAAATCCATTTCTACTTTCTACATTAGCTTATATAAGACTAACACTTTACGGCTGTGCCGTCAATGAATTAGGGCTTGTTGATAATGTCAAAAATCGCATCCGAAATTGCAGCAAAATCACCAATGGACAGCACCTCGCCCCGAATTTTCGGGTCGAAGCCGCAGGCGGTGAGCAGGTTTTCGATATCAGCTTTGTTAAGCTCGTTAAAATTGGCGCTCAACGCATTCGTGAGCGTTTTGCGGCGCATGCCGAAGGCAGCACGAACGACACGGAAAAACAGCGCCTTGTCCTTGACCTCGACGGGCGGTGCGCTGCGTGTTTTTAGCCTTATTACGCTCGATGTGACCTTCGGCTGCGGGATAAAGCAGCTCGGCGGCACATCAAAGAGCATCTCCGGCTCGGCGTACCAATTGACGAGCACCGTAAATGCGCCGTAATCCGCCGTGGCGGGCTTTGCGCAGATGCGCTTTGCGACCTCACGCTGGATCATGACCGTCACGCTGTCAAAGCATTCGGCCTCCAGAAATGCGATTATGAGCGGGCTTGTGACATTGTACGGCAGGTTTGCACACACAACGGGGCGCAGCCCCTGCATTTTCTCCGAGACCAGTCCCTTTATATCCTGCTTCAAAACATCGCCGAATATTATCTCAACATTATTCTTTCCCGCAAGAGTTTGCTTTAAAACAGGTCTGAGCGCATTGTCAAGCTCCACTGCGACGACCTTGCCGGCTCGCAATGCAAGCTGCTCTGTTAGGCAGCCGATGCCCGGGCCGACCTCCAAAACGCCGGTATTCTCGTCAAGCTGCGCTGCCTCGGCGATATCCTCCGGCACCCATGCTGCGGTCAGAAAGTTCTGCCCCATGGATTTGGAAAAGCGAAAGCCGTGGGAGACAAGCAGCGATTTTATATCGTTAATGTCGGTAAGTCTCATAGTTTTTTCTCAAATGCCTGCCGTGCCGGATCATGTTCGCCCTCATCAACAAGCACATTCCCTCTGTAAACATAGCCCTTGCGTTTAAATAGCTTCTGCATGGCCTTATTTTTGCGGTGGGTATCGGTGCGCACGCACTCGGCGCCCTTGGCTTTAGCCGTTTCGTCCGCAAAATCTATCAGCATATCGCTAAGCCCCGTTCCGCGAAACCGGGCTTCTATCGCCATGCGGTGCAGCGTGCAGTATTTTCCCTCGCCGTGCCATTTGCCGTCGGTAATCTTATCATACCCGCTCTCGGGCGCTTCCGTCAGGCAGAAAAATCCCGCCAAGCGTTCGCCGTAGGTCACGGCATAGCACTCGCCGTTTGCGATATCGGCGGCAAATATATCCTGCGTGGGATACTCGCCCTGCCACTGGTCGACACGGTGCTTTTTAAGATAATTTCTCGCCTGCCGCACGATGAGCATGATATCCTCGATATCGCTCTCGACCGCCGGACGGCAGCCTATCGGCTGCGTGAGCTTCATGCGGCTGCGCTCTTTTTTAATTTGGTCGACAAGCTTAATGTCCTTTTTGTCGGTCAGCTCAAGCCGCTCGAACATATCCGGACGCTTATCCATCGTGCGCTCAAGGCTTTTTTTGCGCCGCCACTCGTCAACGGCGGCATGGTTGCCCTGCAACAGCACCTCCGGCACCGCTCTCCCCTCCCAGACCTCGGGTCGGGTGTACTGCGGGTACTCCAAAACGCCGTCCCAGTGGCTCTCGCCGGTGAAGCACTCCTCATCCGACAGCACGCCCGGAACAAGGCGGCACACGGAGTCTGCCACCGCCATTGCGGCTATCTCGCCGCCGGTGAGTACAAAGTCGCCGATGGAAATCTCCTCGTCGACACACTGCTCTATAAAGCGCTCGTCGATGCCTTCGTAGTGACCGCACACGAGCACAAGGTGGTCGTACTCGTCACGCAGCCGTCTTGCCGTCTGCTGGTCGTAGGGCTTGCCCTGCGGCGACATATAGATGACACGGCTCTTGCGATCCTTTGCAGTTGACATAATATCATCAAGGCAGGACTTTAGCGGCTGCGCCATCATCACACAGCCCCAGCCGCCGCCGTAAGGGTAATCATCGACTTGGCACTGTTTATTCTCGGTATAATCCCTGATTTGGACACAATTGACCTCTATAATGCCCTTTTTGACCGCCCTGCCCAAAATGCTCTCGTGCAGAACGGCGTTCATGGTGTCGGGAAACAGGGTCATTATATCAATTCTCATGGTTGACATAACTAATTTACATTCCTTCTATCAGTCTCACGGTCACGACCGCATTTTCCGCATCGACCCTGACAATGAATTCGTCCACCGCCGGGATGAGATGCTCGGTCTCGCCCTTAACGACATATATCTGCGAAGCGGGCGTTTCGAGAATATCCTCGAGCGTGCCGACGCTCTCGCCGTCCTCGGTGACGACGGCGGCTCCGATAATATCCTGCAAGAAGTATGCGCCCTTGGGAAGCTTTGCATCCTTACGGTCGATGAAAACCGTCTTATTTTTAAGGCTCATTGCGGCATTGACATCGTCAACACCGTCCAGTACGGCGATCAAAAAGCCCTTGTGCACTCTGCCGCTTACGAGCTTTATCGCCTTGTTATCTATATACACCGTCTTAAATTTCTTCAAAAACTCCGGGCTGTCGAGCCAAACCTGTATCTTGACCTCGCCCTTAACGCCGTGGGTATTGACTACCTTCCCGGCTTCTATAAACTGTTTTTTATCCATTTTTCATCCCTCGCATAGTCTAAAAGGGCTACCGACGGGTAGCCCTTTTTATAATCTCAGTCCATTATATCGACTGATACCTTCTTGCCCTTTCTCTGGGCAACAGCCCGCATGAGTATACGGATCTCTTTTACGATCCTGCCCTGCCGGCCAATGACCTTGCCCATATCACCGTCGGCGACACGCACTTCAAAAACGGTCTCGCCGCCGGCTTCGCGCTCGGTCACAGAGACCTCGTCGGGATGATCGACGAGATTCTGCACGATATAGGTCAATAGTTCTTTCATGCCGGTAGATTCTCCTTATTAGGCCTCGACCTTCTTAAGCAGGCCGCGTACGGTTTCGGTAGGCTGTGCGCCGTTTGCGATCCAGTACTGTGCACGCTCCATGTCGACCTTGATCCTCTGCTCGCCCTCTGCCATGGGATCGTAAGTACCGAGTTCCTCGATGAAACGACCGTCACGGGGACAGCGGGAATCAGCTACGATGATGCGGTAGTAAGGTGCCTTCTTTGCGCCCATTCTACGAAGTCTGATCTTTACCATTTATTTTCACCTCCAAATATTTTTCTATATATTACAAACGCTCATGCGTCGGTAATCAAAGTTTAAATCCGCCGAGGCCACCGAGCCCCGACATGCCGCCCATTCCGCCGAGCTTCTTTTGCAGCTTCTTCATATTCTTGCCGGAAAGCTGCTTCATCATGCCCTGCATGGCGTTAAACTGCTTGAGCAGTCTGTTTATCTCGACAACGCTCGTACCGCTGCCTGCGGCGATACGCTTTTTGCGGCTGGCGTTGAGTATCGACGGGTCGTCCCGCTCGGCCTGCGTCATTGCAAGGATGATGGCCTCGATGTGGCTCAGTCCCTTTTCATCTACCTTTGCGCCCTTGAGTGCCTTTGCGTCAACGCCCGGGATCATACCGGCAATGTCGTTTAAGTCGCCCATGCCTTTCAGTGAGCGCATCTGTTCGAGGTAATCGGACAGTGAGAAGCGGTTTGCCTTGAGCTTTTCCGCCATCTCCAAAGCTTTTTTCTCGTCAAAGCTCTGCTCGGCCTTTTCGATAAGCGTCAAGACATCGCCCATGCCGAGTATCCTCGACGCCATACGGTCGGGATAAAACGGCTCTATCTGGTCAAGCTTTTCGCCTACGCCGATAAACTTGATAGGCTTGCCGGTGCTGGCCTTTATAGACAATGCTGCGCCGCCTCGTGCATCGCCGTCAAGCTTCGTGAGCATAACACCCGTCACGCCGAGAGCCTCGTCAAAGGCATTTGCGGCGTTCACGGCATCCTGGCCGGTCATTGCATCGACAACAAGCAAAATTTCCGCCGGATCGACCGCTTCTTTTATATTGCGCAGCTCGTCCATGAGCTGCTCGTCTATGTGCAGGCGTCCTGCCGTATCGAGAAACACAAGGTCGTTGCCGTGCTTTTTGGCGTGCTCGACCGCAGCCTTTGCGATATCCACAGGATTTGTCGTGCCCATCTGGAACACCGGGATATCAAGTTGTTTGCCGACGGTCTCAAGCTGCTTAATTGCAGCGGGGCGATAGATATCGCACGCCGCAAGCAGCGGGCGCTTGCCCTGCTTGCGCATATACGCCGCAAGCTTTGCGCCGTTAGTCGTTTTGCCTGCGCCCTGAAGTCCGACCAGCATAACAACGCTGGGTGACTTTGAGCCGATGGTCAGCCGTTGATTTTCGCTGCCCATGAGCTTAACGAGCTCTTCGTTTACTATCTTTACGACCATCTGTGCCGGAGACAGCGCCTCAAGCACATCTGCACCCGAGGCTCGCTCGGTAACGGACTTGGTAAACTCCTTGACGACCTTGTAGCTGACATCGGCCTCCAAAAGTGCCATACGCACTTCCTTCATGGCCTCCTTGACATCGGCGGCGGTCAGTCTGCCCTTGCCCCTGAGCTTCTTAAAGGCAGCGGACAGCTTGTCGGATAATGATTCAAATGCCATAGCGTTGCCTCCTAATCTAATTGACCGAGCTTTTCGGAAATACTGCCGACAAGCTCCTTCGCCCTGCCCTCCGTGATGCTCTCAAGCTCATTAAGCTGCGTGCGTATCTCCGAAAGGGCGGCGGTGCGCTCTGTAAAGCGCTTTATCAGTCCCGTTTTCCCCTCGATCTCGGTCATGGCGGCTTCGGCACGGCGGATGATATCCCACACGCCCTGACGGGAAATGCCGCTCTGCTCGGCGATCTCGGCCAAGGACAGATCTTCATTATAATGGAGGTCAAAATACTCACGCTGCTTGTCCGTGAGCAGCTCGCCGTAAAAATCAAACAGCATTGAACGCATCACTCTGCTGTTTTCCACGGTGTCCGCCTCCCTGTAAATGAAATTTACTTTACGGATTATACTCTCCGTTGCCCTGTCTGTCAAGTAAAACTTCTTGTCAGTTTTGCGGAATATATTTGAGTATTTGCGGCAAAACTGTCATTTATGATGAGAAAGTGATTTTCGGAGGTCATTTTAATGAGTATGCAGGGTAGGTACATTGAAGATGACAGGCTTTCTGCGCTTGCCGAGCAATCGGCAAGGCTCTGCCGCAAGGCCGGGCCCGTGCCGGCAAAAGCGACGGTTTCAAAGCTCCGTGCCGCCATGAACGAGATAGACGCAGCCTATGAAAAGGTCGCCGAGCGCTTCGGCACGGCGGCGAGCGTGCCCGATGCGTGCCGGTGGCTTTTGGATAACCGCTACATCGCCGTGCGTGAGGCAAAGTGCGCATCATTGGCGCTTTTGCGGGAAAAGTCCCTGCGAGGCTCGGAGGCCGGCGTTATCCTGCTCGATATGTGCCGCACGCTCGTTGATGCCGGTCTCGGCAAGGTGACCGAGGAGCGGTGCAGGCTGTTTTTAGATGGGTATCAAACCGTTTCCGTTTTGCCGAGAAAGGAGCTGTACCTGTTCCCTGCGGCGCTGCGCATGGCGCTTATCGAGCGTCTTGCCGGGCTTTGCCGTGAGCTTTTGTCGACGAACACCCCCGAAACGCTGACCGACGGCTTTGCCTCCGTTTTCACCTCACTGCGGCTGGTCTCCGGACTTGACATGCAGTGCTTGCTCGAATCTGTGGATGTCTCGGAAAAGCTTCTGCGTTCTGACCCTGCGGGCGTTTATCCCGAGATGGATGACCTCAGCCGTGCGTATTACCGTGAGCGGCTGTCCCGCCTTGCCAAGGCAAACTCCATGGAGGAGCATTACCTTGCAAAGCATCTTATCAAGCTGTGCTCGCAGTCCGATGGCGAGGCCCGCCATGTGGGGTACTACCTGTTTACAAAGCCCTTGGGCAAGGATGAAAAAGCACCCGGCGGTGCGCTGTATATAACGGCAAATGTGCTTTTGACGCTGTTTCTGACGCTTTTGTGCGGATTTTTATCGCACAGCGTCATTGCGGCGGTGCTGCTGCTTCTGCCAATATCGGAGCTTACGAAAAATCTTTTGGACTATGTAATTCTGCTTTGCGTGCCGCCGAGACGGATGCCGAGGCTGGAGCTCAAAAACGGCGTGCCGGACGATGCCAAGACCGTGTGCGTTATCTCTGCGCTTTTGTCCGACAAGGAGGCGGGGCAAAAGCTTGCAGGGCGCATCGAGGAATTTTATCTCACCAACCGCCGCTGCGGCAAAAACCTCATGTTCGGCATACTGGCAGACCTCCCCGAGGCCGCCTGTGCGGTGACGGACAACGACGCTGCGCTTATTCAAAGCGCCGTCGGTGCGGTAAACAAGCTAAATGAGCGCTACGGCGGCGGGTTTTATCTTTTCACCCGACCGAGAACGGAGGATCACAGCCGTCACCGCTTCTGCGGCTTTGAGCGCAAAAGGGGCGCAGTGCTCTCCCTCGCTGCAATGCTCTGCGGCAAAAAGTCGGAGCTCAGTGTCTGTGCCGGCAACGCCGAAGCGCTTGTTGGCACAAAATACATCGTTACGCTCGACAGCGACACGAACCCCACGCCGGATTCTATCTGCGAGCTTATCGGTGCGATAACGCATCCGTTGAATGCCCCGAAGCTCGACCGTGACAGTGCCTGCGTCGTCTCCGGTCACGGCATCATCCATCCCCGCATGAACTACGAGCTTTCCTCCGTCGGAAAGACGGATTTTTCACGCATATTCGCAGGTGTCGGCGGCACGGAGCCGTACTCGGTGCTGTGCGGTGAGCTGTACACCGATCTGTTTGACGCAGGCGGCTTTTCGGGCAAGGGCATCATCGATGCCGAGGCCTTGTATGTCTGCTCGACCGCCCATATCCCCGACGGACTTGTCCTGTCACACGATGCACTTGAGGGTGCGTACCTGCGCGGCGGGTACATGAGCGACACGGAGTTTACCGACAGTTTCCCCTCCACTCCCGTCGCCTATTATCGCCGCAGCCACCGTTGGACTCGCGGCGACTGGCAGAACGCAGGCTGGATATTCAGCCGTGACAGCGCCGTGACGGATATTGAGAGGTTTAAGCTCTTCGATTCGCTGCGCCGCAGTCTCGTTGCGCCCTTTAGCTTTGCGGCGATATTCTTAGGGCTGCTGCTATCCGGTCATGCACTTATGCTTGCGGCGTGGACGGCACTGCTCGCGCTGGGTGCAAGACTTCTTATTGCGCTCACGGAGTTCGGGACCAGCCGCAACTGCGACAGCCATGTCAAATATCACAGCAGGCTGTTCAAGGGCGTTTCGGCGGCGCTTATCCAGACGGTACTGCGGCTTTGGTTTCTGCCGTATGAAGCGTGGATAGTCTTAAGCGCTGCAATAACCTCGCTCTGGCGCATGGGCGTAAGCCGGAAGAATCTGCTCGAATGGGAGACCGCCGCTCAGAGTGAGCGCAAAAATCGCAGTGTCGGTGCGTATTACCTCAATATGTGGGCAGCGCCCGTGGCCGGGCTTGCGCTCGTCATTTTCTCGACCGGCATTTTCGCAAAGACCGTCGGGCTTTTGTGGATAGTCGCCCCCTTGGCGGCGCTTGCGCTGACGCTTCCGGCAAAGCCCATGAGGGAGCTTCCGGCAGACAAGAAGGAGTATCTTTTGGAGTGTGCCGAGAGTATTTGGGCGTATTTTGATAAATTCTGCACCGCCGAGGATAACTATCTGCCGCCGGATAATTATCAGGAGCAGCCGCCGGTGGGGCTTGCGCACCGCACCTCGCCGACGAATATCGGGCTTGCGCTGGTGTCGGCTCTGTGTGCCGTTGATCTCGGCATCGACAAAACAGGTCGTGCATTTGAGCTTATAGAAAAAATGCTCACGACGCTTGAAAAAATGCCGAAGTTTTCGGGGCATCTGAGCAACTGGTACGACACGAGGACACTACGCTGCCTGGAGCCTAAGTATATCTCCACCGTTGACAGCGGCAACCTCTATGCCTGCCTGCTGACGCTCAAAAACGGGCTCATGGCGTATAACCGCACGGAGCTGTCCGGGCGTGTGCAAAGGCTCATGCAGCCGATGGATTTTTCTCTGCTGTTTGACCGAAACCGCAAGCTTTTTTATATCGGTCTCGACCTTGAAAAGGCTGCGCCGTCTGATAGCTACTACGACCTTATGGCGAGCGAGGCACGGCTCACAAGCTACCTTGCCGTTGCAAAGGGCGATGTCCCGAGGGCGCACTGGCGCAGACTGTCACGAGCTATGCTCTCGTATTCGGGTTATCAGGGCATGGCGAGCTGGACGGGTACAATGTTTGAGTACATCATGCCTGAGCTGTTTCTGCCGCTGGTGCGGGACAGTCTCATGTATGAGACGATAAAATATTGTATGTTCGTGCAGAAGCACCGGCAGACCCATTCAAAGCTCTGGGGCATTTCCGAAAGTGCGTTTTTCTCGCTTGACCCTGCGCTCAACTACCGCTACAAGGCACACGGCTGCGCTCATCTTGCGCTCAAGCGCGGGCAGGACAGTGAGCTTGTCATTTCGCCGTATTCGAGCTTTCTTGCGCTGAATATCGAGCCGTTTGCGGCACTTGTGAACCTGCGCCGACTTGAAGATACAGGCGCAAAGGGGCGCTTCGGCTTTATTGAGGCGATAGACTTTACTCCGTCACGCTGCCGCAGTGCCGACGGCGAGCCCGTGCGCTGCTATATGGCGCACCATTTGGGCATGAGCATGCTCTCTATTGCAAACTGTCTGCTTGACGGCATCGTCACACGCAGGTTTATGGCAGACCCCAGGATGCACGCATACCGCTGCCTGCTCGAGGAGAAGCTGCCGGTCAATGCGCCGGTTCTCAAATTAGGCGAGGCGGGCTTTGAAAAGCCGCAGCGACTCACCGCTCAGCAGTGGTCAAAGCGAGGCGAGGATATCGACTTTGAAAACCCGAACTGTGCTGTCGTTTCAAACGGTGTATATAATGTTATGTTAACCGAAAGCGGCATAGTCTCCGCCACCTGCGGAGATATGCTTGTCTATAAGCCGCCGTTTCGGCAGTTAGGCGAGGGGCACGGGCTTGAGATAAGGCTCGATGTCGGCGAGCGCAGCTATTCGCTGCTTCCCGAGCCGAACAGCGCAGGCTTCATTTGGGAGTTAGGTGAAATTGCGTGCAGCTGGTCGCACATGACTGACGATTTTGCGCTTAAAACGAGCGCCGCCACGGCGGGCGGCGAAAACGGTGAGCTGCGCTTTGCCGAGATAAGCGCAAAGCGTGATATCGACGGCGCAAGGCTCAGTTTTTCATTTGAGCCGGTGCTGGCAGATTATAATGATTATGTAAACCATCCTGCATATTGGAGATTGGGTCTGGACGCTCACACCGATGGCAATTGTTTAATGCTGCACCGCATACCGAGAGGGCGGCAGCCCGAGGTGTGGATGTGCATTGCGTCCGACCGGAAAATGAGCTTCAAGGCCGACAGAAACGGCGGCACCGGGCATTTATCGGCACCGTTTGTCTGCGCAACTACGGAGGTCTCGCTGAAGGCAGGAGAGCGCATGGAAGTGCGCTTTGCCATGTGCGTGGGCATGACCTCCGACGATGCATACGCCGGTGCGCAGCGAATGCTGGCGATCGGCCCCGCCGAGTTCGGTGCAATGGTCTCGGCCTGCGCATCGATAACCGGAATGGGTGCCCGTGAGGTGGATTCGGCGATGTGTATGATAAAGTCGCTGTGGTTTACAAGCGCCGAAAAGTCCTTTATTTCTAAGCAGAAATTGTGGCAATACGGTGTGTCGGGCGACATGCCGATCATCGTTTGCCCGAGTGCTGAGGTCAGCCGTGAAGCGGCGGAAAGTCTTACAAAGCAGTTTTGTCAGCTGCGTTCTTGCGGCATTTATTGCGACCTTGTTTTTTTGACCGACGAGGGCGGCGAGTACCGCCGTCCGATATACGGCTGTGTGCGGGATATTCTCGCAACTCACGGACTTGAATCGCTCATGGGAACGCACGGAGGCATACGAATTTTGCCCATCTCGGCCGAGGACGATATGCTTGCCTGTGCAAGCGTCATTATCGGCGCCGACGCTCCCGAAAGGCGGGTAGGTATAAAATATCTGCTTACGCATAGCGAGTCGGGGAGGCTTGACTGCATACCCAAGTTCGGCTATGAGGATGAAAACAGCTTCGTGTTTTATGTAAACCGTTCGTTGCCGCCCAGGGTGTGGTCTAATATACTCACAAACGGCTCGTTCGGATTTTATGCCGCCGACTGCGGTATGGGCAATATGTGGTATAAAAATGCTCGTGAAATGCGCATTGACCGCTGGGTGAATGACCCCTATGCCGTAGCAGGTCCCGAGACGCTCGAGTATATCACCGACAGCGGCAGGTACAGCATTTTCGCCGCCTCGGACGGCATTCCCTGCCGTGTTCACTATGGTTTCGGCTACGCTGTTTGGGAAAAAAGCTTCGGCTCAACGGGCATTCGATGCACGGCATTTGTGCCTTCGGGGCTCGATGCAAGAGTTTTCATCATTGAGGTCTGCGGCACGGTAACGGGGCAAATTTCGTGGAAAACGGAGCTTTTGCTTTCCGGTAACGAGGACGATTATCTTGCGGTTGATGTAGATTATGTTAACTCAATGTTCACCGCATCGAGCAGTCGATTTGCCCTGCCGGAGGCAAAATTCAAGGCGCTTTGCTCTGCGCCGGTACTCGGCTGGACATGCGATCTGTTTTCGTTCCTGCGTGGCGAATATGACGGCAAAACGGAGGCTCTCTCCGCTCCCGTTTTTGCCGCAAAATTCAATTGCCAGCCGGTGAGTGTCATCGTTTGCGGCTTTTGCGATGATGATAAACTATTGCAGTTATGTAAACCCGATTCGGCGTTTGCCGAGCTTGAAAAAACCGAGTCAGCGTGGAGAAAAGAGGTGCTCAAGTTAGGGTTTGGCGGCAATGTATCGTTTGCGCATTATGTAAATGGCTGGGCGGTATATCAAACGCTTGCATGCCGCCTGATGGGCAGGTGCTCTGTGTACCAGAGCGGCGGGGCTATAGGCTTCCGTGATCAGCTTCAGGATGCGGTAAACCTGCTGCTCATCTCCCCCACCCCCGCACGACGGCAAATTCTCGACTGCTGTGCACACCAATACCTCGAGGGTGATGTCATGCACTGGTGGCATGCCATGCCCGACGGCGACAAGGGCGTGCGCACACGCTGCTCGGACGATATGCTCTGGCTCGTGTGGGCACTTTGCGAATATGTCGAGAAAACCGGCGATGCGGATATATGCTCCGAGGTCGTGTATTATGTTAACTCAAATCCGCTTGAAGACAGCGAAACCGACCGATATGAAATGCCGCAGAGATCTTCCGTCTCGACAAGCGTTCTCGACCATGCAAAGGCGGCGGTCGACTGCTGCGCAAACCGTGGTGTCGGAATGCATGGACTGCTTTTATTCGGCAGCGGCGACTGGAACGACGGCATGAATAATATTGACGGTGAAAGCGTTTGGTTAAGCTGGTTTTTTGCCCACACGGTAAGGCGCTTTGCCGATCTGCTTGTGATGTTATGTAAACAAGACTCAGACCACTACCGTGCGCTTGCCGCCTCCTGCGGTACTGCCGCCGACAGGGCTTGGGACGGCAGCTGGTATCTGCGTGGCTACTGGCCGGACGGTGAGCCGATAGGCTCGAAAAATGACGGGTGCTGCCGCATTGATTCTATCGTGCAAAGCTGGGCCGCCATGTGCACAGACGCTTCAAACAGCCGCATCGACATGGCGCTCGACAGTGCCGTTTCCGAGCTGTACGACCGAGAAAACAAGCTTGTCAAGCTCTTTGACCCACCGTTTTACGGCTGCGGGCGTGACCCGGGGTATATCCAAAGCTACGGTCCGGGATTCAGAGAAAACGGCGGGCAATATACCCACGCTGCCATATGGCTTGCGATGGCATGTCTGCGCAGAGGGCGGTCAAAAGACGGCTGCGCAATTTTGTGCGACCTTATACCCGAGACGCACGACTTAAAGCGCTATATGGCAGAGCCGTTTGTGCTCCCCGCCGATATCTATACCTGCCCCGAGCACATGGGCGAGGCAGGCTGGACATGGTACACCGGCTCGTCGGGCTGGTATTTTCGCGTCGTGTGCGAGGAGCTTTTGGGGCTCAAGCTCTGGTCGGGGGCACTGTATATCCGTCCCGCTCTGCCCGACGACTTCCCCGAATGCCGCATAAAATGGACAAACGGCAGCGGCAAAACGCACGACATCGTCATTTCCCCCGAGCAGGTGCTGCTGGACGGAGAAAAATACGACGGAAAAGGTATACCATATAATTAAAAAGTGTGTTATAATATTTTATTATCAAACGCACCGTGAAGGAGGCTTTCGGATGGAAACCGTCAGATGCGAGCTTATCCCCGGCGTATGGCTGACCGCCCTGCGCAGCGACAAGTTTAAAACAGGCTGTCTGAGCATAAATCTGCTCACTCAGCTTAACAGAGAGACTGCGGCGCTCAACGCCGTGCTG
>HF986906.1:34154-40554 GCA_000431075.1 Firmicutes bacterium CAG:555
CCCGACATGGAGACGATTGCCGCCGAGCTCGACTCGCTTTACGGCACGGGCATCGAGCCCATTGTCCGCAAGATAGGCGAGATCCAATGCATCGGCTTTTACGCAAGCTTTCCGGATGAAAAGTACCTGCCCCAAGGCAGTGATGTTTTTGAAAAAGCGGCGAACTTCGCCTGCGAGCTGCTGCTTGCGCCGAGTACCCGTGGTGGGCTGCTTATTCCGGCGTATGTCGAGAGCGAGAAGGAAAAGCTTCTTGACCTCATCCGCAGTCGGGTAAACGACAAGCGCTCGTATGCAAAGCTTAGGCTCATTGAGCAGATGTGCTGCTACGAGGACTACGCCGTGTCACGCTTCGGCACGGAGGATGTCGCCGAGGGCATCTATTATCAGAAGCTCACGAAATACTACCACAGCCTCATCTCCACGAGCCCCGTTGAAATTTTCTACTGCGGAAACATGGACGGGACTAAGGTCGGGGGTATCCTCTCGGATGCTCTTTCCGGCATGACGAGGGGCGAGATAAACTACGATATCGGCACGGATATCCGCATGAACGCCGTGGAGGACACGGTGCGCTCGTTTACAGACGAGATGGCGGTCACGCAGGGCAAGCTGGTCTTGGGCTTCAGGCTCGGCGAGTGCATGGAGGAACCCGACATTGCCGCCATCTATGTGTTCAACGCCGTCTACGGCAGCGGCGTTACCTCGAAGCTTTTTATGAATGTGCGTGAGAAGCTTTCGCTGTGCTACTACGCAAACTCGGCGGTAGACACGCACAAGGGTGTGATGCTCGTCTCCTCCGGCGTTGACTTTGACAAAGCAGATGCCGCCAAGGCAGAGATGCTTGCCCAGCTCGATGCCGTGAAAAAAGGCGAGATAACCGATGCGGAACTGGATGCCGCAAAGTGCAGCGTTGCCTCCGACCTGCGGGCGTGCCTCGATTCACAGGGTGAGCTTGAGGGCTTTTACCTTGCAAACACGCTTGACGGGCTTGAGTTTTCGCCCGATGAGCTTGCAGAGCTCGTAAACGAGGTCGAGCGTGACGATGTTATAGCTATCGCAAACAGCGTTGTGCTTGACGCTGAGTATTTCCTGCAGGGAGGCGGCGAGGATGATGAACAGTAAGCACTTTTCCAAGATAAACGAGACGCTGTATACCGCCGAGCTTCCCAACGGCTTGCGGATAAATGTGGTCACGAAGCCCGGCTTTGAGCTTGGTTACGCCGTGTTTGCGACAAATTACGGCGGTGCGCACCGTCGGTTTTTCCTGAACGGTCAATGGCACGACACGCCTGCCGGAGTTGCGCATTTTCTTGAGCATAAGATGTTCGATATGCCCGACGGCGACAATGCGCTGAGCGTGCTTTCGGCAAACGGCGCACAGCCGAATGCATTCACCTCAAGCGGCATGACGGCGTATTATTTCAGCTCCACCTCGGGCTATGAGAAAAACCTGCGTATGCTCTTGAAATTCGTCTCCACCCCCTACTTCACCGACGAGACGGTGAGCAAGGAGCAGGGCATAATCGGGCAGGAGATCGGCATGGTCGAGGACAGTCCCGGGTATGTGATATATAACCGGCTGATGCGTATGCTCTACGAGCACAACCCCGTGCGTGACCAGGTTGCAGGCTCTGTCGAGAGCATTGCCGAGATAACCGCCGAGACGCTTTATAACTGCCACAAGGCGTTTTATGCACCGTCAAACATGGTGTTGTGCGTGGCGGCCGACTGTGATCCGGAGCGCATTTATGCCATAGCAAAGGAAATGCTCCCCGATGAGAAAGCGGAGATACCGACTTCCGACTTCGGCGAGAAGGAAACAGAGTTTCCCTCTGAGCGCTATCACGAAGAGCATATGGAGCTTTCCGCACCGCAGTTTCTCATCGGTGCAAAGGTCGCTCCCGCCGAAATGGGTGCGGCATTGCAGCGGCAGAAGATAGTTGCACAGCTTGCCATGCGCACGCTGTTCGGCTCGTCGGGCAGGTTTTATAACCGCCTGTACTCCGAGGGCGTGTTAAACCGCGACTACGACTATGAGATAGACTACACCGCAGGTGTTGCGACGATCATGATAGGCGGCGAGAGCTCCGACCCGCAGCGTGTTCTGAGCGAAGTTAACTCCGCAATAAGCGCCGTCAAGGCAAACGGCCTTGACCGTGACGCATTCGAGCGAGCGAAAAAAGCCTCGTTCGGTGCAAGACTGCGTGGGCTTGAAAGCTTCGACAGCATCTGCATCTCGATGGTGACCGGTCTTTTCGGCGGCTACTGCTCGCTGGACAGCTTTGAAGTGTTGGACAGCGTCGCCATAGATGAGTGCGAAATGTTTTTGACCGAGTTCATGGCTCCCGACAGGCTCGCCATGAGCGTACTTTCTCCGGAAGCATAAGGGGAGCATCCAAACCCCGTTTTTAAGCGGATTTGAGCGCCGCAAGCTTCGTTTTGCTCAATCACAAAGTAACACAGCCTTCCTCATTTCCAAAGCCTTGCCTGCAACACTCCTATCTCGCTTAAAAATCTGAAAGATCTCTGCCATAGGATTTTTGTTCTTTGTCAAGGCAGAGGAGGCGGGAATACACAGGTATTTCAAGGACGATAACGAAGAGAAAGGACAAAAAGACATGGCAGAGGCGGAGTTTGGATGCTCCCCTTATGCTTATAGGAATAATAAAGATATGAATATTTTGACTGCAACAATGCTCCGAGACGCAAGCATATCCTTTCCCATGCTCGGCAACCGGAGCATCGACCCGCCGTACAGTTTTACGCTGTTCGGCCTTGATATCTACTTTTACGGCGTTATAATCGCCATGGGCTTCATTTTGGCGGCACTGTACTGTGCAAAGCGTGCGCCCGAGTTCGGGCTGACCTCGGACAATCTGTACGAGCTCGTCATTTGGCTCATCCCCACCTGTATAATCGGCGCAAGACTTTACTATGTGCTGTTCAAGCTCGATTATTTTGTCGCAAATCCCGACAAGATTTTTGCCCTGCGTGACGGCGGACTTGCAATTTACGGCGGAATCATTGCCGGTGTCATAACCGGCATCGTGTGGTGCAAGGTGAAAAAGCTGCGTGTCTTCGCCGTTGCGGATCTGACGGCTTTCGGTCTGCTCATCGGGCAGGCCGTAGGCCGCTGGGGCAACTTTATAAACCGTGAGGCCTTCGGCGCTCAGACAGATATTTTCTGCCGCATGGGTCTGACCGTCCCGGGCTTCGAGACGCTGTATGTGCACCCGACATTTCTCTACGAAAGTCTTTGGAACTTCGTGGGGCTCATAGCCTTGCACATATGGTCAAAGAAGGGCAAGCGCAAATACGACGGTCAGATCTTCTGGCTGTACATACTTTGGTACGGTCTCGGCAGAGCGTGGATAGAGGGACTGCGCACGGACAGTCTTTATATCGGCACAACGGATATAAGAGTGTCGCAGCTATTAGCCGCTGTCAGCGCCATTGCCGCACTCGTGGTGCTCATCATAAATGCAAAAAAGCAGCACCGTCCCGAGGATCTGTTCGTCAACCTCAAGAAGGGAGAAGACAATGGCTGATTACAAAAGCATGATAAAGGGAACGATAAGCGCCGTCGGCAAAAAGGCAAAGGAATATGTCGAAAGCGGCGCTCTCAAGGATGCCTACGACCGCAGTAGCACGACCGCAATGTGCTACGCAAACATCGCAAAGCTCAATTTGCAGATCAACGGCGAGCTTGAGGAGCAGAAAAAGGTGTTTACCGAGATAGGCCGTCAGTACTACGACCAGAATCGTGACTGTGCAGAGGGCAAGTTTGCCGTGCTGTTTCAGGAGCTTCAGGCAATTGACGACCGCATTGAGATAATGCGCACCGAGCTTGAGGCGGCGAAGGCGGCCGTTGAGGCTTCAAAGAGCTGCAAGGGCAACGCATACCCGCAGATAGCATACTATGTTGATGTGGAGGATAACGAAAATGAATGACGCTTATAAGAGCATACTCGACCGCAGGAGCGTGAGAAGCTACAAGACACAGCAGCTCGCACCCGAGACGCTCGACGCCATAATCAAGGCGGGGCTTCACGCCCCCAGTGCAATGAACCGTCAGCCGACAAAGCTGCTGGTCATTCAGGATAAGGCGGTCATAGCCGAGCTTTCAAAGCTCAATGCCGGGGTCATGGGGCGTGACATTGACCCGTTTTACGCTGCGCCGACCGTGGTAGTCGTGCTTGCCGACAAAACCGTGCCGACCTATATTGAGGACGGCAGCCTCGTCATGGGTAACCTCATGAACGCCGCAGCGGCTTTGGGAGTCGCCTCGTGCTGGATAAACCGTGCCCGTGAGGTGTTCGACACCGAGTACGGCAGAAAGCTTTTGCAGGCAAACGGCATAAGCGACAATTATGTCGGCATCGCAAACTGCATCCTCGGCTACCGTGACGGTAAGCTCCCCAAGGTGCCCGAGATAGCCCCCGACCGTGTGTACAATATAAAATAGCAAATAGATAGTAAAAAGCTGTGACCAAAAAAGGTCACAGCTTTTTACTTAAGCTGATGGAAGCCGAACAGCTATCGGTTTTGAAAGACAGATTTCCGCTCGTGCTGAATTGAAGCCCTTTGCAGAGCAAAAATCTGTTCCGTCAAAACTGTGCAGCATCTGTCAGTAGCGTTTTTCGAGGGATTTTCGGCTTTCTTTTCGTGCAGGCGGGTCTTGTGTCCGGCAAGGTGAAAAGCACCGAAATGGCACACTGACAGACGATTGGAGTCCGTCTCCCGTCAGCTTACTTATAAAACATCATGTTCATGTCGCACTTGTGGTCGATGCCGGGGACGCTGCTCTCAAAGCTATACTGCCACAGGGTGTGCGCATAGTAGAAAAACGGATGATCGCCGAGGCTCGTGCACCAGAAGGCGTAGTCGGTGAGCCGTGAAAGCTCATAGTCGTAGTAGCCGGTGCTTGGGTAGATGTAAACTCCGGCATCAAAGCCCTCCTGCTTTACCGTCTCGCAGAATGCGGCGGCGCAGTCTGTCATGGTAGCGCCGTCCACGGCGCCGGTGCGTGCATCGGTGTCGGCAACACGCTCCCAGTCACAGAACACGGGAAGGTCAAGCTCCGTGTCGCCTAT
This sequence comes from Firmicutes bacterium CAG:555, assembly GCA_000431075.1. Lineage (GTDB taxonomy): Bacteria > Bacillota > Clostridia > Oscillospirales > Oscillospiraceae > F23-B02. The sequence continues at coordinate 39,248 of HF986906.1, forward strand.
GAGATCGAGCGTATACAGCGCCTCCTCACGGGCTTCCTCGGTGTTTATCGCCTGCGAGAAGAAATACACGCCGACCTTGAGTCCCGCTGCCTTTGCTCCTGCAAGGTTTGCGGCAAAGTTATCGTCGGTGTACATTTCGCCGTTTTCACCGTAGTACCGGCCGCCCGCTCTTATTATCGCAAAGCGAACGCCGCTGTCATACACCTGCTGCCAGTCAATATCGCCCTGATACTGCGAGACATCGACGCCGAGCATGGACTTATACTGCGACCCCGTGTACACGGGTCTGCCGCTTTCGTCCATTGTAAACTCCTCGGCCTTGAGCGCGTTCACCGGAACACCGTCCTCAGGTGTTATCCAAATATAATCCTGTCCGTTAAATACCTCTACCTGCCCGTAGTGGGGGTCGTTCTGTATGCTCATATTACGCTCATATACCTTGACAACGAGCACCACTAATGCAGTGACCGCAAGGGCGAGCAGGATAAGCTGTATGGTTTTCAAACCGTTCTGTTTCTTTTTACGATTAGTTTTCACGCCATGCTCCTTTCGCTATGGCTTGAGTTTAACACAACCTCAGCTCAAAGTAAACCACTTCAATCTTCCATTGCGTCCATGAGCGCCTTGCCGCCGTAGCGAAGGCAGCTTTTGAGCCTGCGGCGTCCACGCTTTATCGTGCGGCTGACGCTTGAAATACTCAGGCCAAGCTCATTGGCGATATCCTGCATGCGCATCTGCTCAAGATAGTACATGTACACCATCTGGCGCTGGCGGCGGGTAAGCTCACGATCGATAGCACGCTTTACCGATGCCGCCATGCCCCCATCCCCGCTGTTTTCTACTATTTTAATAAAGTTGCGCAGGGCTGCATATTCTTCCTGCTTAGCAAACATATTCAGCTTTTTCCCGTTCATGTTTTTCATCTCCGTAATAGTTTTCAAGGTATCGTGAGGTCGCTATGGCATCCCGCGCCATGTTCGTGAGCATGGAGATCTTCCGGCGCAGTCGCATTTTGTCCATCTCGCACATTTTCTCCCGTTTGAGCCGTGTCTCAAGCTCCTCAGCCCGTATGCGGCAAACCTCGCCGCTTTTTCTGTATTCTCCGGACAATTCGGCTATGGTCATTTTTATCTCCTCCGGTATGTAAAATTTCTTTGCTGATTTTTGAATTTTATTGTTGACAAAACCATGTCGGTTTGCTATTATATTTGAGCCGGTATCGTGCTGGTGTAGCTCAGTTGGTAGAGCAGCTGATTTGTAATCAGCAGGTCGGGGGTTCGAGTCCGTCCACCAGCTCCATCGAGAGC
>HF986907.1:0-21855 GCA_000431075.1 Firmicutes bacterium CAG:555
GCAAAACAAAGAAAAGTTGGCATAAATTACTCTATCCCCATCGCCCGCTTGAACTTCGGCAGGACGCCGATGCCGTTTGTGCGGTGGGGCGGGAGCTGATAGATATCGTGCCCGGGAAAGTCGTTGCCCTCGATGAGCAGCGGACCGTTATCCGTCACGCACACATCCCAGCCGACTATGCCCACCTGCGGCACGACCTGTCCGGCCTTCTTGACCATGTCCAGAACCTCGTCCCACAGCGGCACCTGAAAGCCCTTGATCGCAACGCCGGTGAGAGGATGCACATCGTAAAGATTGTGGCTCTTGTCCAGCGCCGGATATATAATTTTTCCGCAGTCCTCCTCGATGGGAACGACCATGCCGCCGTTGTTGAAATTATCGACATAGCGGCCGTTGCCGATGCGCAGATACGCCGCCACGACATTGGTGACGCTGCCTTGCGTGAAGGTGATGACACGGCAGGTGTTTACGGAATTGGGGTGCAGCGCCATGAGATCGTGATGCTGCACTACGCACTCCTCAAGTATGACCTGATGGCCGTTTTTGAGGTGCTCGTACAGGTCGCCGTCATATTCTGCGGCGTTTATCTTCTCGATGCCCTTGCCGCACATGCCGTCGACAGGCTTCGACATGAACACGGGGTGCTTTTTCACAAACCCGTCAAACTCCTCCCTCGTGGCGGTGGACATATCCAGCCAGTCACGGTGCATGAATTCGGAAAAGTTCTTTGCGAACTTGAGCTTGTCTTCAATTTCCGGCATGTACTTCGGGTCGTTGAAGCGCTTGATAAAGCCGTTGTTTATGCCCCTCGTGACTATCGTCTTGCGCTGGGCACGGTTGAGGTCATACATCTCGAACAGGGCATAATCCATGTAGCCTGCCTGATATACAAGGCCGCACCAGACCATGTCGAAAAAGATAAACAGCTTGCACTTGCCGCTTTTTTTGTGCACCTCGTCTATCTTCTGGAAGAACTGCCTGTAGTTCATCCCGGCGATGCGGCGGATAAGATATTTCAGTTTGCCCATAGCGAGCCTCGCTTTCAGATTAGTAAACATTATTCTACCACACAGCGACCAAAAATCAAGCATGAGGGACGCAATTTCGCCCGATAGCGGACGGCACCCTGTTGACTAACGCTCGGTAGTTTGATACAATTACAGTAATATATAGAGGTGATTTATATGGCAGTAATAATTGACGGCAAGGCGCTTGCCGCTAAAATATGCGCCGAGGTGGCGGTCGAGGCTGCCAAGCTTCCGAGAAAGCCGAAGCTTGCCGCCGTGCTGGTGGGCAATGATCCCGCCTCACAGATATATGTGCGCAACAAGGAGCGTGACTGCGTAAAGTGCGGCATCGACAGCGTGCGCTGCGATCTACCCGAGGAGACGACGCAGGCAGATCTTTTGGAGCTTATAGGCGCACTCAACGCCGATGAGAGCGTTGACGGCATTTTGGTGCAGCTTCCGCTGCCCGGGCATATAGACGAGAGCGTTGTTATAAACGCCATCCGCCCCGACAAGGATATCGATGCCTTCCACCCGATGAATGTCGGCCGCATGATAGTCGGCGAGCCTGCGCTCTGGCCGTGCACGCCGATGGGCATCATGGAGATGTTCAGGGAATACGGCATCTCGCTTGACGGCAAGGTGTGCGTCATGGTCGGCCGCAGCAACATCGTCGGCAGACCCATGGCACTTTTGATGCTGCGGGCAAACGGCACGGTCGTGTGCTGCCACAGCCACACGCAAAACCTTGCCGAAATGACCCGTCAGGCGGATATATTGGTCGTTGCCGCCGGAAGCCCGAGGCTCATAACCGGCGACATGGTGAAGGACGGCGTTGTCGTCATCGATGTCGCCATGAACCGTGACCCCGAGACGGGGAAATTCTTCGGCGATGTCGTGTTTGACGAGGTCGCCAAGAAGGCAGCGTTCATCACGCCGGTGCCCGGCGGCGTAGGGCCGATGACGAGGGCGATGCTCATGAAAAACATTTTGACCGCGGCTCAGCAGCACAGGGAGACACACAAATGAAAAAGAGACTTTTCAGAAGCACAAGAGACAAGAAATTAGGCGGCGTATGCGGAGGCTTGGCGGAGTATTTCGACATTGACCCGACGCTTGTGCGCTTAAGTTGACGGGAGCCGAACACTATCGGTTTTGACGGGCAGCTTTCCGCCCATGCTTCGCTAAATCCCTAGCCCATATATGTCCATTATGCCCGTCGGGCTTTATCTTTGCCTGAACGAAAATCTGCTCCGTCAAAACTGCAAGGCATCTGTCAGTGATGTTTTTCGAGGGATTTTCGGCTTTCTTTGGCGCGTGTTTTTAGAGGGATTTTCGGCTTTCTTTGGTGAAGTCGGGCGGCTGCCCGTCGAGACAAAAAAGGTGAAAAGCACCGAAAGGGCACACTGACAGACGATAGGGATTCGGCTCCCGTCAACTTACTGGGCGTTTGTGAGCCTCGCATCGATAGGCTGCGGCGTGCTTGCGTACTTTATTGCATGGATCATAATACCCGAGGATAACGGAGGAGTAATTTAATGAGTAAATCACTGAAAACGGTTCAGACCGTCTGCAAGGTCTGCATGGTTCTTGCCGAGATAGCGTTCGTGCTGCTTGTTGTCGGTGCGGTGCTGATGCTCGCCTGCGGCATTTTCATCGGCTCAGGCAAGATGGATGCGCTGCTTAGCAGCGGTGCTCTCGCTCTCAACGAGATGCTTCAGCAGTACGGCGCAACGCAGGAATATGTGACGGCGGTGCTTGTCTGCATGACCATCATAATCGCTGCGGAAGCCGTCGTTGCGAAGTTTATAAATGTGTACTTCAAGCACGAGCTCAAGGCCGGCACGCCCTTCACTTTTGAGGGCGCAAAGGAGATGCTCCGTCTCGGCATAATCACCATCGCAGTTCCCGCCGGCGCAAGCCTTGCTGCAACCATAGTTTTCGGCATTATGGCGGTGGGCAGCGGGCTTGACAGGGAGTTCAACTTTGAAATTTCGCTCGGCATGGGCCTTATGTTCCTCGCTCTCTCGCCGCTGCTCAAGCACGGCACCGAGCTGAGGCTGCGTGCGAAGAACGCCGAGGAGAAGCTTGCCGAGAGTAAACCCGCCGACAGTGAAGAAGATAATTTATAATCCCCTCGTAATGCTGCTTTTGGGGCTTGCCGCCGGAGCGCTGACCCGCCTCGCCGATATCCACACGCAGATACTGTGCTCGGTGTTTTCCGAGCTTTCCGTGTGGATACTTGTCGGTGTTGTCATCGTCCTCGGCTGCGACAGCCGCCGCCGTGCCTGCCTTGATATTTTTCTGTTCTGCGCAGGCATGCTCATTACATATTACCTTGTCGCAGAATATACCAACGGCATTTGGGGCTGGAGCTTTGTCTACGGCTGGGCGGCGTTCACGCTGCTCACGCCGGTGCTCGCCTACCTCACATGGTTTGTAAAGTCCGGCGGCGTGTTTGGCAGGCTGATTTCCGTCGGCATAATCTTAGTCACGCTCGCCTCAAGCGTGTTCTACGGCGGCCCGCATTTTTACGATATCATCATTTGTCTTGCCCTGGCCTACCTGCTGTTTGTGAAGAAGATACGAGCATGAAAAAATCCCGTTCGAGATGAACGGGATTTTTCCTATGTAGAAAATTATTTCATCGTTATTGCATCGATGGGGCAGTGCCTCTCGCAGACGCCGCAGCCGTGACAATCCTCGGGCCTGGCGAGGAACGAAACATTGTGGATGGGGTTTTTCTCGTTGGGGATAATGTCGATGCAGTATGCGGGGCAGTCCTCCTCGCAGATGCCGCAGCCGTCGCACACGGTGGTGTCGACAACGGGCTTTTTCCACTGCTCCTTGGGGATGAACTTGCAGGCCTTACCCTCGTTATCGAGAATGCTCTCGTACTCGCAGATATGGCTGCAAGCGCCGCAGTCGATGCAGCGGTTGGGGTCGATCTCGTGCTGCTCCTTCATTTCGCCGGAGATGGCCCTTACGGGGCACAGCTGGGCGCAATCGTCGCAGCCGTTGCATTTATCGGTAATTTTATAAGCCATAATTTACTCCATTCTGCCGCTTTTTGCAGCTTACTGATTGCCCTTCCTGATGCCTAACTTCTTGAGCGCATCCTCGGAGGGAACGCCGTCCTTGGACCAGCCGCGAACGGCGAAATACGCCTTCTTGAGCTTGTCGGCGCCGTCCTTGGCCTCGACCTCGGTGGTCTCGCCGTCGGTCTTGCTTGCGCCTGCAAACAGGGTGGTCATGTATCTTTCAAGGGCGTAGCCGCGCTCGCCGCAGCGGAGGTACTTGCCGAGATTCATCTTCATGCCGACGGCATACTTCATCTCACGGTCGTGATGGAACACCGACAGCGGGAAGAACAGAAGCTGGGGGTGCTTGTTGAGGATGCTCAGCACGGGGCCTAACTTTGCGACCTTCTTGTTGAACGAAACGGTGATCGGGCTCTTGGGATCGGTAAACAGCACGGCGGGGAAGATGGCATAGCCGGTGAACGGGCACTGGCCGGTGGCCTCGATGGCTTCGAACAGATCCTCCATGAGCATGCTCAGGTCGGCCTTTGCCTTGGGGCTGCCGCCGTCGATGCGCATACCGAGATTGTCCAGAAATGCGGGGAAGCCGCTGAGCTCGTCGCCGCACAGCAGTGCAAGCGGCTCTTTCTCGGGGACATTGCTCTCGTCGTCGTTTATCTCAACTGCGTGCACGCACTTGATCGGGCAGGAAAGGCAGCCCTTTGCGGTCTCCGCTGCGGGTGCGGTGCTGCCGCCGTCTGTGAGTGCGGGAGTGCCGACGATGCTAAGTGCGCCGAGCTTCGGCAGCTGCTCGCCGGTGATGGGATGCTCTCTGAGGTAGCTTACCCACTTCTTGTTCCAAGCGGTGGTCTTTTTCTCGTTGCTGACAACGACATGCTTGTTACCGGAAACGGCGACGGCCTTGAGGTTCTTCCAGCCGAACACTGCGCCGATGCCGGAGCTGCCCTCGGCACGGTCACGGCTGAAAACGCCGGCGTTCTCGCCGAACTCCTCGCCTGCGGTGCCGATGCCGACAATGCCGCACTTTACACGGCAGCCGTAGTCTCTGTCGAGAAGGTCACGGATCTGCTGCTCGGCGTCCGCCGGGCGCTTGCCCCATACATCCTCGTTGTCGGCATTGCGGAGAGTGAAGGTGTCGTTATAAATTTCGAGCCAGGAATGCTCGGGGCATTTACCGGTGAGAACGAGGGCGTCGTAGCCCGCTCTCTTGAGGTAGTAGCCGAAGGTACCGCCGCAGTTTGCGGAGGCGACGGTGCCGGTCTTTGCGGAAATTGCGGAAATGTTAAAGCGGCCGGAGCTGGGAGCACCCGTGCCGGTGAGAGGTCCGGTAGAGATAACGATAACATTCTCCTCGGACAGTGCCTCCTCCTTGCCGGTCAGGTGGTCGTAGAGAATTTTGGCGGCCATCGACTTGCCGCCGAGGTACAGTTCCTTTTCCTTGTCGCTCCACGGATAGTCTTCGAGCTTACCGGTCGTAAGGTCGAATTTCGCAACTTTATCCATGTATCCGGAGTACTTGCTCATTACATCAATCCTTTCAAATTTGCCTTGTGGGCATATCCGCCGTGACGGCTGACCGAAACCGCTTTGTGCGGGCCCCCCCAAAGAATAAAATTGTTAATTCCTAAACTTAGCCCACTATATCACAAAAAATCAGCGTTTTCAATATACAAACTTGCAGAGACTGCTAATATTTTATCATAAAAAAACTCCCTTTTTGGGGAGTTTTAGACATTTATGCGCGTAATCGTCTATCTGCGTCACGCATGGCCTTGCGCAGGAAGAAGAAGCTGAAGACAAACGACACGATCTCGGCTATGAGGAAGCACCACCAGATGTTGTTCACATCGCCGGTGAGGCTCAGAAGATATGCCGCCGGTATGAGGGCGAATATCTGACGCATGCAGCTTGTGATGAGCGAGAACATGCTCTTGTTGAGCGCCTGACACGCAGAGCCTGCCACGATGCAGAATGCCGCAATGGGGAAGTGGAAGGCGATGCGCCTGAGCGCATGGGTGCCGATATCGAGCATCTCCGCCGAGGGGTTGAACGCCGACAGCAGCAGCCCCGGAGCAAGCTCAAACAGAGCAAGCCCCGTCAGCATGAACACCGCCGCAAACAGCACGCCGTATTTTATCGTGCGGTGGATGCGATCGACCTTGCCTGCACCGTAGTTGTAGCCGATGATGGGGATAAGGCCGTTGTTTATGCCGAACACGGGCATGAAGAAAAAGCTTTGCAGCTTAAAGTACGCACCGTACACGGCGACGGCGGTCTTGGTAAACGACACGAGCAGCAGGTTCATGATGTAGTTTGTCAGCGAGCCTATGCACATCATGATGATGGACGGGAAGCCAATTTCATAGATCTCGCCGATGATGCGTCCGTTGGGGCGGAAGAACTTAAGCCCGAGCGGGACCTCACGGTTGCGCTTGAGGTGGAAGAAAAGACCCAGCCCGGCGCCGACGGCCTGACCGATCACCGTTGCCACCGCTGCGCCCGCCGTGCCCATTGCGGGCAGGCCGCACCAGCCGTAGATGAAAAACGGGTCGAGCACTATATTCGTCACTGCGCCCGCCATCTGCGTCCACATGGAAAGCTTCGTCAGACTCGATGACTGCAAAAAGCGCTCGAAGGTTATCTCAAAATACAGGAATATCGAGCCCATGGAGACTATCTTAAGATAAGAGCCTGCGTAGTCACGCACGGCGGCATCGTCTATCTGCGTGTTTACGAACCACTGCGCACCGAACACGCCGAAGGCAAACATCGCCGCCCAGCAGCACAGGCACAAAAACAGTGCGTTGCCCGCAACTCTGCCGGCTCTGTCACGGTCGTTAGCACCAAGCGCACGGGATATGAGGCTTGACACGCCGACGCCCGTGCCGGTGGCGAGGCCTATCATGATATTCTGCGCCGGAAACACCAGCGACAGCGCCGTCAGGCAGTCCTCGGACACCTGAGCGACATAGATGCTGTCAACGATATTGTACAGCGCCTGCACGAGCATCGACAGCATTATCGGCACCGCAAGCGTAAGGAGCAGCTTGCCCTCCGGCATCTGCCCCATTCTGGCGGAGCTTATCCCGCCGTTTTTTTCGTTCATTTCAATTCAACTCCTGTTGGTCAGATAGGCGCTCAGATAGGCGTAAAAAATCCACCGTCAGGTGGATTTTTTTATGCTTCGGCTAACTAATTCGCCTGCCATGCCCCGCTTGAGCTCGCAAATGCGCAGAAGCTTCCGGCGGGTGACATCGTTCATGCCGCAGTTCATCCAGTCTATCACCATGCCGAAGCAGCCGCACTTGAGATAGTGGATGATGGCCTCCTTGTCCTCGGCCGATATCGGCGCATCGGGGAAGGCGGTCTCAATATATGTCGTGACGGTGTAGCGGCAGATCTCCCAGAGATAATTTTCGTAAATGTCACGGTTCGAGGACTTGTATATATGCAAAAGAGCCTTCTTGTGCTCCATGGCAAAGCCCATGGCGACACGCAGACATTCCTCAATGGAGTCCAGCGAGGGATAGGTGTTTATGATGCGGTCTATCTCGCTTATGAAAATCTCCTCGATGAGGGCGGGAATGTCGTCGTAATGATAGTAAAAGGTGTTGCGGGTCATGCCGCAGACATCGGTGATGTCCTTAACGGTGATCTTGTTTAAGGGGTGCTCGTCGAGCAAGGTCAGAAAAGCGTTGCGGATAGCTTTTTTCGTAAAAGTGGCCATATTTATCCCTCCGATCGTAGAATAACATAAAATTTAAAAAATTACAACAAATATGTTCCCTTGCCAAGTGAGGCAAAATGACAAAAAATTTGACAGAATGTGACGATATAGGGGTTTACCTGCGCCGTATTTTTTGATATAAATAGCGTAATAAAACTTTCTGTGGCGGTGAATGAATGATATTTTTGTACCTTGCTTATCTGTTTTTCCTCGGCTCGCTTGCCGGCTGGGTGATGGAGGTCTTGTTCCGCAAATTCTTCTCCGACTCCAACCCCGAGCACAAGTGGATAAACCCGGGCTTCTGCGTGGGTCCGTATGTTCCGCTTTACGGCTTCGGCCTGTGCTTTTTGTACCTGCTTGCCGACTTCGGCGAAAAAAGCGGACTTGTCGCCACGACCGGCGGCACGATAGCGGTGCTCGTCATGATGGCCGCCGCAATGACGGCGGTGGAGTACATTGCCGGTATCGTGAGCCTGAAGGTGTATAACCTGCGTCTGTGGGATTACAGCAACAACTGGGGCAACTTAAACGGCATCATCTGTCCGCTGTTTTCGGCCATCTGGGCGGCGATCGGCGCAGCGTATTATTTCCTGCTGCACCCTCTGGTGACCGAGCTTTTGGTGTGGCTGGGCAACAATCTTGAGTTCCTGTTCGTCGTGGGCTTTTTCTTCGGCGTGTTCACCATCGACATCGTCTACTCTGCGGGCATCGTGACCAAGCTGCGTACCTTCGCAAAGGAAAACGACATTATCATCAAGTACGAAAACCTCAAGGCGCACATCCGCAAAAACCACGAGCGATTTGCCAAGAAAACAAACTTCCTGCTGCCGTTCAAGTCGGATATCCCGCTTTCCGAGCACCTCAAAAACGCACACAGCGCCATCGAGCAGATCCGTGCACGGCGTAAATAAAAATCATTGCTTCCTCCAAACGGAGGAAGCAATTTTTGCGAAAAAGTATCCCCCCGGGGGGCTTGCGGAGAGGTTTTTCATGTATTAAAATCTTAACAAATCCATTCTGAAAGGAAATACCGCATGAAAAAGATCATTGCCGCATTGCTCGCCTTTGCAATGCTGTTCAGCCTGTGCGCCTGCGGCGGCACAAACAACGACAACAAAACAAACGACGATACCGGGACAAAGGTAGTCACCGATGCCTGCGGCAGACAGGTCACCATCCCCGAGACCGTCAAGTCCGTCATCTGCGTGGGCGTGGGCTCGCTGCGCTTTACCACATACATGGATGCGCTCGACCTTCTCGTCGGCGTTGAGGAAAACGAGCTGGGCGTGGGCGCTCAGAAGCCGTTTGCGTACCTGCACCAGGATGTGTGGGAGAAGCTTCCCCAGACCGGCAACAACGGCGAGACCTACGATGAGCAGATAATCTCCGCAAATCCCGATGTCATCATTGCCAATATGGACAAGGACACCGCCGACGCTTATCAGAAGAAAACCGGCATTCCCGTCGTGACCATCCCCATGGTCGAGGGTATTCTGGACGATGCGGTGTTTGATATGATAAACCTCCTCGGCGAGGTCTACGGTAAGCAGGACAGAGCCAAGGAGCTCACCGATTACCTCGCGGCGATGAAGCAGGATATCGCCGACCGTGTCGCGAAGGTCGACAAGGACAAGATCCCCTCCGTGTATGTCTCCGGCGTGTCCTTCAAGGGCGCTCACGGCTTTGAGGGCACCGAGGCCGGCTACGCACCGCTGGCCGCACTCAAGGGAAATAACATCGCCGACGCAACCGGCAAGTCCGGCGCCTTCGACATGGACATCGAGCAGGTGCTCAAGGTAGACCCCGATTATATTTTTGTTGACACAAGCAACCTCGATCTGGTAAAACAACAGTATGCGGAAAATCCGGCGTTCTACAACAGCCTGACCGCCGTCAAGGAAAACCGTGTGTTCTCGCAGATAAGCTTCCGCTTCTGCGCAACGAATGTCGAGCTTGCGCTTGCGGATATGTATTACATGGCAACGGTCATATATCCTGAGGCCTTTGCCGATGTTGACCCCGTTGAGAAGGCAAACGAGATCTTCAAGATGTTCCTCGGCACAGACGATTTCTATTCGACCCTCAACGAAGCCGGCTACAGCTTCGGACCGGTTGATATCACAAAGTAAACGGAGATAAAAATGCAGACAGACAGCGCATACGCCAAAAATAAATATAAGAATATCCTCGTGCTTGCGGCGCTTGCCGTGCTGCTTTTGGTGTTTGCGCTGATCTCGTTGAAGTGCGGGTCGTATTCGACCTCGGTCGCAGAGCTTGTACGGGGCGTTTTCGGCACGGCTGACGAGCGCATAAACGCCGTCGTGCAGGGTGTGCGCCTGCCGAGGATATACACCGCCATCGTGTGCGGCGCAGGCCTCGGCGTGACCGGCTGCATCTTGCAGGCGATACTCAATAACCCCCTTGCCTCGGCATCCACACTGGGCATCTCGCAGGGCGCAAGCTTCGGCGCGGCGTTTGCAATAATGGTGCTCGGAGCGGGCACGGCGGGGCTTGCCGACTCCGTTCTGGTGTCGGTCTGCGCATTTGTAAGCAGTATGCTGGTTTCCGTCATCATCCTGGGGCTTTCAAAGCTTCGTGCCATCGGCCCCGAGGCAATGGTGCTTGCCGGCGTTGCGCTCAGTGCACTTTTTTCCGGTGCGACCACGCTTTTGCAGTATTTTGCGAGCGAAACGGAGCTTGCGTCGTTCGTGTTCTGGACCTTCGGTGATCTCGGCAGCACGACTCGCAGCGATATTCTTGTCATCACCGTTGTTGTTGCGGTTTTCATGGTGTATTTCATACTCAACCGCTGGAGCTACAACGCTCTTGCTGCCGGTGAGCACACCGCCGTTTCGCTCGGCGTGAATGTCGGCAGAACGAGGGTCATAAATATCCTCGCCTGCTCGTTCGTTGCGGCGACCGTCGTGTCGTATATCGGGCTTATAAGCTTCATCGGCCTGTGCGCACCGCACATCGTGCGCAGGCTCGTGGGTTCAAACTACACATGGCTCATTCCGGGCTCGGCGTTCATGGGAGCGGTGCTCATGCTTGGCGGCGACCTGGTCGCCCGCACGGTCATCTCGCCCGTTATCCTCCCCATCGGCGCCATAACCTCGTTCCTCGGTGCGCCCATGTTCCTGTATCTTCTTTTCAAGGGGGGCAGCAAGCGTGCTTGAAGTTAAAAACCTCTCCTTTGCCTATTCAAAAAACGGCAGAAAGATACTCGATGATGTGTCGTTTCACCTCGAGCAGGGTCAGTTCATGGCGGTGCTCGGCAATAACGGCGCAGGCAAGAGCACTCTCATCAAGTGCATCGACAGGATAAATCCCGCCACCTCCGGCAGCGTTCTCGTTGACGGACAGAGCATCGAGCATATGCAGCGCAGAACGCTTGCGCAGTCGGTCGCATATGTGCCGCAGAGCACCCAGCCGACGCATACTCTGGTGTTCGACGCAGTGCTTTTAGGCCGCAAGCCCTATATCAAATGGGGCGTCACCGCCGAGGATGAGCGCATCGTCGCCGAGGTGCTCGATATGCTCAATTTGCGGCACCTTGAGTCGAGGTATCTCGACGAGCTGTCCGGCGGCGAGCTTCAGAAGACCATGCTCGCCCGTGCGCTCGTGCAGCAGCCGAAGTATCTGCTGCTCGACGAGCCGACAAGCAGCCTTGACCCGAACAATCAGCACGAGATGCTCCATGTTATCCGTGACATTGCGCAGGAGAAAAATATCGGCGCTGCGATAGTCATCCACGACCTCAATTTGGCCATGCGCCACTGCGACCGCTTTTTGTTCGTAAAGGATGCCAAGGTGTTCTCCTTCGGCGGGGTCGAGACAGTCACGCCCGAGACTATTCAGGCCGTCTACGACCTGCGTGTCGATATCATCGAGCACAAGGGTATAAGAGTCATCGTTCCGTACTGAGGAGGAAATGCAATGATAAATAACGAGCTTTGGAAAAAGTGCGCCGAGCATCACGGCCACGAGTGCCCCGGCCTTGCCATCGGCTACCGTGCATCGCTGTATGCCGCCGAGCTTTTGGGCGTTGAGCCGAGCCCCGGGTCGGGCGTTAGCTGCGTTGCCGAGACCGACAAGTGTCCGGTCGATGCCGTGAGGGTCATTTTCGGCTGCACCGAGCAAAACGGCAAACTGAGCTTTGATCTCACCGGCGAGATGGCGCTCACCTTCACCGCCCCCGGCGGCAAGTCCGTCCGCTTAGAGCTCACCGACCTCGGCCACGACCTGCCCAAGGCCGAAAAGTTCACCCTCTTCCACGAAGCCCCCACAGAGGACATGTTCAAAGTCTCCTAAAAGCACCCACGGGTGCTTTTTTAATGCCCCTTTGTTGACCAATTGGTAAATTTGTGGTAGCATTTGCGCTGAAAGGTCGTGTGGTCATGGATAAAAACGCAATCAAAATTCACATTCTGCACTGCGGAACGATAACGATACCGGCGAACATGGCGTATATAAAAGACAGCGCACTCAAGCGGGTGACGCTCCCTGTGAGCGTGTATCTCGTCGAGCACCCCGTGCACGGCAAAATTCTGGTCGAGACAGGGCTGTCTGCTGACTGCAATGAGGTCATGCCCAAGTACCTGCGGGACTTTTACCGTCCGCAGGTCGAAAAAGGTCAGACCGCCAAAGAGCAGCTTGCGGCGATGGGCATCCGCCCCGAGGACATCGACCTTGTGCTCATAACCCACAACGATGTTGACCACACCTGCGCCCTCAAGGATTTTGCGGGCAAGGCAAAGCGCATCGTCATGGCCGAGCACGAGTATTTCTGGTCGTGCCGCACGGTGTACCGTGTCCGGCAGGTGTGGGAGACCTACATGCCGTACAAGGACATCATCGAGCGCCCGTTTTACTTCGGCACGGCGCAGGGACCCATAGGCCGAGGCTTCGACCTTTTCGGCGATGACAGCGTTTTGTGCATCGCCTGTCCCGGCCACACCGACGGGCAGATGGCGGTCATGATAAACAAAGCGCCGTCAGGCCGCTTTGTAAACGCCGCCGACGGAATTTACGGCAACGAATTTGCGATCCTCGCCTCCGATGTCGCCTTCTCGCAGCGCAACATCGATGACCTTGTCATTCCGGGCTACGGCTTTGCCCGCAAGCGGCAGCGCAAGTCGATTCAGTGGCTCAAAACGATGCAGGCAGACCCCAAATGCGTGGGCATTTTCTGCTCGCACGATGCGAATGTCACGCCGCAGACGATTGAGTATTGACAAATCGACCACAATGCGGTATTTTATATTTACCAAGCGGTAAATATAAAATACCGCAGCTTCGGTCGGCTTGGGTGCGGCGCTGATGCTCGTGTTCGGCCTGCTCGGCGATGCGCTGACCGGAAAATATAACAAATACATCCTCAAAGTGAGCACCGTCCTCATCATCACCATGGGTCTCATGCTCGCCATGAAGGGCATTAAAATGCTGTGACTTGACCCGCAGCCACCAACGCCCCTGCGCATTTTGCGCAGGGGCGTTTTCGTCATTATGCAGAGCTTTTTCCTTGATAAATCGGGCTTAAAGCGCAAATTATGTACATGACCTTACCAATTATGCAGCCTGCACCGTTGTGCACATGAAATCGTGATACAATCAATCAACGGTGGATATACTCCGGATGATACAAGCAACAATTTTTATTAAATATAAGGAGAAGGAAAAGATGAGAAAGAAAATTCTAAGCATTTTTCTCGTACTGTGCATGGTGGTCACTCTGCTTCCCGTCGGAGCGTTTGCTGATTCGACGCCCACCAGCGGCAAGTGCGGTGAGAACCTCACATGGAAACTGGATGGTGACGGCACGCTCACGATAAGCGGCACGGGTGCAATGGAGGACTATGATTATCTAAACGATTATTATGCTCCATGGATGGATTTTTTAGCATCAATAGAGAAAGTTGTTATAAGTAAAGGAGTTACGAGCATTGGAAATGATGCGTTTCAGTCCTGCTATAATCTGAGGAATGTGACTATACCGGATAGCGTTACAAGCATTGGCGGCTCAGCGTTTAGGGGATGTGACATAACAAGCTTAAAAATTCCAGACGGTGTAAAATATATTGGTCCTTGTGCATTTTCGGACTGCGAGTTAGAAACTATTAATATCCCTAACGGTCTAGCTGTACTTGATGGTTGTGTGTTTTCGGGCTGTTGGCGGCTAAAGCAGATTACAATACCAAACAGCGTAACTAAAATTGAGGGCGGTGCATTTCAAAGAAGCGGACTGGAGAGCATTGTTATTCCGAAAAGTGTTACAAGTATTGGTGGCGGGGTGTTCCAAGAGTGCAACTACCTCAGTAGCGTCACACTGCCAAGCAGCATCAAGACCATCAGCGACAGCGCATTTCTTGCCTGCGAAAGCTTGACAAACATTGTGATCCCAGATGGCATTGTGAAAATCGGAGATAGTGCTTTCTATCACTGCAAAGCACTTAACAGCATCACAATTCCAGCAAGCGTAAAGAGCATTGGAGATTTGGCGTTCAATGGCTGCGATGCGTTAAAGGATGTTTATTATTTGGGAACTAATGAGCAATGGCAGGAGATTGAAAACATAGGTCACATTAATTATGCTCTTCAGAATTCGACTATTCATTTTAGAAACGCACACACTCACAGCTACAAAAACGGCAAGTGCACGATCTGCGGTGCGGCAGACCCCAATTACAAGCCTGCACCCAAGGCTCCCGAGCTTAAGATCACAACCTCGGCAGGTAAGCCGCAAATCTACTGGAGCGCAGTAAACGGAGCGACAAAGTACTGGGTGTATCGCAGTACCGATGGTAAGAAGTTCAGTTACTACGACAGCACGAAAAAGACAAGCTACACCAATAAATCAACGAGCGTTGGCACGACTTACTACTACAAAGTTAAGGCCGTTGCTGTGGTTGACGGCAAAAACCACACCTCCGACTTTAGTATTACTAAGGGCATCCTGTGCAAGCCCGCAGCTCCGACCGTGAGCATAAACCGCTCAAACGGCAAGCCGAAGCTGAGCTGGAAGGCAGTTTCGGGCGCAACGAAGTACTGGATATACCGCTCGACCGACGGCAAGAAGTTCAAGTATTGGGACAGCACCACTAGGACGAGCTACACCAACTCCGGTGCGGCATCCGGCACGAAGTATTACTACCGTGTGAAAGCTGTTGCTGTTGTGAACGGTAAGAATGTCGCTTCCGCCAACAGCAGCACAAAGAGCCTGCTGACCTCGCTTGCAAAGCCCTCGGTGAGCATCACGACCTCGAACGGCAAACCCAAGGTGACTTGGAAAGCGGTCACGGGTGCAGATAAGTACTACATCTACCGCTCCACCGACGGTAAGACTTTCAGCTACTGGGACAGCACGACCAAAACCACCTACATAAACAGCGGTGCAAAGAAAAACACCAAATACTACTACAAGGTCAAAGCCGTCTGCGCATCCAACTCCAATGCAAACTCCGCACAGAGCAGCGCAGTCAGCATCAAAGCAACAAAATAAACCAAATCCCCCGTGGAGACACGGGGGCGATTCAATGAAAAAAGCACCCCGAGGTTCGGGGTGCTTGAATTTTATTTGGAGTTTTTGCGGGCTTCTTCGAATTTGCGGAGGGCTTCCTCGTACTCACGGCGGGCGGCCTCAAAGTCCTGCTGGCGGGTCTCCTCTTCCTTGCGGCGAGCTTCGGTCTCCATACGCTCGGCTTCCTCGTTCAGGCGCTTGGTCTGCGCCTGCATGCGTACGACAAGGTCGGAGGGGATGGCGCTGCCGTCGACTACGGTCGGCTCGTCGGGAGCGGCGGTGGGCTCGGGCCGTATGACCTTTTCCTCCACAGCGGGAGCTGCGGGTGCGGGCGCTGCATCTGCGCTGCCCCAGCCGTTATCGTCGTCGTCCTCGTCGGTCTTTTTGACACGGCGGGGCGTTTCCTTTTTCTCGGGCTTTGCCGCCTTCACCGCTGCGGGAGCGGCACCGGCAGGCACGGCTGCGGGCGCAACGCCACGCTTATACGCCTTGGTGCAGACGATGCAGACGATGACCGCCAGCAGCGCTGCGACCAAGATCGCCATCATTGCGGCAAATTGCAGCGAACCGTTGCCGCTGCCGTCCTCGAGGGCGTACACAAAATAGCGGTAGTCGTTGACATAGCCGTAGATGTTCAGCGCTGCGGCGCTTGCTGCGGCAGCGCAGGCGAGAACGAGTGCGGCCACGAGCGTCTGGAGCTTGGGGCGGAACGCAACGAGGATGCCGATCGCACCGGCGACAAGGCCGATGACGGCGAGTATCCTGAGCAGTGAGTAAAGCTGCTGGCGCAGAGCCAGCTCCTGCTGGACGCTGTCGGCCTCCTCCTCAACATAGGCGCTGGCGGCGGCGAGCACCTCATCATAATCCTCTCTGTCGGTGACCTTTTCGGCAATGCCGTCGTTTGCGAGCAGAATTTTGATGCCTGCATCGACTATCTCCTGCGCATCCTCCATCTCTTCGAGGTTCTGCAGGTCGTTTGCCATGGAGGCGCTGTTGCTTGCCATCTTGCGCTTGCCTGCTGCAAGCTGCTCGGCAGCGTCGGCAAGCTGAGCCTTACCGTCATCGAGCTTGGCCTTGCCTGCGGCAAGCTGCGCATCGCCGTCGTCAAGCTGCTTTTTTGCAGCGGCGAGCTGCTCCTTGCCTGCGGCGAGCTGCTCTTTACCGGCGGCAAGCTGCTGCTTGCCGTCAGCAAGCTGCTGCTTGCCCTCCTCGAGCTGAAGCTCTGCGTCGGCTATCTGCCTGTCGGCATCGGCAAGCTGCTGCTTTGCGGCGTCGTATTCGTTGAAAAGATCCGTGATAGTCTTGTTATAGCCGAGCGAGCGAAGCAGGATATTCAGCCCCACCTCGGTGTAATTGCCGCCGGTCGTGCCGTGGAGCTTATCGTAATAAGGCTTTGCCTTGTTGTAGATAGGCGTGACCTCGTCGAGCTTCGCCTGACCCTCGTCACGCTGCTTTTTCGCCTTGGCAAGCTGTTTTTCGCCGTCGGCTATCTGCTTTTCGCCGTCGGCAATTTCCTTTTCCTTTTCGGCAATGAGCTTCTCGGCGGCGGCGTAATCCGCCTTGCCCTTATCCAGCTGCGCCTTGGCGGCGTCATACTCCTTCTGACCCTTGTCAAGCTGGGCCTTGCCCTCGTCATACTGCTTCTGACCGGCGCTTATCTTGCTGCTGCCGTACTTATCGGTGACAACGGCTGTGGCGTAGTTCTTGGCGGTCTTGTCGCCGCCATTGTCCTTTATCTCGTCATAGCGCTCGGAGATGAGGGCTATCGAGTCGCGGATATCGTCATTTTGCAGATTGGATCTGCGCAGGATGCCGGTTATATCCTCGAGACCGGCGGCAGCGGCGAAAAAGCCGAACACCGAAGCGATCACAAGGCAGATGCTGATGACGGCCAGTGCGATTCTTTTCATTTATTTTCTTCCTTTCTCGTAAACGAACAAGCGATCCCCCGATTTACTTGCCCGCCGTATGCTTGCGTGCGACCTCCTCGAAGTCATCCTCAAAGATGGGCGGTACACGGAAATGGATTTTCTTTGCAAAGGTTGTTTTCTTTATAAACTTATCGCCCCACAAAAGCAGCTGCGGCAGGACGAACATGACGAGCAGCAGCGAGATGAATGTGCCTCGGCCGAGTGCGATACCGATATCGGAGGTAATTGCCTCGGTGGACAAAAATCCGATGAGCAGACCCGCAATGGCAAGGATGCTGCCGGAGGTGATGAGTGTGGGCAGAGCGCCGTTGAGTGCGGCGGTTATCGACACACGCTTGGAGTTGTTTTGCCGCAGGGTGATGTAGCGGTTTGAAACGACGATGGCGTAGTCGATATTTGCGCCCATTTGTATAGCCGTGACGATGAGGTAGCCGACGAAGAATATCGGCTCGTTCGTCACATACGGCCAGGTGAAGTTAATCCAGATGCTGCCCTGGATGACTGCAATGAGCAGAACGGGAAGTCCGGCCGAGCGGAAGGTGAACAAAATCACGATGACGACGAACACGACCGAGAGGATGCTGACCATGGCATTATCCCTCGTGTAGGTTTGCTCAAGGTCACGGGAGCAGGTGGCGTCACCTGCGACATATATCGTGCCGTCGTAATACTTTTCGGCGATTTCGTGAATTTGGCCGATGAGATCATACGACTGCTGCGACTGCACATCGGTGTCGCAGTACACCAGCATGCGGCTGTAGTCGGGACCTTGGAGCTGCGCTTTGGCATCGGAAAGCTGAGAGTTAAGATCCTCTATCATGCTCTTCTGCTCGGCCGTGACCTCAACATCGCCCTTTTCCACGACCTCGTACAGGAAGGAAAACAGGTCTATCATCCGCACCTTGTAATTGTGCAGATCCTCGCCGACCTGCTTGTAATCGTCATGCGATGCGCCGTAGTAGGCAAACAGCGCCGATGCCGTCATTTCGTCAAGCCCTGCGATATCGCAAAATTCGCTGATCGTGAGCTTGTCGGTGAGCTTATAGCCGCCCGTCACCTCGGTTATGGCGATGCCCTGAACGGAGGTCACATGTTCAAGCTTCGATATCTCCTCGAGCATGTCCGCCTCGGCCTGATAGTCGCCCGTCGGGACAACGACGGCCATCATGTTGCTGTAGCCGAAGGTATCGTTTACCTCGGCACGGGCAAGCTGCCGGTCGTTGAGGTTAAGGGGCATTGCGTCGGAATAGTTATACGAAAACGGGCAGTGCAGCGCACAGTAACCGCAGACGATGAGCACAACGATGAGTATCGGCGGGACTATCTTTCTCGTTTTCCAAGCAAATCGGCCCGCAAAGTCGATATGCGGGATGACACTGCGGTGGCGGGTCTTGTCGATGGCCTTGTTGAAGGTCAGAAGAAGCCCCGGCATGAGAAGGAACACCGACAGCATCGAAAGCAGGATGGATTTTATGAGTACCCGTCCGAGGTCGCTGCCGAGACCGAACTGCATGAACGCCATGGCGATAAGTCCGCCGATGGTCGTGAGGCTGCTGGAGGATATCTCGGGAATGCCCTTTGTAAGGGCATCTATCATTGCCTGTCTCGGCTCGGAATGCTGCTTTTCCTCGGCAAATCGATTGCACAAAATGACCGCATAGTCTATGGCAAGCGCAAGCTGGAGGATGAGCGTCACCGCATTGGAGACATAGGAGATCTGCTTGAACAGGAAGTTTGTGCCGAACTGAAGCAGGGCCGCTGCACCGAAGGTCACAAGCAGCACCGGCACCTCCGCATAGCTGCGGGAGGTCAGAAGCAGCAGGGCAATGACTATCACTACGGTGATTATGCCGACGACCAGCATCTCGCTTACTATCTGCACCGAGGGGTTATAGCCGACCTGCGTGTCGTAATACACCGTGTAGTCGGACAGGATGTCCTCTATATCCTCAAGGGCGCTTAAGCTGGCCTCGTCATTGTCGCCGCCTGCGAAGGTGACGGAGAACATCGCACGGTTTTTGGTGTAATGCAGGCTCGAATCGTCAAAGCTCACGGACCTCACACCGTCAACGGCGGCAATGTCGTGGTATAGCTCCAACGCATTGGAATAGCTTATGTCCTCGACCATGATCCTTGCGGTGCTGTAGGTCGTAAACTCCTTGCCCATAACGCCGAGCGCCTGACGGGTCTCGGAATTTTCCGGCAGGAAGGTGTAGAGGTCGGAGTTGACCTTGACCAGCCCCGAGGTGAATATTGAAAGCGCCGTTGCCACGGCAAAAATTATCATTATCAACTTTCGCCTGTCGACGATAAAGGTCGCTAATTTGCGCATACTAAAGCCCCAAGTTCAAAAATATTACACTACCAACAGATATACCTTTACATAATATAATAAAATGCCGATTTATTCAAGATGCAGAAATGACTTTAATATAAAATTAACAATTATTTTTCCGCATTGCTTGAAGTATCGGTAATATCGTTATATAATACTTAAACCTGTTTTGTATCGGAGGGATACGCCGTGGTATCACTGCTGTCCAAAATTTTCATAAAAAACCGTGACGATGTGACCGATCCCGCTGTCAGGAAGGCCTACGGCAGCTTGTGCAGCGCATTGGGCATCGTTTTGAATGTCCTGCTGTTTGCGGGCAAATACATTGCGGGAGCCGTTTCCGGCTCTATCGCCATAACCGCCGATGCGTTCAACAACTTATCAGACGCAGGCTCGTCGGCGATATCGCTTGTGGGCTTTCATTTATCCAGCAAAAAGCCGGACCTTGACCACCCGTTCGGCCACGGGAGGCTTGAGTATATCTCCGGCCTGTGCGTTGCGGCGCTCATCCTTGTCATGGGCGTGGAGCTGCTCATAAGCTCGGTACAAAAGATAATAACACCCGAGCCTGTCGAAACAGGTCTGCTTCCGGCGGCGATATTGATAGTTTCCATCGCCGTGAAGGTCTATATGTCGGCGTATAACCGCTCGGTCGGCAAGAAAATTTCGTCGTCGGCGATGCAGGCAACGGCGGCCGGCAGCCTCTCGGGGTTCATTTTGGCTATGGGCGGTGTCGGATTCCATTGCGACTACGGTCGTTTTACTGAGCATGGGCGTGAGCTATTTCTTTGATGTGAACATTGACGGCTATGCCGGTGTGCTCGTTGCGCTGTTCATCCTCTGGGCAGGCGTCGGCGTTGCGAGAGACACGCTCTCGCCGCTTCTCGGTCAGGCGCCCGATCCCGAGCTCGTGCAGAAGATAGAGGATATCGTTATGAGCCGTGAGGAGATAATCGGCATGCACGATCTTGTCGTGCACGATTACGGCCCGGGCAGGCTCATGATAAGCCTGCATGCCGAGGTCGACGGCAGGGGAGATATCTTTGAGCTGCACGACGCCGTCGATACCGTCGAGCGCACGCTCGCCCATGATCTCGGCTGCGAAGCGACGATACATATGGATCCCGTCGTGTGCGACGACGAGGCGGTCGATGCCGAGCACAAAAAGCTTCTGGAGGTCATCGCCGGAATTGACGATGTCATCGGCGTGCATGATTTCCGCATGGTCGCAGGGCCGAGCCACACCAACCTCATTTTTGATGTTGTCGTCCCCTGCGGTATCGCAAAGACCGCAGACGAGGTGCGAGCCGAGGTGTGCGCCGCCGTTGAGGAGCAGATGCCCGGACG
This sequence comes from Firmicutes bacterium CAG:555, assembly GCA_000431075.1. GTDB lineage: Bacteria > Bacillota > Clostridia > Oscillospirales > Oscillospiraceae > F23-B02. The sequence continues at coordinate 20,905 of HF986907.1, forward strand.
CTTTGCCGTCGTCAATGTTGATACTTCGTTTGTAAGATAAGGATGCCCATGGATAAGACTTTACAGAAAACCAAGCTCTTTCCGAGCTACGCTTACTTTCCACTCGTGATAACCGTGCTTATGCATATGGCGATATTTTGGGGCACAAAGCCGCTTACCGCATCTGCCGTGCATCACAGCATTCCCGTGCCGCTTGACGGAGTGATACCGCTTGCACCCGAGTGGGTCACGGTCTACACGGCGACCTTCATCTTCTGGATACTCGGCCTTGCCGTTTGTATGCGTCAGGAGCGGGAGCTGTGCTTCAGGATGTTCACCGGCATTTACATCGCCGAGCTTATATGTGCCGTTTTTTTTATCGCCGTTCCCACGGTCATCGACCGCCCCGAGGTAACGGGCGGCGTTTATTACGACCGGCTTCTTGCGCAGCTTTACTCCGCCGATCAGCCGACGAACCTGTTCCCATCCATGCACTGTATGTTCGCCTACATGGTGTTCCGAGGCTTCATGATAGCCAGGCTCGATAAGCCCGTTGTCATCGGATCGGGACTGTTTGCGGCGCTTGTGTGCGCCTCGACCGTGTTCGTCAAGCAGCATTTTTTCGTCGATATCATCGGCGGTATAGTATTCGGCGAGGTCGCCGTCACGCTCTCGCTCAAAACCAATGCATGGAAACTAATGGATAAAATACATTTTAAACTCTTGCAATTCAAAAAATAGTATGCTAAAATAGACAAAATTGCCGGAAAAATTTAGATTCAGGTCGATGGGGGTCGACCCAAAACGGAGGGAAACATGGCGCAGACCAAAAAGAAAAGTATATTTTTTGTTGTGGCACTCGTAGTGCTTGCAGCGCTCATCGTCATTTTGGCGGCAACGCTGTCGGCGTGTTCCGGTGACGAGGACGAGAAGACCGAACCCACCCCGACCGAGACGGCTCAGCCCGAAGCG
>HF986907.1:21999-32557 GCA_000431075.1 Firmicutes bacterium CAG:555
CGACCAAAAATGACGGCGGCAGCAAGGATAACGGCCGCAACAAGATTGATTACATCATGAACTATGGCGACAATGTTGAAAAGGGCGTCGAGGGCGCAGCGGACGATTTCGTCGGCTCGCTCAAGGACATCGGCAAGGCCTACGACAAGGGCGATATCGAGGGCATTACCAATACCGTCGGCGACTTCTCCAAGGGTCTCGGCGACTTCCTCGGCGGCGTTAAAGACAGCATCATTCCCTGATAATTCAAACAGCAAACACTCCGTGTTTTTATGCGGAGTGTTTTTTGCTATTTGTCTCCTTTTCTTTGGCAGAGCAAAGAAAAGTTAATAAATGCCAGCCACCCGTCAATCTATTGATGCAGTTGTGTTTTTACGCTTTCCCGAAACAGTCAAAAGTTTGACATAGCGGAATCATTGTGATATAATTATACTGTTAGTTTAGTTGATTGGTTTACAAGAAAAATAAATACATAATAAGGAGATCAATTATGGCACACAGACCGAATATTCTGAAGCTGGCGACAAAGATCAGCCTCGAAAGTCTGACCTACACCGGCATCACCTACAATGACCCCGAGTACCGCATTCTCGAGCCTATCGTTGACGACGATATGTGCAAGGTCATGCTCCACATGAAGCTTGACACACCCCGCACCACCGAGGAGCTTGCAAAGCGCTGCAAGGCAAGCGTCGAATGGACCCGTGAGCAGCTTGATAAGCTCAATGTGGCCGGCGTGTGCCGCACCATGGAGGGTCTCAACGGCGCAAAGGCCGGTTGGTACTACCCCATTTGGGTGCCCGGCATCATGGAGGGCATCCTCTCGAACAACGAGCAGTGCGAGCGCTACCCCGACCTCGGCGCATGCTTTGAGGAGTACACCCGCCGCCGCATCGCAATGGTTGCTCCCGTTCTGCAGAACGGCAAGCAGGGCATGATGTTCATGCGTGTTATGCCCGTCATGAGCGCCATTGAAAACAACTCCAAGACCGCATCCTATGACGAGGTGCGCACCCTTATCGAGAAGGCATCGGCCATCTCCGTCGGCCCGTGCTCCTGCCGTCGTTCCCGCCGCCTGATCGGCGAAGGCTGCGGCCACCTCGAAGAGGATATGTGCATGTACCTCAATGACAACGCCATAAATTACTCCCGCCTTGGCACTCACCGCCTTATCACCAAGGAGGAGGCATATGAGATATTAAAGCGTGCCGAGGACAACGGCCTTGTCCACGAGATAAACCAGACCCCCGGCTTTGAGGACACCACCGCTATCTGCAACTGCTGCGGCTGCTCGTGCTACGCTCTGCGTATCGCAAACTACTTCCGCTCGGCAAAGTCGATACAGTCCAACTTCCTTGCCAAGGTCGACAAGAACAAGTGCGTCGCCTGCGGTCAGTGCGTCGAAAACTGCCAGACCAATGCTCTCAAGCTCGGTCAGAAGTGCAGCACCGTCGACCCGAAGATCTCCGACGCTTACCATTCCGATAAAGAAATTCCTTGGGATCCCAAGAGCTACAATGTCAACTACCGCACCAACCGCACCGATGTAATGCCCAGCGGCACCGCACCCTGTAAGGCGGCTTGCCCGGCCCATATCCCCGTTCAGGGCTACCTGAAGCTGGCGGGCGAGGGTCGCTACACCGAGGCACTCGAGCTTATTAAGAAGGAAAACCCCTTCCCCGCAGTCTGCGGCCGCATCTGCAATAAGCCCTGCGAAGCCGCCTGCTCCCGTGCGAGCATCGATGACGCCGTCGCAATCGACGATGTCAAGAAGTTCATCGCCGAGAAGGACCTCGACGCAAAGACCCGCTTCGTTCCGAAGCTGCTCAATCAGATCGGCAGAAAGTACGAGGAGAAGATAGCGGTCATCGGCGCAGGCCCGGCGGGTCTGAGCTGCGCATACTACCTCGCCGTCAAGGGCTACCCCGTCACCGTTTACGAGAAGGAAAAGGAGCTCGGCGGTATGCTGACCCTCGGCATCCCCTCGTTCCGCCTCGAGAAGGATGTCATCAAGGCCGAGATAAAGGTGCTCAAGGATCTGGGCGTGAAGTTCAAGACCGGCGTTGAGGTCGGCAAGGACATCACCCTTGACAAGCTGCGCAAGGACGGCTTCAAGGCCATCTACCTTGCAGTCGGTGCATCCAAGGGCGCAAAGGTCGGCTGCCCGGGCGACGACCTCGACGGCGTTTTCACCGGCATCGACTTCCTGCGTGAGGTAAACCTCGGCAATAAGCCCGCTATCGGCAAGGCAGTCGCAGTCATCGGCGGCGGCAATGTCGCCATCGATGTCGCAAGAGCGGCAGTCCGCCTCGGCGCAAAGACCACGATAGTCTACCGCCGTGACCGTGACGCAATGCCCGCAGCGGACGACGAGATAGAAGAAGCCATCGAAGAGGGCGTGAAGTTCAAGTTCCTCGCAGCTCCCGCCGAGATAACCGGCGAGGGCAAGGCAGCCGAGCTCAAGGTCGAGATCATGGAGCTCAAGGACGGCAAGCCCGTCGGCACCGGCGAGTTCGAGACCATGAAGGTCTCCGCCGTGATCTCCGCAATCGGTCAGAAGATCGACCTTGAGGGCATCGAGGGTATCAACACCGGCGCAAAGGGCACCGTTCTCGTCGACGAGTACGGCAGAACCAATGTTGAGGATGTTTTCGCAGGCGGCGACCTTGTCACCGGCCCGAAGTTTGCCATCGACGCAATTGCGGCAGGCAAGGAAGCATCCATCTCCATCCACCGCTATGTACATCCCGGCCAGACCCAGGATCTCGGCCGTGACCACCGTGATTATAAGCCGCTGGATGTCGCAACGCTTGGCATCAACGCAGTCGGCTTTGACAATGCACCCCGCCAGAAGGCCGCCGGTGCGCCCGCCAAGGAGGCAAAGAAGAGCTTCAAGGATCTGCGCGGTACCCTCACCGAGGAGCAGATCAAGAAGGAAGCCGCCCGCTGCCTCGGCTGCGGCTGCGTCGTCGTCGACGAGGATATGTGCATCGGCTGCGGCATCTGCACCACCAAGTGCAAGTTTGACGCCATCCACCTTGAGAAGGTTATGGATCACACCTCTTACAGCTACATGAACACGCTCATGACCGCCGTCGGCAACGCTCCGGCAGCCGCAAGCCGCTTCGTGGCAAAGAAGATCCTCAAGAAGTGATATGCACGAGATAGGTGTTGTAAAGCAGGTCGTGCGCACGGTCGAAAGCTTCGCCGCCGAAAACAATGTCAAGAAGATAGACGAGGTCGTTCTGGATATCGGCGAGCTGTCGCTCATCATCCCGAAGTATGTCGAGGAGATTTATCCCGTTGCGACCGAGGGAACGATACTTGAGGGCACGAAGCTCATCATGAATGTCATACCCGGCATGGCCGAGTGCGACGACTGCGACGAAATTTTCAATGTCATCGAGCACGAGGGCTACTGCCCGAACTGCGGAAGCTTTGAAAAATCAATCCTCACCGGCCAGGATTTCACCATAAAAGAGATCCACGTCTCCGAGGAATAAACAAAAAGCCTCACGATTCAAACGAATCGTGAGGCTTTTCTCACTTAATGCGACATATAAAAGCAAGAACGCATGTTTGCGACAGGTGAGGGCACTTGTTCGTTAGAATGAATAAAAACGCACATTCGCTTGCACATGATTGTTGTAATAATGCATATTGTTGCGAGTGTGTTAAAATTTCATGAAAAAATATTCAACAAAACACTTGACATATCCATTCGGAAAGCGTATATTATGCACTGTCAATGAATAAATACTCACCGAAAGGAAAAATCGACATGAACCTCAAAAAGAAGCTTATGGTTTGCGCAATGACCGTTGCAGCGGTCACTGCGATCGGTATCGGCAGTGCTTCGGCCTGCACGATGATATATGTCGGCTCTGATCTCACGACCGACGGCTCCACCTTCATGGCGAGAAGCGAGGACTACTCCAACAGCTACAACAAGGTCGCTTATGTAAGCGAGCACGGCAAGCATGCCGCAGGCAGCGTATACGAAGGCTGCTACGGCTTTACCCACACCTTCAGCCACGACAGCTACTCCTACACCGCCGTTTCCGACGATAATCTCGGCGGCGTGTGCCCCGACTGCGACGGAACGCACGCACACACCCCGATGGAGGAGTGCGGCACGAACGAGAAGGGCGTTTCCGTTTCCGCAATGGTCACGCTCGGATGGAAGGGCAGCAGCTACTTCAAGGCGCTTGACCCGATGGTCGGCGGCGGCATGTGCGAAAGTGACATGGCCACTGTTCTCCTCGGCGAAGCAAGCTCCGCTAAAGAGGGCGTTGAGCTGCTGATGAACATTTACGACACTGTCGGTGCCGAGGAGCGCTCGGGCGTTCTCATCGGCGACCAGAAGGAAGTCTGGTATGTCGAAAACTACACCGGCCACCAGTACATTGCGGTCAAGCTCTCCTCCGACATGATCGCCATCAGCCCGAACATGGGCGCTATCGGCCTTGTCGACCTTGACGACACCGAGAATGTCATCGCATCGGATAAGGTCATCGAGATCGCAAAGCAGGCCGGAACCTATGTCGGCGATGAGGCCGAGAACACCATTGACTTCCGTGCCTCCTACTCCAATACCAGCATCAATTCCCGCATGGTAAACGGCCTTAACTACCTCGCAGGCAGCGAGAAGTTCACCTCCGCAAACACCGTAAGCTCCGACTTTACCATCACCAATGTCAAGGACGGCAAGATCGTCACCGTGACTACCGCTATCGAAGCGGCCAAGAATCTCGGCGCAAAGGATGTGGTCGACTTCTACAAGGTCAACGGTATCGGCAACACCGGCAATCTCGAGTGGCACATCTTCCAGATCCAGTCCACCGGCCCCATGGAGACAGCCACCGTTGAGTGGCTTGCAATGGAGCACGGCCAGTACACCGTTGCAATTCCTTACCTGCCCGTTTTGACCACCGACATGTACGAGGGCTACAAGGTCGGCGGCCTCGGAAGCGCAAGCTTCACGACAGAAAAGCCCGACAGCTTCTACGGCGCATTCCCCTCTGTCAGCTGGAAGGGCAGCGGCTACAAGATCCTGCCCGAGGGCTGGGAGACCGGCTACTACTGGTCCGTTGACGGCCTGAGCAACTTCGCTCTGTCCGATGAGTGCTCTGATGAGGACAACGCACTCATCCACGCAAAGCTTGCCGAGATGCAGGCAAAGTGCTACGACAAGATCGGTCAGATGAAGGCCGCAGTCAGCGGTATGGACACGGCATCGGCTAAGATATACGCCACTGCCGAGAGTGCAGCTCTGGCAAAGCAAGCACATCAGCTCACCCTTGATCTTTACAAGCATGTTGCAACCGGCGAGCACAGCTACGGCGACTGGGAGACCACCGTCGAGCCGACCTGCACGGATGCCGGCAGCAAGCAGAAGGTCTGCTCCGTCTGCGGCGACACCGTCACCGAGGAGATAGCCGCAGCCGGCCACGCATGGGAAAGCGACTTCACTGTCGACAAGGAGCCGACCTGCACCGAAGCCGGCAGCAAGTCCGTCCACTGCGCAGACTGCGACGCAGTCAAGAATGTCACCGTCATCGAGGCCAAGGGTCACGCATGGGAAAGCGACTTCACCGTTGACAAGGAACCGACCTGTACCGAGAGCGGAAGCAAGTCTATCCACTGCGCAGACTGCGACGCAGTCAAGGATGTCACCGTCATCGCACCACACGACCACAGCTGGGACGAGGGCAAGGTGACCAAGGAGCCCACCACGCTCGAAAACGGCGAAAAGGTGCTTACCTGCACCGAGTGCGGCCAGACCGAGACCGTTTCGATACCCGCACTGGTCATCCCGCAGACCGGTGACAACAGCAACATCGCAATTTGGCTCGGCGTGCTCGTAATGTCCGGCCTTGGCGTGAGCGCAGTAGTCGCAAGTAAGAAAAAAGAAGAAAACTAAGAGTGTTAGCAGAACCCCGTCAGAGCCTCGTCTCTGACGGGGTTTTTCTTCATATTGCAAAAGCAATGCTTTTGTGTTACATTATAATAGTGTTACTGCAGATTGAAACCTCAAGGAGGAAAAATACATGAAAAGGTTATTGGCACTGTTCTTAGCCCTTATCATGGTGTGCACGCTCCTGCCCGTCTCCGCTTTGGCGGCAGGCACGGATACGCTCACCGTCTCCGGCAAGGAATACACCGCCAGCGCTTCCGGCACGGGCTGGTCATGGGACGCAGCGAAAAAGACGCTGACCCTGAGCGGCTATGACGGCAGCGCCATAAAATACGGCGGTGACCTGACCGTCGTTTTAAAGGGCGCCAACACCATAAGTCTTGCAAAGGATGCAAAGTCCGGCATATCCGTCGGCGGCAAGCTGACGATAAACAAGACAAGCTCATCGGCAAGCGACACGCTGACCATTAAGCAGACCGTGGCCGCATCCCCGTCGAACCTCATCCAGACCGGCAAGGACGACGAGGCACACGCATGCGTCATAAACGGCGGCACCGTCACCCTCAAAAACGAGGTGGTCGGCGGTACCGGCACGGGCATTGCGAACATGACCGTCGTAAATAATGACGCACGGCTGAATATCACGGCCCCCTACCGTGGCGTAGGCTCGACCCTCAAGACCAACACCTCCGGCACAGTCACCGTTACGACAAACGGCAGCAACTCCTTTGCCGCCGCCGTCTGCTCACTCGATGCCTCCGGCACCGGCACCGTGACGCTGAACGCCCCCACACCGGCGGTCACCGTGTGCGAGAGCCTGAAAATTGCAAGCACCGCAGGCAATGTCGTCCTAAACGGTTATACCAAGGTCGCAAACGATCCCGTGGACAACTACTCCGTTGACTACAATAAAAAGGTGAAGGGCGTAGATAATTACTACGAGGGCAGCTATACAACTGACCCGAACGGCAACCCCGGGTATTATCTTTGCGACTCAAGCGGTCAGCCGCTTTCCTCGGCGACCTATCAGACCGTTGACGGTCAGCCGCTTGCGATAATGGACTCGAAGCTGCTCGACCTTTCCGGTCTCAAGGTCGGCACGAAGTATGAATCGACCATTGCCGTTATCAACGCCACCAGAGGCGGCTCGGGCGGCTATGTGTTCTCCGTTGTCTCCGGCAAGCTGCCTGCGGGGCTTACGATGGACTCAAAAACCGGCCGCATCTCCGGCACACCGTCGGCTGCAAGTGAAGCAGGCGCCTTTGTCGTCTCTGCCAAGGACAGCAAGGGCTCGACCGCACAGGTAACGATAAACTACTCCGCCGTCAAGGCGTCCGAGGAGTTTTTGTATGTCGATTATTCGGATAATTCAAGCTACATAAAGTTCAATGTCAAGACCGATAAAGAGGGGCTCGGCTGGAGCTACACCGCCTCGAACAAGACCCTCACCCTCAAGGGCTACAACGCAGGCCCCATCAAGTGTGACACAGACCTCAATATTGTCCTGAGCGGCACTAACACCGTCACTCTGCCCGGCCCTGCCCGTGAAGGCATCAGCGTCAACGGCAAGCTGACGATAACAAAGACCAACAGCACCCTCGGCGATACGCTGACCGTAAAACAGACGACCACCACGACCTCGGCCGACCTTATCGTCACCGGCAGCGCAGGTCAGGCGCAATCGCTTGAGGTCAACGGCGGCACCGTGAACCTTGTCGGTGCGGCTGGTGCCGCCGGCACGAGCGGCATCACCAATTGGGCGTATGTCAACAACGACGCAAGACTCAATATCACGGCCGCATACCGTGGCGCAGCGTCAAGGCTTATCGCCAACACCTCCGGCGATATCAGAATAACCGTCAACGGCGCCAAAGACGGCGCTGCGGCGGCATATCTGCTCAACACCTCCGGCAGCGGTAGCGTTACGCTCAACGCCACCGGCACGGCGACCACAGTGTACAATGCCCTGACCGTTGCAAGCACCTCAGGCAGCGTCGCCCTCAACGGCTACACCAAGGTAAATACGACCCCGTACTCGAACTTCTCCATCGCATCGAATAAGGCCCTGCAAAACAGCAATGCATACTACTTCGGCTACCGCACCTCGACTGCGACCACCGGCAGCGGCTATTATCTGACCGATTCCGCCGGCAAGCCGCTCGAATCTGCGGTCATCGCCTCCAAGGCGAACCTCCCGCTTACCGTCATGGATTCTGCGCTGTTCGACCTGCCCGCAGCAATGGTCGGCATCAAGCTTGATCGAGAGATATACCTGTCCTGTGCGACCTACGGCGGCGCAGGCGGCTACAGCTACTCGATAAAGTCCGGCTCGGCACTGCCCGCAGGGCTCACCGTCAATAAGGCCACCGGCGCAATCTCCGGCACGCCCACAAGATCCGCTTCGGCAGGCTCGTTTGTCGTCGTCGTGACCGATAAGGCCGGCACCACCGCCGAAGTCACGATAAACTACGGCAAGATCAGCGTTGACAAGGTCGGCGTACCCAGCGTCACCGGCGGCAACGATCCCGATACCGGCAAGCCCCGCCTCACTTGGAACCCCGTTGACGGCGCAGCCAAGTACGAGGTGTACCGCTCCGGCACCAAAAACGGCAAATACTCGCTGTACTGCACCACTGCCGGCACGAGCTACACCAACACCACCGCCTCCGCAGGCAGCACCTATTACTATAAGGTGCGTGCCATCGGCTATGACGGCAGGGCAGGCTCTTATAGCGCAATTAAAGAGCGCACCTGCGACTGCGCAAGACCCGTCGTCACCGCAGGCAATAACGCAACCTCCGGCAAGGTCACCCTCAAATGGACGGCCGTGACCGGCGCAAAGAGCTACGCCATCTACCGCTCCACGAGCATTGACGGAACATACACCAAGATGTACACCACGACCTCCACGAGCTACACCAACTCCACCTCCAAGGGCGGTGTGACTTACTACTACAAGGTTTATGCGCTCTCGAGCAGAACGACCTACGCAGATTCTGCGGCAGCTCTCGTTGGCCCATGCGTATGCAAGTGTGCAGCACCCACCGTCACAAGCGGCAACAACGCCTCCTCCGGCAAGGTCACCCTCAAGTGGAAGGCGGTCGAGGGCGCAACGAAGTACGAGATCTGGAGAGCAGGCACCAAAAACGGCACCTACACCAGGATGTACACCACCACGAGCACGAGCTACACCAACTCCACCTCCTACGCAGGCTACACCTACTACTATAAGGTCAAGGCTGTCTGCGGCACGAACACCGCCGCTAACTCCGAGTTCAGCTCAATTAAAGAGCGTACCTGCGATTGCGCAAGACCCGTCGTGAAAATAAGCCTAAATAACGGCGACCCGAGGCTGACTTGGGCCAAGGTGTATAACGCAGACAGCTATACCATCTACCGTGCCACCACCGCAAACGGCACTTATTCCAAGATGTACACCACCAAGTACACAAGCTACACCAACACCAGCGCCGTTGCGGGCAAGACCTACTACTACAAGGTCGTCGCCAATTGCAGCCGCAGCAGCTATGCTACTTCGGCCTACAGCAATGTGGTGCATATCCTTGCAAAATAAGGGACTATGAAAATTTAGCAACATACCATGAAAAAACCGGGGAGCTTATGCGGCTCCCCGGTTTTCTTTGTTAATTGACACGGTGTTAATAATTTGTTAAAATACTGAAAGTGTTCACTCGGGACGGCTGTTTGTCGCCGCCCGAAATATGCAAAAGGAAAGAGAAATGAAAAAATGAAAATCGTAAAAGCGTATAACAGCGTAAGCCTCGTGCTGCGCATCGTTATCGGCATGGTCATCGGCGTGGCTCTTGCCCTGCTCATCCCCAACGCCGCCGAGACCGCACCCGGCATCGGCATCTTAGGCAGCCTGTTCGTCGGCGCTCTGAAGGCCATCGCCCCGCTGCTGGTGTTCATACTCATCATCAGCGCACTTGCACAGTCCAAGGAGAAGATGGGCAAGCAGTTCGGCACAGTTATCGTCCTGTACCTCATCTCCACCTTCCTTGCGGCAGTCGTCGCCGTCTGCGCAAGCTTCATTTTCCCCGTGACCATCACCCTCACGGAGGCCGCCTCCGATGCCGCTCCCGACAGCTTTGCGGCCATCTTCACCGGCCTTCTTAACAACATCGTTGCCAACCCCATCGGCTCGATCGTCAACGCCAACTACCTCGGCGTTCTGTTCTGGGCAGTCGTCCTCGGCTTCATGTTCAAGGGCGCATCCGACACGACGAAAAAGTTCCTGTCCGATGCCTCCGAGGCAGTCACCAAGGCAGTCCGCTTCGTTATCAATCTCGCACCCTTCGGCATCCTCGGTCTCGTGTTCACCGCAGTTTCCACCAGCGGTCTTGCCATCTTCAACGAGTACGGCAAGCTGCTGCTCATCCTCGTCGGCTGCATGCTCTTTGCCGCCCTTGTCGTCAACCCCATCATGGTGTTCATCGTCATCCGCAAGAATCCGTATCCGCTGGTGTTCAAGTGCCTCAAGGAAAGCGGCGTCACCGCATTCTTCACCCGCTCCTCGGCCGCTAACATCCCCGTCAACATGACTCTGTGCGAGAGCCTCAAGCTCGACCGTGAGTTCTACTCGGTCTCCATCCCCCTCGGTGCGACCATCAACATGGCCGG
>HF986908.1:0-9939 GCA_000431075.1 Firmicutes bacterium CAG:555
TTGCCTGCCGTGATGACGGGTGCTGCGCAGTCTGCGCACTGGGTGATGATGGCGCTCGTGACGATCTCGTTACCGTCAGCGTCAAGTGCCTTGACCTTGTAGTGGTACCAGTAGCCTGCATATGCGCTGGTGTTGGTGTAGCTGAGCCTAGTCGTTGTGTAGAACAGCTTGTACTCGCCGGTCTTAGTCCCGCTGCGGTACACCTCGTACTTTGCAGCGCCGTCAACAGCTGCCCAAGTCAAAACGATCTTGCCGCCGGTCGGATCGTTGCTCGCAGTGACCTCGATAGCGGGCGCTGCGGGCTCATTGTCAGCAAATGCGACGGGAGCCATCAGCGAAAGCACTATCATGACCGCCAAAAGCATGCTTAACAGTCTTTTCATTGTTTATCTCCTATCTTCAGGTTTTTTCTCTCTCATTTTAAGCCATTTGTGTTCTTTAGGCAAGAAAAAATAAAAATTTTTCAAAAAGGGCTTTACAAACAAAAAAGTGTGTGCTATATTATCAGTAACGATAATCATTACTAAGAGGTGAGAAAAATGCAGGCACGGCGGACAAGTAAAAAACGCTCGGCGATATACGAGGCGCTGTGCAATACCACCGCTCACCCCTCGGCCGAGCAGATATACACGCAGCTCAAGCCGGAGATACCCGATCTCAGCCTCGGCACGGTGTACAGAAACCTCAATGTGCTGATGCAGGATGGGCTTATCATCACCGTCGGCCATGTCAACGGTGAGGAGCGCTACGATGCCAACACCTCCGACCATTCCCACTTTGTCTGCACAAAATGCGGCAGGGTCGACGATGTTTTTCTTGATTTATCGATTGATAAAAGGTATCCTAATGTTGAGGAGTTAACGGGCGGAACGGTCAAGGGACACTCCCTGAGCTACTTCGGTCTGTGCAAAAATTGTTGTGAGTAAGGGCTTTCGTTGCCTTACTAAATATAAAAATTATTTTTATTGGAGGATATTATTATGAAGAAATGGGTATGCCCCGTATGCGGCTATGTTCACGAAGGCGACACTCCCCCCGAGTTCTGCCCCCAGTGCAAGGTTCCCGGCAGCAAGTTCATGCTCCAGGCTGACGACAAGACCTGGGCAGCCGAACACATTGTGGGCGTCGGCAAGCAGTTCGGCGCAGATGTCCCCGCCGAGGTTCAGGAGGAGATCATCAGCGGTCTGCGTGCAAACTTTGAGGGCGAGTGCTCCGAGGTCGGTATGTATCTGGCAATGGGCCGTGTTGCTGCCCGTGAGGGTTATCCCGAGATAGCTCTTTACTGGGAGAAGGCTGCCTACGAGGAAGCAGAGCACGCTGCAAAGTTTGCGGAGCTCCTCGGCGAGATCATCACCGACTCGACCAAGAAGAATCTCCAGATGCGTGTCGACGCCGAGAACGGTGCGACCGCCGGTAAGTTCGAGCTTGCAAAGCTCGCAAAGCAGTACAATCTAGACGCTATCCATGATACCGTCCACGAGATGGCCCGCGACGAAGCCCGCCACGGCAAGGCTTTCGAGGGCCTGCTGAATCGCTACTTCGGCAAGTAATCAAATAACAGCAAAACAGCGAGTGGTTTCCCACTCGCTGTTTTTTGAATACAAACAAAAAAGCAGTCTGTCTTGCCGGTGACAGGCTGCTTTCTTGCTCTTTTTACAAAATAAAATATGTGGGGGATTGGGGGGGAATGCATAAAACTCACTGCTGTGCCGTCAGCAGCTTTGTGTTTATAATAGCATCTTTGATTTTTAAAGTCAACGCTTTTGATTATTTAATTTAAATAATCATCATTTATTTTAGTTATTTAATATGTATTAGTTGCAGAATGGTAACAAATATTGACGCAAGCCTTTGCTTTTGGCAATTTTATGCTATGATAGTGCAAAAGCAAGAAAGGCGGGCATGATATGAACCAAAAGAAAATGTACGCTCTTATAAGTCATTATGACACTTACTTCAAGCAGGACGACTGTCGGTTGCTGCATTCGGTGGTCATGGAGCCGCACATCGATGCGCTGCTGTACGCTCCGAACGAGGCTTACCCCTTTTGGAAGCCGGTCAACGCAGGCGCAAGCGAATACAAGATGAGCGCTCCCAGGGGTGCGCTCGGCAAGCGCAACGAATACATGATGTTTATAGACGCAAGTGAGGACATGGACGGCCAAGAGACCGCCGTGTGCTTGCAGGTCGTGCTTCTTAACCGGGCAGAGACAGACAGGCTTGTTGAGATCGACCCCGAGCAGTTCAGCAACTTCCTATACCCCGATGACGGAGACCGCCATTTTATCTGCGAGAGAAAGAGACGCGATAAGCTCTAATATTATTCCGATGATATTAAAAATCGTCCGTGAAATTCACGGACGATTTTTAACTATATAATTCTTCTTGCGCCGGTGTAATGCTCGGCGTAGTAGTACGAGTCGAGGTCGGTGATTATTACCTGTCCCTTGCCGGTGGATGCGTGGATAAACTGCCCGTCGCCTATATACATTCCGACATGGCCGATGGGGTCGACATTATCCGAGAAGAACACGAGGTCGCCCGGCTGGAGGTCTGACTTATCGACTGGCGTACCGTCGGTTCTGTACTGACTGCCCGCTCCGCGCTGGAGCTTGTAGCCGTACTGGCCGTAGACATAGTAGACAAGCCCTGAGCAGTCAAAACCCTTGGGCGATGCGCCGCCGTAGACATACGGCACACCGAGATACTGCTTTGCGGTGGCAACTATCTGTCTGCCGAGCTCCGTGCCGGAGCCGCCATCGGTCTTATCGCTCTTGAGCTTTATATAATCTGCGGACATGTAGCCCTTTGTGCCGTTAATGGTAACGGCATACCAGCTGCCGGTCTTGCCGGTTATTGTGACCTTCGTTCCCCTGTCGTAATAGCCGAGGGTCGCATATTCCGTGGACGGGCCTCTTCTCAGACGCACGGAGTCGCCGTTTACATAGCCGACAGCGTCCATGGTCTGCTTGGGTGCGGGGACGGAGTTCGATGTGCCGAGTGAGATGCCTGTCTTATACATATAACCGTACTCGCCATTGACCTTTATCTCGTACCAGCTGCCATACCTGCCGGTTATAGTGGCCTTTGCGCCGCTGTTTATGGTCTTGACGACGCCGAAGATCATGCTGGGTCCCATTCTGAGGTTGGAGCCGTTATCCTTGACGGTGCCGTTTTTTGTGCTGCTGTATGTTGTTGTGGGAACAAGGCGCATATAATCGCCGCTGACATAGCCGGTCTTACCGTTGTAGCTGACCTTGTACCATCCGTTCTTCGAGCCGGTGATGGTCATTTTGGTGCCCTTGGCGTAGGTGCCGACAATGGAGTAGCTCGTGCCTGCACCCTTGCGCATGCGGACATCCGAGCCGGTTATCTTGCCGGTATACTTGGTGGTGGAGCTTGTTGAACTGCTGCTTGTGCTGCCGGATTTAGAAGTTGCCGACAGTGTCATGTAGTCGCCGCTGACATAGCCGGTCTTGCCGTTGTATTTAACGGCGTACCAGTTGCCCTTTGCACCGGTGACGGTCATCTTTGTACCCTTATCGTATGTGCCGATGATGGAATAGCTCGTGCCTGCGCCCTTGCGCATGCGCACATCCGAGCCGGTTATCGTGCCTGTACCGAATTTGCCGCTTACGCTTCTGTCGCTCTTCAGATAATACTTTGACGCATAGCCGATGGTGTTTTTATACATCACCTTGCTCCAGCCGTTGGAGGTGGAAATAACAATCACCTCTGCGCCTTTTGGCATGGTCATGAGGATGGATGCGCTCGTACCGGCGCTCTTTCGCAGATTCAGCGCACTCGTTGTATAAGCGCCGAGCGTTTTATCCGCAGCGGCAGGTATAATGAGCAGCGATATACACATTATTGCCGCAAGCGCTATGCTTATCAGTCGTTTTTTCATTCTTGTCACTCCGTTATTGATTACAACCAGTAAAATAGTCAGTAATCAAATTGTAACACATAGCGCACATTATGTCAACACTTCAGACGGTTTGAGCCGTCGATACATGTAAATATTCTGTGAATCGGGTCGATGCGCCTATTTCCAACATCTTGTGGTCGTGGTGAGATTAAACAAATAGTTATTGTGTATTTTGCAGTTTCTTTTTGACGGTTTATATGGTATAATGTGATTTGATCTAACCAGTGAGGAACTAAGATAAATGAAAAATAAGCTTTATAAAAAGGTCATAGCCCTGACCGTATGCCTTGCGATGCTTATTCCGCTTTGCGCCTGCGGCGAAACCAAGGAGCAAAAGCAGGTCTTTGCAATGGACACCGTCATGACGCTCACGGCCTACGGTAAAAACGCCAAGTCCGGCCTCGACGCTGCGGCGGGCGTTATAAATTCGCTCAACACCCTGCTCGACCCCGAGGTTGAAAACAGTGCGGCTTATCAGCTAAACCACGCCGAGGGGCAGAATGTCATCGTCACCCCGCAGGTGGCGGAGATACTTATCACCGCACTCAAGGTATGCAAGCAGTCGGGCGGCGCACTTGATCTCTCGGTCTACCCCCTCTACCTTGCGTGGGGCGAGTTTGACTCGGAAAAGGGCATCATTCCCTCGGACAAGGAGATAAAGGAGCTTTTGAAGAATGTCCGCTTCTCGGAAACGAGCATCACAGAGTTCAGCGGCGAATCGAACTATTCCGTCAGAATGCCAGCAGGCACGCAGATAAGCTTCGGTGCTGCGGCAAAGGGCTGCGCCTCGGATAGGGCGATCGAAGCCATGCGCAATGCCGGTGTCGAAAGCGGCATCGTCTCTCTCGGCGGTAATGTCCAGACCCTAGGCCTTAAGCCGGACGGCTCAAAGTGGACGGTCGCAGTTGAGGATCCTAACGACACGGGCTCGTATGTCGGAACGCTCAAGGTCGGCGAGACGGCAGTCGTCACAAGCGGCAACTACCAGCGATACTTTATCGGCAGCGATGGCGTTAAATATCACCATCTTATTGATCCAAGCACTGGAGAGCCTGCAAATAACGGTCTTGTCTCCGTTACGGTCGTGTGCGAGGACGGCACGATGGCCGACTGCCTGTCGACGGCGATGTTCGTTCTCGGCGTTAACGGTGCGCTAAACTACTGGCGCAACTACGGCGGCTTTGACATGGTCATGATAACCGATGAAAACGAGGTAATCTGCACGAGCGGCCTTGTCGAGGTGTTTGAGCTTACAAACACCAAGGACTATACTTTTAAGTTCACTGAGTAAGGTTAACATAATTCAGCCACCGTATCAGATATATTGATACGGTGGTGCTTCGTTAAGAGGATTTGGTTTAATGGCATATCTGGACACCGATGTTAGGTACTGCAAGGGTATAGGAGAAAGGAAAGCGCTGCTTTTAAATAAGCTCGGCGTGTTCACCGTACACGACCTTGTTTCCTATTTCCCCAGAAAATACGAAGATCGCAGCCAATTTAAGCCCATAGCGCTCACCTGTGACGGCGAGACAGCCTGCATTCAAGGCGTCGTTGCCGACACGCCCCGCCTCGTGCGCATCCGCCGCGGCATGGAGCTTGTGAAGTTCCGTGTCGTGGATGAGAGTGCATCGGTTGACATAACATATTTCAATCAGCCCTATCTCAAGGATCACATACGCCGTGGGCAGTGCCTTAATTTCTATGGCAAGATAATCGGTATCGGCGGTAAACGGACGATGTCCAACCCCGTGTACGAGCCGGAAAACGCACCGGACGGCGTGACGGGCAGAATAGTCCCCGTGTACAGGCTGACAACGGGGCTGTCGCAGAAGCTCGTGATGCACGCCGTGCGGCAGGCGCTGGATGCCTGCGGCGGCGAGCTGCCGGAGGTTCTGCCGGAGACACTGCGTGAAAAATACTCGCTTGCTCAGACGGGCTTTGCATATGAAAACATTCACTTTCCCGCCGATTTCACCGCTCTGGAGCTTGCAAGGCGCAGGCTGATATTCGAGGAGCTGTTCCTGCTCGCCTGCGCTCTCGGCAGGATGAAGGGGCAGCACAGCAAGGCCGACGGATATAAGATGCAGTCTTGTGACCTCAACGAGTTTTGGTCTGCCCTGCCCTTTACACCGACTAATGCGCAGAGGCGGGCGGTGAGCGATGCCCTTGCCGATATGCAGTCGGGCAAGGCGATGAACAGGCTCGTTCAGGGCGATGTCGGCAGCGGCAAAACACTCGTTGCGGCGGCGCTTATATGGTACGCTGCAAAAAACGGATACATGAGTGCGTTCATGGCTCCGACAGAAATTCTGGCAAAGCAGCATTTTGACACTCTGCTGGGCATTCTCTCCCCGCTCGGTCTGCGGATCGGGCTGCTCACGGGTGCGATGACCGCAAAACAGAAGCGCGAGGTCAAGGCCTCGCTCAGAAACGGTGAATTTGACCTTATCATCGGCACGCATGCGCTGTTTTCCGAGGATGTGGAGTACCCCAATCTCGGGCTTGTCGTCACCGATGAGCAGCACCGCTTCGGCGTAAATCAGCGCTCAAGCCTTATTTCAAAGGGCGATCGCCCGCATGTACTGGTCATGTCCGCAACGCCAATCCCCCGCACGTTGGCGCTTATTATCTACGGTGATCTTGACATTTCCGTCATTGACGAGCTGCCTCCCGGTCGGCAAAAGGTCGATACCTTCGCCGTCACCGAGAGCTACCGTGTGCGCCTTAACGGATTCATCCGCAAATTAGTTTCCGAAGGGCGGCAGGTGTTTGTCGTCTGCCCGATGATAGAGGAAAACGAGGAGCTCCCGCCGAACTTGAAGTCTGCGCAGGAGCACGCCGCAGAGCTTCAGCGCTACTTCCCCGGCCTCAAGGTCGCATGTGTGCACGGAAAGCTCAAGGCCAAGGAAAAGGCAGAGATCATGCAGGCCTTCGTTGCTGGCAGCATTGACATCCTCGTCTCGACAACGGTCATAGAAGTCGGCGTCGATGTGCCGAATGCGGCGCTTATGATAATCGAAAACGCCGACCGTTTCGGCCTTAGCCAGCTTCACCAGCTGCGTGGCCGTGTCGGCCGAGGCAAGCACAAAAGCTACTGCGTTCTGGTCTCCGACACCGACAACGAGGTGTCCGAGGCAAGGCTCAAGATCATGACGCAGACAAACGACGGCTTTAAAATTTCCGAGGAAGATCTGCGGCTGCGCGGCCCGGGTGATTTCTTCGGCTCAAGACAGCACGGTCTGCCGGCGATGCATGTCGCCGACCTGTGCTCGGACATGAATGTGCTGCAAACGGCGCAGACGGCGGCGCAGGAGCTGCTTGCTTCCGACCCCGAGCTTGAAAAGCCTGAGCATCAGGCGCTTAAGGCTGCGGTCGACAGGCTTTTTGAAATGAATACGGACACGATAAACTGAAAGGTGAAACCATGCGTGAAAATGAAGAAGCCCTCGCCATGCAGCAGAAAGAAAGCCTGCGGAGCTTTGCCGAGGACATTTATAATAAGGTTGGAAGCCGCATTCCATCAGCCGTGCTGACGCACGACGGGCTGTGCTATACGATTGAATTTAACACCGCCGACCGCTTCTCACTCGTACTCATGGGCAGCGAGACGAATAACGCCGACTGCTTCCAGTCGATGCTCGTGTTTGACGGGTTTTCCGACCTGCTGCTCTCCGGCCGCAGGCCGTTAGAGGAGTACAAAGCGCAGCTTGTGCACCTCGTGTGCGGCATCGTCGGCCACAAAATATGCGTCACGCAGGTTGTCAAACGGCACACCGAACGGCGCATTGAATATAAAGTGTTGAATGACGGTACATGGGAAACCGTCAGTGTTGAGCACAAGCTCACCGGCTTCGGTGCAATCCTCCTGCTGTGGAAAAGCAGCGAAGATAGCTTGAATTTTAACTTAGCGATAAACGACAGGCAGTGATTACACTGCCTGTCGTTTTATATCCCGAATATTTTTAATACGGCGTAGGCGACAGCGCTGCCGCTTAAGGATGACAGCGCCATCAAAAGTCCTGTTTTGGACTTTGGTCTGCGGCGCAGGGTGCTCATGTATCCGCCGGCGGCGGCTTTGGCCTCGTCCATGAGCTTTGCATGCGTTATACCAGAGGTGCGCATATAGTCCTCACGGACGATGAATATTGCCTCCTCGAACACCTTTTTATCCGGCGATTTTACAACTATTACCCGCTTTGCCGTACCTTTTACCACTTCTGCCGCCTCCTGTGATGATATTTTCTGTTCGGATTTTACCCGTTTTGCCATATCCATATACATCACCCACGGGTCTGAACTTTAACGGCGAGCACGGTCATGTCGTCGCAGTTGCCGTAAATTTTCTCTGCTTCACGGAGCGTGTCGCGGGCAAGCAGCTTCATATCATCGGTTGCCGAGTCCATGACCTCACGCAGCCAGCTGTCATTCGAGTCACCGATAACCCCATCTGAGGCGATTATCGCCGTGCTGCCGGGCTTCAGGCGCATACGCACAACATCGGGTGCAGTGGAAGTGCCGTCTCCGAGGCCGGGTGCAAAGCTCTCGCCCTTGATGCGGCGGATGTTCTTGCCGTTCATGACATAGCTGGGCGCAGCGCCGTACTTATAAAAGCAGGTCTCACCGGAGAATAGGTCAACGCACATGAGATCGACCGTTGCAAACCCCCAGTTATCGCCGCTTTTCAAAAGCATCACGGAGTTGAGCGTTTTCATGGCAACGGCGGGGTCGATGCCCGAGCGCAGAAACTTTTCGAGTATCTCGATGACCTCCTTGCTCTCGCTTGCAGCCTCGGGACCGCAGCCCATGCCATCGGACAGGATGACGCACAAAACGCCTGAGTCGGTCTTGAAATATGTTCCCCGGTCGCCGCTTACCTTCTCACCCTTTTTCTTCATTGCCGCAATGCCGACGGATACGGCAAGGGGCTCGGCCTCAATGAGCGTGAGCTTTGCCATGCCGTCGTTTGCGGATCTCTGACGGCAAAGGCGCAGACCGAGTACCCCAGACAGCTTTTCAAGATAGTCGGGGTCTTCATACAGTCTTGAAAGCGAACCCGATTCCACCACCGCACGCAGTCTGCCCCGTCCGTCACGGTACACCGCCGCATCCGCTTCAATGTCCATCGTGCGCAGATAGCGCATGAGTCGCCGCTCGGCAAGGTGGTCGGCGCCGTTTATGCTGCCGAGCTCCTCGGCAACGCCGCCGAGGATATCCGCCATGTCCGAATACTGCCCCCACGCCGTGTCACGGCTTTCACGCAGCTGCGCCGCAAAATGCTTGCGATAAGCCGCAGCACGCAGTTCACCGTTGACGGCGGTGACGAATGCCTCGGGCGTTCGGCATTTTTCAACGAACCTCAGCGGGATATCTCCGAGTTGGAGCGTGCCCCGCTTTGTCATGGCGGCCGTTGCATCGTTTAACGCCGAAAGCGTTTCCATGTACTCGCTGTTCCAGCAACGATTTTTGTCCTTGCACATGACGCACACGCAGTCGGCGGCACGATCAAACACCTTGGCAGGGTCTGCGTCGTTGTATTTTTGCTCGACA
Source organism: Firmicutes bacterium CAG:555 (assembly GCA_000431075.1). Lineage (GTDB taxonomy): Bacteria > Bacillota > Clostridia > Oscillospirales > Oscillospiraceae > F23-B02. The sequence continues at coordinate 9,479 of HF986908.1, forward strand.
TTGCGCCGCACTATCTCAAACAGCCCCGCATACGCCGAGCCAAGCTGTGCAACCCGCCGTGAAACATAGCGTCTGAGCCCCGATTCCCCGCTGCCGCCGCCGACGGGTTGGATGATAGTCCCCACTGTGCAAATTACATTTGACGGCAGGAGCATGAAAACGACCGATGCGCAGAGCACCTCGACAAGGTCGCTAAGCTGCGGTGCTGCCGTCCATGCGAGTGCTGCCGCAACGGCATTTGAGAGAACGAACGCAAGCAGGAACGCAAGCCTGCCGCAGCGGTTAAACAGGCCCGAAAGCAGTCCCGAAAACGCATAAGCCATCGTGAAAAACGGCGTTCCGCCGGTCGTGAGATCCATCGCAAGACCAAACATCGTGCCGACGGTGCAGCCGGTCATCATCCCGCAGCGCAGTGAGCTCATCATAATGATGAGCACCGCCGCAAAGCGGCCGACGGACAG
>HF986908.1:9991-13180 GCA_000431075.1 Firmicutes bacterium CAG:555
ACAGCGCCATCATGAACACGGCAACGGTTATCAAGACCGCACTTGACCGGCGTATCTCGGCAGACTCGGTCGTGGGTTCATCCTTTTTGAGCGCCTCGGCGATAAAGTAGCTCACGCCGAAGGCAAGCACCGTTTCCAAAAATACGACTGCAACGGTGGGTGCGTCGCTGAGTATCTGCGAAAAGCTCGACAGCACGCCGGTGGCTAAAGTCACGGCGGCAGCGGTTGTCGGCGCAAAGAGAGTTTTTTTGTATAGCTTTGTGTCCTGAAACGAAAACTCCACCGTGAAAACGATAACTACCGCCGCAAGGTAGCGTATGCCCCATGACAGGCCGCCGGAGACTATGTAGCCGAGCGTCGCCCCAAGCAGGCAGCACACTCCGTTGACCCCCGCTCCAGCAGCGGCAACTATCGCAATGCCGAACGGACCGGCCGTGCCTAATACCCTCGCCGTGCCGAGCACAAAGCCGCCGACAAGATACATGACAGCCCATGCTATGGCGGGGGGAGCCCCCTCCACTATCATAGGGCGGTGACATCCTCAGAATTTCGCTGCACCACGCTGTCCTCAAATGCGGTCTTTATCGCCGCTATCGAGCCTTTTACATTCATAATATCGCCTCCGAAGTTTACATAAGGTATTATTTATTATACTTATGTAATTCCCCGAAGTGCGTCATTTGGCGCTGTTGAGAAATGTTTTATCAGCAGGGGAAATAAGCGAAAATAAAAACAGGACTGTTTCCAGTCCTGTTTTTCAGTCTATCGTGAAGCTTTTGCCGAAGGGATACGGATTTCCCCTCACCTTTTGCATCCAATCGATGATACCGGCCTTATCGGTCACGACCATGCCTGACAGGCGATCGATGCCGAGCGATTTTAGCTCGGGACACATGGGGACGGTCGGGCCGATGACGACGGTCTTTGCGTTTCGAGATAGCTCAAGCAGCCTCGGCATGGTCTTGTTCACCGCCGCGCTGCCGGTGATGATAGAGACATCGCATTCGGGCAGGATATACTCGCAGGCACTGTCCGGCAGATCGCCGTCACGAGGGTCTCTCTCAATTATGTAAACCTCTTTTGCTCCCTTCAGTGCTTCATCGCCGAGTTTCAGGTGACCAATGAGCGCAACGGTCTTCCCCTCAATATCCATGCCGTCGGTGCAGCTTTTCTCGCCGTCGGCAAGGTGCAGGCGCTCCATGCGCTCGGTCGTATTGTAAAAGGCGTTTATGACTGCCATCGCCTCGCTCGCCTCATTAAAGCTCCAGCTCATAACGGCCTGTGCCGCTGTCTTTGCGCCCAGCCCCACGAGTGAGGCAAACTTGCGCTGCACGCTCTCGCCCTCGGTGTTCATAGCAATTCCGAAGCTGCCATTTGATAGCTCTGCTCCGACCCACGCAGCTCCCCGCACGATACCTGTCACGGTAAGCGTATCATCCATGCCGTCTATTAAAATCTTATAATAATCCTTCATGAGCACACCTCTATATCTTTCTTGCGTTATTATAGCAGGCAATGTTATAATTGCGCAAGAGGTGAACGACATGTACTTTGACACCCATGCGCATTATGACAGCGGAGCGTTCAACGCCGACCGCTATGAAATACTCGGCTCGATGCCCGCAAGCAATGTTGGGCTCATCGTCGACCCGGGCTGCGATCTTGAAAGCAGCAAGGCGGCGATAGCGCTTGCCGAGCGCTTTGATTTTGTATACGCCGCCGTCGGCTGGCATCCCGAAGATATGGACAAGCTTTCGGAGGAAGCTTACGCCCAATTGGAACGGCTTGCCGAGCATCCGAAGTGCGTTGCCATCGGCGAGATAGGGCTTGACTACTATTGGGACGACACCCACAAGGCCGAACAAAAGGTGCTTTTCAGGCGGCAGATAGAGCTTGCTTTAAGGCTTAATAAGCCCGTCATCGTCCACGACCGTGAGGCGCACGGCGACTGTATGGAAATAGTGCGGGACTACCCCGCTCTGCGTGGCGTGTTCCACTGCTACTCGGGCAGCGCCGAGATGGCGGCGGAGCTATTAAAGCGTGGTTGGTACCTCGGCTTTGACGGGCCTATCACATACAAAAACGCCCGTAAGGCAATTGAGGTTCTCGAAATATGCCCGCTCGATAAAATGGTCATCGAGACCGACAGCCCGTATCTCACCCCGGTGCCGAACCGAGGCAAGCGCAACGACTCACGGCAGCTTGAGTTTGTCGTGCGCAAAATCGCCGAGGTAAAGGGATTGAGCGCCGAGAACGTCGAGGAGCTTACATATACTAACGGCAAAAAATTATTCGGAATTGGTGATTGAAATGTATAAACCCGAAAAGATACTAACCGGTGCGCCTAACGCCCGTGACCTCGGCGGCATCGAGACCGCCGACGGCAGGTGTGTAAAACCGAACCGGCTTATAAGAAGCGGCATGCTCGCAAGGCTCACGGACGAGGATGTGGAATACCTCAAGTCCGCAGGGCTCAAGACCGTTGTCGATTTTCGCACGAGCGCAGAGCGTGTGCAGAAGCCCGACAGGCAAATTGACAATGTCGAATATATCGTCTGCCCCATGCTTGAGGACAAGACCGAGGGCATCACCCGTGACAAGCCGGAAAGTGAGGATGAGGAGGCGCAGCGAACGCTGAAAATGGCTCACCACCTTATGGCAACAGACCCCGACGGCGTTCGGCAGATGCGAAGCCTCTACCCTATTCTCGTTACGCTCGATCACTCGATAGAGCACTACCGCAAATTCTTTGAGATACTGCTAAGCCACGAGGACGGTGCGCTTTTATACCACTGTACCATGGGCAAGGACCGTGTCGGCACGGCTACGGCGCTGCTGCTGACGGCGCTCGGCGTTCCCCGTGAGGGCATCGTTGCAGACTACATGATCACCCGTGAGCGCTGCGCCCCGGGCACGCAGAGGCTGCTTAATAACTGCCGCAAGTTTACCGACGACGAGGCGGTGCTTGAGTTTGTCTACCGTCTTGACACCGTGCAGGAGGACTTCATCGCCGCAACCTTTGAGACCATTGACGAGGTGCACGGCGGTATGGACAGCTTCCTGCGTGAGAAAATGGGGCTTGACGAAGCGTCCATCGATAGGCTCAAGGCACTGTATTTGGAGTAAAATATACACATAGTTAAAAATCAGTCATTCCAGCAGTAATGTCTGATTTTTTGCGTTTTAACG
>HF986908.1:13185-16544 GCA_000431075.1 Firmicutes bacterium CAG:555
TGTCTGATTTTTTGCGTTTTAACGGCATTGTCCATATTTATATTTTCGATACATTGGCATGATATGTATGAACAATTACGCTACGCCTGACCCCGAGAAGGCCGAGCACATCAATGTTCCGGCAGCCGGCGAGGTGCAGGCGCTTTGGCTCGTGCGCACCGATCCCGAGCTGTACAGTCGGCGGCAGAGCGTATTATATCTGCTCGGCGTGCCACCAGACAAAATATGAGACCGTCCCCGCCAACGGACACAAGTGGGACAGCGGCAAGGTCACGAAAGCTGCCGGATGCGAGACCGTCGGAGAAATGACCTACACCTGCTCGGTTTGCAGCGCAAAAAGAACGGAAGCGATAGCGGCCCTCGGCCACAGCTACGCAAACGGTAAATGCAGACGCTGCGGTGCGGCAGGCCCTAATTATAAGCCTGCACCCAAGGCTCCCGAGCTCAAGATAACCACCTCGGCGGGCAAGCCGAAGATATATTGGAACGCAGTTGAAGGTGCGGTGAAGTACTAGGTGTACCGCTCAACAGACGGCAAGACCTTCAAGTACTACGACAGCACGACCAAGGCAAGCTACACCAACAGCTCAACTTCCATCGGTACGACCTACTACTACAAGGTCAAGTCGGTGAATTCAAACAATGCTGCCTCGGATTACAGCGTATCTAAGGGCATTCTGTGCAAGCCCGCAGCTCCGACCGTGAGCATCAATCGCTCTAACGGCAAGCCGAAGCTGAGCTGGAAAACCGTTTCGGGAGCAACGAAGTACTGGATATACCACTCGACCGATAGCAAAAACTTCAGCTACTGGGACAGCACGACCAAGACTTCCTACATAAACAGCGGTGCAAAGAAGAATACTAAATACTACTACAAGGTGAAAGCCGTCTGCGCATCAAACTCCAATGCAAACTCCGCACAGAGCAGCGCAGTCAGCATCAAAGCAACTAAATAAAGCAAAAAAGCACCCCTCGGGGTGCTTTTTTCAGTCCTCCATAACCTCGGAAAAGCTCTTTAGCGGCAGGCAGTACGACAGTTCGGACAGGATGAGTCTCATATCCTCCCGTTCGTAATCCGGGCGAGGGGAATTCATTTTTTCACTTAACGGAATATCGAGCGACAGCATTACTCTGACTGAGGTGCCCATATTTTCGCCACGGCTCTCGATTATCACAGCGCCCTTGTGCAGCTCGGCAATTCCGCGCACGACCGCAAGGCCCATGCCCGCTCCCTGAGGCTTTGTGAAGTCTATCTCGTGCTTATACCTCTCAAAGGCGTAGGCCAGATCATCCTGCCGTATGCCGTCGCCGTTGTCATCAACGGAAATGATTAGATTTTTATCCGTCCGCAAGAGAGAGACATGTATCCTACCGTTATGCTGGCAATGGCTGACGCTGTTTGCCAGCAAATTGAGCAGAAGCTGCTGCAAAAGCGTTCTGTCGGCGACTACCCTTATCTTCTCCGGTGCATTGAAGCGTATCGTCACGCCCATGTTGTCCATCGACATGACCTCATCTATCATGTTCTTGCACAGCGCCGTCACATCTACGGCTTCCGGGTTAAACGGCATTTCCCCTCTTGCCATAGCGTTAAGCATCGTGACATTGGACAGCGTCCTTTTCATCCTGTAATAGCTGCGGTTTAGGGATCTTCCATACTCCAACAGCTTTATATTGCCTTCATCCTCGGCAATGATAGACATGCACGAGGTCGCAAACTTGATATTTGACAGCGTCGTGCGCAGATTGGCGTACAGTGCCTCACGGTCATCGGGGCTTTGCTCGTTGCATACCATTACAAAGATGCGTGTTCCCTCATAAGTGCTCACCTTGACGGAGCAGTTTTTCGTACCGATAAACGCAGTTGCGGTGAATTTCTGCGCCTGGGTATTCATAATGTGACTGGGTATCAAAAGTGCCGTCGGCTTTCCCGTCAGGTTTCTGCCGGCAAGCGTGATCGCAGCGGTATTCATAAAGGCTATACGCTCCTTCCTCGACACGGCCACAGGCTGGTCGACCATCGAAAGCGCCGCAGTAAGCAGCATCGTATCATGCATGGCAAGTCCTCCCTTGCGTATATCAGCATTTTTCGGCATGATTTTATCAGAAACGAGCAAATTATACAATAGCCGCTCAAAAAAAGCTTATTTTTTGCGAAACATTTGGATGTATCTCCGCATTGATTTTTGTCAATAGTATATGTTACAATGAACTTAAATCACAAGGAAATTTTTCCGCTTAATATTATAATGGAGGAATAGATTATGATCAAAGTAGCAATCAATGGTTTCGGCCGCATCGGTCGTCTCGTTTTCAGAGCAGCTATCGTCTCGGACGATATCGAGGTCGTTGCGATCAACGCTCCCGATAAGACCCCCGCTCAGCTGGCCTACACCGTAAAGTACGACTCCGTGCACGGCCGCTTTAACGGCACCGTCGAGTCCGACGACAGCTCCATCACCGTAAACGGCAAGCGTGTTCCCATCGTCGGCAACCGCAACCCCGCAGAGCTGCCTTGGGGCGAGATGGGCGTTGAGTATGTCCTCGAGTGCACCGGTGCTTTCCTCACCACCGAGAAAGCCCAGGCTCACATCGATGCAGGCGCACAGGTCGTCGTGCTGTCCGGTCCTTCCAAGGACGATACCCCGATGTTCGTTTGCGGTGTCAATCTTGACAGCTACACTCCCGACATAAAGGTCGTTTCCAACGCATCGTGCACCACCAACTGCCTCGCTCCCCTCGCCAAAGTCATTAATGACAACTTCGGCATCGTTGAGGGTCTCATGACCACCGTACACGCCGACACTGCGACTCAGGAAGTTGTTGACGGCTTCTCCAAGAAGAATTGGCGCCTGGGTCGTGGCGTTCACGGCAACATCATCCCCACCTCCACCGGCGCAGCCAAGGCTGTCGGCAAGGTCATCCCCGAGCTCAACGGCAAGCTGACCGGCACCTCCATGCGCATCCCCAGCGCCGATGTCTCCATCGTTGACCTCACCTGCCGCCTCGAAAAGGGTGCAAGCTACGATGAGATCTGCGCCGCCGTCAAGGCAGCCTCCGAAGGCCCGATGAAGGGCGTTATCGAGTATGTCGACGAGGATGTCGTCTCCGCCGACTTCATCACCGATCCCCACACCAGCATTTTCGATGCAAAGGCCGGTCTCGCTCTTAACGATAACTTCGTTAAGCTCATGGCTTGGTACGACAACGAGTGGGGCTTCAGCTGCAAGATGCTCGACCTCACCCGCCACATCGACTCCGTCCGCAAGGCATAAGTCAATAGAAATTCAAAACTCCGCAGTCAGCAGACTGCGGAGTTTTTCAGTCTGTCAAAGAACTAGGAAAAATAGGCGCAACAG
>HF986909.1 GCA_000431075.1 Firmicutes bacterium CAG:555
TTGTTCTTACATTATCTAATTTTCAAGGTACAATTCTTTGCGTCCGGTTCAGCGGACAGCTTGATTAATATATCATAGCCGAACCGCTTTGTCAAGGCTTTTTTCAAAACTTTTTTCGAGCTTCTTCAATTGTCCTGCTTCACCCGAAGCGCTTTGTTAGAATACCACCCAATTTGCCCTTTGTCAACAGTTTTTTTAGCTATTTTGCGAATAATTTTGAACTATTTTTGTCCGGCACTAAATATTGTGTTCAGTTGTGGTTACAATTACTATATGTCTATTTTCAATTCAAAGCAAGCCCCCGACGGTGCGCCCCACCCCGAGCAAAAGCCTCGGTTCAAGGGCTCGATCGGGCGTGAAACCATTATAAATATTTTTGATGACTGCTCGGACTTTCAGCACCGTGAGATACGGGCGGGGCTCGTTGCGGACAATACGCTGTTTGTCTGCTGGCTCGACGGTATCACCGACGGCGGCGATACAGCAAGGGATATCCTGCGCCCGCTGACCGATCTCATCCGCTCGGGCAGTGACCCCACGCCGGAGCGGCTGATGCAGGGTGCGGTGTACAGTGCGCAGGCGAAATTGCGAGGCGACCTTGACGATGTCATCGACGACATTTGCTCCGGCTGCGTGGCGGTGGTGTTTACCAATTGCGCCGTGACCTTTGAGGTCAAGAGCAAAAACCAGCGTGGCATCACCGAGCCGAAGATCGAACAATCGCTCAAGGGCGGCAAGGACTGCTTCGTTGAGATACTGCGCACAAACACGGCGCTCGTGCGGCGGCGCATATACAATCCGGCGCTTAAGGCAAAGAGCCTGACGCTCGGCCGCAAGAGCCGGACAAAGGCGGTCATCATGTATGTTGACGGCGTGGCCGACCCTGCGATAATCGAGGAGCTGGAGCGCAGGCTCGATGCCGTGGACATTGACGGTGCGCTCTCGAGCGGAGCCATCGAGGCGTACATCACCGACCGCCCACGCTCGCTGTTTCCGCAGCTATTGCACACCGAGCGCCCGGACCGCCTTGCCCAGCAGCTTCTGTCGGGCAGGGTCGGACTCATCGTGGACGGGCTGCCGATGGCATTCATGCTGCCGGTGACCTTCGCCGAGTTTATGCGTGTGCCGCAGGACGAGTCGCAGCACTGGCTGGTCGCAACAATGCTGAGCATCGTGCGCTGGCTTGCGGTGATGCTGACGCTGGCGCTTCCGGCGCTGTATGTGGCAGTGGCGATGTATCACCAGGAGATGATACCGACAAAATTACTCATGAGCATCGTTGCGTCCAAGCAGGATGTCCCGTTTTCGACGGCGCTTGAGGTCATCGGCATGCTGCTTGCGTTCGAGCTCTTGCAGGAGGCGGGGCTGCGGCTGCCGAACCCGATAAGCGAAACGGTCTCGATAATCGGGGCGCTCATCGTGGGGCAGTCGGCGGTCGAGGCGAAGGTCATTTCGCCCATTGCCGTCATCGTCGTTGCGACGGCGGGCATCGCCGGCTACGCCCAGCCGAGTCAGGACATGAGCGCCGCACTTCGGGTGTGCCGCCTTGCGCTCGTAGTCGCAGCGATACTCGCCGGGCTGTTCGGCGTGGCGGCGGCGCTGTGCATTTTGATATGGTACCTGTGCACGATGGATTCCTACGGCGTGAACTACACGGCGCCGCTCTCCGGCGGCAGACCGAACAATTTAAGCCGCACATTTTTGCGAAAGCCGCTGCCGGAGCGCAAATTCCGTGAGCCGGAGCTTAACACGCCCGACAAAAGGAGGCAGAGATGAAAATTTTCCGCATAGCCGCAGTTTTGGTGCTTGCGGCACTGCTCACCGGCTGCTCGGGCGGCTCGATATATTCAAACTACCGTGAGCTCGAGCAGCTCATGGTCATCCAGACCTTAGGCTTTGACCGGACACCCGGCGGCGTGCGTCTGTCGGCATCGTCCGGCAGCGACAGCGCAGGCGGCGGAGGCGGCGGCGAAAGCGGCACCGAGCAGTCCGGCTCGGCAGGCGTTGCCCGCCTGGCCGCAGAAGCGCCGTCGTTTACGCTTGCCGAGGAGAAGATGCAGGACTACAGCGCACGGGAGGATCTTTTTTTTGCGCACACGGCGTACATCGCCATCGGCGGAGCTTCGGCGAAGGAATCGTTGAAGCCGTTTCTCGATTACATCGAGCGCTCGACAGATCTCAGGCTCGATATTCCGCTTTTCGTCGTCACAAACGGCACGGCATCTGAGCTGGTGCTCGGCGCCGGCGGCGAGACCTACGACGCAACAAGCGTTCTGCGCTCGCTCGAGCGCAACATCATCCTGCGCGGCGACGGGGTCATTTTCAGCGCCGCCGAGGTGGTGTCGTCGCTGGACGAAAACGGCTGCGCACTCATCACGGCGGTAAAATCGGTCAAAGCGGACAAGGCGGTCAAGGAGGCGAAGGCAGCCGAGCTCACGGCGATACCCGACGGCTTTGCGGTCATCAAAAACGGCCGAGCCGTCGGCAGCGTGCCGGTCGACTGCGCCAAGGGCGTGAATGTCCTGCAAAACAAAGTAGGTCCCAGCTCCGTGAAGCTCAGGGTCGGCAATGATACCGCCACCGTGCAGCTTGATAAATGCGCCTGCCGCATAACGCCCATGTTCGGCGGCGGAGTTTTGGTGGGGCTGGATGTGAAGATAACGCTCAGCGCCGCACTGTCCGAGACGACCGGCAGCGTGGGTGTGCAGGAGCTCAACCGTGCACTGGCGGACGAGGTCGAGCGCTGGGTCATGCAGGTGCTCGACATCTCACGCTCGCTTGAGTGCGACTTTTTGCAGCTCGGCAAAGTTCTCGAACGGAAGCAGCCGCAGCGCCTTCACGGTGCGAGCGCCGACCTGTCGGAGCGGCTGCGTGATATATATTATAATGTAGGCGTCGAGGCGGAGGTTGACCGCAGCTTCGATGTCGGCTTGGGGAGCTCGGAATGAAACCAGACTTTGACCGGCGGCAGCTCATGGCGCTTATCTTCGTGTCATCGCTCGCGCCCGCCGTCCGGCTGATACCGAAATTCAATACGCAGACCGCAGGCAGCGCAAGCTGGGTCGCGCCCATTGTCGCACTGCCGTTTCTCGTTTTGTATGTGTGGTTTTTGTCGGCGTTTTTGGCCGAACGGCACAGCGGTGAGGGCCTCGGTGAGATGATTATGCGCACCAACGGCAGAGCCCTCGGCTCGGTGGTGCTCGGCGGTACGGCGGCGTTTTTAATTTTCTGCTGCGGCTTTATCCTGCGTTCGGGGGCGGAGCGTTTCATCTGCACCATTTACCCGGCAGGCAATGCGTGGCCGTTCGTCATCGTCATGCTCGCCCTCGGCCTGACCGCCGCACTCGGCCCACGCAGGGCGCTGCTGCGCTCGGCACGCATATTCTCGCCGACGCTCGTGGTCGTGCTTGTGCTGGTGCTCCTTTTTGCGCTGACGAATATTGATTTTAACCTCATTTTGCCGCTGTCAAAGGGTGAGCCGGACAAGCTCGGGCTCGCCGCCATCCCGATGTTTGAGATATACGCCGGAATTTTCGTGTACTCGGCATTTTTCGAGCGGTCTCGGGAGCTTTGTCGCCGTCGTGCCAAGGCGTACTCGCTGTGGCTCGTGCCGGTGTGTCTGCTGTTTGCGCTGATATGCGCCGCCGCCATCGGCAACTACGGCTCGGAGCTGATCTCACGCTTTAACTACCCGTTTTTTGCGATGATACAGAATATTACGGTGTTCAAGACCATCGAGCGCATCGAAGCGCTGGTCGTCGCCCTCTGGGTGCTGCCGGATTTCATTATCTTTGCAATGATGCTCATCGTTGCATCCCACTGCCTGCGCCTTGTTTTCGGCTATGTGCCGGATACCGGTGACACCGTCATGCACGATATGTCGAACGGCCGATTTCTGATACCGACCTCGGCAGCGCTGATGCTGGTTGTCGCCGTCCTCCTCGACATGGACTCGGATAATTTAAGCTTCTATTCGCATCTCGTCGTCCCCGCCGCCAACCTCGCCATCTCCTGCGTGCTGATACCGGCAAGCTATGTTATAGGAAAATTACGCACCAGGGAGTAAAACAGTAAAAAAGCTTGACTGATTAGGTCAAGCTTTTTTGGTGCAAATAGGGCAAAAGACGCTATGCAAATACACAGCGTCTTCAGAAACTCCTTCTACACTTGGCAGATGAGCTATTATTAGTATATGCGAGATTTAAAAACTTTGCAATAAGTTTTTAAAAATTTTTCTGTTAACTTATGATAACTCTCATTTGTACATTTGATAGTGTCTCAGTTTTTTCTCCAATGCATGATCATGTTCCAAATAAAACGCCGTTACCAGCAAGCAATAAGTTTCTCTGCGCTCTACGACAACCATATATCTTTCTTCTTCGAGCAATATGTGCATACGGGAATACTTTCTGTAGGGCTCGGACCACACCTTTATTCCTTCACATTCAAGGCACAGCTCCGGGTCACAATCGTAATTTTCTATAAATGCCCTTACCCATCTTATTCTTTCACACCGCCTTAAATCCGGCAGTCGTTCTCCGTCTTTTTTGTAGTCCTGGCAAGTAACATGAAAAAATGCTTCTTCCTTGCCAAATTCTATCGGGTGTCTTCTTATTACGACCCTTTTCCCCTCAAGCTCGGGACGGCTATCAATAAAATCACTTTTAAATATGCTGTACAATGCCTCTTGATACGCTTCCCACGAATTATTATAGTCTTCAAAGCGCTCCAAATCAGGAATCCAGCATCCTTCTCCGGTCATATTGTTTCCCTCGCATCCCACGCTAAAAGATTCATCTTTTCCTCTCTCAGCAATGTTGTTTTGTTCAGCGTATAGCCTGAGCGATTCTTTATCAGTTCTATAATTTCCTGTTTTGCCGAGCTCTTTTGGAAATCTGCCGGAAATTCTCTATTTGCATACCCAATTGCACCAATAAGCAGGTCTACCAGCTGCATGATCTCAACCTCATTGGATCTAATCGGCTGAATACATTTAATTATCCGGCGAGAAAAATCGTACATTGAATTTGAACACACTTCTTTAAGCCGCTGCGCTCTTTTGTGTGAATTTGTATCCTTAATATCGATGTAGACCTCGTAGTTTTGGTCGGGTGAGAATATGACCTTTAGCATATCAAAATATATTTTATAGTACCATGTGTCGTGAGTTTGATTATAAGCGGCGTGGTTAAGCTTCGATTTATCTCTAACTATTACCGCTCTGAAACACAGGCTGTCATCATCGAAAAAATAGTTTATCAAGTCTTTGTACAAATCAATTTTCGCAGGGCTGACTTTTGTCCATTTGACTTCCATTTTTTCTGATACATTGTTCCGTGCTTTAATATCCCTTATGCGTCGGTTAATTTTTCTGACCTCGCTTTGCGGACACCAAATTGCACCGATAACCATATCATTGATGCCGTCATTTTCTAGGTGACATGATTCATCGCAATAAACATTGTATATCATTTTGCTTCCCCCCCATACCGAACATCCTTATTACAAAAGCTAATCAAGTTTGCTTGGTCTGTAAAACTTTGTATTTCTTATTTTAGCAGATATCTTTTTCTTTTGCAAGGCTACTTTAATGTGTGCCTTTGTAGCAAAAATGAGCAGTCGTTTTGACTGCTCATTTTATTTCCTGCTCCAATTCGTCAAACATAGGCGCTGCGAAAAACTCACCGAGGGTCATGTCCAGACCGTCGCAGAGCTTTTTGACGGTCGAGACGAAAATTTCACGCCTGCTCGGGTCGAGCAGACTGTACACGGTAGACGGTGTCACGCCCGAAATGTTCGCAAGCGAGTTTGGGGTAATGCCCCTTTGCTCGCACAGCCCCTTGATGCGCTGCGCAACTGCGTCCTTGACTGACATATTATCACCCCCGTTCAATCATCCGTGTCGTCGTCGAACGAGTAGTCGTTGAGCTCGTCAAAATCGAGAAACTCCGCTAGGGTCATGTTGAAAGCCAGCGCCAGCTTGTGCAGCGTCTTGACCCGTGGATTTTTGGTCAGCCCACGCACGATATTGTCGAGCGTTGACTGCTTGACATCGCTCATCACGGCGAGCCGATTAATCGCTATGCCCCGTTCGGCGCACAGGGTGCGGATGCGTCTGATATAGATCTCGGAGTAGTCCATTGCAGTACCTCGCTGATATCATTACCCGTTTGTGGGTTAAGCTAATGATATCAACGGCAGCGGGCGAAATTACCCGAATACGGGTTGACTGCACAGGAATTTTAAATTAGAATTATCTTACCCGTTTGCGGGTAAAAAGGAGGAATATTATGCCGGACTACAAAAGCATGTACACCCTGCTGTGCAAGGCGGTCGACGATGCTATCGACCCGCTGAGCAAGATACCCGAAGCCGTTCCGGTCGCACAAGTGCTGATAATTGCCCTGAATGCCGCCGAGGAAATTTACATTGAAAGCTGCGATGATTGATAATGAAAAAGAGCGTTCCATGCGGAACGCTCTTTTGCTTACTTATTCTTGATCTCCTCCAGGATCTCCGCAAGGAGCTCCTCGGTGGTCGGCTTGGGGGGTTCTTCGGGGGCGGGCTCTTCCTCCTCGGTCTGCTTTTTGCCGATGGTAGCAAGCTTGTTTACGCCCTTGACCAGCAGGAACACCACAAACGCCATGATGATGAAGTTTATCACATCCATGATGAATGCGCCGTATGTAAGCGTCGCCTTGCCGATGGTCACGCTCAGACCCGAAAAGCCGTCGAGACTGAAGCAGCCGATGATGGGGCTGATAAGGTTATCGATGAGCGAGGTGACGAGTGCGGTGAAAGCGCCGCCGATGATGACGCCGACCGCCAGATCCATTACATTGCCCCTTAGGGCGAACGCCTTGAACTCGGAAATAAACTTTTTCATTTCTCTGTCTCCTTATGCTTTTTTGGGCACTAAAACCTCCGTGCCGCCCATGTAGGGGCGCAGCACCTCGGGGATGGTGACGGTGCCGTCGGCCTGCAGGTGATTTTCAAGGAACGCAATGAGCATGCGGGGAGGTGCGGCGACGGTGTTGTTGAGCGTGTGCGGCAGATAGGTCCTGCCGTTCTCGCCCTTGACACGCATTTTCAGCCTGCGAGCCTGTGCATCGCCCAGATTTGAGCAGGAGCAGACCTCGAAATACTTCTGCTGGCGGGGCGACCACGCCTCGATGTCGCAGGACTTGACCTTGAGGTCGGCAAGGTCGCCCGAGCAGCACTCAAGCTGGCGCACGGGTATCTCCATGCTGCGGAACAGCTCCACCGAGTAGCGCCACATTTTTTCGTACCATGCCTTGCTGTCCTCGGGCTTGCAGACGACGATCATCTCCTGCTTTTCAAACTGGTGGATGCGGTAAACGCCTCGCTCCTCGATGCCGTGTGCGCCCTTTTCCTTGCGGAAGCAGGGGGAGTAGCTGGTGAGGGTCTGCGGAAGCTTGCTTTCGGGTATCATCTGGTCGATGAACTTGCCTATCATCGAGTGCTCGCTTGTTCCGATGAGGTACAGATCCTCGCCCTCGATCTTATACATCATTGCGTCCATGTCGGTCTGGCTCATGACGCCCTCGACGACATTGCCGTGGATCATGAACGGCGGGATGCAGTAGGTGAAGCCCTTTCCTATCATGAAATCCCTTGCATAGGCCAGCACCGCAGAGTGCAGGCGGGCGATGTCTCCCATGAGGTAGTAAAAGCCGTTGCCGGAGACACGGCCGGCGGCATCCATGTCAACGCCGTCGAAGCTCTCCATAATCTCGGTGTGGTAGGGGATGGGGAAGTCGGGAACGACCGGCTCGCCGAAGCGCTCGACCTCGACATTGCAGCTGTCGTCCGGGCCGATGGGAACGGAGTCGTCGATGATGTTCGGGATGGTGAGCATGATGGTGCGGATGCGCTCGCTCATCCCGGCGGCAGCCTTCTCAAGCTCGGCCAGACGGTCGGCATCGGCCTTGACCTGCGCCTTGACCTTTTCGGCTTCCTCGAGCTTGCTGGGGTCTTTCTTGGCCTGACCCATCAGCACGCCGACCTGCTTGGACAGTGCGTTTCTCGCAGCACGAAGGTCATTGCCCTCGGTGAGAGCGGCACGGTACTTCACATCGAGCTCCAGAACCTCATCGACGAGGGGGAGCTTTGCGTCCTGAAACTTCTTCCTGATGTTTTCCTTAACTTTCTCGGGATTTTCTCTTACGAACTTTATATCAAGCATTTCTGATTACTCCTTGTTATATTATTGCAATAAGAATTTACTTATCGTTATTTTCCTGCCATGTTCCGCCCATTCGGACGAGATTTTGGATGAGCGCCTCACGGTCGTCGCTGTCGTAAAATTCAAGCACGATGCGGCCGCTGCGCTTGCCGCACTCGATATTCACCTTGCGGGCGAGCGTGCGGCTGAGGTAATCTGCGGTGTCGGCGATGTAGTCAACGAAAAGCTCCTCGCTCTTTGTCGGCTTCTTTTCCGGCTCACGCAGCTTTTTGAGCGTCTTTGAGACGAGCTGCTCTGTCTTGCGCACGGAAAGGGAATTTTCGATGACATTCTTCGCCGTGCTCAGCTGCAGGGCGGCATCCTCAACCGGAAGCAGCGTTCTTGCGTGGCCGGCGGAGAGCTTGCCCTCCTCGACCATCTTCAGAACCTCGGGGGTCAGGCCCAAAAGGCGCATTGCATTTGCAACTGCCGGGCGGGATTTACCCACGCTTTTTGCCGCCTCGTCCTGCGTCAGTCCGTATTCCTCGATAAGGCTTTTATAGCCGAGCGCTTCCTCGATGGGATTT
This sequence comes from Firmicutes bacterium CAG:555, assembly GCA_000431075.1. GTDB lineage: Bacteria > Bacillota > Clostridia > Oscillospirales > Oscillospiraceae > F23-B02. The sequence goes on from HF986909.1 coordinate 8,773, forward strand.
AAGTCCTCACGCTGGAGGTTCTCGACCAGTGCAAGCTCGGCGACACGGCGGTCATCGGCGGAGATAACACGCACCGGCACTTCGACAAGTCCGGCAAGGCGGCTTGCACGCCAGCGGCGCTCGCCTGCGATTATCTGATAGTAGCCGTTTTCCTGCTTGCGGACGGTTATTGGCTGAATCAGTCCGTACTGGGCGATGGAATCTGCCAGCTCCTGCAGCTTTTCGTCGTCAAATTTTGTTCTCGGCTGATCCGATCGGGGTTCGACCTTGGTTATCGGCAGATGCAGAAGCTCGCCTTCGGCTTCGTTTTCGTCGATATCGTCGCCGAAAAGCTCGCTCAAGCCCCGTCCGAGGCCTTTTTTAAGCTCTTTTGCCATCATTTTCTCCTTTCCTGTTTGAGAAATTCATCTGCAAGCTTCATATATGCACGGCTGCCCTTGCCGATGCGGTCGTACGCAACGCCGGGCTTACCGTGACTGGGCGCTTCGGACAGGCGCACGCTGCGGGGGATGACGGTCTCATAGACCTTGCCGCCGAAGTATTCCTTCAGCTCAAATGCGACCTGCTGAGTGAGGTTCGTTCTCGCATCGTACATGGTGAGCACGATACCCTCGATATTCAGGCCGGGATTAAGGCGTTTTTTGCACAGTTTAATCGTCGTCATGAGGTCTGCAATGCCTTCGAGCGCATAATACTCGCACTGCATCGGGATAATGATGCTGTCGGCGGCAACGAGCGCATTAAGGGTCAGCAGCTCCAGAGACGGGGGACAGTCAATAAATATGTAGTCGTAGTCGTTATAAACGAGCTGCAAGGCGTCCTTGAGGACATATTCACGCTTTTCGGCGAGTACGAGGGCGACCGTGGCGCCGGACAGCTCCTTATTTGACGGGATGACATCGCCGTAGGGCGTTTTGCGGATACAATCGTAAATATCGGCCTTTTTGGCTATCAGCTCGTATGCGCCCGGGGTGGAGTACTTATCAACGCCCATGCCCGAGGTCGAGTTGCCCTGCGGGTCGCAGTCGAGGATGAGCACCTTTTTGCCCTTCATTTTGAGAGCGCAGCAGAGGTTTACACAGGTGGTCGTCTTGCCGACGCCGCCTTTTTGGTTGGCAATAGCGATTATCTTGGACATAATTTCACCTCAAGGCTATTATAACCGCTATCGCCGTCATTTTCAATGTTTCACATGAAACATTTTTAGATTTTTTCGCCGATGTTTCACATGAAACATTTCAGTTGTGTTTCATGTGAAACAATTTACTCCACAAGCATATCAACATCCTCGATGGTCAGGCCCTTGTGCAGGGCAAGGTTTATGCCGTAGGCAATGAGCTTAGCAGAGCTCTTGACAAGCTCATCGATATTTCGGGGCGTGACGAACAAGCCCTTGGCTTCTTCTGCGTCGGTGAATGCGGCGGCATCGATAACGGTCGGCACGCCGATCGCACAGACGGGGACACCGAGAGTGTCGGCATTGAGCGCCGCACGGTTATTACCGACACCTGAGCCGGGGGAAATGCCGGTGTCGCAGATCTGCACATTGCGGCACAGGCGGGATAGCTCGCCCGATGCAAGAGCATCGACGGCGATGACGCAGTCGGGGCGGACAAGATCGCAAATTGCTTTCAGCCCGTCTGCACTTTCTATACCTGTCGTGCCCAAAACGCCGGTTCTGAAAACGCTGACGGATGAGAATGCTTGAAACTGCTCCGGCAGGGAGGACTTGAGGTGGCGGGTGACGATAAGACTGTCAGCCGTGTCGGGGCCGACGGCATCCGGCGTAACGGCTTTATTTCCGAGGCAGGCAATAAGAACACTGTTTGCCGAGTTTATAAACGGCAGCTTGTTCAGCAGCTCCGATAGAGCATGAGCACAGTCGGAAAAGGAATTCTCCTGTCGCTTAACATAATCTGCCATTTCCAATGTATAATACTCGCCTATCGGCTTGCCGATGGCATCGGAAGCGGCTTTATCGGCGACGGAGACACGGCTGGCACGGCAGTTTGAAATTATAAGCTCCTCGGTGACTAACCCTTCAAGCTTATCGCCCACTCGCAGACTGGCTTCACGGGCAAGGTCGGTGCGGGCAAAGGAATTTTGCATTTTTCTCACTTCCAAATCAAGATATTGTATAGTGTCTCCGGCTTGACCACAAGTAATGCGCATTACAAAAAAATATTCGGAAATATGAGAAAATGCTTGATTTTTCAATGCGTTGATGGTACAATAATTCCCTGCGAGCTATGCTCGTTATTCGTTATCGATTTTCAGTCCCAAACGGCAGTAACGATCAGATTGAGCCGTACTCAGTCCGATAGCCGGCGAAAACCGGCGGTATTCGCCGGAAAATCCCGTGATGGATTTTTTAGTTACTAAGTAAGGAGGTGCCACGATGCCCAACATTAAGTCCGCAATGAAGAGAGACGCCAAGTCCAAGGAGCTCCGTGCAAAGAACCGTGCCGACAAGACCGCTCTCAAGACCGTCCTGAAGAAGTTCGAAGCAGCTGTCGAAGCAGGCGACAAGGCTGTTGCAGCCGATAGCTACAAGGTAGCAGTCAAGGCTGTTGACCACGCAACAGTCAAGGGTCTTATTCATAAGAACAATGCAGCTCACAAGAAGTCCAAGATGACCGTGAAGCTCAATAAGATGTAATTTACATTTTATATTCTGTATAGCAAAACTCCGCAATGCGAGATCATTGCGGAGTTTTGCTTTTCATTATAATAATAAGAAAAGCTGTGACGGTTGGTCACAGCTTTTTTACTTATTTCTTAAAGTAATTGGTCTTGCTCAGCGCAACATACAGTGCCGCACCGGCGACAGCGCCGAAAACGCCCTGAATAGCGTTCATCGGGATATTGGCGGCAGCGGCAACTCCGAAGCCCATGAACACCGCTTCATAAAGCATATAGCCGCCGACCATGACGGCACCGCCGATGATGCCGGCAACGAGCGCCTTGGCAAACTCGTTCTTGATAAACCTGCTGCCGATGAGCCAGCCGGCCAACAGTGCGACAACGGCCTTTATCACAAAGGTGCCGGGTGCATACAGCACATAGCCGGAGATAACATCGGCAAGACCCGAGCCGAGACCGGCCGCAAGTGCGCCCCACACCGGTCCGAGCAGGAAGCCCGCCAGAACAACGATCGCATCACCGGTGTGGATATATCCGCCCAAGGGGGTGGGTATCTTGATGATCATCGTGGCAACGCAGGTCAGGGCAGCCAGAAGTGCCGCTAAAATCAGTTTCTTTGTAGTGTTGTCTTTCATTTTTCTCTTCCTCTTTGAGCCATATAAAGCTTGGCATACAATCCATTTTTTGCTAATAGCTCCTCATGCGTGCCGCACTCGGCAATTTTGCCGTGCTCGATGACCGCAATGAGGTCGGCGTTCCGAATGGTGGAAAGCCTGTGAGCGATAACGATGCTCGTTCTGCCGACGCTGAGCTTGTCGAGCGAAGCCTGGATAGCCTGCTCGGTCACGGTATCGAGCGCCGAGGTCGCCTCGTCAAGAATGAGGATGGGCGGATTTTTGAGAAACACCCGGGCGATGGAAATGCGCTGCTTCTGTCCGCCGGAGAGCATGACGCCTCTTTCTCCGATGTAGCTGTCATACCCGTCGGGCATTTCCGTTATCTCGTTATGTATCTCGGCAAGCTTTGCGGCTTGGATTATCTCCTCGTCGGTCGCATCGGGTCTGCCGTAGCGGATGTTTTCACGCACGGTGCCTGCGAACATATACACATCCTGCTGTATCATGCCGATATTCTGCCGCAGGGAGGCCTGCGTCAGGTCACGCACATCGTTTCCGTCTACCAAAACGGCGCCGGAGTTTACATCGTAAAAGCGCATGAGCAGCTGGCTCATGGTGGTTTTACCGCCGCCGGAGGGACCGATGAGCGCCAGCGTTTTGCCCGGCTCGACCGTGATGCTCACATCGTGCAGCACATCGGCCTTATCATAGTTAAAGCTCACATGCCTGTATTCTACACGGCCTTTGACATTTGTCAAGCTTTTTGCATCTTTTCTGTCTTTGAGCGTCGGCTCGGTGCGCATGAGCTCCAAAAAGCGCTCGAAGCCTGCCGTGCCCTGCATGTAAAGCTCGGCAAACTGCGCAAGCTTGCGGATAGGCGTGACGAAGGTCGTGACATACAGGGTAAAGGTCACAAGCTCGATGTAATTTAGCGAGCCCTTCATCACGAGATAGCCGCCGAAGGCGATGACCGCAAGAGGCATGATGCTTAAGGTAAACTCCATGCCGCTCATGAATAGACCCATGGTATTGTAATACTCGGTCTTGGCGCTGCGGAACTTGTCGTTGGCGGCAAGGAACTTGTCGTGCTCGAGCTCCTCGTTTGCGAAGGCCTTCGCCGTGCGGATGCCGGACACGCTGTTTTCCAGCGCCGAGAAGATGACGGCGGTCTTGCGCTTGACCTCGATGTTGGCGTCACGCATTTTGATGCGCTGGCTCATGGTGAACCACAGGCACAGCGGCAATAAAATCACGAGCACGAGCGTGAGCTTGACATTTATCGTGAACATCAGAATTATTGCACCGATGATCGTCAGCGTGCAGATGACGATGTTCTCCGGACCGTGGTGCGCAAGCTCGGTGATCTCAAACAGGTCGTTTGTCAGCCGGCTCATCACCGTGCCGGTGCGGTTGCGGTCAAAGTAATCAAACGACAGCGTCTGCACATGGTCGAAAAGATCCTCACGCATCTGCGCCTCGATGAGAACGCCCATGCGGTGGCCGACCACGGTGATAAAGTAGTAGCACAGACCCTTTAGGATGTATGCGCCGAGCAAAATCGCCATGACGATGAAAAAGGTCTTGTACATGCTCTGCGGCAGGTAGGTCTGCATACTGTTTTTCGATATTTAGGAAAACAAAAGACCAATGGCCGACACCGCTAGGGAAACAAAAGATCAATGGCCGACACCGCAACGGCGCAGGCCATGTCGATGGCAAAAAGCTTCTTTTGCCCCATTATGTACGATACAAATACGGTAAGCGGTTTTTTGGTGTAGTCTTTCATTGAAATTTCATGCGTTCGGCGACGGCAAGCTCGTCGCAGCGGTTGTTGTACTCGTTCTCGGCGTGACCCTTGACCCAGTGGCAGCGCACCTCGTGCGTTTGGCACAAATCAAGCAGCGTTTCCCACAGGTCGGTATTCAGCGCCGGTTTTTTGTCGGCCTTTTTCCAGCCGTTTTTGCGCCATGAAACAGCCCAGCCCTTGCTGAGCGCATCGATGACATATTTTGAATCGGAATAGAGCTCGACTATGCACGGCTCTTTCAGCGCCTTGAGCGCCGAGATAACGCCCGTGAGCTCCATGCGGTTGTTGGTGGTGCTCCTCTCGCCGCCGGACATCTCCTTTGAGCGGCCGTTATAGCGCAGAATTGCACCCCAGCCGCCCGGCCCGGGATTTCCCGAGCAGGCGCCGTCGGTGTAGATGGTCACAGTTTTCATTAAATCAAAATTACCTTAAAAATTTTGCTGACCGAGATATTTTTCGCCAAGACAAGGCGAAGGTCGGTGGGAATACTATCGGGTATGGGCGGAAAACAGCCAGTCAGAGGTTATACTTTCTTCTCAGGATGTTATACTCGTCCTTTTCGATCAGTCCGTTTTTGAGCATGCTCTTGAGCTGTCTGAGGCGCTTTTCCTCATCGGTAAGGTTTTCCGAGAAGTGGTCGATGTCCTCGTGGTCGGAGTCATCGTGCTCGTCATCGTCGTACTCGGCAAGCTTTTTCATCTCGGTCATTACCTTGGAAAGGCCGGTCCTTGCGCCGGTCTTAATGTCGTCACGGGTCACCTGCGCCGTGCCGCCCTCTTTTGCCTGACGCTTCTTTGCGGCGGAGACGGCATAGATGATAACGGCAATGACGGCGCCAACGACCAGAATGCCGAAGATGCCGGGGAAATCGTCGCCTAAAATGGCTATAATGGCGATCACAAACGCAATTATCCCGCCAATGGATGACTCTTTCTTGTTGTCTTTCTTGTTGTTGTTATCCATTTTTTCAGTCTCCCAAATTCTTATTGCTCTTGTTGGTTGATTGACTTTATATAATATTAGTGCTGGTTGGTATATATTAACTTTTCTTTGTTTTGCCAAAGAAAAG
>HF986910.1:0-7332 GCA_000431075.1 Firmicutes bacterium CAG:555
CGAATAGCTTGCAGTGCACCGATAGGTTGATGTACGGACTAAACTATAGTACGCACCTACCGGTCGGGCTGACGCAATAGAGATTTGCAGAAGCCTAAATGCGTATTGAAGCCGGTCGGGCTGAGGCAATAACGACTTGCGAAGGTTTAAAACAGATAGGTTGATATCCAAACTAAACTCTATCACGCACCCACCGGTCGGGATAGCGCAAAAGCGACTATCAGAAGCTTACAAGCGAATTGAAAGAGTCAGTTCAGCTTCAGGTCGCCGTCTTTTATCCAGCCGAGCTTACGGCAGAGCCTGCCGAACAGCCACGCAAGAATTGCGGGCAGGACGATGGATATCAAGGCGAGGCCGAGCCAGTCGGTGGCGGAGGGGATGATCGCCTGAGCGCCGTCGAGGAGGGCCTCGGCGCTCGGGTTTGCCCAGCCCGTCCATACGCCGATGGGGCCGACGAGGCCGCAGGTGCCCATGCCGGATGACACCGCTGCGCCGTTCATCTCGAGCTTGAAAACGCAGGTGGCAACAGGGCCGGTTATCGCACTGGCGGCTATTGCGGGTATCCAGATTCTCGGATTGCGCACGATGTTGCCCATCTGGAGCATCGAGGTGCCCAAACCCTGCGACACAACGCCGCCCCAGCCGTTTTCGCGGAACGAAATCACCGCAAAGCCGACCATGTTGGCGCAGCATCCGGCGAGCGCCGCACCGCCGGCAAGACCCGTAAGGCTAAGCGCTGCGCAGATTGCCGCAGACGAAATGGGCAGAGTGAGCGCAATGCCGACGATGACGGACACCAAAACGCCCATCACGAACGGCTGCTGCGTGGTCGCCCATTTGATCACATCGCCGACCGCCATTGCGCCCTTGCCGATGGGTGAGGCGATGAAGTACGCAAGGCCGATGCCTATAAGCACGGTGACGATGGGGGTCACCAAAATGTCGATCTTCGTCTCCTTCGAGACCATTTTGCCGCACTCGGCAGCGACGACTGCAACGACATACACCGCCAGCGGGCCGCCTGCGCCGCCCATGACATTGGTCGCATAGCCGACGGGGATGAGCGAGAACAGCACCATTGCCGGAGCGTGCAGCGCATAGCCGATGGCGACGGCCATGGCAGGTCCGACCATTGCCGAGGCGAACTTGCCTATCGTGTAGCCGACATCGTTAATCTCAACGATGGGAGAGGCCAAAAATCCTATGCCTAACTGCGTGCCGAGCGTGTCGAGTATCGTGCCGACGAGCAGGGTGCAGAACAGACCCTGCGCCATTGCGCCGAGAGCATCAATGCCGTAACGCTTAAGGCTGACCTCAACATCCTTGCGCTTCAAAAACGACTTAAATTTTGCCATATCAAATCATTCCTCCGTAAGCATAAGGGGAATATCCAAACCCGCCTCTGCCATGTCTTTTTACTCTTTCTGTGCGTTATCGTCCTTGAAATACGAAAGTATTTCCGCCTCCTCTGCCTTGACAAAGAGCAAAGATCCTATGGCAGAGGTCTTTCGGATTTTTAAGCGAGAGAGGAGTGTCGCAGACAAGGCTTTGTGAACGAGAAAGCTTCGGCGCTCAAATCCGCTTAAAAACGGGTTCGAATACTCCCCTTATGCTTAAAATTAAAGTGAGCTTCACAGTGTCATGACACCTGTAAAGCCCACTTTAACACGAATCTGAAATTTGTCAACCCCAATTAAGGCCGTTCAGGTGTACAGCAGCCCTTCCTGCTCAAGCTGTCTGCGGGTGCGCTCGAAGCACTCGGCATCCGGACAGTCGAGTGTGTGCAGATGCACGCCGTCGGTAAGCTCGGACAGCGGGCGCACCTCGCCGCTTTGCAGCTTCTCGACAAATTTGCGCACATCGTAGCGGCTGGCAAGCTGCAATTCGCCTGTCAGCAGCCCATACACGGGGTGCTCGACCGAAACGGTCAGCACCTTGCAGCCGTTGTCGACCATGATATTGAGCTCCTTTTCGGTGTCCTCAACACTGTGGGTGCAGGCGACGGTATACACGCTGCGGCCGCCATCGGCGAGGATGTAGCCCCTCGGAGTGCTGGAAATTTTCTCGCCGGAGGCACGCAGCAGCGCAATGTCGCCGACGATTATCTGCCTGCTCACACCATAGGCGGCGGCGAGGGTGCTGGCGCTGATGGGCTCGGCAGAGATTGTGAGCCTGCGCACGATATCTTCTCTTCTGTCAATGGTGTTCATTTATTTCGCTCCTTATCTTCTGCCCTGCTTGAGCATTTCGTCCTTGAGCGCCATGAGCTTGGCGGACAGGTCAACATAGTACTGATGCGGGTAGTCGAAGCGCTTGACCTCCGGCCACAGCGTGCTCACGCCGTAGGCGCAGGTGCGCTTTATCTCCTCGAGCGTCGGCAGCTTGTAGACAAGCTCGCCGTTTTTGAAAACGGGCACCTGAAGCTCAACTGCATTGAAGCCGTCCATGACCTTGGTTTTCCAGCGTGCCTCGGGGTCACAGATCTCGAGCGGCTTTGTGTCGTCGACGACCTCGTCATACAGCGTGATGTAGTCGGCCTCGGCCATGCCGGTCTCCTTATCGAACAGGCGATAGACACGCTTGAAGCCGGGGTTCGTTATCTTGCCGACATTTTCGCTTATCTTTATCTTAGGGATGACCTCGCCCTTTTCGTTTTCCACGGCGCACAGCTTGTAAACTCCGCCGAACACGGGGTCGGACTTGGAGGTGATGAGCCTCTCGCCCACGCCGAACGCATCTATCTTCGCACCCTGCAGCAAAAGCTCCGTGATAAGGCGCTCATCAAGGGCGTTCGACACTGTTATCTTGCACTCCGGCCAGCCGGCTTCATCGAGCATGACCCTTGCCTTGCGGGTCAGATACGCCATGTCGCCCGAGTCGAAGCGGATGCCGCACTTGGTGATGCCGAGGGGCTTTAACACCTCGTTGAACGCCTTGATGGCATTGGGAACACCGCTTTTGAGCGAGTTGTAGGTGTCCACGAGCAGGGTGGCGTTGGTGGGGTAGGTCTCGCAATAGGCCTTGAACGCCTCGTACTCGGTGTCGAACATCTGCACCCACGAGTGCGCCATCGTGCCGCCAGCCGGAACGCCGTAGCGAGTGTCGGAAACGGCGCAGGCCGTGCCCGCACAGCCGCCGATGTATGCCGCTCTTGCGCCGGTGACGGCGCCGTCGATGCCCTGCGCACGGCGTGAGCCGAACTCGAGCACCGTTCTGCCCTCGGCGGCACGGCAGATGCGGTTTGCCTTGGTGGCAATGAGGCTCTGGTGATTTAATTCGAGCAGGACATAGGTCTCGATAAGCTGCGCCTGGATCGCCGGCGCACGCACCGTCATTATCGGCTCACGGGGGAACACCGGCGTGCCCTCGGGGATAGCCCAGATGTCGCCCTCGAACTTGAAGTTTTTAAGATAATCCAAAAATTCCTCCGAGAACATATTGCGTCCCCGCAGGTACTCGATGTCCTCCGGCTCGAAGTGCAGGTTCTGAATATATTCGACGACCTGCTCAAGTCCGGCGCAGATGGAGAAGCCGCCCATGTCGGGGTTCTGGCGGTAGAACACATCGAAGTAGGTAATTTTGTCGCCCATGTTATGGTCGAAGTACCCGTTGCCCATCGTGAGCTCGTAGTAGTCGCACAGCATGGTCAGGTTAAGGCTGCGTCTGTTGTCCATAGCTACCTCCAAAGGTAAAAATTCATTTCTCTGAACTAATTATATAGAGTTATTATGAATATTTCAACTATTGTTAAATATGAGATTTGCACCCGCCGCAGAATGTGGTATAATCGCAGGGAAAATGTCGAAATATGAGGGATTTCAGATGAAATTACACTATATGGGTAAGTATAATTTAGACCCCGACAGCCTGCCGCACGGCGAGCATAAGCCCGGGGCGATGTGTACCTGTACACGAACCTTTTGCAGGGAATGCTGTTCGTTGTCGGCACGGATGATATGAGCAAGGGGAGATTTGTGTTCATGTCGCTGCTGCCGAATATAATTTTCGGGCTTGTTCCGTTCGTCGTTGCGATGGCTCTGCCCGACCTCGGCTGGCTCGGCGTGTTCGGTGTCGTTTCGCTCACCGCCGGCACCGGCGATTTCTACAACATCAAAAACGCCCTGACGCAAATGCCCAAGCACGCTCGCTGCTATTTATATAAGTATAATTCATACTGGTACATGCCGTGAAATAAGCCCGACACGAGATTGTGTCGGGCTCTCGTTATGTGCTTATAACAAAGGCAGGCACCTGGTGACAAAAGTGCCTGCCTTCTAATTTGCGGCGGTGCTCAGAAAAAGCATTAGTGGTTTTTGGGATTGTAGGATCTGCGACAGATGCCACAGGAAGAGAGTAAACCATCGAAGCCCCGCCGTAAATGTCAGATATTAGTCTCCGTGTGTATTATGTCATAATTTTTGTGCGCTGTCAAGTTATAATTGTCGCCTGCCGTGTTGTCGTATATCATTCACGCAAATAGTAGAATATAATATATATTTGAAGCCGAAAGTGAATGACATGAAAATAGAGCAGATCGAAAAATACCGGCGTCTCGGGCTGAATATCGCCTATTACCGCAAGATAAAAGGGCTGTCGCAGAGCCAGCTTGCGGAGCTGTTGGATATCAGCCGCACCCACATGAGCCGTATCGAGACCGCCGACTGCGCCGTGTCGCTGGATGTGGTGTTTGACATCTGCGATGTCCTCGGCGTCACCCCCGACCGCCTGTTCGACTTCACCAAATAGCGAGCGGAGCGACATGTGCCGGTGCAAAAAATAAGAAAGTTGCAGCCTAAACGCTGCAACTTTCTTATTCTATTTTGCCCGCAAGGACAAACTTCACTACGAAGCTTCATTCGCCCTGCTGGATCTTGCCGTGCTTTTCCTCGAACTGCTCGATGCAGTCACGGATGAGGATGAGAATTTGGCTGTTGGCCGAGCGGCCTTCGTAGTCGGCGACGGCGTGCAGCTTGTTGAGCATCTTGTCGTCGATCCTTATAGACATACTTTTGATGGCCATAATATCGCTCCAATCTAAATCATATTTGTGTTTATTTTAGATGCATTTTGTGATATTATGTTCAGCAAGAGCACAATTCAGTTTTAAAGTGTGCTTAAAATGAGGTTAAGTATGGACTATAAAGAAATGTATCTGAAAATGGTGCGGGCATCTGAGCAGGCGATAAGAATACTCGTCGAAGCCCAGCGTGAGTGCGAGGAGCTCTACATGTCCCAGCCCGACCCGCAGCTCATCGTCCTGAAGAAGGACGAAAAAGAAAGCAGATAGGCAGCGCCTATCTGCTTTGGAGTTTAATCTTACTTGGTCTTGCGGTTGAGTTCACGGGTGTTGACGGCAATGTCGCCGATGGCGGCAATGATGAGGGCGGAGGTGCTGACGGTGCTGCCGTTCGACGCTTCGTCCCTGCCGTTTGGAGCGGGCTGATTTTCGTTCAGACAAGACAACAAAATTCCGGCAATACTTTGTGTATTACCGGAATTATTTGCGAAGCATGGGCGGGAAAAAGCCGCTCAAAACCGGCTTGGTTCCGCCTTATACTGCCCTTGCCTTTTATTTTTCCGTAGCCATGGTCATAAGCGCCTGCTTGAGCCGGAAGATCTGCGTTGCGTGCGTGACATTCAGCTCGTCGAGCTGCTTGTTTATCTTGTCGATGGCTTCGAGCTGACGCAGCGAAAAGCTCTCCGGATTCGCCTGCGCCGGTGCGGCAAGCTTCTCGGCAGAGCTCTTTGCCTGCTCTAAAAGCAAACCTGCCTGAAACTTTGCATCGGCGAGAATTTTGTTTGCCTGCGCCTTTGCGTCGGCAGTTATCGCCTCGGCGTCGGACTCGGCCTTCTTTATCAGCCGTGCAGCCTCCGCTTCCGCCTGCTCGACGGCGGCCTTTGCCTGCGCCTGTGCATTTATCACGGCGCCGCCGATCTCGTCCTTGGCCGACTTCACATCGTCGGCAGCCTTGCGCAGCTTGACATTCTCGTCAAGCAGCGTCAGCACCTCCTGCTTGAGCTCGTCAAGCTTTGCATCGACCTTGCCGGCATTATAATATTTCTGCTTTGCGATCTCAAAGCGGATGGAATCAAGATATTCTTTAGTGATAGCCATTTTAAAGCCCCCTGTATAAACAGTTTAGACATTCATTTTAGCAGATTTGCACAAAAATTGCAATGAAACTTTTCTGTAACTGTTTTGGCAAAATTCATTTGATGTATTGACAATTTGCGTTTTTGTTAATAAAATGTGAATACACGGCATATTAATTAACAATATGCATTAGTAAGTAAAATATTAAGGGGAAAGAAATGAAGAAAACAGCGTTTACCACCGTTATGAGCATTCTTCTTATCATTGTCTGCTTGTTCGGCCTCGTCGCCGTCGGTCTCGGCGTGAAGGACGGTCTGGCCATCAAGAAGTACAAGGAAGACGATGCAAAGGCAGCAGATGTTGTCGGTCAGCTTGAGGATGCTATCGCACTTCTGAAAGAAAACGAAGATGCGTACAATGAAGGCGTCGGCGCCTACGCAAAGGGTCTGAGCGATTACTCGGCCGGCAAGAAAGAGCTTACCGCAGGTAAGAAGACCTATAATGCCGGTAAGAGCGAGTACGAAAAGGGTCTGGCCGCATATAAGCAAGGCAAGAAGGCCCTGGCAGAGGGCTATGCCCAGTACGAAAAGGGCAAGAAGGAACTTGAGGCCGGCAAGAAGCAGGTCGCAGAGGGTCAGAAGCTCATCGATGCCAATACCAAGGCTTACAATGAAGGCAAGGCAATGCTCTCCAAGATCGAGCCGCTCATGCCGCTGCTCAATACCTATGTCCAGTTCCGTGACGGCACCATTGCAAAGATTCCCGGCTTTGACTCCGCTCAGGCATGGTTCGTGAGCAAGGTTCGTCCCCTCGCCGAGAAGGCCGGTCTGACCATCCCCGAGGATGTCACCGACTTCCCCAAATACATGCAGCAGATGGTCGCTGACGGCAAGGCTAAGCTCAAGGAGTATGAGGACGGTCTGGCAGCGCTCGAGGCCGGCAAGAAGAAGGTCGCAGAGGGCGAGAAGGCTCTCAAGGCCGCAGAGGCTCAGCTTGCAGCAGGCGAGAAGGAGCTTGCCGAGGGCGAAGCAAAGCTCAAGGCCGCCGAGAAGGAGCTTGCCGCAGGCGCAAATAAGCTCAAGGCAGGCGAAAAGGAGCTTGCAGCCGGTGCGGCAAAGCTTGCCGACGGCAAGGCTTCTCTCGAGGAGTTTGAAAACGGCATGGCACTCGTTGACGAGTACACCATGACCTGCTATAAGAATAAGCCCATTTACCGCCACAACGGCGATATGGCAGGT
>HF986910.1:7343-25154 GCA_000431075.1 Firmicutes bacterium CAG:555
CCCAACGGCGATATGGCAGTCCCCGGTCCCGAGCAGCGTCTCGGCGAGGACTTCAGCTGGTACAAGGTCGATGATAACGGCAATGTGGTGACCCTTCGCAACGGCGATCCGTATCTGGATCTTGACCAGTGCCTCGTGGTGTGCAAGACATTCCGTGAGTCCGTTGCCGACCATGTCGCCGATGTCACCCACGAGCTGTACATGCGCCTTGGCCTGTATGTCGCCGTGGCGATCGCATCGCTGCTCGGCCTCATTGCCGGCTTCATGGGTCTTGCCGGCAAGGGCGGCGCCGCCACCCTCGGCATCATCACCGCAGTACTGGCAGTTGCCTGCAACATCTTCGGCGCATGCACCCGCTACTACGGCTACACCTACCCGCTCAAGGACGGCACCTACTCCGGCACGCTGCAGTTTATCGCACTGATATTGCTCGCAGTCGTCGCAGTAATATTCGCCGTCGCCGCCGCCTCCGCCAAAAAGAAAGCCAAGGCGGAAGCAGTTCCCGCAGCGTAATAATCGAAACAACAAAAACTGCTGCGCCGTTTTACACCGAACCGTAAAAAACGGACAATAGACAAAACACCCCCTATGTAGGAAAATAGAAGTACTACATAGGGGGTAATTTTCATGCCAAGGAAATACGAGAAAGTAGAGAAATTGCTGCCGGAGGTGCAGCGACTGAACGCAGAAGGCTACACACATCGGCAGATTGCCGAAAAGCTCGTACTAGGTGGAAAAGAAGTTGTAAAGCAGCTATTGCAGCGGGAGCGGCGAAAAGAAATACCGGGTATCCGCAAGCAACGAGGACGCAAGTCGGCAAAGACCTTACAAGAGGATAAGCATGAAAACAAACAGCTGAAAATGAAAGTAGAACTGCTGCGGGATTTTCTCTCGCTTATAGGGAAGGAGTGAAGGCCGTCGTCAAGTACAAAATCATATACCGTCATAGAGATAAGTACTACATTAGCAAGAGAATTATCTGAAATTGAATATGCGGATATAGAAAATCACCGAGATTAGCCCATTTAGGACTTTTCTCGGTGATTTTCTGTTTGCCCTTGCTATGCCTGATAACTTGTTTTCAATACTTCGTTATCAGCCCGCAGTATTGGACGGAGTTTTTGCGTATCAAAGAATCTCGACGCTGCCGTCGGACAGGCGGTAGAGTGCTCCGACGACCTTGAGGCCGTGGGTCTCCTCTTTGCGTATCCCGATGCTGCTTTCTATCATTTCGATGCTGTGCCTAACATTCAGACAACAGGCGGTGTAGTCGTCGGTCTCGTCGCCGATGGCGATGCGTATCTCATCGGTGATGAACTTGATGTAGCCGTCCGGGTCGTGGTTTATCGCCGCATCGACCGCTCCGCAGTGGTCGTGCCCGAGCACCATGATGAGCTTGCAGCCGAGGTGCTCGGCGGCGTACTCGATGCTGCCGAGCTGGTGGTTGTCGATCACATTGCCCGCAACTCTGATCACGAACAGCTCGCCGATACCGGCGGAAAAGATGCTCTCGGGAATGACACGGGAGTCCGAGCACGCAATGATTATCGCATACGGCGCCTGCCCCTGCGAGCAAGTCCGCAGCCGACTTGCAAGCGATATATCCCCGCACCCCACCTCGGCGCCGAGATATTTTTTGTTGCCCTCCATGAGCCTGCCTAACGCTTCCTGCGCTGTAATCATAATATCACCTCTGAGCACAAGTATACTTTCTGCGTAGCGCAATTACAAGCTCCGCAATAGTATTGCGGCGAAAATTATCGTAAGAACGAGAGCCACGATTCCTATGCCGATAACAATCCCGAGCGGCTTGCCGGTCGATTCATTATCCGGCGGAGTCGAGGTTGCGCTCCGGGCCTGCCGCTTTCTGCGTTCGGCTTCCGCCTCTGTCGCTTTTCTGAGCAGCGTCAGCGGGTCTTGCCCCGAGAATATGCGCTCATAAAAATTCAAAACGAACTCCAAGTCCGACGGCTCACTGATTTGGTAAGCGCCCGAATCATGAGCGATCTGATTTCTTACCCATCGGACATGCTTGAGCATTTTGTGGTCGGAGCTCCATGAGGGAACACGAAATTGTCCCTGATAAAAACGGTTCTCCATTTGAGCGATATACTCGCTGACCCCGTTTCTGCATGAGTACATATCGGCGCAGAGCCTGTCTAAGCGTTTGTATTCCTCAAAAAAATCGTTATCGGTCTGCCGCACATCATTCACCTCGCTTGCTTTTGTGCTGATTGTAGCACAAAATGTCAGAAAAGGAAAGGCAAACTAAACGCAAAAAACGGGCTTCGGAGCAGCCAATCGACCGCTCCAAAGCCCGTTTTTCTATTATTCGCCCCGCTTTTTGCCCCGAAAGCAAGAAAAACCTCTCTTATCCTGGTAGACAAAAGAGGTTTCTTTTATGGTTGCGGAGGAGGGATTTGAACCCACGACCTTCGGGTTATGAGCCCGACGAGCTACCGAACTGCTCCACTCCGCGATATTGGCTCCTTAGAGCTTATATATAATACCACAACAGGCACACCAAGTCAATACCCCGACTGCGATTTTTTGCCCGACAGGCTTCGACAGCGCCCTCTGCGGCGTTTAGACAATTTATTTATCTACTTTATTACAGTTTTCTATTGCAAAACCCTCGGCGACTTGCTATAATCGGAACTGATACCGAATTGTAACCGGCGTTGCGCCGCAGTCCGACCGGAGGTCATTATATGAAGAAGTTTACCAGAACAATAGCGTGCGTGCTTATCTTTGCAAGCCTGTTTTCGCTCAGTGCCTTTGCTGCGCCCGGCCGTGGGCTCAACGCATTTGAGAAGATCGCCGATATGGGCAGATACACCTACAGCGACCTTGTCACAAACTACTGGGCTTACTCCGGCATAAAGATCTGCTACGACAGGGGCATCATGATAGGCTATCCCGACGGCACCTTCGGCCCCGAGGAGACGGTCACCTGGTCGCACGCCGTGACCATCGCCGCCCGTGTGCACTCGGCTTACAACAGCAATGCGCTCGACAGCAGCGAGACAGGCGAATACTGGTACTCCGCTTACTATGACTACTGCGTCAAAAACGACCTTTTGCCGAGCACCTGCCCGAAGTTGAGCACGCTCGATGAGGCGGGCATCTCCCGCTATGACCTTGCCTACATCTTCAGCCGCCTGCTTGACAGCGCCGACACCGCTGCGATAAGCGACCTCAAAATCGCCGATGAGGCCGACATCCCGGCTTACTACCTCAGTTCGGTCAAGAAAATGTACGCCGCCGGTATAATGAACGGCATGGAAAACAACGAGTTCATGGGTCGTGAATACACCACCCGTGCGCAGATAGCGGTCGTCGCCGCACGCCTTGTCGTCCCCGCCGTAAGGCTCGGCCACGACACGAAGGCAAACGCCGCAATGGCAGATTATCAGGCCAATCTTGAAAACGACAGCGTCGCCGTCCAGCTCGGCAGCGACTACTACGCCATCTACAAGTCCTACTCCGACCCGCAGACCGAGGTCTACTCCCTGTACCTAACGGACATGAACGACAAGCACACCGAGCTGTACTCCTGCACGGACGGCGAGTATCTCAACAACATCAGTGTCTACAACGGCAAGGTCTACTTCTGCCGTGCCACCGCCGGAACGGCCAGCGGCTCGCTTTTGTGCTACGACCCCCTTTCCGAGGAGTTCACCACCGTTTACCATGGCAAGATAGTCGAAAGCTACTGCTTCTATAACGGCGGCCTGTACGCTCTGCTGTTCTCGACTTATGCCGACAAGCCCGCAGATTATAAGTACGACTTCGGTAGGATCTCCGGCGGCAGATTCTCCGCCATCCACAGCGGCTACACCTACGCCGAGGCCCGCTCGTTCACGCCCTACGGCTGGAACGGCAAAATTTACTTCAAGCTCGGTGTTGACGGCGCAACAAATCTCTTTGCCTACACCATCGCAGACGGCACTATCTCCAAGGTGTCCTCGGCCGATATAAACACCAGCTTCTACGACGGCCATGTCATGTACTTCCTCGCCTACGATGCCGACGGCAACTACGACTGCAAGCTCTATGCCATGAGCCTTCAGTGTCCGGGCGTTATCTACACGCAGGGCGAGTTCCCCGCCGCCACCAACAGCAAATTCCGCTCGCTGTACAAGCACGGCGACCTCGTCTACTGCCTGTCGTCGTTTAACCGCAATATCTACTCCATGGACGAAAACGGCACTACGAGGATCGCACTCATGTGCGGCGGCGTGTACAATGCGCTCAACTTCACAAAGGACAAGGCGATGCTCATCCCGAACACGCTCGTGACCAGCAACCCCAATGAGATTCGCCAGTATAACGCCAAGACTCTGTCGTCGAGAACGCTCTACGGCGACGCCATCGGCCTTAGCTGCTACTACACCGGCGCATACTTCACTCCCGACGACGGTCAGGCCGTTTACAGCACGACCGACAGTGTCAGCACCGTGTCGAAGCTTCCCATCACCGTGACGGAGGCCTTTACCAAGGGCGCAGACCTTGTCGTTCGCACAAAGTACACAAACTCCACCGGCAGCAATATCAAGCTGCGTGCGTACATCATAAGCGTTGCGGTCAACGGTCAGGTCATCGCCACCGATGTAAACCGCATGCCCGGCTTCGAGCTTAAAAACTACGGCATACAGACCTTCACCTTCGTCATTGGCTCGGACGATATCACTCGCAGCATCGACCTTTCAAAGGACAAGATATCCATTCAGATAATCCCGACCTACGATATCATCCCCGAGCAGACCAAAACCGGCAAATAAAACTTCAAGCCCTGCGGCCAAGCCGCAGGGC
Source organism: Firmicutes bacterium CAG:555 (assembly GCA_000431075.1). Taxonomy (GTDB): domain Bacteria; phylum Bacillota; class Clostridia; order Oscillospirales; family Oscillospiraceae; genus F23-B02. Next base: position 12,159 of record HF986910.1, read on the forward strand.
CTTTCTTTTGCTTTACTCAATCGATGGGGCACACGCCTCGCACCTCCATCGTGTCGGTATCGACGATGACGCACAGCTTCATGCCGCATGCGGTGTCGCAGCCGCTCGGTACGATGACCTCGGCGTAGTTGCCGGTGCGGTCACAAAAAAGCTTCACATTCTTTGCAGGCACCTCACGGGTGCAGGCGGCCTCGGCTGCTGCGGTCTCGACGGCACGGTGGCGAATTTCTTCTTCATTGTAATCGACAACAAAAAGGACCTTAGAGAAAAGATCGAAGCTGGCCGCTGTTTCATTCAAATCAGTCATTTTATATTCCTCCTGTTTACGGCTATGATAATACCCGCACTTTTTTAAGCGGGTGTAACGAAATATAAAACAAAGCTTAAAATTTCTTCGGACATATTTTAAAATTCGTTTAAGTGTGCAGCTGCAGATGCCGATGTAATCAAGTCGACGGAAGCCAAACACCGGTGAAGCTTCAATTTGCATTTTTCAATACGGATTGAAGATTTAATAGTCGCTTTTGCCGTAGCCCGGCCGGTTACTGTGTATTAAATATAGTCTGTACATCAACCCATCGTGCATCCCAAAACGCATCGACTTTTGTGCGCAATCAACAACAAAGCGACAACACAGTTGTGCAAAGTGACAAATCGCAAAATTATTGATAAAAAATCGACAAAGGGTATTTACAAGCGGGGCGAGATGTGCTATTATTCAATCGTCAGATAAATAACAAGCTATCCTGAAAACATTTTTTACTTTCTCTCTCTATTTTGTTTAGGCTGCTTAGCAGTCCTGCGCCGGGTCTCCTCACCCGACGCAATCCCAAGGTACCAATCTTGAATAAAAGAGCTGCGCTTCTCCTGTGCGCAGCTCTTTTATTTTTTTAGCGAATGCCCCCGCAGCATAGTCTGTACTGCGTCAGCCCGACCGATGGCTGCACATTTTAGTTAAAGTCGTCCGTCAACCTGTCGGTGCGGTACAAAAAAATCTGAGTGCCATAGCGCTCAACTTAACCGGCAGCTTAACCTGCTAACTCAACAAAACCGTGGGATTTGGTGCCGCATCGTGTATAATATAGCAGAGGGTAGGGCGAGAGGAGGCGATGCTGTGAAACAGCCGGAGATAATTGAGCTGCTGCTGACACATGACGAGCGGGGCATGGAGGCTCTGCTGCTGCACTACGGGCCGCTGATGCGGTATGTCATTGCGCCCATTTTGCCCGATGCGCATGATCAGGCCGACTGCGTGTCGGAGGTCACGGTGCGTGTCTGGGAGAAGATCGGCCAATTTGACGCAGGCCGCGGCAGCTGGAGCGCCTGGCTGACTGCGGTATCCCGAAACACGGCATTGAACTACGCACGAAAGAACGCCCGACACAGCGGGCTGGATGAGATACCGCCAGACACGCCGTCACCCGAGCCTACGCCCGAGGAGGTCGTTCTTCAAAAAGAGCGCCAAGCGGCACTTCGCAGTGCCTTGGAAAAGCTCTCACCGAAGGACAGAACGCTGTTTTACCGCAAGTATTATTACTTACAGTCCACGGCTCAGATAGCCTCGGAGCTCGGCCTGACCGAGCGTGCGGTCGAGGGCAGACTGTATCGCCTGAAGCAGCGCCTGCGCAGGATGTTGGGAGGTGAAGCGCATGAGTGAACACGAATGGAAAGCCATGGACGACCATGACTTTGATGCCATGCTCACCGAGAGCATTTCCGAGCTTCCGCCCGATGATATTGCAGCGGATGTAACGCCGTGGAGGCGGGCGATGAACCGCACACTTTTCGGCTTTGCGCTGTGCGTGATAACGCTCAACATCCTCGGTCTGAACTACATTCTGCCTGCCATCGGCATGGTGCTGCTGCTCTTGGGCTTCCGCACCCTGCGCCGTGAAAACGGCTGGTTTGGCGCCTGCTACGGCATTGCAGTGCTCAGAGCCTTGAACTTCTTTGCCGATTTTATTCTGAATTCGACCATTTATAAAAATGAAATTCTGACCCCAGATATCCAGTCTGCTGACAACGCAGTTGCCGTTGCGCTGCTGCTTATCCAAATACTCTGCTTCTGGCGTGGTCTGTGTGCCGTGAAGCGCAAGGCTGGACTTCCTCCGAAAGCGGGTGCGGCGCTTGCGTTCTTCATGTGGTATGCAGTCGGATGCTTTGCCGCTGTTATGCAGCTCGAAGGGCTCATCATCGTTGGGGCGCTGCTCATTTCGTACATCCTCATCATCGTGAGCCTGTGCAAGCTGTCGAAGGTGCTCGATGAGGCGGGCTACACCGTCAAACCGGTGGCCGTCAAGGTCACCGACCTGTGCATCGTCATCGTTATCGCTGTCGTGGTCGTCCTCGGCTGCTTAGCGGGCTACATCTTCGGCAGCAGCTATGATATGGATTGGAAGCCCGAGAAATCGGCGGCAACGGATAAGACGCAGGAGATAAAGTCGCACCTCATCGCCATAGGTTTTCCCGAGGATGTCCTGAACGACCTCACGGCGGAGGACATCGCCGCCTGCGAGGATGCGGAGGATATCGGCATCGATGTGTATGATGGGTATGAAAACGGCGACACAAAATGGGATATGCGCACCACGAATATCGCTGTGCGGCTGTCCGGCGAGCAAGACAAATGGATAGTCATCCACCACTTCGTGTGGAATTCCAACCCCGGCTTTTACGGCACGGAAGCGCTCCAGCTTTGGCCTGCGTATCGAGACGATGACAACGATATATACTCCGGCGGCAATTTCACCGGACGGGTGCTGTACGACAAGGACGGAAAAACCTATGCCTCGCCTTACCATTGGCTTGGTGAAAAGGCCTACGCCTCGCCCTTCTTCCTCTATGTGGGGAATACGAGGGAAGATCCCTTCGCCACTTTTTCAATGCCGGCTGACGGCGAGCGCTGCCGTGGGTACATTGCCTACTCCATGGTTGGCAACGATGAGCTAGATTATGACAGAACCACTCAGGGGTTTACCTCCTTCCTCGTGTATATACACCAGTGGGATTGGCTGCAATACCCCGTAAAAACGGCGATGGAAGCCCGCATGACAGACGATACATGGTCCGACAGCGTATTCACCACAATGGATGATGTGTTCTGCTTCAGTATCACCCCCGACGGCATCGAAGTGCCGAATTATTAAGTTGACCAAAACAGGCAGTGCGTTTTGCACTGCCTGTTTTTCAATACGCTTTTACGCTTCTGCTTATCGTTTTTGCGTCAGCCCGACCGGTGGCTGCGTACCGAAGCTTAGTCTGCCCATCAGCTTATCGGTGTGGGACAGAAAATATCTGAGCGCTGTTCGCTCAGCTTCTGTTCAAAAACGGCTAGGCCGTTTTGAACAGAAGCATACCGCCGGTCATGAGGGCAAGGCCGACATATTTGTTCCAGCCGAAGGCTAACTTTTCGCTGCCGAACAGACCGAATGCGTCGATGAGCGCCGCAATAAAAAGCTGCGAAATGAGAATAATTGATATGGCGAGGGTCGTGCCGAGACTTTTGATGCCGAGCATGACCGTGAGCGTGATGACAAGCCCCAAAACGCCGCCGAGCCAGTACAGCTTGTTGACCTGCCCGAGCGCCGAGAAGCTACCCTGCCGGTAGAAAAGCAGCACTATGAGCGCCAGCGCAAAGGCGCTGCCCTGCACGAAGGCGTTGGCCTCCATGTTGCCGATGCCCTCGCCGAGCCGGGTATTCATGACGCCCTGCACGCTCATTGCCATACCTGCGATAATGCTGAAAATGATGCCCCAAAGCATTTTTAATAAACCACCCTTTTTCCTGCGGCACTTGTAAAAGCCGTGCCGATATGATAAACTTTCCTTATGATCCCGCAAAGGAGTGAATACGATGACAGGAAAACCGAAATACTATCTCATCAAGGCCGATGCGCTTCCCGAGGTTTTCGTCAAGGTCATGGAGGCCAAGGCGCTGCTGGAGACGGGCGCTGCCCGCACGGTCGCCGAGGCGGTCGAGGCCGTTGACCTCAGCCGCAGCGCATTTTACAAGTACAAGGATGCGATCGCTCCGTTCCGTGACATGAAGCGGGACAACATCATGACCCTGCACATCAAGCTGCACGACAAGCCCGGCAAGCTTGCCGCCGTCCTGTCTATTTTTACCGAAACGGGCGCAAATATTCTCACGATAAACCAGAGCATCCCCGCAAACGGCGTGGCGCTTGTGACGGTGTCGTTCGTGGCTGAGTCGGTCGCCGTCGAGACCGATGAGCTCATAAGCCGCCTTTACTCCGTGTCGGGCGTTGTCTCGGTCGAAATAATGGCAGGCTGATAAGCAATTGAATACTATGGAGTAGAGTCTTTGGGCGGATACAGATAAGGACAAATCGCCCTGTAAAAAGTCTTTTTCCCCGATGCTGCGTTAAAGCTCTAGGTCATATATATCCATTATGCCCGTCGAACTGTGCCTTGCCTCGGGAAAAAACCCAATTTTACAGGGTGCGTAGCAGTTTTGACCAAGGCACTTTTCTCTCAGACAAAAAGATATCCCGTGATACTTTGAGTGTTACCGGAGATTTTTGCGCAGTATGAGCGGAAAAGGGTCGGTCAAAACCGATTTCCCCTTATCTGTATCCGCCCTTCTCTACTCTTTTCTTTTGGGGGATCACCATGCTGATAGTACAGAAATTCGGCGGAAGCTCGGTCGCCGACGCCGAACGGATCAGGCGGGTCGCCGGCATCATCGCCGATGCCCATGCGCACGGCGACGGCCCGGTGGTCGTACTGTCCGCCCGTGGGGATACGACCGACACGCTTTTGGAAAACGCAGGCGAGATAACGCAGTCGCCGCAGCGGCGGGAGCTGGATGTACTGCTGTCGACAGGGGAGCTCGGCTCGGTTGCCCTCATGGCGATGCAGCTGCACTCGATGGGGCTCGACTGCGTATCGCTCTCCGGCAGGCAGGCGGGAATTTTCACCGACACCGTCCACGGCGCTGCAAGAATTCTGGACATAAGCACCGACCGGCTGCACCGTGAGCTCAAGGCGGGCAAGATCGTCCTTGTCGCCGGCTTTCAGGGCGTCAACGAAAACGACGATGTCACCACGCTCGGCCGTGGCGGCTCGGACACGACGGCGGTAGCGCTTGCCGCTGCGCTGGGCGCTTCTCGCTGCGAGATATACTCCGATGTCGACGGCGTTTACACCGCCGACCCCCGTCTCGTCACGGGCGCAAGGAAGCTTGACCGCATCGACTACGCCGATATGCTGCATCTCGCCCTCGGCGGCTCGCAGGTGCTGCACTCCCGTGCGGTAGAAGCAGCGATAGCGGGAAATGTGGAGCTGACGCTGCTTTCAAGCTTCACACGCAGGGCAGGCACCGTGGTGTCGGAATTTGACGAAAGGCCGCCTATCTGCGGCGTGACCCGCGACAAGGCGGCAAATAAGCTCAGCGTTGTCGGGGCGGCGGTCGATGCGCAGACGCTTGCCGAGACCGTGGCGCTGCTCGCCGACAGCGGCATTGTCGTCGGCGAAGGCGAGCTAAGCGACGGCGTGTGCGCCGTGACCGTCTCTGCGGAAAATGTCCTGCCGTCACTGGAGCTTATCCACCGACACTTCTTTAATTAAACTCAACGGGCAACCCTCGGGTTGCCCGTTTTCTTATTTTATCTCTGCGACCTCTCCGAAAATTATCGAAGAAACGATCTTCACGATCTCGTCCTGCGCAAGCTGGTCGGTGGTTATGCGGTAGCTGATGCCGTCAAGCGTAAACTCGGCGGTGTATCGTTCGTACTGTCCGGCGGGCTCGTGCGTGTTGGGGTCATACGGGCCGTAGTCGACCAAGCAGTGGCCGAAGGTGACGGAAACGCCGCCGATATCGGTGGGCTCCGCCGCTTCGCCGACCGGCATCGCCATGCAGCAGCCGTCCAATTTGCCGAGCCTCGATGCCTCGAGGGAAAAGCCCTTGACCGCTGCGATGCTATCGGTCAGCTTCGGGCTTCCGTCGGCGTAGTAGTCGTGGTAAAAGCCGAGCGATACCAGGTCGTCGGCCACCGTGCCGTCCTTTTTGATGTACACGGTTGCCGTGCCATTGCTCTCGGCGGGGACGAGCCCCTCGGGGATGTAGGCGGGGGTCAGGTCGCTGCCGTAGTATTTGACGATGTCCACGCTGTCCCATGCGGCATTGTCGTAGTAACTCGGGTCGTACACGAGCTTTGTGCCGTCGACACTCGACTGCTGCATCTCGTTGATGTGAACGCCGGACATCACGACGCTCGGCGTGTCGGGCGTTGTCGTGGGCTGCTTTGCGGCGCTCGGCAAAACGGCTGCAACCGCAAGCGCCAGACATGCGGCGAGCCCCGCCCATTTGACCCAGCCGTGCTTCCTGCGGCGGTAGGTCGCCGCCTCCTCGTAGTATTTGCCGCCGACTTCACCTATTGCGTCGGACAGCTTTTCTGAATTCATTGTAAAACCTCCTTTTCGATAAGAAACTGCCGTAGCTTCTGACGGGTGACGCTCAGGCGCACGGACACATTTTTCTCGGACACGCCGACCCGCTCGGCGATCTCGGCGTAGCTGTCGGCAAAGGCGTAGCGGCGCATGAAAATGACCCGCTCCTTTGCGCTGAGCGTGTCGAGAAACCGCTCGATGATGCGAGCAAGCTCCGCCGCCTCGACCGTGTCCTCCACGGTCTTTTTGTCGGCGATGCACTCGTCAAGCTCCTCAAGTGCGACCGTGTAGCCGCTGCGCTTGACCGCCCGCTTCGTGCGGTACGCCTTGACCGACAGGTTGCGGACTATTTTAATAATATACGCCCGCAGCGGGTCCGGCCGAGCCGGGGGAATGGCGTTCCATGCGCCGAGATATGCGTCGCTGACGCACTCCTCGGCATCCTGCTCATCGGTCAGTATATTGAATGCGACCGCTCTGCACAGCGCACCGTACTTGTCGTCCAGTGCCCGAATCGCCAGCTCGCTGCGCTCAAAAAACAGCGCAACTATCCTCTCATCCTCCACCGCAGCACCCTCTTTCTTTTTTAAGCCGGCTCCCGCCGGCTTTTTTGATGACCATCGTCTATTAACTACCCATCCGGCGGCAAATGCTAAATCGAAACGGAGTTTTTTAATTATACCGCCTTTGTTGACAAAATTCGACACATATTTTACAATGGACACATCAAATTAAAAGGAGATACGACTATGTATTGTTCTCACTGCGGCAAGCCCATTCCCGAGGGCGCCGACTACTGCCTGAACTGCGGCTGCGCCGTAAACGGCAGTGCGCCGAGCAAAGACGACAGCTCAAGCTTCGGCTTTGCGCTGCTGGGCTTCCTGTTTCCGCTGATCGGCCTGATTCTCTACTTCGTCTACGAAGACAAGCGCCCGAAAAGGGCAAAGTCGGTCGGCAAGGGTGCGCTCGTAGGCGTGATAACCGGGATAGTCGTGAGCATACTGCTCGCCGTGGCGACCTTCTTCTTTTCGGCTTCGATATTTGACGCCGCTATCAGCGGCGAGACCTCGGATATCCCCGTCTTCGGCTCGATCATAAACGAGGTAGTCGAGGAGCTTGACGACGACGGCTCGGATAAGTGCGAGGTCACCGTGGGTCAGTTCAGCCGTGTGCAGCGCACGCAGGTCGACACAACGATGCTTGACCTGACCGTCACGAACACCTCTGACGAGACCTACTCGTTTGATATAACCATCGAGGCCTACGACGCCGATGGCATGCGCCTCGGCATCGACAGCGTGTATGTCACCAGCCTCGCCCCCGGCCGATCGGCAAAGGCCGCCGCATTCGAGTTTGTCCCCGAATCGCAGATAGCCGACTTCACCTCCGCCCGCTTTGAAATAACCGCCATCCGTGCGTTCCAAGAAGGGTAAAAATTTTGCCGCACCGATAGGTCGATGTAAAGACTAAGCTCTAAGGCGCACCCATCTGTCGGGTCGGGGAAAAACGATATGCAAAAGTGTAAACGCGTATTAAAAAGCGCTGTTCATTTGAACAGCGCTTTTTTGCATTATATTCAGCAAAGTCTGAAGCCTGCGGGGATGGAGTCGTCGAGCATCAGCAGATGCAGCTGCTCTTTGCCGTTTTCTTCGTGGACGGCGGAAAGGAGCATACCGCAGGAGTCCTGACCCATCATCTTGCGGTTGGGCAGGTTCAGGATCGCAACGACGGTCTTGCCGACGAGCTGCTCGGGCTCATAGAATTTGTGGATGCCGGAGAGTATCTGGCGGGGCGTGCCGCTGCCGTCATCGAGCATGAACTTCAGAAGCTTATCCGACTTCTTGACCGCCTCGCACGAGAGCACCTTGCACACACGCATATCGCACTTTGCAAAGTCGTCGATGGTCACATCCGGCTCAACGGGCGGGAACACGGGGCCCTTGGGCTTGTTCATCTTCTCAAGCTCCTCAAGAGCCTTGGCCATATCGACACGGGGGAAGAGCGTCTCGCCCTTGTGGACGGTGACGGTCTCGGGCAGGACACCGAAGATCTCGGCGCTGTCCCAAGTGGTGCAGGCTGCATCGGCGCCTATCTGCTCAAAGGCTTTGGCGCAGCTGTCGGGAATGAACGGAGCCAGCAGCGCAAGGCAGATGCGCAGGGTCTCAAGCAGGTTATACAGAACCGTTGCAAGGCGAGCCTTCTTTGTCTCGTCCTTTGCAAGCACCCAGGGTGCGGTCTCGTCGATGTACTTATTTGCACGTTGGATGACCTTGAATATCTCATCGAGCGCAAGGTGGAGCTGGAACTTGTCCATCTGGAAAGCGTACTTTTCACGCAGCGCCTTTGCCATGGAAACAAGCTCATCGTCGAGAGCATCGTACTCACGCTCACAAGGCAGCGTGCCGCCGAAGTACTTCACCGCCATTGCGGTGGTGCGGGACACGAGGTTGCCCAGATCGTTTGCAAGATCGGTATTGATGGTGCTGATGAGCAGCTCATTTGAGAAGTTGCCGTCCGAGCCGAACGGGAAGGTGCGCAGCAGGAAGAAGCGCAGAGCGTCCACGCCGAACATATCGGCAAGCATATAGGGGTCTACGACATTGCCCTTGGACTTCGACATTTTGCCGCCGTCGATGACGAGCCAGCCGTGGCCGTAGACCTTCTTGGGCAGGGGCATACCCATGCTCATGAGCATTGCCGGCCAGATTATCGAGTGGAAGCGGACTATCTCCTTGCCGACGATGTGGACATCGGCGGGCCAGTACTTATCGTAATCGTCGTACTTATCGTTCATGAAGCCCATGGCGGTGCAGTAGTTGAACAGCGCATCGACCCAGACATACACGACATGACCCGGGTCAAAATCGACGGGGATGCCCCAGTTGAAGCTGGTGCGGGACACGCACAGATCCTCAAGGCCGGGCTTTATGAAGTTGTTTATCATCTCGTTGACACGGGAGGCGGGCTCGAGAAATTCGCCGCTTTCCAGCAGCTCCTGCACGGGCTTTGCGTACTTGGAAAGGCGGAAGAAATATGCCTCCTCCTCGGCGTAGTGGACCTCTCTGCCGCAGTCGGGGCACTTGCCGTCGACGAGCTGGCTTTCCGTCCAGAAGCTTTCGCAAGGGGTGCAGTACATACCCTTGTATGCGCCCTTGTAGATATCGCCGTTGTCGTACATCTTCTTGAAGATGCGCTGTACGGCCTTGACATGGTAGTCGTCGGTGGTGCGGATGAAACGGTCGTTGGAGATGTTCATGAGCTTCCACAGATCCTTGATGCCGCCCTTGCCGGTGACGATATTGTCAACGAACTCCTGCGGCGTGACACCGGCGGCCTTGGCCTTTTCCTCTATCTTCTGACCGTGCTCATCGGTGCCCGTGAGAAACATGACATCGTAGCCGCACATGCGCTTGTATCTTGCGATGGTGTCGGTTGCGACAGTGCAGTAGGTGTGACCGATATGCAGCTTATCGGAGGGGTAGTAGATAGGTGTTGTGATGTAGAATGTTCCCTTTTCCATTTTCGTTCTCCTGTCTTATATTCTCAAGGGGCAGCAGAGCCCGAAGGGCTTGCGGACACCGTTGGGGTCTTGGTATGCTTCGGCGTTGCCGAGGGTGAGGGCGACGGCCATTTTATATCCTCGGGATGATAGTTATAAACGCTGACATCCTCTTTGGTACGGCTTAAAAGCTTGCCGTCCTTATCGTAAACATTGCGGTAGGTGATGGCCTTGGTGCCGACCGCAACGGAGGGGTATTTGCTGCTGTAAACGGTGGAGACGGAGTTTGTCATCTCGACATAGCTGCCGTCGACATCCGTGCCCCAGATCTCAATGGTCAGCTCACGGTTTTCGGTCTTGGCGACTATCTTTATCGGGTAGTCACGGTTGTTTTTGAACCGAAACTCCGGGCCGCCCCAGCTCACGGTCGCATCCATGCCCCATGGGACATAGCCGACGGCGAACATGTGGCAGTCACGCTGCGTTATCTCGAGATTTGCAAACAGCGCCGCACAGTAGAGCGTGGACGAGGTCTGGCAGATGCCGCCGCCGACCTCCTGCACGACCTTGCCGCCTGCGTATGCGCCTGCGACCTTGAAGCCGGCTTTGGCGGTGCGCTTGCCGACGACGGCGTTGTAGTCGAACACCTCGCCGGGGTTGAGCACCACGCCGTTTATCTTCGCCGCCGACAGCTCGACATTTGTCGCCCTGCCCGCTGCGCTTGAGCGGTAAACGGTGGTCTGAGCGCCCAATTTATCACGGAAGAGCATCTTGTTAAGCTCCTCGGACGAGTGCTTGGGCTTTGTGACCGTAAGCGGCACGGTGACGGTATCGCCCGGTGCGGCATCGTTCCAAAGCTTCTGCGCCTGCTCGACATCAAAGTCGATGCCCACGGCGCTTTCGGTCGCCTTTTGGGTCTCGGTATCGTACTTCGGCTCGACCATCTCGGCGTAAATTTCATCGTGTATCTTATTAAAATCGACGCTTTCGGCGTCATCGACCTTGGCGGTGTAATCGACCTTGTAGGTCTTGTCGTCAAAGGCCTTGACGATGAGAGAGCACAGCGTATCGGCATCGACCCTGACGCTCTCTCCGCCCTTTATAAGCTCCATTTTGGCGTTTTCCGTGTCAACACGGTAGCCCTGCTTCAGAAACTCGTCATATTCCTTGAGTGCGGCATCGACCTTCGCCCGAACGCCCTCGGCATTTGCCGTGGCGAGCACATCGGCCGAGCCGACCTTGCCCGTTATACATTTAAAATACGCCTTGAGGTCGTTTATCAGATTGCCGCTGTGACCGTAGGCGTAGGCGGCCTCGGCGGCCTCACGGCTCGTGAGCTTGAGTCCGGCCTCCTCGGAGTTGACGGTTATCTTGAAGTCGCCCGGGAGCGTGACGCTCACCTCGCTGTCGCCCTGCGCTTCCCAGCCTGCGTCGCTGAGCGCTTTTTCGGCCTTGTCGACCGTCATGCCGCCGACCTCGACGCCGTTCAGCACCATGTTCGGGTGGATAACGGAGGTCTTGCCGACGACGACTGCGCCGACGAGTGCAAGCGCTGCGACTAAAACGAGCACCAGAACGACCGCCAAGACGGCGTTTTTCCTGCGCTTTTTTGGTCTGTTTTTTCTGTGGAGGTTTTCCTCTTTCTTTCTTCTTGCCATCTGCTTATCCTCTCGTCAGCGACCGGCCTTTTTCCTGTAAAACGCCTCGAAGCGCTCGATATCGCCCTCGGGAAGCTCCTGCTTCTCGGCGGCATCGAAGGCCTCTCTCATCCACGGATTTATCTCGACCTTGGCGCCGGTCTGCGCCTCGATGACCGCATTGATGAGCGAGTTTGAAACGAGCATACCCGCCGGAGTCAGGCTCCAGCGATCCTCGGTCTTTTTTGCCCAGCCCTGCTGCGCAAATTCCTCGAGCTTGCGCTCAAGCGGCGACCAATCGCTGAGATACACCCGATGGTACTCGGCCTCGGAGATGCCGTGGGTCGTGCGCAGGCCGAGCATGATATACTCGGCGGCACGCTGCACGGGGACTATCTCCTCATACTCGTCGATTATCATCGAGTCGCCGTTGACGGCGGAAATGTACTTATCAAGATTGCGCACATAGCTGTACCTGAGATTGCCCACGCACGAGTGTGCGCCCGGGCCGAAGCCCATGTAATCGTCAAGCTGCCAGTATTTAAGATTATGCCGTGACTCGTAGCCGGGTACGGCAAAGTTCGATATCTCATACTGCTTGTAGCCGTAGTGCGACAGTGCCTCGACGGTGTACAGGTACATGTCCGCCTGCTCGTCATCGTCCGGCAAAAGCGGCGAGTTCAGATAGCTGTGGTACATGGGCGTGCCCTCCTCCAGCTTGAGCCCGTAGCAGGACAAATGCTCGGGGTGCAGCTCGATGCAGGCCTGAAGCGTTTCCGCCCAGTCGCCCTTGGTCTGGCTCGGCAGACCGTAGATGAGGTCGAGGCTCACATTTTCAAAGCCGGCCCGGCGTGCGTTTTCCACCGCCATCTGCGCCTGCTTGAAATTGTGTCTGCGGCCTATCATTTTCAAAATGTCGTTATTGGCCGACTGCACGCCGATAGACAGCCTGTCCACGCCCTCACGGCGCAGGAGCTTGAGGTCGTCAAGCCGCACCGTGTCGGGATTGACCTCCATTGTTATCTCCGAATCGAGCCGGACATTGCCTATACGCTTCAGCTCATCGAGTATCTCGACGATGCGCTGTGCGCCGTAGCAGCTCGGCGTGCCGCCGCCTATATAAATGCTGTCGACCTCATAGGCGGAGATGTTGCCTGCCGATTCGCTGATGTGGCTTAAAAGCGCCGACTGATAATCGGGCATGCGCTGCTTGCCGCCGGGGACGGAGTAAAAGTCGCAGTAGCCGCATTTCGACACGCAGAACGGTATGTGAATGTAAATTCCAAGTCGTTTTCTCATCATTTTTTAAGCTAACGAAAGCCAAACCGCTATTGGTTTTGATGGGCAGCTTTCCGCCCATGCTTCGCTAAACCCCTAGTCCATATATTTCCATTATGCCCGTCGGGCTTTATCTTTGCCTGAACGAAAATCTGCTCCCTCAAAACTGCT
>HF986910.1:25240-72847 GCA_000431075.1 Firmicutes bacterium CAG:555
AAGGGGTGTCGTAACCCACCAAGGCAAAAAAGGCGAAAATAACCGAAAGGGCACACTGACAGACGATAGAGTTCAGCTTCCGTCAGCTTATATTGGGTAGTTCTAATTAAAACAGTCCCGTAACTAGCTCAGCATAAGTTGTCGGATCTTCGATCTCGACACCGGCAATAAGCTCGGCCTGTGCGTAGAGGATCTTGCTCAGCGCTGCGGCCTTGTCCTTGTCGCCTGCGTCATATGCTTGCTTTATTGCCTTGAACGCACGGTGCTCGCCGTTTAATTCAAGCACACGCTCGGCTCTGAGATTGCGCATTGCCTCGCTCGGGCCGTTGCGGAAATACTTCTCCATCTCGAGCGTCAGACCGCCCTGCGTGGTAAGGCAGCAGGAAGAGGACACCAGCTTGCTCGACAGCGTGACCTTCTTGAGGTTTTCGTCGCCGATGCTCTCGACCATGAAGTCGAAAAGCTCCTTATTCTGCACGGTCTGCTCCTCGGCAGCCTTCTTCTCCTCCTCGGTCTGGAAGCCGAGATCGTCGGTGATGATGTTGGTAAAGGGCTTGCCCTCGTACATACGAAGCTGCTGCAGAACGGTCTCGTCAATGGGGTGCGTGAGGTAGAGTATCTCATAGCCTCTTGAGCGCACATCCTCGCACTGGGGCAGGCTCATTGCGTGCTTGACGGTGTCGGCGGTGCAGTAATAAATGGCCTTCTGGCTCTCGGGCATATTGTCGTGATACTCCTTGAGCGTCTGCTGGCTCTCCTCGGAGGTGTAGAATATCAGAAGATCCTTGAGGAAGTCGGTGTATCTGCCGTATTCGTCGCACACGCCGCACTTGATGTGGATGCCGAAGTTCTTCCAGAACTGCTCGTACTTGGGGCGGTCGTCCTTCATCATTTTCTCAAGCTCGCCCTTTATCTTCTTTTCAAGGTTCTGACCGATGACCTTGAGCTGGCGGTTGTGCTGAAGTATCTCACGGGAGATATTCAGGCTCAGGTCGGGGGAATCGACAACGCCGCGCACAAAGTCGAAGTAATCGTGCACTAACTTGTCGCAGTTTTCCTGAATAAGCACGCCGTTGCAGTAGAGCTTGATGCCCTTCTTGGTGGCGCCGCTCATCTCATGGTCGATATCCTTGCCCGGGATAAAGAGCATCGCCTTGTAGGACACATTGCCCTCGGCATTCACACGCAAAACGACTGCGGGGTCGTTCTGGTCACGGCTTGTCTCCTTATACCACTCGGCACATTCCTCGTCGGTGACATCGGCCTTGCTGCGCTGCCAGATGGGCACCATGGAGTTAACGGTCTCGGGCTTTGTGACATTGACCTTCTGCATGACGGGGTTGCCGTCCTTGTCGGTCTCGCCGGTGGGCTGCTCCTCCTGACGGGTAATGTCCATGACTATCGGCCAGCGGACATAGTCGGAGTATTTCTTGACCAGCGCCTTGAGCTTCCATATCTCGAGGAACGAGCCGTAGATCTCCTCGTCGGTGTCCTCCTTGACATGCATGATGACATCCGTGCCGACGGCGTACTTGTCGCAGTCGGTGACGGTGTAGCCGTCAGCGCCGGTGCTCTCCCACTGAACGCCGGTCTCCTCGCCGTACTTGCGGCTTATAACGGTGACCTTGTCGGCGATCATGAACGCCGAGTAGAAGCCCACGCCGAACTGACCGATGATGGAAAGGTCCTCGCTCTCGGCCTGGTCTGCGTCCATCTCGCCCTTGAACTTATACGAGCCGGACTTTGCGATAACGCCGAGGTTTGCTTCCGCCTCCGCCTTGGTCATGCCGATGCCGTTGTCGGACACGGTGATGAGGCGCTTGTCCTTATCGACGGTGATGCGGATACGGTAATCGGCTCTGTCAAGGCCGACCTTATCGTCGGTCAGCGACAGGTAGCACAGCTTGTCGATTGCGTCGGATGCGTTGGAGATGATCTCACGCAGGAATATCTCCTTGTTGGTGTAAATTGAGTTGATCATCAGGTCGAGCAGTCTCTTGCTCTCGGCCTTGAATTGTTTCTTTGCCATATGTTAACCCTCCAAATATAATACAAACACTATTCCATATACTTTTGGAACATATATTATAACACATTATACCCTCGGTTGACAAGGGGATACACGCCTGACAGCGCCCCTTTTCGGCGCATTCGGGAAAGGAGAACGAATGCCACATCAGCACAATCCGCTGTCAGGTGCGAAGCAGTTTTGGGAGAGCTGATTTTCGTTCAGGCAAAGGCAAAGCCCGACGGGCATAATGGACATATATGGACTAGGGATTTGACGAAGCATGGGCGGAAAGCAGCCTGCCAAAACCGTGCATACACTTGTCAGCCGAGGGTAAAAATATTCAACAGATTGAAAGGCTTGACGAAGATGTTATAATATAATGTTGTTAAAAAGTATTATATTTTGGAGGTAATAACCTTGACTAAGATAGACATTTTCTCCGGATTTTTAGGCGCCGGCAAGACCACGCTCATCCGCAAGCTCATTGCAGAGGGCTACAAAAACGAAAAGCTCGTCCTCATCGAGAACGAATTCGGCGAGATCGCCGTTGACGGCGGCTTCCTCAAGGACGCAGGCGTTGAGATAACCGAGATGAACTCCGGCTGCATCTGCTGCACCCTCGTCGGCGACTTCACGAAGGCGCTTAAAAAGGTCATTGAGGAGCATCACCCCGACCGCATCCTCATCGAGCCGTCGGGTGTCGGCAAGCTCAGCGATGTCGCAAAGGCAGTCGCAGGCGTCGAGGGTGCAGAGATAGGCGCAAAGGTCACTGTAGTCGATGCCGGCAAGTGCCGCATGTATATCCGCAACTTCGGCGAATTTTTCAACGACCAGGTGCAGCACGCCGATGTCATCGTCCTCAGCCGCACGGATTCCGCCTCCGACGGCAAGGTCGTCACCGCAAGCGCCATGCTCTCGCAATTAAACCCCAATGCCACCGTCATCACCACCCCGTGGTCGGAATTAAGCGGCGAGCAGATAGTGCAGGTCATGGAGCGCATCGACTCCCTGTCGAGCACCATGCAGGAGATGACGCATTTCCACGAGCATGACCACGAGCATGAGCACGAGCACGAGCATGACCACGAGCACGAGCATGAGCACGAGCATGACCATGACCATGAGCATGAGCATGAGCATCACCATGACCACGACCACGGCGACCACTGCTCCTGCGGCTGCGGTCACGACCACGACCATGACCATGCAGGTCACCACCATGCCGACGAGGTGTTCACCTCCTGGGGCGTTGAGACGCCGAAGAAGTTCAGTGAAGAGGAAATTCGCGAAAAGCTCAGCGAGCTTGACGATTGCAGGCACTACGGCACCATCCTTCGTGCCAAGGGCTTTGTCGATTCCCCCGACGGCGAGTGGGTGTACTTTGACTATGTTCCGGGCGAGGTCGATATTCGCCGCGGCGGCGCTGCCGTCACCGGCAGGATCTGCGTCATCGGTTCAAAGATAAACGAGCAGGCTATCAAGGAGCTGTTTAACATTGAGTGAAATTAAAGATGTACCCGTATTCCTGTTTACGGGCTTTCTGGAAAGCGGCAAGACGAAGTTTATTCAGGAGACGCTGGAGGACAAGCGCTTTAACTCCGGCGAGCGCACGCTGCTGATCGTCTGCGAGGAGGGCGAGGAGGAGTACGCCCCCGACCAGTTTTCCGGCAAAAATGTGTTCATAAAGGTCGTCGAGGAGCCCGAGGAGCTTAATCGCCCCAACCTGCGCAAGTGGCTTGAGGAGACAAACAGCGAGCGTGTCGTTATCGAGTATAACGGTATGTGGATGCTCGACGATCTGTATCAGGCGCTGCCGGAAATGTGGATGGTGTATCAGGAGTTTCTGTTCGCCGACGCCCGCACCTTTGTAAGCTACAACGCCAACATGCGCAACCTCGTGTACGACAAGCTAAAAAGCGCCGAGCTCGTGGTATTCAACCGCTACGACGACTCCATCGACCGCATGACCCTGCACAAGATAGTCCGCGGCGCATCACGCAGAAGCGATATTGCCTACGAGTACGCCGACGGCAATGTGCAGTACGACGATATCGAAGACCCCCTGCCGTTCGATGTGAACGCACCCATCATCGAGATAGGCGATGACGACTACGCCATCTGGTACCGTGACCTTTCCGAGGAGCCGCAGAAGTACGAGAACAAGACCGTGCGCTTCAAGTGCCGCTACCTCAAGCGCAAAAAGGTGCCCGCAGGCAGCTTCATCGTAGGCCGCCATGTCATGACCTGCTGCGCCGAGGATATCCAGTTTGCCGGTCTCATCTGCAAGTGGGACGGCTGGGAGAGCATCACCGGCGACTCGTGGCACATCCTCACGGCGAGGATAAATCACAAGTTCAGCCGTGCCTACGGCAAAAAGGGTCCGGTGCTGACCTATATCTCAGACGAGCCGTGCGAAGTCCCCGAAAACCCCGTGGCAAGCTTCTGAACGCCGAAAACGGCGAAAAATCGACCGAAAACGACAAAATCACGCAAACATTGTAATTGTTTGCGTGATTTTTTCAAATTATTGTAGACATTTTCACAATATTCGTTTATAATTTAGACATAATTCGGCAAAGCATTAGCGGCTTTGCTTGTTGGAAGACAACATGAAATACTGTACACACTGCGGAGCAGAAATGCTCGACGACGCCGTTGTCTGCGTAAAGTGCGGCTGTGCCGTTGATGAACCGGCAAAAGCAACGGACAACGACGGCACCATGAAGCTTCTCGTCAAGATCTTCATGATCCTCGGCTGCATCGCGATCGGCTGGACGCTCATCCCGCTGGCATGGTGCATCCCCATGACCGTCAGCGCCTTCAGAAAGCTTGATGCCGGCGAAAAGTTCAGCACCGGCTTTAAGGTCTGCACTCTCATCTTTGTAAGCCTGGTAGCGGGCATCATCATGCTCTGCTCGGACGATATGTAAAGGAGAATAATCTATGAAGACTTGCACAAAATGCGGCACTCAGATGGCCGACGAAGCCGTTGTCTGCCCTAACTGCGGCTGCGGCGCTGCCCCTGCGGTTCAGCTTAGCACCAACAGAAGCCTGCTCAAGTACATTCTGCTGGGCATCATCACCCTCGGCATTTACGACATCGTCGTGATGAGCAAGGTCAGCACCGACATCAACCTGATCGCAACCAAGTACGACGGCAAAAAGACCATGCACTTCTGCCTGGTGTTCTTCCTGTTCTCTTGGCTCACCCTCGGCATCGTGCCCCTCGTCTGGCACCACAAAATGTCCGCCCGTGTCGGCACCGAGCTTGCCCGCCGTGGTATCGACTACAGCTTCGGCGCAAGCACCTTCTGGCTGTGGGGCATCCTCGGCTCGATCATCGTCGTCGGCCCGTTTATCTACACCTACAAGCTGCTCAAGAGCATGAACCTGCTCGCAGCCGACTACAACGCAAAGGGCTGAAGCTTGCCGAAAGCGTCGATTACTTGACCAAAAGCAAAAAAACACGCGGATCGAAAGATCCGCGTGTTTTTTCTATTCTTTCGCAGTCTCGCTTATTATCGCAGAGCCGATGATGAGCACTGCGCCGACTATGCCGAGCGGGGTGAGGCTTTCGTGCAGGACGGCAGCCGACAAAAGCAGCGCAAACACGGGGTCTATATAGCTCAGGACCGCAACGGTCTGCGCCCTGAGCCGCTGCATGCTGCCGAAATACAAAGCGTAGGTGATGCCCGTGTGAACGATGCCGACAAGCAGCACCGTGCCGACACCGGCAGCGCTCATCGAAAGGTCGGGCACGCCCTCGGTCAGCAGCACATACGGTATCATCACAAGCGCCGCACCGGCAAGCTGGATGATGGTCTTTGCGTAAATGTCCCCGACGACGATCTTTTTGTTTAAGATGATGACCGTTGCATAAAAGGCCGCCGCACCGAGGCCGAAAAGTATGCCACGAATGTCCTGCACCTGTCCGGCGCCGCCGCTGAGCACGCCCGAAACAAACAGCATACCGACGATTGCGGCAAAAGCGCAGGCAAGCCGCTTTGCGCCGAGCCTTTCACGGAACACTATCGGCGAAAGCAGTATGACGATGGTCGGCTGCATGTAGTAGCACATGGTCGCCGCCGCAACGGTGGTGTAATTATACGCCTCAAAAAGCAGCATCCAGTTAAGCCCCATGACAGCGCCCGTTAAGACGAGCCAAAGCGTGGCTTTGCGCTCGGGCAGCTTCAGCCTGCCGCCCCGCACAAGCACGAAAACGAGCAAAAACACGCTGCCGAGCACACCTCGGCACAGCGCCAGCATCGCCGACGACAGCGGCACATATCTTCGCACCACCCCGAGCGTTCCGAATATCAGCATCGAGCCGATGAGCGCAATATATGATTTAAAATTTTCCTTGTTCATGTGATTTCTCCAATCAATATGGAGGTAATTTTACAACTCGGCTTTTCGTCTGTCAAGAATGGAAATGTTTCGACATTTCTCGACAGCTTGTCGGTTTTTAAAGTTTTTTAATTAAATTAATCGAAAAATCTAAAATATTTGTAATGTTCATCGAAATTCGCCGTCATTATGAGTGAGCCGGTTGAAGGGGAGCCGGTTCGGTTGCCGAATTTAATTGAACGGAGACTTTTTAATGACCACCTCCCGCAAGACCCGCACCCTTCGGGTACTAAGCGTATTCCTCGCAGCAGTTATTTTGCTTTGTGCGGCGCTGTCGCCGCAGGCAAACGCAGCCTCAAGCGCAAGCAATTACGAAAATGCCGTCCTGTTCTGGACGAATGTCGAAAGAAGCAGGCACGGCCTTTCGAAGCTCAAGACCACCGACGCTCTCTGCGATGCGTCCGGCGTGCGTGCAAAGGAGCTCTACAAAAAATTCAGCCACACAAGACCGAGCGGCAGAAAGTGGACTACCGCACTCAGTGCCGAGAGTGTTAAGTACCGCTCCGCCGCAGAAAACATAGCCCGGGGCTACACCAGCCCCTGCTCCGTCGTCAAGGCATGGATGGAGTCCAGCGGACACAGGAGCGCAATTTTAAACAGCAAATACTCCTACCTCGGCGTCGGCCTGTATTACACCCAGTCGGGTAAGAAGTATCACTGGGATCAGCTTTTCACCGGCGGCGTGAGCTACTCGAACGCATACGGCACCTACAATGTTTCCCCCAAGGGCCTGAGCGTCAACAAGTCGAGCATTAAGCTGTCCAAGGGCAGCTCGACCACCATAACCGGCACGCCGTCACCGGTATACGCCACCGCCGTTGTCACCTGCAAGAGCTCGAACTCATCGGTCGTGAAGGTCACCGGCACGGAGGTCAATGTCATCACGATAAAGGGCGTTAAGGCCGGCACGGCAAAGCTCACCGTCAAGTGCGGCTCATACTCCAAAACAGTCAGTGTAACCGTCAGATAAGGCTTCTTTTCGGCTCCACACGGCCGAGACACCGCCTTTTCGGACTTAGCCTGCCGCAGCATGCGGCCTTCGGCGCAGGGCTCTCCTCCCGCTCCGCCGGAGATATTCACTTTAGCCAAGGCAAAGGGCGGCCGACCCACATCGGCAGCGGCGTAAGCCCATCGCCCTTTGCCTCACCAAAATCTCCTACATATTCCTTTCTCCACCCCCCAACAGCACCCGATGCTTCTCCCCCGAGGCATCGGGTGCACATTTTTATTCTAACATTCTTACCTGCATTTTTTAAATTACCCTATTGAAAAAGCGTGCATTGTGTGGTAGAATACTTTCACATCAGTTAGCGCTGGCTAACTGCAACAGGCCGCACGAGCTGCCGTCGGGCGGCTTTTAATAAGCCCATGAGTTAGCGGTTGCTAACTCAAGAAAGGAGACCCGCAATGTCCGAAGAAATGATAATCAACCACTGCTCGCCGACCCTTGCGGGAATTAAAACGGGTGCGCTGTTTAACTGCGCCTACCCCTCTGAGCGGGAGATGCGCTCAGCGGTGCGCTCATGGAACAAAACGCTCTCGCCAAAAGGGCTGCGTGTGCTGCCGCTGCGGTACAACGGGCGCACGGCACTCATTTATATATACCGCCCCTCCATGCTCTCTATAGACCTCAAAAACGAGACGGCACGCAGGCTTCTGCGCAGGTGCGGCTATGCGTCGGAAACGCCGGAGGGCTGCATCGTGCAGCTGATGCGCCGCTTCGCCGAGTGCGACAAGTTTCCGCACGAGATCGGGCTGTTTTTAGGCTACCCGCCCGAGGATGTCTGCGGCTTCATCGCAAACAAGGCCTGCGGCTACAAATGCGCCGGCTACTGGAAGGTGTACGGCGACGAGGAAAAGGCGAAAAAGACCTTCGCCAAGTTTGAAAAGTGCACCCGCTGCTACTGTCGACAGCACGCAAAAGGAACGGGTATCGAACGGCTGGTTGTAGCCGGTTGATATATAAAAATTTTAAAGTTAAAAATCTAAAGAAAGGTTAAGTTGACGGGAGGCGAACACTATCGTCTGTCGGTGCGCCCGTTCGGTACTTTTCGGTTTTTTAGGGAAAGCCGAAATTTCTTGAAACCTCACTGACAGATGCCTTGCAGTTTTGAGGGAGCAGATTTTCGTTCAGGCAAAGATAAAGCCCGACGGCCATAATGGATATATATGGGCTAGGGATTTAGCGAAGCGTGGGCGGAAAGCTGCCCATCAAAACCGATAGGCGTTTGGCTCACGGCAACGAAAAAAATCATGAGTAAAATAGCAGTTGTTTATTGGAGCGGCACGGGAAACACCGAGGCAATGGCCTCCGCAGTCGCACGGGGTGCGAAGTCCGCCGGCGCAGATGTCGAGCTGCTGACCGCCGCAGAGTTTGACGCAGGCACGGTCGGGCAGTACGACGCCATCGCCTTCGGCTGCCCCGCAATGGGTGAGGAGGCCCTCGAGGAAGAGGTCTTTGCACCCATGTTCGAGAGCGTCAAGGGCGCACTCGGCGGCAAGAAGATCGCACTATTCGGCTCCTACGGCTGGGGCGATCGTGAGTGGATGCAAAAGTGGGAGGAGCAGTGCGCAGAGTGCGGCGCCACCCTCGCCTGCGACAGCGTCACCTGCATGGCAGAGCCCGACGCCGACGCACTCGAGAGCTGCGCCCGGCTCGGCAGCGCCCTCGCTCAGTAATACAGAATTTTGCATTTAAAGCTAATGCCCGCCGATTTAGGCGGGCATTGTCTTATTTGCTCCGTTCTAACAGCTCGTCAAACGCATTGAGGTCGAGCTTGTAAAATTTCATGCGGTTTTTCGTGACCGTTTGCAGAAGCTCCACCGCCTCGACCTTGCCGAGCTTTTTTTGCAGCGTGTTCCGGCTCACGCCGAACAGCCGCAGCAGCTCCTCCGTGCCGATGCCGTTTTCCGAAAACAGCGCCGCCTGTATGAGGTAATCGTAAAGCTGCGCCATCTTCGCATCGGCGGCATCGGGCAAAAGATCGCTCCGGCTGCGGTAATACGCAAGCTTTTCGCTGCGCTTTTGAAGCGCCTCGCCGAGCTGCGTGACCGCCGTCTCGACGATGCCGAGAAACATTTCGACAAAGGGCGTGATATCGCCCCTGCTTTTCGGGTCGTTGCAAATGCCGAACGCCTTGTAGTAATCGGAAATATTCTGCTTTACGGTGTACGACAGTCGGAAGCCGACCAGCGGGCAAAGCTCACTTCCGAGCAGATAGCTGCTGATGAAGCGGTTGAGCCTGCCGTTTCCGTCATAAAACGGGTGGATGTAACCGATGAAATAGTGAAATGCCGCCGCCCGATATAAAAGCTCCACGCTCTCGTCATTGAGAAACGCCAGCGCCCTTTCCATTGCGGTTATTATGCTGCTTTCGGGATAGAGCCCACGGTGCAGCTCCTTTTGCGTCTGCGAGCTCACGCTCACCGAGCCTTTTCTGAAAATTTCGCCGTCGGGTACATTGTCGGGGTCATCGGTCTCGACCTCACGCAGAACGAGCTCGTCATATACCGCACGGATGTCGGCGCAGGTCTTAAACTCAAGCGTCTTGCCCTTCCGGAGCATGAGGTACTTTTGAACAAGCCCGTAAAAGCGTGTCGACTTGCCGCCGCCCTCGAGCAAGCTGTCTATCTCGCGCCGGGTACTGTGCACACCCTCGATATTGTTCGTCAGCACTATCTCGTCAATAAGGCAGCTCGTCGTAAACTGCTCAAGCGCCACCCCGGGCAAGTCACAGCAAAACCAATTGACTATGTTGGCAGCCTTATATATCGCCAGCATTTTTGCGATAATTTCCGGCGTCTGCACGAAAAATGCGTCAAACTCGCCGATCTTAAAATCGACATGGACGGCGTATTTGCTGCCGAAGTTCTCGGCATAAATTTTGTCGTAGTTTTTGCTGTCGGAATAAAACAGCTTGTTCAGCGGCACATACGGCATGGTCGCCCCTCCTTTGCAAAAATCGTAATTTTTGAGCAAGTGCGCCCAAATTCAGGCGTGTAATTCTCAAAAATGCGCCGTTTTTGAGAATTACAATTCAGTTTACCATGCCAATTGCGCAAAATCAAGGGATTTCTGCGCATAAAAAAACTCCGAACCGTATGGTTCGGAGTTTTTATGTTCGTAATTAAAATTACTTGATCTCGACCTTTGCGCCGACAGCCTCGAGCTGTGCCTTGAGAGCCTCTGCGTCTTCCTTGGAGATGCCTTCCTTGATCTTTGCAGGAACTGCCTCGACCATTGCCTTTGCCTCTGCAAGGCCCAGGCCGGTGATGCCGCGGACTTCCTTGATGACCTTGATCTTCTCTGAACCGAACTCGGTCATGACAACATCAAACTCGGTCTTCTCTGCTGCTGCCTCTGCTGCGCCTGCTGCGGGGGCTGCTGCTGCTGCTACTGCGGAAACGCCGAAGGTTTCGCAAATACCGTCAACGAGCTCCTTAAGCTCGAGAACGGAGAGAGCCTTGATCTCTTCGATCATAGCGGTGATTTTTTCGCTCATTTTAAATTTCCTCCAATAAAAATCAATTGTGTGCAGCGATCATTCTGCTGCTTCTGCGGGTGCGGCTGCGCCGCCGTTTTTCTCGATGACCTCTGCAAGTGCTACTGCAAGGCCGCCCATGATCGCATTCAGGGAGCCTGCCAGCTTGGAGTACAGATCGTTCTTGCTGGTGAGGGTCGAAAGCTCTGCGATCTCCTGCTCATTCAGGATCTTGCCCTCCATGAAGGCTGCCTTGATGTTGAACTTTTCACCAAGCTTCTTGGAGTAATCGCTGATGATGCGGAAGGGAGCGATGGGGTCATTGCTGCTGGTTGCCAGAGAAGTGCTTCCGTTGAGGACATGGTCCAGCTCGTTCATTCCGAGCTTATCGAGAGCAATTCTGGTAAGGGTGTTCTTGACGACGGTGTATTCGACCTCGTCCTTGCGCATCTCGGTACGAAGTGCGGTATCCTCTGCCACGGTAATACCCTGGTAGTCAACGATGATACCTGCGCTTGCGTTGCTGATACGCTCGGCGAGAGCCTCTACGATCGCCTGCTTTTCGCTGAGAACTTTTGCGTTCGGCATGTGTGTTTTTCACCTCCACACTAATGTTCACGCTCATAAGAAAAACCCCTGCATCCTAAGACGCAGAGGCAGTAAGCAATCAATGATATTGATGCTATCCTCGGCAGGAATTACACTGAAAGCGACCTGCTGTCTTTGGAGCGCTCGAACAGAATATCAAGTTTTGCCTTGTTTGTCAAGGGTTTTTTGCAAATTTCACCGTCCGAAGGCGATAATTTTGTTATAAAGCGTGTCGGACGAGGCAATGGCGGTCATGACGACGGTCTGCAAGGCCAGCATGATGAGAGTCTCGGCGCTGCGTGCAGCGATGAGCGGAACGAGCTCCGGGCCGAAGACAAAATGTATCATGAGGCTGTTGGCAGCCAGCGTCACGGCGAGACTGTTTGTCAGCGAAGCTAAAAAGCAGCGCTTGAGGTTCGGGCGCAGCTTATAAAGGAACAGGCCGTAGATAACGCCCGACATGGCGGCGGTTACGGTGAAGCCCGGAAAATACGCCCCCGTGGGGAACAGCAGTGCGCCCACTAAGTCGGCCAGCGCAGCGCACACACCGGCCCACACCGGCCCGTAGAGCATGGCGCACACGGCGGTGGCGGCAAAGCCGAGCCCGACCTTTGCGATGAGCACATTAAACGCCAGCAGTCTCGAAAAAATGACATCGAACGCAACCAGCATTGCGACTATAACTATCTTCTTTGTGTTTTTGTTCATCCGGTCTCCTTCGCTAGTAAAATTATTTACTTATTTACCAACTTTTCTTTGCTTTGCCAAAGAAAAGTTGCAAAAGAAACGCAACCAAGGGCTTAGCCGCCCTTTGGAAACTTGCACAGAACATTTGCCGACATTCTGAGTAGCTGCGCTGCCCTCATCGGTGCAAGCTGCTTAAGGGTGCTAGAGTTTAGATAGGCGCAAATAGCTTGCATTTCACCTCAGCCACAGCGGCGGTCTTGAGTTCTGCACGAGCGGCGAATTTTCGCCAAACGGTAATTTACCATCATACGCCCGTGCAGTCAATGTTAAAAGCAGACAAGCGGTGCTTGTCTGCTTTGGTTTCATGCTTTTATCGACCACCTGTGGAGGTCGCTGAGGTTTTTGTCTATGTAGTCCTTGGTGCGGCGCTTCATGTCGTGCGGCCAGCTTACCATTTGTATGCTTAGAATGGCCTTGGAATACTTGAGGTACTTCACTTTTAAGAGTATCGGATCCTCAAAGTCTTTCTGCATACCTCTAATGTCCATAAATACATATTGTTGGCCATGCGCATAAGAGAGAACACATCTCGGCTTAAATATCTTACCCTCTGAAGTACGAAACATTAGTTTGTCCCTTTGCATATTCCACTCCTTAGGGTAGTACCAAGTTGTAAGAAGGCTTTCTGGCTCTCCCTTGAGGCGAATCTTATTAGAAACCGTGAAATCGGTATCCGTGTCAAAATACACCCCTGTTTTTTCAATAACTATCTGTTTTCTTCTATCCAGTAAGCATTTCAAAATAAGCGGTGCATCAAGAAATACCGCCATAAACGCAATTGGAGCAATGCCAGCCAAGCAAAGAACATATTCGCCCGGACAACCGATTATCAAAATCGCATACGCAATCACAGCCATTATAGTATCGATGCCTAATGCAGCCAAACCTTCGTGCACATATGGCTTTGTAACTTTATATATCAGCTTTTCCATATTAAAACGACACGATCAATGCGTACGCATTAAAGCTCATATGGAAGAAGATGCTCGTCCAGATGCTGCCGGACTTTTCATAGACCCAGCACAGGACGAACGAGGCAGGGATGTAGGAAATGGCGTAGAGCAGGTAGCTCACATCCTGCGCCGCAAAGGCGTACTGCCAGACATGGTAGACGGAAAACAGTACAATGCTCAGCACATAGGCGACATAGCGGTTCTTGCGGTAAAAGGCACAGAAGAAGCCGCCTCGGAAAATGCACTCCTCGACGATGGGTGCAAGGATAACGGTCATGACGATGATGATATTGCGCTCCTCATTGAGCATATCGTTCACGGCGGCGTTATTGGGGTTGCCGTCCGAGATGCCGAGCCAAGTCATCACGAGCCCCACGAAGAATGCGAGCACAAAGTATATCGCCCAGCCGAACAGGAAGGTGACAAAATTGCCCCACAGCCTGTCGACGAGCGGGTCAAACTGCGTGCGCAGGAATTTGCCCAAAAACACGAAGGTCAAAACGGCGCTCGTGAGGTAATAAATAAGATTCAGCTGCGCACTGCCGAGCACATGCGGCCAGCGTATCATAAACAGGCTTATCAGCACGGGGAACAGCAGCACATGCAGCGCAAACATTATCATTGCGCCCCAGAACTCGCTCTTTTTCATGTTCATGTACCAGCGCATATTATCCCCTCGCTTTCTGCTGAAGCTCGCTCAGAATGTTGAGCGCCTCGAGCGGCGTGACGGAGTTTATGTCCAGCGCCCGCAGGCGCTTTGCGACCTCATCGCTGCCGACATCGGCAAGGCTTATCTGGTCGGTCTCGGCCTTTTTCTCGACGGCAAGCTCCGACTTGCCCGATTCGAGCTCATTAAGATAGGTCTTTGCCTTGGCGATGACATTGTCCGGCACACCGGCAAGCTTTGCGACCTCGATGCCGTAGCTGTCGTCGGCAGAGCCGGGGACTATCTTGCGCAGGAACACGAGCGTGCCGCCCTGCTTTTTGGCGCTGATGGAATAGTTATGCACGCCCTCTATCGCACCCTCGAGTGCCGAAAGCTCGTGATAATGCGTTGCGAACATCGTCTTTGCGCCGAGCTTGCGCTTGTCGGCGCAGTATTCGAGCACGGCTCTTGCTATCGCCATGCCGTCATATGTGGAGGTGCCTCGGCCTATCTCGTCTAAGATGAGCAGGCTCGAGCTCGTTGCATAGCGCAGGATGTTTGCGACCTCGCTCATTTCAAGCATGAAGGTCGATTGACCGGAGGCAAGATCGTCCGATGCGCCGATGCGGGTGAACACCCTATCGACAACGCCGATGACGGCGCTTTTTGCCGGAACGAACGAGCCTATCTGCGCCATGAGCACGATAAGCGCCGTCTGCCGCATGTAGGTCGATTTACCCGCCATATTGGGGCCGGTCACGATGGCGACACGGTTGGTGTCGCCGTTTAAATGCGTGTCGTTCGGGACGAACATGATATCGCTGACCGACTGCTCGACAACGGGGTGTCTGCCCTCGGTGATGATTAGCTCGCCGGAGGCGTCGACCTCGG
This sequence comes from Firmicutes bacterium CAG:555, assembly GCA_000431075.1. Classification (GTDB taxonomy): domain Bacteria; phylum Bacillota; class Clostridia; order Oscillospirales; family Oscillospiraceae; genus F23-B02. The sequence goes on from HF986910.1 coordinate 39,965, forward strand.
GCATGCAGTAATCATTGCGCACGGCGACCTCGGCAAACGAGCACAGCACATCAAGCTGCGCCACGGCATCGGCGCTGTCCTGCACCTCGCCGACAAAGGCCGCTATCTTACCGCAGACCTCCATGAAAATTTCATACTCAAGCTGCTTAATGCGGTCGGTGGCGTTGAGCAGGGAGTTCTCAAGCTCCTTGAGCTCCTGCGTGAAGTAGCGCTCGTTGGAAACGAGGGTCTGCTTTCTTATATAATCCTCGGGCAGAGTGACCTCGCCTGCGGATTTGGGCACATCGATGTAATAGCCGAACACCTTGTTGTAGCCTATCTTCAGCTTCTTGATGCCGGTGCGCTCCCGCTCCCGTGCCTCAAGCTCGGCAACCGCCTGAGCGCCGTTATCCCGCAGCTCACGAAGCCTGTCGACCTCACGGGAATAGCCCTTGCGCAGGATGCCGCCCTCTCTGATCGAGAACGGGGGATCGTCGCAGATGGCCCAGTCGACACGCATGACTATCTTCTCAAGCTGGTTCATGCCGGCGATCTGCCGCAGAGCGGAGCTTTTGAAGCCCTCCAGCAGCTTGCACAGCTTTGGAAGCGCACGGGCGCACTCCGCCAGCGCAACAAGATCCTTGCCGTTTGCCGTGCCGTAGACAACACGGCCGATGAGCCTTTGCATATCGCCGATGCCCCGCATGGCCTCGATGAGCTCGCCTCGTGTGACATTGTCCTTCACAAGCTCGTCAACGGCGGAAAGGCGTTTTTTTATTGCGACCGGAGACAGCAGCGGCCGCTCTATCCACGAGCGCAGCATTCTGCCGCCCATGGGCGTGCGGGTCTTGTCGAGCACCCACAAAAGCGAGCCTCGCTTTTCTCCCGTGCGCTGCGCCTCGGTAAGCTCCAGCGAGCGCCTTGTCGCCCAGTCGAGCTCCATGAATTTTTCCTCGGAGAGAAACTCGATGGAGCGGATATGTCCCATGTCGAGCTTCTGCGTTTCGTCAAGATATTTCATCAGCGCACCGGCGGCGCACACGGCAAGGGGTCTGCCCTCCATGTTTATCTCGGTGAGCTTCTGCACATCAAACTGCTTGCGTATCCTAAGCGAGCAGTCACGAAACTCATAGTCCTTGCCGCCCATTTCGAGCATGCTGTGAAGCCGCTTTGCCGCAAACTCGGGGATGCGCTTTGTCTCGGCGGCGGCCTTGTTCATGATGACCTCTCTCGGCTCAAACCTGCCAAGCTCGTTGAGGATATGGTTTACCGCATCGGTCTCATAGCTTGCAACGCAAAATTCGCCCGTGGAGATATCGCAGAAGGCAACGCCGCCCTTACCCTCCTCGGGCTCGTAATACACCGAGCACAGGTAGTTGCTCTTGCCCTCCTCGAGCATGGCGGCATCGGTGACGGTGCCGGGGGTGACGATGCGGATAACGCCGCGCTTAACGAGTCCCTTTGCGGTTGCGGGGTCCTCTATCTGCTCGCAGATGGCGACCTTATAGCCCTTTGCGATGAGCTTGCCGATATACGCCTGCGAGCTGTGGTACGGCACGCCGCACATGGGGGTGCGCAGCGTGGGGTCGGACACGGAGCGGTCACGGGTCGTCAGCGCAAGGTCAAGCTCCTTTGATGCGATCTTGGCGTCCTCGTCGAACATTTCGTAAAAGTCGCCGAGGCGGAAAAACAGCAGGCAGTCCTTGTGCTGCTCCTTGATTTCATTGTACTGTCTTTTCATCGGTGTGAGCTCAGCCATGGCGCACACCTCCTTATCTTATCTTGCTTTTTTAGCCGCCTTTTCGGCGTTCATGTATGCATGGAAGCGCTCGGGCAGGTAGGTCATGAACTCCTCCCATGTGTTGTATGCGTAGTTGAAGTAGAACACACCCTCTTTTACATGCTCGGGAAACTCCTTGCGCTCGGCGGGGGTGAGCTTATGGTCGGCGGCATAGACCCAGTAGGCAAAGCGGGTCTTTTCGATGCCGCACTCCACGCAGTCGCACCATCTGAGGGTATAGTGCTTTGCATCGGGGGCGTTGGACACACGGAAGATGATGCCGCCCTCGTAGAACGAGATGTTTGCGTAGCCGAAGGTGTTTTCGGAAATGAGCCTTATGCCGAACATCCAGATGAACATGACGATGCCGACGATGAGCCCTGCTCCGATGAGCGTTTTGTTGCCGTTTATGAGGCTTATAATGAGCGTTATTATCGCCGCCAGCTCCATGACCACGGCGAAAACGAACAACGCCTTTATAAAGCCCGAGCCGAAGCGCAGCGACTGCGTCACCTGATATCTTTTAAGCTTTTTGTTATCCATTTCTCTGTCTCCCGAATTACTCTATCTCGCCGTAAAGCGCCCATGTGTTGCCGGAGGTTATCCTGACATCGATGAATTTGCCGATGAGGGCTTCATCGCCCTTCAGATGCACGAGCCTGCCGCCGTTGGTGCGGGAGGAAAGATTATACTCTGTTTTTCCCGTCACGCCGTCAACGAGAACACGCATCGTTTTGCCGATATACTCGGCGTGCTTTTCGGCGGAAATGCGGTTTGCCGTCTCCAGAAGCTTATCAAAGCGCACCTGCTTTTGCTCCCTCGTGGCCGCATCGGGCATTTTGGCGGCAGGCGTGCCGACACGCTTTGAGTAGATAAAGGTAAACATCGCATCGTAGCGCACCTTTTCGCACAGCCTGACGGTATCCTCGAACTCCTCGTCCGTCTCGCCGGGAAAGCCCACGATTATATCGGTCGTGAGAACGAGGTCGGGCATGTAGCTTCGTGCAAGCTCGACCTGCCTGAGGTACTTTTCTGCCGTGTAGCGGCGGTTCATCGCCTCAAGCACACGGTCGTTGCCCGCCTGCACCGGCAGGTGCAGCTGGTGGGCGCACTTTTCGCACTCGGCCATGGTCCTGAACAGCTTTTCGGTGGCGTCCTTGGGGTGGCTCGTCATGAATCTTATGAGAAATTCGCCGGGGATCTCGTTTATCATGGCGATAAGGTCCGCAAAATCAACATTGCAGTCGAGATCCTTGCCGTAGGAGTTGACATTCTGGCCGAGCAGCGTAATGTCCTTGTAGCCATCGGCGACCAGCTGCCGTGCCTCGGCGACGATATCCTCGGGTCTGCGGCTGCGCTCACGGCCTCGCACATACGGCACGATGCAGTAGGTGCAGAAGTTGTTGCAGCCGTACATAACGGACAGCCACGCCTTGACCTTGCCGTCACGCTTCAAGGGCATGCCCTCGGTGACATAGCCGTCGCAGCGCTCTGTGGCGAACACACGCTTTTTGCCCGTCATGACCCTGAGCAGAAGCTCCGGGAAGTGCCACAGGTCGTGCGGCCCGAAAACGAGATCGACAACGGGGTAGGAGCGCTTTATCTTCTCGGCCATATGCTCCTGCTGCACCATGCAGCCGCATACGGCGATTATCTGCCCGGGCTTTGCCTTTTTGCTGTGATTTAGCTGCCCGACATTGCCGAGCACTCGCATTTCGGCGTGCTCACGCACGGCGCAGGTGTTGACGACGATGATATCCGCCGAAAACTCGTCCTGCGTGAAGGCGCAGCCCATCTCGGCAAGATAGCCCCTGATCTTCTCGGAGTCTGCCTCGTTTTGCTGGCAGCCGTAGGTGTCTACCATCGCAAGCGGCTGTCCGCCGCCGTCGGTGAGTATCTCACGGATGCGTGCGCAGACGGCCTCCTGCGCACGGATATTTTCAATGCTTATCTCTTTTCTCTCGTATGCCATTTTGTCAGATTCCTTTACGGGGATAAAAATACACCTTATAGTAACACAAAAGGTGTGGAACTTTCAACTAAAATAATGTATAATGACATAATACGGAGGACTTGGCATGACAAAGATAAATATTCTTTCTCCGCTTCTTGCGGATATGATAGCGGCGGGCGAGGTCGTGGAGCGGCCCGCCTCCGTGATAAAGGAGCTTGCGGAAAACTCCCTTGACGCAGGCGCAAAAAAGGTGACGATAGAATTCAAAAGCGGCGGTGCGACCTATATCCGCATAACCGACGACGGCTGCGGCATGTCGCCGGAGGATGCGGGCATTGCGTTCATGCGCCATGCGACAAGCAAGCTGCACGACGAAAAGGGACTTGAGGCCATCGGCACGATGGGCTTTCGAGGCGAGGCTCTGGCGGCTATCTCCGCCGTTTCACGCATTGAGCTCACGACCCGTGAAAAGGGCGCTGCCGAGGGCATCAGAGTCACCGTGCAGGCAGGCGATATAATCGACATGAGCCCCTGCGGCTGCCCGGAGGGCACGAGCATCACCGTGCGTGATCTTTTCTACAACACGCCCGCTCGCCTGAAATTTTTGAAATCCGACCGCAGTGAAGCGACCGCCTGCACCGCAGCGGCATTGCGCTGCGCCCTCGGCAGACCCGAGGTGTCGGTAAAATGCATAAAAGACGGCGAGGAGGTTTTCTTCACCCCCGGCGACGGCAGAGCGGACTCCGCCGTATACTCGCTTCTGGGTCGTGATATCGCAGGCTCCATGCTCCCGTGCACGGGGTCCGGCGACGGCGTTGAGGTCACAGGCTTCGTGTCCTCGCCCGCACTGAGCCGAGGCAACCGCAGTATGCAGTATTTTTACTGCAACGGCAGATTCATAAAGTCTGCGCTGCTGCAGTCGGCGGTCGAGCAGGCGTACAGAAACACGCTGCTCACCGGCAGATACCCGGCGTGCACGCTGTATATCACGCTCAAGACCAGCGCCGTCGATGTCAATGTGCATCCGGCAAAGACCGAGGTCAGGTTTTCCGACGAGAAGAAGGTTTTCGACACCGTTTATCAGACGGTCAAAGCCGCACTTGAAGCGGAGACCCAGCCGCTTGAGCTGAAGATCTCCGAGAGCACGCAGCGGATGGTATCGACCCCCCGAACGGACTTTTTCCGCTCCATGCCCGCCAGAGAATACCGCACGGAGTACACCCGTCCGGCGGCGGCATCGACGCCCCGCCGTGAGCCGAGCTATGCCGCACCGCGCCCCACGGCACGCCCGAGTGTGAACGAGCCGTTAACAACAACGGGGTTTACAGCGCAAAACACGGAATTTTCAACCGAAAATGTTGAAAAAACGGTTGAAAGTGTTGAAAAAATCACTGCTTTAAATCACCGTGTTATCGGAGAATGTCTGAACACATACATTCTTGTCGAAATCGGGGACGAGCTGCTGCTCATCGACAAGCACGCAGCGCACGAGCGCATGATCTTTGACAGGCTCAAGGCGCAGGGTCGGCAGATAATGTCGCAGACGCTTCTGACCCCTGTTATCATAAAGCCCACAGGCGAGGACGGCGAGCTTTTGGAGCAAAACGAGGCGCTTTTATCGGATCTCGGCTTTGAGATAGAGCCCTACGGCGCCGGCGCTTACGCCATCCGTGCCCTGCCCGACGACATGGATGTGTCGGACGCCAAGGCAGCCGTTGAGGAGATATGCGAAAAGCTCCGGCGGGGCGATATCGTGAGCGCAGACTCGGCCCGTGACGAGCTTCTGCACACGGTTGCCTGCAAGGCGGCGATAAAGGCCGGACGCCGGCACGATATCCGTGAGCTTGAGCGCATTGCCGACGCCGTTATCGCAGGCGAGGTCAGATACTGCCCGCACGGCCGCCCGGTCTCCGTGCGCCTAACGAAAAACGAGCTCGACAAATTTTTCAGTCGTATAGTATAAACGCTGAATATACCGACATTATCACCGCCGACCGACTGAGCCGACGGAAGGCGAACTCTGCCGCCTTTCCGGTGCTTTGCAGTTATGGCGGCGGCGATTTTCGCTCAGGCAAGGCGAAGACTGAAGGGAATACTTCCGTATTTCCAAGGGCTTTAACGCAGCATGAGCGGAAAGCGACCCGCCATAACCGGCAGAGGCTCGGCTTTCGTCGGTTCAGGAGGTTTTAGATGATCCCTAAAGTTGTAGTTATAACCGGCCCCACCGCCACGGGAAAGACGAAGCTTGCCGTGGCGCTGGCGCATGATTTTGACGGTGAGATAGTCTCGGCCGACTCCATGCAGGTCTACCGGCACATGGACATCGGCACGGCAAAGGTAACGCCCGAGGAAACGGAGGGCGTGCCGCATTACATGATAGACATCGCCGACCCCGCCGAGAGCTTTTCGGCGGCACGATATGTCGGGGAAGCGACCCGCTGCGTGGACGACATCCTTGCCCGGGGCAAGCTCCCCATCATCGCAGGCGGCACGAATTTATACATCGATTCGCTCATCTCCGGCCGTGACTTTGCCGACAATGAGTTCGGCAACGCCCTCAGATGCGAGCTCGACCGGCAGTATGACGAGCTCGGCGGCGAGGCTATGCTCGAACTCCTGCGCAGCTTTGACCCCGACAGGGCGGCAAAGCTGCACCCGGCAGACCGCCGCAGGATAGTGCGAGCCATTGAGGTCTATAAGCTCACGGGCAAGACCATCACGCAGCACGACTTGGAGACACGAAGCCGCCCGCCGAGATACGATGCGGCAATGATCGCACTTGACTTCCTCGACCGCCAAGACCTGTACGACCGCATCGACAAGCGTGTCGATATCATGGTGCTTGAGGGGCTTTTTGACGAGGTCGAGGGTCTTTTGAACGACGGACTTTCCGACGAGTGCACCGCCATGCAGGCAATAGGGTACAAAGAGCCGGCGGCTTATCTAAGGGGCGAGATAACAAAGGATGAAGCGGTGGAGCTAATCAAGCGTGAAAGCCGCCGCTACGCCAAGCGACAGCTGACATGGCTGCGGCGAAACGGCGATATCTTCTGGATACGCCACGGCAAAACGCCCGATATTGAAAGCTCCCGACTGCTTTCGACCGATTATTTGCACCACTGCGGTATATGATAATTCTGCCTAACGGCAGATTACATATATAGGAGTGGCAGCAATGCAAAAGACACAAAATTTACAGGACGCATTTTTAAATCAGGTACGCAGGGACAAGACGAGCCTCACGGTTTTTCTGATGAACGGCTTTCAGATACACGGGGTCATCCGTGCCTTTGACGGCTTCACCGTGATACTCGATTCCGACGGCAAGCAGCAGCTTATCTACAAGCACGCAATTTCGACGATAATCCCGCCAAGGCCCGTGGAATATTCGGCGGAAGATGCGTAACTACCTGCACATCGTTGCGGCGGTCATTTTCCTCGGTGCGGCGGCGTATCTCGTGTGCCTGTTCGTGCAGGTCGAGCGCTCGCCCGAGACCGCTTCGGTCTACCGCATGGAGGTCGACGACAGCGTGGAGGCAGTCGGCAGGGTGCAGTGCGATGCAGAGTATATCACAGCCGGCTTTGAGACCGTGTACTTCACGGTCTCGGAGGGGCAGTGGGTCTCCGGCGGCAAGCTTGTCGCCCTCGGGGACGCAAGCTTTGAAAACCTCGTGACCGCACCGTGCGCAGGCTACTTTACCCGCACGCTTGGTGCTGATGCGCCCGAAAACGCAGTCGGCAGGATAGTCTCCGGCGGCTGGCGGTTTGTTGCCAAGCTCAAAAACGCAGGCCAATACCGTGTCGGTCAGCGGCTGTATCTGACGGTTTTCGACAAATATCCTGCGTATATCGAAAAAATCGACAATAACACCGTGACCGTGCGCTGCAAAACGGGGCTCGACGCCGTTCTGGAGGCAGGCACTGTCAGGGCGACGCTCTCGACGGCGGAGCTTGAGGGGCTGCGGGTGCCGCAAAGGGCGCTGCACTCGGACAGCGGCGGCTGTTTCGTGTATGTCCTCAGGACGGACAAGCCCGAGCGCACGCCGGTCGAAGTTATTTTCAATAAAAACGGTCTCTGCCTTGTAAAGGGCGACAGCATTTTTGAAAATATGAAAGTTTTAGTGGGATAAGGTGATAAAAAATGAGCATTGCGGAAAATGTGAAGCTTGTTAAGGAAAACATTGCGGCGGCGGCAATTCGCTGCGGCCGTGACCCGAAGGAGATCAAGCTCGTTGCGGCAACGAAGATGAACGATGCTTCCCGTGTGCGTGAGGCCATCGCCGCCGGAGTGGATATCTGCGGGGAAAACCGTGTGCAGGAGCTTCAGGAGAAGCTCGCCCAAGGGGCATATGACGGCTGCCCGCTGCATTTCATCGGTCATTTGCAGAAAAACAAGGTGAAATACATCGTCGGCAAGGTGGAGCTCATCCACTCGGTGGACAGCGTTTCGCTTGCGCAGGAGATAAACAGGCGTGCCGCCGCACTGGGCATCACGCAGGACATTTTGCTCGAGGTGAACATCGGAGCGGAGGAAAACAAGTCCGGCTTTGCGCCCGACGAGCTTGCCAATGCGCTGGACGAGATAGTGCAATTTTCCTCCGTTCGGGTGCTCGGATTGATGGCGATACCCCCAATTTGTGAAATTTCGGAAAACAATAGGGTATATTTTAGGCGTATGAAGCAGCTTTTTATTGACATCGGGCAAAAAAAATACGATAATGTCAGTATGTTGCTTTTATCAATGGGCATGAGTGCTGATTACGAGGTGGCCGTCGAGGAGGGCGCAAGCCTTGTGCGTGTCGGCACGGGCATCTTCGGTGCCCGAAACTATAAATAATTACCGGGGGCTGTACCATGGCATTTTTGGATAACTTTAAAAACGCACTTCGTCCGTATGACGATGATGACTATATAGAAAACGAGGCTACCGAGGAGGAGACCGCCGCATTTGAGCCCGTGGCCGAGCCGCAGCCCGCTCCCGCTCAGGAGGAGTACTCCGAGCCCAAGCCCAAGTTCGGCAAGAAGGAGCACAGAGCCTACGCCGCTCCGCAGCCGGCCCCCGCTCCCGAAAAGGCGAGGATGCGCCTTATGCTCATCACGCCCACGGAGTTTGACGAGGCCGCCGAGATAGCCGATAATCTCAAGGATCGCCGTGCGGTGCTGATGAATGTCGAAAAAACCGATAACGAGACCGCCCGCAGACTTATTGACTTTTTGTCCGGTGTGGTGTACGCTCTCGGCGGAAAGATAATGCGCATATCCGCACAGGCATATGTGCTCACGCCTACGAATGTCGACCTTGTCGGCGAAGGCATGGCAGATCTCGAAAGCGCAGGTCTGTATTTCTGATTTCATAAAAACGCAGCTTGTCCCAAATTAGAAAGGTGGATTTAGATATGATCACTCATCAGGATATCCGTGAAAAGAGCTTTGATAACGCAAAGGCCGTGTTCGGCGGCTACGACATGGGCGCAGTCGAGGATTATCTCGACGATGTCGCCGATGCCTTTGAGGCTCTGCAGAAGGAAAATTCCGCTCTCAAGACCAAGATGAAAATTTTGGTTGACAAGATAGAGGAGTACCGTACCAACGAGGACGCACTCAACCGTTCCATTCTGTCGGCTCAGAAGCTGAGCGTTCAGATAGAGAGCGACGCACGCTCCCGTGCCGCCACCATCGTTTCCGAGGCGGAGACTAAGGCCGCTTCCATTCTGGGCAGCATTGATGAGCGAATAGCTACCGAGGAGAACCGTCTGCAGCAGGCTAAGATATCCGCTGCGAAGTTCCTCGATCAGGCACGCACACTTTGCCAGGACCAGCTCAATAAGCTCGACCTTATCGCCGCTTCCAACACCGTTGGCGCAGCGGCCTCCGATAAGGACAGCGTACGAATACCTCAGGAGAACAATGCACCTGCCGCCGATAAATCTGCTTTTGATGCCGGCAATACTCAGGTATTTTCGTTCTCTAAGGACAACTGAGTTTTTTCGATTGCTCGGCAAAAAGGCGTGCAGAGGATGCATTTCATCCCTTAGCACGCTTTTTTGCGTTTTAATCGACAGGAGACAAACAGCCTGTCGGTGTTTCCGATACTGAACAGAAAGAGAAAAAGAACAACATCTGGAGGAGTAAACAATGGCACAGAAATACGATTTGACCCTGAATCTTCCCAAGACCGATTTCCCCATGAGAGCCGGCCTTCCCAAGCGTGAGCCGGACATGCTCAAGCACTGGGAGGAGCTCGATATTTACAACGAAATGCTCAAGAAAAACGAAGGCAAGCCGCTGTTCAACCTGCATGACGGCCCTCCGTTCTCCAACGGCAACATCCATATGGGTCACGCCCTTAACAAGTCCATCAAGGACTTCATCACCCGCTCTTACGCAATGCGCGGCTACTACACGCCCTACATCCCCGGCTGGGATAACCACGGCATGCCTATCGAAAGCGCCATCATCAAGGAGCAGAAGCTCAATCACAAGGCAATGAGCGTTGCCGACTTCCGCTCCGCCTGCGAGGCCTACGCCGAGAAGTATATCGGCATCCAGATGGAGGGCTTCAAGCGTCTGGGCGTTATCGGCGACTGGGAGCACCCGTACAAGACCATGAACAAGGGCTTCGAGGCAGACGAGGTGCGTGTGTTCGGCAAGATGTATAAAAACGGCCACATCTACAAGGGCCTCAAGCCCGTTTACTGGTGCGCACATGACGAGACCGCACTGGCCGAGGCCGAGATCGAGTATCAGGACGACCCGTGCACGACCGTGTATGTTAAGTTTGCCATGAACGACGACCTCGGCAAGCTTTCGCACCTTGATAAGTCGAAGCTTTACTTCATCATCTGGACGACCACCATCTGGACGCTGCCCGGCAACCTTGCTATCGCCCTGCACCCGGACGAGAGCTACGCCATCGTTAAGGCCGCTAACGGCGAAATGTACATCGTCGCCGAGGCGCTCGTCGAGAAGGTCATGAAGGTCGGCGGTATCGACGAGTACGAGATCGTCGAGACCCACTCCGGCAGCTTCTTTGAAAATATGCTCGCTTCGCATCCGTTCCTGCCCAAGACCAGCCGTTTGGTGCTGGCCGACTATGTCACCATGGACTCCGGCACAGGCTGCGTCCACACCGCACCCGGCTTCGGTGCAGACGACTATCTGACCTGCAAGCGCTACGGCATGGACATGGTCGTCCCCGTTGACGATCAGGGCAGACACACCGATTATGCCGGCAAGTACGCCGGTCTCAAGACCGATGAGTCTAACCCCATCATCTTAAACGACATGAGAGACAGCGGCGTTCTGTTCGCCTCCGAGGATATCGTCCACAGCTACCCGCACTGCTGGAGATGCAAGCACCCGATCATCTTCCGTGCCACTCCGCAGTGGTTCTGCTCGGTTGACAGCTTCAAGGAGGAGGCCGTCAAGGCATGCGAAAATGTCCGCTGGCTGCCGGCATGGGGTCAGGATCGCATGGCATCGATGATCCGTGAGCGTGCCGACTGGTGCATCTCCCGTCAGCGCCGCTGGGGTCTGCCCATCCCCGTTTTCTACTGCTCGGACTGCGGCAAGCCCGTCTGCACCGACGAGAGCATCGAGTCCGTTGCCGCTATCTTCGAGGAGCACGGCTCGAACGCATGGTTTGAGCGTGAGGCCGAGGAGCTTCTGCCGCAGGGCTTCAAGTGCCCGCACTGCGGCGGTACCCACTTCACCAAGGAGACCGACACGCTCGACGGTTGGTTCGACTCAGGCTCCACCCACTTTGCCGCAATGAAGCGTGACCAGGGCTTCTGGCCTGCAAACATGTACATGGAGGGCGGCGACCAGTACCGTGGCTGGTTCCAGTCGTCTCTGCTCGTTGCCGTCGGCGCACTGGGCATGGGCGCACCGTACAAGGAGTGCCTGACCCACGGCTGGACGGTCGACGGCGAGGGTCGTGCAATGCACAAGTCCCTCGGCAACGGCGTTGACCCCGCCGACATCGTCAAGGAGTTCGGCGCAGATATGATCCGCCTGTGGGCAGGCTCGGCCGACTACCATGTCGATGTGCGCTGCTCCAAGGAGATCTTCAAGCAGCTTTCGCAGAACTACCTCAAGTTCCGCAACACCGCCCGCTACTGCCTCGGCAACCTTGACGGCTTCGACGCAAACGACCTCGTTAAGCCCGAGGATATGCTGGAGCTTGACAAATGGGCAATGACCAAGCTCAACAAGCTCATCGAGAAGGCCGCCGCCGCATATGACGATTACGAGTTCCATGTGGTGTCGCACCTTATCAACGACTTCTGCGTCGTCGAGCTTTCAAACTTCTATCTCGACATCATCAAGGACAGGCTCTACTGCGAGGAGCGTGACGGTCTCAAGCGCCGCAGCGCACAGACCGCTCTGTACCTCATCCTCGACACCATGACCAAGATGTTCGCCCCCATCCTCGCATTCACCTGCGACGAGATCTGGCTTGCGATGCCGCACCGTGAGGGCGACGATGTCCGCAATGTCGTGCTCAACGAGATGAACAAGCCCTTCACCGAGTACGCTCTCGACGATGACGAGATGGCAAAGTGGGACGCACTCATCTCCGTGAGAAACGATGTGAACGGCGTTCTGGAGGCTGCCCGTGGTGCAAAGCGAATCGGCAAGCCCCTTGAGGCTTCCGTCACCCTGCACGCAAAGGGCGCAAGCAAGCAGACCGTTGAGCGCATCTCCGACATGAACCTGAGCGAGCTGTTCATCGTGTCCGAGTGCCTTATCTCCGACGAGGACGAGCATGATCCCGAGGCCGTTGTCGGCGACGGCAGCTACAACAGCGGCCTGACCGTTTCCGTCAAGGAAGCGCCGGGCACCAAGTGCCCCCGCTGCTGGATGCACTCTACAAAGGCCGATCCCGAGACCGGACTGTGCCCCCGCTGCGCGGCAGTCGTTGCAAAACTGTAAAATATATGTTGAAATAGGGACAGCAGAACGCTGTCCCTATTGACTATTTGAGCTTTTTGGTGCAAAATAGTCTATATATACCCTAAAGGTGAAAAGATATGTTATATGCAATAATAGCCGCAATAATTTTAATAGGCGACCAGTGGCTGAAATACTGGGTCACGGTGAACATCACGCTTTCAACGGGCGAGGCTGCGCTCATCCCGGGCGTTGTGAAGCTCGTCAACATCCATAACAACGGAGCGGCGTTTGGCCTTCTGGGCGACGCAGCGTATGCACGCTGGCTGTTCCTCGGCGTTGCCGCACTGTTCGTAATCGTCATCATCGTCGTGCTGGCAAAGCACATGTTCAAGTCCCGCTTTGCAAACTGGTGCGCCGTGCTGGCGCTTGCCGGCGCCGTGGGCAACTGCATCGACCGTGCGCTGTACGGCTATGTGGTGGACATGTTCAAGGTCGAGTTTATGGACTTTGCCGTTTTCAATGTCGCCGACATTTTCCTTGTCCTCGCTTGCTTTGCGTTTATAATCTACCTCATCGTTGATATCTTCAAGGGCGGCAGGTCCGATGACGATGACGACGACGAGGAGGAAGAAAAGCCGAGAAGAAGCGAGCGCAAGGCAGAGCCCAAGCCCGAGCGCAAGGCAGAGGCCAAGGCAGAAACCAAGCTTGAGAAGAAGGCCAAAAAGCCCGTGACGGACGACAAGTACGATGTCTCCGGCATCGAGACGCTGTCGTTTGAGTTCCCCGACACGGCGACACCGCTGGTATCGGACGACAAGGCCGACGAGGGCGATTTTTGGGAGTCGTTCAAGTTTGAGCTGAGAAACGGCGACACGGACGAGCAGCCCAAGGCAAAGCCGCAGACGGCAAAGCCCGCACCCAAGCCGCAGCCGACGGCCAAGCCCAAGCCCGCTGCACCCAAGCCCAAGGCGAAATCGTCCGAGTACGATCTTGATTCGATCCTGGCGGAGTTCAAGGACTTATAATGGAAATTATCGAAATTATTGCACAGGAGAGCGGCGAGCGTATCGACGCTCTCCTTGCACGCTCGGAAGATAGCCTCACCCGCTCGGCGGCGCAGAAGCTGCTGGACGCAGGAAAGGTTTGCGTGAACGGAAAAGCGGTAAGGAAAAATTACAAGTGCCAAAGCGGCGACACGGTGCGGTTTAGTCTCCCCGAGCCGGAGGAAACGGAGCTTATTGCGCAGGATATCCCGCTCGATGTGGTGTTTGAGGATAACGATGTCATCGTCATAAACAAGCCCAGGGGCATGGTGGTGCATCCGGCGGCCGGGCACCCGGACGGAACTTTAGTCAACGCCCTCATGCACTATTGCGGCGACACGCTCTCCGGCATCGGCGGCGAGAAGCGCCCCGGCATCGTCCACCGCATCGACAAGGACACCTCGGGACTGCTCATCGTTGCGAAAAACGACCTTGCGCACCTCGGCCTTTCCGAGCAGCTGAAGGACCGCAGCCTGTCAAGAGTGTACGAGGCCGTGGTCAAGGGCAGATTGCGTGAGGACAGCGGAACGATAGACGCCCCCATCGGCAGACACCCCACCGACCGCAAGCGCATGGCGGTGACGGATAAAAACTCCCGAAGCGCCGTGACGCACTGGGAGGTCATCGCCCGCTACAACGGCTACACGCATGTAAGATGCCGCCTTGAGACCGGCAGAACGCATCAGATCAGAGTTCACATGGCGCACATCGGTCACCCGCTGCTCGGCGACTTCACCTACGGCGCACCGTGCCCCGAAAAGGGGCTTGTCGGCCAGTGCCTGCACGCCCGTGAGCTTAAATTCATCCACCCCCGCACCGGCGAGCCTGTGCACCTCACAACCGCCCTCCCCGAATATTTTGAAGAAGTGCTTTCCCGCTTGGGAAATCCTATCGGATAAAAAAAGTAAGCTGTTCAAACGAACAGCTTACTTTTTTAATAATTGTTACTTGCAAACTCAAATACCTTTGAAATCGCCGGAGCAAAAGTAACGATAAGTCCGACGGAAGTCCAGATAAATGTCTTTAAATACTCCTTAACTGTCTTGCCTTCCAGTGTGTTTTTTATGCATTGCATCACTCCATACAGTGTTGCCGGAATGATGAAAATGCCAAACATCACCGTGGGTGTCGCCAGAACCTCCCAAAAAGTAGTCAGCGCCCTAAAAACTACTTCATCCATAATGTGTACCTCCGTTAGAAACCGACAATACCAACTGCTTGCCTTACACTTCACAATCTACATGATATTGTCGGTTTTGTCAACATTTGTTTTACAATATGATCGGCTGCAATTGCCTGCCCTCAAGCGCCGCCTCTATCGCATCGGGCAGCAGCGCAAAGTCCGAGGCGAGGGAGTAGGGCTTTTTGGTGAAGTCGTCCTGTTTGTACGGCACGAGGTAGACATTTTTGCGGTTAAAAAGCGCCGCTATGTTCGGGGCAGAGCCGGTCAGACCGTCATTTGTCGAAAATGCGATGACGAGCGGCTTGCCGTTTCTTAAATGCGCCTTGGCGGCCATGGTGACGGCGGTGTCGGTCACGCCGTGAGCGAGCTTCGCCATGGTGTTTCCCGTGCAGGGGGCGATGACTAATGCGTCCATGGGCGTACTCGGTCCAAGGGGCTCGGCGTCCGCTATCGTGCACACGGGCGCACGGCCGGTAATGTCAAAAAGCCGCTTTTTGAAGCTTGCGGCAGTGCCGAAGCGGCTGTCGGTACTCGCCGCCGTCTCGCTCATGATAGGCACGATATCGTAGCGCTCGCACAGCGTGCCCAGCACGCCGAACAGCTTTTCATAGGTGCAGTAAGAGCCGCACAGCGCAAGCCCTATGCGTTTTTTATTCATGTCCTTCCTCCCTTATGATACTCATGACCGCATTAAAAACGAGCCGTGCCGCCGACTCGGGCGCATACCGCCCGGGAAGTCCGGGTGCGGCAAGGTACCGCAGTCCCATGCGCTCGGCGTCGGCTTTATCTATCCCCGGCGCTGACGCTAATTCGAGCATGAGGCAGCTTTTCTTGAACCCCTCGAGCGTGGGTATCACCGCCGCCGGAGCGGTGTTTATGACGGCATCGAAGGCGGCATACAGCGCCGTGTCCGTCGGCTTCATTGCGTGCAGACCCATGCCCTCGGCAAGCGCACGGGACTCGACATTTTTCGACATTACCGTCGTTTTGGCGTCCAGTCCCTTTAGCTTGTGCGCCAGGAGCCTGCCGATGCGCCCGTAGCCGACGACGAGCACATTCGTGTCGAAAATTGTCGAAGATAAATTCTCCGTCAGCAGCGACACCGCCCCCTCGGCGGTGACATTGGCGTTGCCGAGCGTGAACTCCGGCCGGGTCATGACATCCCGCAGACGCAGGTGCGCCCCCGCATTCCGCAGCTTCGGCGAAATCTTTCCGCCGCACACGAGCGTGTCGGGCGCAAGCTTCGACAAAATTTCCGACAAATCGTGCGTTTTTTCGGCAAACGGAGCGTTCAGCGTGCCGGATATCCTGCCCTCTGCCGGCAGCGGCAGCACCACGCAGTCGGCGCTTTCGACAGTTTTCGACATTTTGGCTCCCTCGGGGAGCTTCGCTTTTTCGAGCGCAAAGCAGCGCACGCCATGCCCTGCATCCACGAGCATTTTTGCAAGGCACACAAGGCGCTCATCGCCGCCTATTATCAAAAAATTCATCACATCACCTCTCCCGTCATTTTATTCTGTTGTGCAGCAGTCGGTGAGTGTGGTATAATAACCGCCGAAGCGGTTATTATACATTTTTATCGCCGTTTCTCTCTCCGGCTTTGCCGGAAACCGAAAAACATGGCTAAATTATGCCAGTTCGCTTCGCTTCATGGCATAATAGTGATTTGATAATTTTAATTAGAGGTATCAAAATGAGCAGAGCAGACGAAATTTTTATCAGTAACTGCAAGGATATTCTTGAAAATGGCGTGTGGGACACCGACCTCAAGGTCCGCCCGAGATGGGATGACGGCGAGAGTGCGCACACGGTGAAAAAGTTCGGGATAGTTAACCGCTACGACCTTTCCGAGGAGTTTCCCATCCTCACCGTCCGCCGCACCTACTGGAAGTCGGCGATAGACGAGCTGCTGTGGATATGGCAGAAGAAAAGCAACAATGTGCACGACTTAAAAAGCCATGTCTGGGACGCCTGGGCGGACGAGAACGGCTCCATCGGCAAGGCCTACGGCTATCAGCTTGGCGTGAAGCACCGCTACCCCGAGGGCGAGATGGATCAGGTCGACAGAGTGCTGTTTGACCTCAAGCATAACCCCGCATCGAGGCGCATCATGACCAATATCTACAACCACGCAGACCTCAGCGAGATGGCGCTGTACCCCTGCGCATACTCGATGACCTTCAATGTCACGGGAAACAGGCTCAACGCCATACTCAATCAGCGCTCGCAGGATATGCTCACGGCGAACAACTGGAATGTCGTGCAGTACGCTGCGCTGACCTGCATGCTGGCGCAGGTGTCGGGACTTGAGCCGGGCGAGTTTATGCATGTCATCGCCGACGCTCACATTTACGACCGCCATGTTCCGCTCGTGCAGGAGATAATCGCAAACGAGCCCAAGCCCGCTCCACGGTTTGTGATAGACCCCGCCGTCGACGATTTTTACAGGTTCACCGTCGATAGCTTCAGAATGGAAAACTACGAGTTTTCCGACTTCAACAAGAAAATTCCCGTCGCGATCTGAGGTGATAACATGGATGCAATAGTTGCGGTCTATTCCGATTGGGGCATAGGCGCAGGCGGCACGCAGCCGGTGGTCTTAAAGGCTGACCGTGCGCAGTTTAAGCGTGTCACGGACGGCAAGACCGTCATCGTCGGCAGGCGCACCCTCGCCGATTTCCCGAACGGCAGGCCCCTGAAGGGCCGGCGGAACATCGTCGTGACCCGTCAGAATATTTTAATTGACGGCGCTTTCGTCGCCCACAGCGTGGCGGAAGCTGCCGAGCTGTGCAAGGATGAAGCCACGGTCGTCATCGGCGGCGCAAGCGTTTACCGTGACTTTTTCCCGCTTATCGATCGGGTGTTCGTCACGAAGATAGACCTTTGTCCCGTGTCGGATTCGTTCTTCCCGAACCTCGATGAGCTTTGCGACTGGCAGCTTGTTGACAATGGCGAGGAGCTTCACGAGGGCGATATCGCCTACCGCTTCACGGTTTATGAAAGGAAGTAGATCATGAAAAAGGCTGCTGCGATTTTGCTTGCAATTTCAGTGCTTTTCCTTGTCGGCTGCTCAGACAGCGACGGAGATGTGAAAAAGCCCAAGGAGACCGCCGTCACGGTCACCTCGGGAGACTGCTTTGAGATAAATAAGCTAAAGGGAGAGGACGGGAACGAGAAATTTTCCTACACGGTCAAGACCCATGACGGCAAGGTCATAGAGTCCGCCGTCTGCGCAAACGAGCCCAAGGTCAAGCCCTTGAACGACGACCTTCTCGGCGTGCGCTTTTACACGGCGACCGACAGCTTCGTGCGCTACTACGACATTAAGTCCGGCAGAGCGTCGGCATCGTACTTCGGCGCATTCTGGGATAACGGCACGCTCCTTGCGTACAATGATTTTGAGAAAAGCGAAAAGCTCATCGTGCGTGATATCTTCGACGATAACGG
Source organism: Firmicutes bacterium CAG:555 (assembly GCA_000431075.1). GTDB lineage: Bacteria > Bacillota > Clostridia > Oscillospirales > Oscillospiraceae > F23-B02. Next base: position 58,246 of record HF986910.1, read on the forward strand.
CTACCGCTACGAAAAGGAGATAAAAAGCGACTCGCTGACGCTTATCGTAACAAAAGCCGAGCCGACAGACGACGGTGAGACGCTGATAGTCAAATTCAAGCTCGGCGAACACGGCGCAGAGAAAAATGTAAAACTGCCGCTTGTAGACAAAAGCAGCGATTGAGTTTCCTCAATCGCTGCTTTTTTTATTACTTATTGATTACTTCTTCTCGGCGCTGTACGCTGCGTAAGTCGTAAACTTAAACCCATCGGTGTTGCTGAAGAACTGGGTGAAGTCAAAATCCTTGTACTGTGAGTTAAACTCCGCCTTATCCGATACCTTCCACTTTTTCATCTCCTCGTCGAAGTCGTAGCTTGCCGCCATCTGGCCGAGCGTGTAGCCGTACTGGTTGTTGATATCGACATTGCTTGCCGTGGTGGGCAGGCGCATGATGATATGATAGCCGAACTTCGATTCGACAACATCCGACACCTCGTAGTCCTTGAGCGCCTTGGTCGCATCGGTGTACTCCTGCACCATTGCGCCATCGGTGAAGCAGTAGCCGTTGGGGTACGACTCCTTGCCGGGGTCCTCGCTGTCTTTTTTCATGTACTCAAGGAATTTTTCCTTGCGCTTTTCGTCATCCTTAATGGCCTTGAGCTCCTTGGCGAGCTTCTCGGCCTTTGCCTTCTTCTCGGCCTTGGCAGAGTCGGAGATATCCTTCTCGGTGGTCTTACCGTCCTCGCCCTTGACCTCCTCGGTGGTCTTGAACAGGATGTGGGCGCTGGTCATGAATCCGTTTTCGTCGATGTAGCCCTTGAGGGTCTCGTCACTGACCTTCTCGCCGTTTTCGCCGTAGAGCGAAGCGAAGATGTTGGAAAGGGTGAAGTTGATTTTGTTGACGGCCTTGAACGAATCGAGCGTGAAGCCCTGACCGTTGAGTGCTGCGGTGAACGCAGCGTCGGGGTCGTCCTGATCCTCATAATTTTTGCGGATGGCGCTGATATTGTCCTCAAGGGTCTTGAGCTGCTCATCGGTGGGCAGGCAGTTCATGGACTTGCCCTTGCTCATGATGACGCAGGCCTGAGCGGCGTTATACAGCGCCTCGTTAACGCACCACTCGGCGTTTGTTTTGGTCTTATCGTAGATGCACACGCCGTCCCAATCGACGCCGCCGCCGGTGGAGGACTGGTAGTATTTCGTGAGGGTGGTGGCAGCGGTCTTGAGGTAGTACATGAACTCGTCAAAGCTGACATCCGTGCCGTCTACGGACATGACCGTGTCGCCTTTTTTTGAGCCGCAGCCGGTCAAGCAGCCGAGTGCGAGCACCAGTGCGAGCAATATCGCAGCAAACTTTTTCATTATAACTCTCCGTTCAATATAAGGTTAAGCCTATTCTAATACTTTTTTTAGCAATAATCCAGAACTTTTCGTTAATTATCGCTCCACAGGGCAACAAATCTGCGTGCTTCATCGATACTCCGGTTTTTCGACTGGATCTTCAGACTGACGCAGGGCTTTGCGCCCGCCTCGACCTTTAGCTTACCCTTATACTCGGGTCGTGCATACAGGCGGGACACCTTTTCCATATCGAAATTTTCCAGCGTGAAGCGCAGAAGTCCGTTTTTCTGCTGGATATCGCTGATTCCGGCCCTGCCTGCCTCGCCACGCAAAAGCGCCACATGGATGAGCTCATTCACCGACGGCGGCGGATCGCCGAAGCGGTCGATTATCTCATCGGTGAGATCGTCCGCCTCTGCCTCGGTGCGGATGAGCGCAATGCGGCGGTAGATATCCATGCGCTGCTCGGGCGAGCGGATGTAGCTTTCGGGGATGTTTGCGCTCACGGAAAGATCCGCCGAGCAATCGGCACGCTTTTCGGGCGCAATGCCGCGCTCGGTGAGCACCGCCTCATTTAACAGCTTCATATACATATCGTAGCCGACATCTATCATGTGCCCCGACTGCTCTGCGCCGAGGAGGTTGCCCGCACCACGAATTTCAAGGTCACGCATGGCAATTTTGAAGCCAGAGCCGAACTCGGCAAACTCACGGATAGCCGTCAGGCGCTTTTCGGCGATCTCGGTCAGCACCTTGTCCTGCCGGAAGGTAAGGTACGCCGACGCCCTTCGGGTCGAGCGGCCGACACGGCCACGGATCTGGTGCAGCTGCGCAAGCCCCATCTTGTCGGCATCCTCGATGATGAGGGTGTTGACATTGGGGATATCGATGCCCGTTTCGATTATCGTCGTGCAAACGAGTACCTGCACCTTGCCGTCGGCGACCTCCTCCATGACGGAGGCGAGCATATCCTTATCCATCTGCCCGTGGGCGACCCCGACGGTGACCTCGCCGCCGAGCATGTCACGGATTTTCACGGCCGTGCGCTCGATGTTGTCTATGCGGTTGTGCAGGTAATACACCTGTCCGCCACGCTGAAGCTCACGGTTAATGGCATCGCACAGCACCGACCAATCGTGCTCCATGACGAAGGTCTGCACCGGCAGTCTGTCCTGCGGCGGCTCATCGATGGACGACATGTCACGGATGCCGGAAAGCGCCATGTTGAGCGTTCTGGGTATCGGCGTTGCCGAGAGCGTCAGAACATCGACACCTCTCGACATTTCCTTAATGTGCTCCTTGTGGCTCACGCCGAAGCGCTGCTCCTCATCGACAATTAAAAGCCCCAGACTCTTAAATTTGACATCTTTTTGTAACAATCTGTGCGTGCCGATCACCAGATCGCACTTACCGGTCCTGAGGTCGTCGAGCGTTTTATTTATCTGCGCAGGCGTTCTGAATCGACTGAGCACCTCCACCGTCACCGGGAAGCCGAAAAAGCGCTGCACTGCGGTCTGATAATGCTGCTGGGCAAGCACCGTCGTGGGGACTAATATCGCCGCCTGCCGGTTATCGAGAATGCACTTCATGACAGCCCTCAATGCGACCTCGGTCTTGCCGTAGCCGACATCGCCGCACAGAAGTCTGTCCATCGGCACGCTCGACTCCATGTCGGCCTTGATCTCGCTTATGCAGCGAAGCTGATCGTCCGTTTCCGTGTAGCCGAAGTTATCCTCAAATTCACGCTGCCACGCCGTGTCCTCGGCAAAGGCGTGACCGGGAACTCTTGCACGCTCGGCATACAGGGCGATAAGCTCCTTGGCTAACTTCTTTGTCGCCGCCTTGGCACGGCTGCGGGTCTTTGTCCACTCCGCACCGCCCATTTTCGACAGCTTCACCTTGTGCTCCTCGCCGGCACCGAGATACTTCGTCACCATGTCAAGCTGCGTAGCCGGAACATACAGGGTGTCCGTCCCTGCGTAGCAAATTTTTATATAGTCCTTTTCAAAGCCGTCTACCTTCATCTTGTGGATGCCGGCAAAGCGGCCTATACCGTGCACCTCATGCACGACATAGTCGCCCGGGGCAAGGTCGGCGTAGGAATTTATGCGTTCACGGTTCGTGGGCGCTTTCTTTTTGCGCCCCGAGCGGTGCTCACGCACACGGATAAGCTGCGCATCGGTTATGACGGCAAGCTTTATCCCGGGGTACTCTATGCCTGCGCTCATTGCGCCGACACTGATATAGCACTCGCCGCACTCTGGCATTTTTGTAAGCTCTGAGTACACGAGCGCCTTAATGCCGTTATCCTTGAAGAAGTCCTGCAATACCTGCGCACGGCGCTCATCGCCGGCAAGGACAACGACACGGTAGCCCTGCTTGAGATACAGCGAAACATCGTCGGCTGCGGTTTTCACCGAGCCTGCGTAGCTCGGCAGCTGCTTTGCCGGAACAGAGCACAGCGTCTTAGGCTCCAAGGGATATCTGCCAACGGTGAAGGCATCGGCCATGTACACCGGATAGTCCGACATTTTTCGACAAAACTCGTCGAAGGTCGCCCTGAAGCTCTCCGCCGTGACGGCGAGCATCCCCTTCTTGGTGAGCGCCGAAATATCCTCGCCGATCTGTTTATTGAAACCCCTCGCACGGTCGGCGCATCTCGGCGGCTGGTCGAACAGAACAAAGCAGTCGTCGGGGATATAGTCCATGCCGTAGGCGGGGGCATACAGAACCGGCAGATAGCGGTCGAGATCCTCAAGCTTTATATCGTTTGCAATGCGCTCGGCATCGCCCCTGAGCGTCGCTTCAAGCTCCTTCAGCTGCGGTGAGGTCTTGTGCCTTGCACAGCGGTCGGCCATGGCGGCAAGCTTCTTACTCACGCCCTCGCTTCCGCCGTCGGCAAGCGAGATAAGCGCCTCGGCAGCCGGCAGCACACGGCAGTGTTCGACTGCCTCGGTGCGGCGCTGGGTGTGGACATCGAAAAAGCCCATGGAGTCAATGTCGTCGCCCCAGAATTCGATGCGCACGGGCTCCTGGTACATGGGCGAGAAGAAATCCAGAATGCCGCCACGGCGTGCGTACTGTCCCGCACCCTCGACCTGCTCGCATCTTTCGTAGCCGCAGCGAACGAGCGCACGCTCTATCTCATCGGGCGGATACTCGCCGCCGTCTGTTATCTCAAATGCAGCGCAGCGCAGCGTCTCAACCGGCAGGGTGCGCTGCAAAAGCGCAGAGACGGTCGCAACGGTTATCTTACTTTCGCCGCGGCACAAAGCATCAAGCGCCGCTATGCGCTGCTGCTCGACCTGACGGGAAGCCGCCAGCGTGGGATAAAAGGTAAAGTCACGGGAATACAGAACAGTGGGCTTTTCGCCAGTCATCGCCTCAAGGTCACGGGCGAAGCTGTCGGCCGACGCCTCATCCGGACACACGACAAAAAGCGGCATCTCAAGCCGCTCAAAAAGCGCCGCTGCGAGGTTTGCCCGGTGCACCGACGAAAGCCCCGAAACGAGCGCAGGAAGTCCACCGCTCTCGAGCAAATCAGGGAGGGCGGCGGCTTCCTTGTTCAAAAATATCTGCCTGTTTAATAGTTTCATTGCAATACCATTATACGATACGCTGTTGTTTTTTTCAAGAATTTAAAAAGAAGCTTAGCAGCTTTGACGGAGCAACTTTTCGTTCAGGCAAGGCGAAGTCCGACGGGAATACCGAGGAGTATTTCCTAGGGCTTTAACGCAGCATGAGCGGAAAGGGTCCCGTCAAAAAAGCCTATACATTATAATATATATGTCTTGCATGTGGGCTATAATTTTGGTATAATAATTCGGGTTAATATTGCTTTCAAAGAGAGGTATAAGATATATATGAATTCTCTTCAGGATATATGGGCTGCGGTCATTGCTGTGCTGTCGCAAAATCTCACGCCGACGGCCATTTCAACTTGGTTTTCAGACTGCACTCCGGTGGATATAAACGGCTCGGAGCTCGTTATTCACACGACCTCGGACTTTAAGCGTGATATCATTGTAAACCGTTTTGCCGATACCATCAAGCAAGCCTTGTCGGATATCTTCTCGACAAGCTTCGGACTTGTGGTTTTAGCCGGTGACGAGCTTGGCGAATATCAGTCGCACAAGCCGGACGATGACCCCCTGCCCGAGATGGCGGGCTACACATTTGACCGCTTCATCGTCGGCAACTCCAACCGCTTTGCGCATAATGCGGCCTACGCCGTTGCGCAAAACCCCGGCTCGGCGTACAATCCGCTGTTTATCTACGGAAACTCCGGCCTCGGCAAAACGCACCTGCTGCTTGCTATCGGTCAGGCCATCCGTGAGCGGAACCCGTCAACGAAGATAGCCTATGTCAAGGGCGACGATTTTACAAATCAGCTTCTTAAATCGATAAAGGAAGGCACGGGCGAGGAGTTCAGATTAAAATACCGCAATGTTGACCTGTTTTTAGTCGATGATATTCAGTTTATCGCCGGCAAGCAGGCCACTCAGGAGGAGTTCTTCCACACCTTTAATAACATTTATGAGGCAGGCCATCAGATAGTCATTACCTCCGACCGCCCGCCTATTGAAATGAGCCTTCTTGATGACCGTCTCATGTCCCGTTTTCAGGGCGGCCTCATGGCGGATATCCAGCCGCCCGACATTGAGACGAGAATGGTCATCACGAGGACCAAGGCGGCGCAGTTAGGGCTCATCCTTGAGGAGGACGCCGTGACCTATATCGCCGAGACGATCACGACCAATGTCCGTCAGATAGAGGGCGTTATCAAGCGCCTGACGGCATATAAGGAGATACTTGACAGCAAGATCGACACGCAGGCGGTAAAGCGGGCTATAAAGGATGTTGTCCGCATCGGGACCTTCATCCCCTCGCCGCAGCTTATCATCCGTGAAAGTGCGCTTTATTATTCGCTCACGGAGGAGGATCTTCGCGGTCAGAACCGCTCAAAGAATACCGCAATTGCAAGACAGATAGCAATGTATCTTATCCGCACGCTGACAAATCTCTCGCTTAAGGAGATAGGCGCTGAGTTCGGCGACAGAAACCATTCGACGGTCATCTCGTCCATTAAGAAGATAGAGGACATGATAAAGACCGATCCGACCATGGCGGCGACCGTTCGTGACATCACCTCGAACATAAATTCCAATTGACTTTTCAACACATCGGATATTGAAAAGCTGTTGGCGGATGTTGAAAACGAAAAACCGCAAAACAGCCTGTTGAAAAGCCGAAATTTATGCACATTTTTCTCGACACGGAAAATTGAGCGTTATCAAGGCTTACAGTGACTTTTCAACAGAAATTCTGACTACTGCTATTACTACTGAATTTATTGATTTATTTCTTTTTATAACGGGAGGAAACGAAATGAAACTTACCTGCGAAAAGTACCTGCTCCAGTCGGCAGTTGCCGTCAGCACGAGAGCGGCCGCATCGAAAAGCCCCATCCCCACCCTTGAGGGCATACTGCTCGAAGCGGGCGAGGATCTGAGGGTCACAGGCTACGACCTTAAAAAGGGCATATATACGAACATCGAAGCGGAGGTGTCAGAGCCCGGCTCTGTCGTTCTCGACGCCAAGCTTTTCGGCGAGATGGTAAGAAAAATGCCGGACGGCATCGTTTCGATAGTTACCGACAGTCAGAACATGACGACCGTCAAGTGCGGCAAATCCGAGTTCAGCTTCATGGGCATGGACTCCGGCGAATATCCCGAGCTTCCCTCGGTTGACGGCCTCAAAACATACACGATAAATCAGGGCGTTTTAAAGAGCATGATAAACCAGAGCATCTTTGCCGTCAGCGATAACGACGCACGCCCCGTGTACACAGGCTCGATGTTCGAGGTCGAAAACGGCATTCTGACTTTAGTCTCCGTGGACGGCTACCGTCTTGCCCTGCGCCGTGAGGCTATCGAAGGCCCCGCCGAACACAACGAGTTTATCGTCCCCGGTGCGGCGCTATCCGACCTTGAGCGCATCAGCGCTCCCGACAGCGAGGAGACTGTGCGCATTTCCGTCGGCGGCAACCATGTGTCGTTCACTGTGGGCAAAACGGTCATCGTCTCCCGCAGACTTGAGGGCGACTTTCTTAATTACAAAAAGGCGCTGCCCGAGGTTTTCAAGCTTCAGATAAAGGTAAACCGCTCCGAGATACTCAGAGCCACCGACCGTGTGGTGCTCATCGTAGACGAGAAAACGAAAAATCCCGTGCGCATGACCTTCAACGAAGGCTTTATAGACTTCCGCTGCACGACCCCGATAGGCAAGGCCGAGGATGTGTGCTTCTGCGAGGGTAACGGCGAGGGCATGGAGATAGGCTTTAACGGCAAGTACCTCATGGACGCACTCAAGGCAGCTCCGGCCGACGAGCTAATAGTCTGCCTGAACACCAGCTCCTCGCCCTGCGTCATCCTGCCGGCCGACGGCAGCGATAAGTTCAAGTTCATGATACTGCCTATCAGATTGAGAGCGTAAAGATGGAAAAAATTCAGATAGATACGGAATTTATTAAGCTCGACTCCCTTTTGAAATTTGCAGCCCTTGTAGGCACGGGCGGCGAAGCGAAGTATGTCATTTCCGAGGGACTTGTCGAGGTCAACGGCGAGACCTGCACCCAGCGCGGCAAAAAGATCCGCCCGGGCGATAAGGTGAAGTTCGAGCGGTACGAGCTTGAAGTTACAGGCGCATGAGAGTTAACAGGATAGCCCTCAACGGCTTTCGCAACTACGACTTCGAGACGGCGGAGCTTTCCCCCGGCACGAATGTCATATACGGCGAAAATGCGCAGGGCAAGACGAATCTTCTCGAAGCGGTGTACATTTTGGCCGCCGGCAGGAGCTTTCGCACCCGCTTTGACCGTGAGCTTATAGGCTTCGGCTGCGACCGTGCGGAGATATTGGCGGATATAGTCAGCCACGAGCGGGAGCAGACGGTGCGCATAGTCATGCGAAACGGCGTGCGCAAGCAGATAACGGTCAATTCGGTAAAAAAAACGGCGACCGAGCTTGCCGGAACGCTGACGGCGGTGCTGTTTTCGCCGGACGATCTCAATCTCATAAAAGAGGGTGCGGCGGCACGGCGGCGGCTCATGGACAATGCCATAAGCCAGATCCGCCCACGCTATGCCGAGTATCTTTCGCAGTTTAACAGGCTGTACGAGAACAAGACCCGCATATTAAAGGACTGGCGGGAAAAGCCGTCGCTGTTGGATACGCTCGACGATTTCTCCGACGGGATGTGCCGGTATTCTGCGCAGTTGATCAGATATAGGGCAGCCTTTATTGAACGCCTGCGTGAGGAGGCAGCGCCGATACACGGCGAGTTTTCCGGTGCGGGCGAAAAGTTAGGTATACAGTACAGCACCGTGTCGTCGGTCAGAAATCCGCTCGGCTCGGCGCAGGAGATATTCTACGACCTGTGCGAGCATCAGGAGCGCCACCGCACGGCGGAGATAGAGTCGCAGCAGTGTCTCACCGGCGCTCACAAGGACGATCTTGTCATCACGATAAACGGTCAGAACGCACGCAGCTTTGCAAGTCAGGGTCAGACGAGGACGGCGGCACTGTCCATAAAGCTTGCCGAGCGTGAAATTTACCTTGACGAAACGGGCGAGTACCCGATCTTGCTGCTGGACGATGTGCTGAGCGAATTGGATATGCGCCGTCAGGAGTTTGTCCTCAACCGCATAGGCGGCGGACAAACGCTCATCACCTGCTGCGAGGACGAGGGCATTTCCAAGCGCACCGGCGGCAAGGTGATGCATGTCGAGAAAGGCAGGATACGCTGATGTATCTGCATTTAGGCTCGGGAGCGGTCGTGCCGACGGAGAGTATAGTCGGCGTGTTCGACCTTGACAACACAAGCCAGTCGCACATAACGAGAAAATACCTCACGGCGGCGGAAAAATCGGGGCAGGTCATCAATGTCGCCGAGGATATACCCAAGTCGTTCGTTGTCTGCCGGGACTCCGACGGCGTGCGGGTGTATTTAAGCCAGATGGCGACACAGACGCTGCTGAAAAGAGCAAACGAAAATAAAATTTACTAAATTAAAATTTTACTTGTACGCAAACATACAAGTTTCGCCCGAATGCGGCCTATATATGAGAAGATTAATTTTGAAAGGCGAGAATTTTCTATGTCTGAAATAAACGAAAAGATAACACAGAAATACGACGCATCACAGATACAGGTGCTCGAGGGTCTGGAGGCTGTCAGAAAGCGCCCGGGCATGTACATCGGCTCAACCTCATCGTCGGGTCTGCACCACCTTGTGTACGAAATTGTCGATAACTCCATCGACGAAGCGCTTGCAGGCTACTGCGACCGCATCGAGGTCGTCATAGAGCCCGGCGATGTCATCTCCGTCGCCGATAACGGCCGCGGCATCCCCGTAGACATTCAGGAGCAGACTGGCAAGAGCGCACTTGAGGTCGTTTTCACCGTGCTGCACGCAGGCGGCAAGTTCGGCGGCGGGGGCTACAAGGTCTCCGGCGGCCTGCACGGCGTGGGCGCATCGGTCGTCAACGCAATGAGCGAATGGCTCATCGTTCAGGTACACAAAAACGGCAAGATATACGAAATGCGCTTTTCACGAGGCCACATCACGCAGGAGATGCGCATAATAGGCGACACCGACCGCACCGGCACGACCGTTCGCTTCAAGCCCGACCCCGAGATGTTTGAGGACACGGTTTATGACTACGACATTCTGCACACCCGTATGCGTGAGCAGGCTTTCTTAAACGGCGGCCTGTTTATCTCCACCGAGGATAAGCGTGAGGGCAAGGAGCAGAAGGACGAGATGTGCTACGAGGGCGGCATCCGTGAATTCGTAAGCTTCATTAACCAGAACAAGACCCCCCTGCACAACGATGTTATCTACATGAAGGGCGAGCGTGCCGACTCCGAGGCCGAGATAGCGCTTCAGTATAACGACAGCTATAACGAGATAATAGTCTCGTTTGCAAACAACATCCACACCCCCGAGGGCGGCATGCACGAGACCGGCTTCCGCACGGCGCTTACCCGTGTATTGAACGCCTACGGCATTAAAGTCGGCCTTCTTAAAAACGACGATAAGCTCACCGGCGAGGACTGCCGTGAGGGCATGACGGCGATAATTTCCGTCAAGCTCACCGAGCCGCAGTTTGAAGGTCAGACCAAGGCAAAGCTCGGCAACTCCGAGATGAGAACGCTTGTTGACAGCGTGGTTTCGGATAAACTGGAGCAGTTTTTGGAGGAAAACCCCGCAGTCGGCAAGGCGATAATCGAAAAGGCGATGACCGCCTCCCGTGCAAGGGAAGCCGCAAGAAAGGCAAGAGAGTCCGTGCGCCGCAAGACCGGTCTTGAGTCCGGTCAGATGCCGGATAAGCTTCAGGACTGCAACGAGCGTGACCCGAGCCTTTGTGAAATTTACATCGTCGAGGGCGACTCGGCAGCAGGCTCGGCAATCCAGGGCCGTGACTCAAGATTTCAGGCCATCCTTGCCATGTGGGGCAAGATGCTCAATGTCGAAAAGGCCAGAGCCGACAAAATTTACGGCAACGATAAGCTCTACCCCCTCATCGTGGCACTGGGCGCCGGCATAGGCGATGAGTTCAACATCGAAAAGCTGCGCTATCACAAGATAATCATCATGGCCGATGCCGATGTTGACGGCTCGCATATCCGCACGCTGCTTCTGACCTTCTTCTTCCGCTATATGCGTCCGCTCATAGATAACGGCTATGTCTATTCCGCCGTGCCGCCGCTTTATAAGCTCACGAGGGGCAAGACAGTCAAGGTCGCATACTCGGACGAGGAGCGAGACAGAATTTCCGCCGAGCTCAGGGGCGACAACGCAAATGCCAAGGTCGATATTTCCCGCTTCAAGGGTCTTGGCGAGATGGACCCGCACGAGCTGTGGGAGACCACCATGGACCCGGAAAAGCGCTCACTGCGCAGGATAACTCTTGACGATGCGCTCCGTGCCGACGAGGTGTTCACCATTCTGATGGGTGAAGAGGTCGAGCCGAGGCGTGCGTGGATAGAGTCCAACGCAAAATATGTCGTCAATCTGGACATTTAAGAGGTGAAAGCTGATGGGACATAACAGAGATTATAAACCTGAGGATATAGCGTTTCCCAATCAGGTAATAACGGAATCCGAGCTTGTCAGCGAGATGCAGACAAGCTATATAGACTATGCGATGAGCGTCATCGTCGGCCGTGCGCTGCCCGATGTGCGTGACGGCCTGAAGCCCGTCCACCGCAGAATACTTTACGCCCTGTACGAGGACGGTCTGACCAGCGACAAGCCATTTAAGAAATCGGCTACCTGCGTCGGCGATGTGCTCGGTAGGTACCACCCCCACGGCGACGCATCGGTATACGATGCAATGGTCAGACTGGCGCAGAATTTCTCCATGCGCTATATGCTCGTCGACGGTCACGGCAACTTCGGCTCGGTAGACGGCGACCCCCCGGCTGCATACCGTTACACCGAGGCGAGGATGAGCCGCATTGCCGACGAGATGCTGCGTGATATCGCAAAGGACACCGTTGACTGGGACCCCAACTTCGACGAGACGAGAAAAGAGCCCCGTGTGCTCCCCTCCCGCTTCCCGAATCTTTTGGTCAACGGCTCGTCGGGTATCGCCGTCGGCATGGCGACGAATATCCCGCCGCACAACCTGCGTGAGGTCATCGACGCCTGCGTCTGCGTTCTGGATAACCCCGAGGCGACCATTTCCAACCTTATGCAGTATGTTCAGGGTCCGGACTTCCCGACCAAGGGTATTATTATGGGCAGAAGCGGCATCCGTCAGGCCTACGCAACCGGCCGCGGCAAGGTCACGGTGCGTGCCCGCTGCGAGTTTGAGGAGTTCGGCAAGGACCGCATCCGCATAATCGTCTCCGAGCTTCCGTATCAGGTCAATAAGCGCCAGCTTATCCGCACCATTGCCGAGCAGGTCAAGGAAAAGCGCCTTGAGGGCATATCCGACCTGCGTGACGAGACCGACCGCAACGGTATGCGTGTCGTCATTGAGCTCAAGCGTGACGCAAATCCGCAGGTGGTGCTCAATAAGCTTTATATGCAGACGCAGCTTCAGTCCAATTTCTCGATAATCATGCTGGCTCTGGTCAATAATCAGACCCAGCCGAAGATACTCAACCTGCGCCACATCATCGACGAGTACCTCACCTTCCAGGAGGAGCTCATCGTGCGCAGAACGAAGTTTGACCTGCGCAAGGCCGAGGAGAGAGCACATCTGCTCGAGGGCCTGCTAATTGCGCAGGACAACATCGACGAGGTCATCCATATAATAAGAAACAGCTACGATGACGCAAAGCAGAATCTTATGACCCGCTTCGGCCTTGACGATATTCAGGCTCAGGCGATACTCGATATGCGCCTGAAAGCCCTGCAGGGTCTTGACCGTGAGAAGTTAGAGACCGAGTACAAGGAGCTTGAGGAGAAGATAGCGTATTATAAAGACCTGCTTGCAGACCCCGAGAAGATAAAGGCAGTGCTCAAAACCGAGCTTATCGCCATCCGTGACAAGTACGGCGACGACCGCCGCACCGAGATACAGGATGTCGAGGACGAGATAGATATCGAGGATCTCATCGAGGAGCAGGAGTGCGTCTACACCCTCACCCACAACGGCTATATCAAGCGCCTGCCCGCAAGCGAATACCGTGCGCAGGGCAGAGGCGGCAAGGGCGTGCGTGCAATGGCGACCCGTGACGAGGACTATGTCGATACCGTGTTCACCGCTTCGACCCACGACAGCATCCTGTTTTTCACCAACAAGGGCAAGGTCTATGTCCGCAAGGGCTACCGCATCCCCGAAGCCGGCAGAACGGCGAGGGGCTCGAATATCGTGAACATCCTCCCCATCGAGCCGGGCGAAAAGGTCAGCGCAATGATCGCCGGCCGAGGCATCGAGGAGGACAGCTACCTCATGTTCATCACCCGTGACGGCACGGTCAAGCGCACTGCGCAGTCTCTGTTCAAGAACATCCGCTCCAATGGCATCCGTGCGCTCACGCTCGACGAGGGCGACGAGCTGATGACCGTTTTGCAGACCGACGGCACGAAGAAGATACTCATCGCAACCCACGGCGGCATGGCGATCTGCTTTGACGAGAACGATGTCCGCAGCATGGGTCGTGACGCAGTCGGCGTGCGTGGCATAAGGCTCCGTGACGGCGACCATGTCGCCGGTGCGGGCATTGCAGACGAGGGTCTGACGCTTCTTTCGATAACCGAAAACGGCTACGGCAAGCGCACCGAGGTATCGGAGTACACGGTGCAGAACCGTGGCGGCATGGGACTTAAAAACTACAATATCACCGAAAAGACCGGCAATGTCGCCGATGTCAAGGTCGTTTCCGACAGCGATGACCTTTTGGTCATCGCCGATGACGGCACGATAATACGCATGGATATTGCCAGCATCTCCGTCCTCGGCAGAAGCACGCAGGGCGTGCGGGTAATGCGCTTAAACGGCGAAGCGAAGGTGATTTCCATCGCTCTGACCGATAAGGAAGAAGCGGAAGAAGCAGCCGAGCCGGAGACTGCCGAGACTGAGGCAGCACCCGAAGAATAAGCGCCAAAAGGTTTACTGCGCACCGATAGGTTGATGTACGGACTGAACTTTCGCACGCACTCACCGGTCGGGCTGAGGCAAAAACGATTACTAAAAGCGTAAAAGCGTATTGAAAAAACTTTTCTTTGTTTCGCCAAAGAAAAGTTACAAAAGAAACGCGACCAAAGGCGTTTAACCACCCTTTGGAATCCCGGTACGGGGTATCAGTGCACCGGTCGATTTGGCTGCGGAGGTTTAATCCTCTGCAAGCAGATTTCGGTGCGTCCGTTTAACGGACTGCGTCGGTTAGATAAGTGCGAATAGCTCGCACTGCACCAGTCGATTTGACTGCGGAGGTTTAATCCTCTGCGAATAGCCTTCTGTGCGTCCGTTCAACGGACTGTGTCGGTTAGATAAGTGCGAATAGCTCGCACTGCACCAGTCGATTTGACTGCGGAGGTTTAATCCTCTGCGAGTAGATTTCGGTGCGTCCGTTCAACGGACTGCGTCAGTTAAACAGGTGCGAAAAGCTTGCACTGCACCGATTGGTTGATTGACAGACTAAAGTTCAGCACGCACTCACCGGTCGTGCTGACGCAGTAAAGAATAGCAGAAGCGTTGATGCATATTGAAAAACCACCCTTTGGAATCCCTGTACGGGGTATCGGTGCAGCGGTCGATTTGAC
>HF986911.1 GCA_000431075.1 Firmicutes bacterium CAG:555
AAAGAGCAGATAGGCATGATGCCTATCTGCTCTGGATTGATTTTTAATTCTTGCGTTTAGTCTTCCGCTTAAACACAAAATAAGGGATAAGCCAAATCATAACAGTTAAGAATCCATACGCAATTTCAGCCAAAAAAAGCACTCCCAATTCCTTACCCTCAAGATTATAACTAACAGCCAGTATAGGGAAAATGATTGCAATTAACAGGTGTGAAACCGTAAATAGCATGTCGCAAAAAACAAATGTCGGCACACTAACGGGCACTCTCCCTTTTTGCTTGAATATCTTTGCCAGTGTCACTGGACACTTCACATATTTGAAATACACTTCTTCCATCATGTATTCTCTGTATTTTTTCGTCTCATCAACAAGCAAGCTGCAATAGTTTCTCTTGCGAGTGAAAATAAACAGGCATAGCACAATAAGCAAAACTATCTCTTCCATGTGTGCCTCCAATCTCACTTGAACCAGTGCAAAAACAGACATGACACTCGATTAGAGATTCCGCAGCCAAGTGTAAATGATGCTGAGCCACTCCAAAACGATAACGCAAGAGTATTAGTCCTTGATGCAACTGCAGACTTAATTATGTAATGCAGATTGGTAGACTTGTGAGCTTGTCATACGAGGTCTTGACATAGCTGCCGTCGTTGCCGCTCACCTGCAAGAGCCTGCCTATGTCATCGTAGAGATAGGT
>HF986912.1 GCA_000431075.1 Firmicutes bacterium CAG:555
CTCGGCGGCGCAACCTACTCCACCGCCGATACCGTTCGTCCCGCACTTCAGCTCGTCAAGACCAAGAAGGGCGCACACCTCGTATCCTCCTGCTTTATCATGATTCGCGGCGACGAGACCCTCGCAATGGGCGACTGCGCAATCAACATTGACTATCAGGATACCGTTGACAAGGAAGGCAATGTCACCTTTACCGCAGCTCAGAAGCTCGCAGAGGTCGCAATCGCAACCGCCGAGACCGCAAAGGTGTTCGGCATCGACCCGAAGGTCGCAATGCTGTCTTACTCCACCAAGGGCAGCGGCAAGGGCGTAAATGTCGACCTCGTCCGCAACGCCACCGAGGAAGCAAAGAAGCTTGCTCCCGAGCTCAAGCTCGACGGTGAGATGCAGTTTGACGCTGCCGTTTCTCCCGTTGTCGGCCAGCTCAAGTTCCCCGGCAGCCCCGTTGCAGGCTATGCAAATACCTTCATCTTCCCCGAGATCCAGTCCGGCAACATCGGCTATAAGATCGCAGCACGCCTTGGCGGCTTCGCAGCATACGGTCCTATTCTTCAGGGCCTGAATGCTCCTATCAACGACCTGAGCCGTGGCTGCAATGCCGAGGAAGTTTACCAGATGTCCATCATCACCGCAGCACTCAAGTAATCAAGCAATAGATACTACTATGATAATGAAAACAGGCAGAGCCGATGCTCTGCCTGTTTTGCAAGAGGTGACTAATGGACAGGGAAGAATATATGGAGCTTGCGCTGCAGCTTGCCCGTGAGGCGGCCAAGGCGGGCGAAGTGCCGGTCGGCTGCGTGATAGCCGACGAAAACGGCAAAATTATCGGCAGCGGGCGAAATCGTCGAGAGGAAGAGCATGACGCTTCGGCTCACGCCGAGATGGAGGCAATACGCATGGCCTGCGACGCTGTCGGCGACTGGCGCCTGAGCGGCTGCACGATATTCGTCACGCTTGAGCCCTGCCCCATGTGCGCAGGCGGGATAATCAATTCAAGAATACCGACCGTCGTGTTCGGCGCAAAGGACGAAAACACAGGCTCGTGCGGCAGCGTCATTAATCTCTTTGAGGAGCGCTACGGCCACAAACCGGCCGTGTTCGGCGGCGTGAAGGCGCAGCAGTCGGCGGACTTATTAAAAAGTTTCTTTAACGAAAAACGGACTTCTCATTGAGAAGTCCGTTTTTGTTTGGCGTTAAAAATTATTTTTCTTTGATAGTGCCGTCGGGATTGAACACGGGCAGGGGAGCGAGGGTGATGATATCGTCTCTGTCAGCGGCGTCGCCCTCTGCAAGGACTGCCATTCTGCCGACGATGATGCCGCCGGCTGCGGTGACGAGCTTTTCCATAGCACGCAGGCTCTCACCGGTGGAAATGACATCGTCAACGATGAGCATACGCTTGCCCTTTATGAGCTCTGCGTCTGCGGTGTCAATGATAAGTCTCTGAACGCTCATGGTGGTGATGGACTTGACGGAGACCTCAAAAACGCCGGTCATGTAGGCCTTGGGGACCTTCCTTGCGAGGAAGTACTTCTCGGCGCCGCTCTGACGAGCCATCTCGTAAAGCAGGGGAATGGCCTTTGCCTCGGGAGCGATTATGTAGTCATACTCGGGTGCACGCTTTAACAGCTCAGCCGCACAGTGTACGGTCAGTTCTACATCGCCGAACATGACAAAGGCTCCAATGTACAGGTCGTCGGTGACCTTGCACAGGGGAAGCTCACGCTTTAAGCCGGCAATGTCCATTTCGTAAGTCATTATATATCTCCATTCTGCTGCATGGCAGCCTGCCGTGATTAGCGGACACGGCGACCGTAGTAAAAACATTATTATTTTACAATATAAATTTAAAAAATCAAGTGCGGCAAGAAATAATTCACAAAAATTATTAATACAGAGCAGTATGAGCGTGCAAAGAAACTTAACACGCATGTGAATTTTCGTTAACATTTAGGCCAAAAAATTCGACAATTAATTAGCAATAATAAAACGGTTTAAATCACGACAACGTCATAATTAGCCATAATACCCATATGAAAAGCGTTAATATTGTCAAAAGTGCATAAAACTTTATTGAAGTAAAGTGAAAGTTAATATTTAAACAGCTCAAAAGTATTGAAAAAAGTGTGAATATAGTGTAAAGTCTGTTTATAAATTTGGTGGCTTGTTGATTCGAAATTAACATGCACCGGGTTGCTTCCGTGGCATCACGGGTAAAGGTATTTAAATCACAAAAGGAGAGAAAGTAATGGAAAAAACAAATCGTGAGGGATTTGCTTCCAATTTTGGCTTCATCATGGCTGCTGTCGGTTCCGCAGTCGGTCTGGGCAACATTTGGGGCTTCCCGTACAAAATGGGTCAGAACGGTGGCTTCGCATTCCTCGTTATGTACCTGCTTCTGGCTGTCTTCGTTGGTCTTGCTGTCATGGTCGGCGAGCTCGTCATCGGTCGTAAGACCGGCCTGAGCCCCATCGCAGCATACCGCAAGCTCAGCAAAAAGTTCACCTTCCTCGGCTACATGGCGCTTGCCTGCCCGTTCCTGATCCTCTGCTTCTATATGGTTCTCGGCGGCATGGTCATGCGTTACGCAGGCGGCTACCTGCTTGCTATGTTCGGCGTTGACACCTGGGGTGTTGCCGACATTTCCACCTACTTCGGCATCTTTACTACCAACGGCACCTCGATGGTCATTTGGACCCTCATCTTCATCGCAATCAATGCAGTCATCGTTGCGGCAGGCATCGGCGGCGGTATCGAGAAGTTCTGCAACATCGGTATGCCCTGCCTGTTCGTTATCCTCCTCATTGTTATCGTTTATGTCGCTGTTCAGCCCGGCGCAATGGGCGGCTATCAGTTCATGTTCGGCGTGAACTTCGAGCCTCTGCAGAAGGACTTCGTAGGCGTACTCAAGACTGCGGCAGGTCAGATGTTCTTCTCGCTGTCGCTCGGCATGGGCGCTATGATCACCTACGGCTCTTACCTGAACAAGAAGGAAAAGATCCAGAAGAACGCAGTCATCATCGTCGTCATGGATACCCTCGTTGCAATCATGGCCGGCATGATCGTTATGCCTGCATGCTACGCATTCCTCGATGGCAACACCAAAGGCGGCCCCGGCCTGCTGTTCCAGTCCATGCAGATGGTATTCCACAACATGGGCGGCTTCATCGGCGACCTCATGGGCTTCCTGTTCTACTTCCTCGTTTTCATCGCAGCAATTTCTTCCTCCATGTCCCTGCTCGAGGCTCTGACCTCCTCCCGTGTTGACCGCAATGTTGAGGCAGGCAAGGCTCCCGGCCGCCGCAAGATCGTTATCGTCTTTGCTATCCTCGTTGCCATCTTTGCTCTGCCCAATGCACTTGACGGTATCGGTGCCGGTGTTGCAGGCAATGCAACGCTCCCCACTCCTGCAGAGCTGCTCGGCATGACCGGCGACTCGGTCAAGATGTGGAACGACTGCTGGCTTGACTTCTATGACATGATCTCAGAAGGCTTGCTGATGCCTATCGGCGCAATGATCATGTCGTTTGCAATAGGCTGGATCTGGAAGATGGACTTCGTCGTCGAAGAGTGCGAAGCCTCCGGACATAAGTTCTGGGGCAAGGCCTTCTTCAACATCTGCTATAAGTTCATCACCCCGATCGGTATGCTCGTCGTTCTCTACGGCCAGATCACCTCTTACTTCTTCTAATAGCAACTTCAAAGCAGCGGCATGAGCCGCTGCTTTTTTCATCGTGTCAAAAAAGCCCTGTGACTTTTTTGCACGCTGAAAAAACGCCACATTTTTTGTGAAGCGCAGCTTCGCAAAAAATCTCGCTACGCTCGTCAAAAAGCCTCAACAGGCATTTTTGATAGCTATAATCCAATTTGAGGTGGGACCTTTCTCGCTGCGGCTCGGTCACGGTGCGGCTCTGACATGCCCCCGGCATGTCATTCACTACCGCACCGACACTTCGTTACCCCCTCACACCCCCTGCTGCGTATTAGATTTTACTGGTTGTGCCTATATTTCATGGTTCTTTGACAGTCTGTCAAATATAAGCCCCAAGAGTATTGCACTCTTGGGGCTTATATCGTTCTATAGCGGCTTTGTTATGCAGGAGGGAAGAGCATTACCCCGACAAAAGTACGCTCCTGCGGCGTTTACATAGCCTTAAATGGCGGTTTGTCAAGGCAGTTTCTTGCTTTTCACCGTATTTTGCCTGCACTCGGGTTACATCACTGCGTTACCATATAAGTCGTTGCTTTGTGCATCAGCACGCTTCGAGCAGTCATTTTGCACTGTGCTATATATTCACCCTACAGCCAATAGAAAACCCCGCCCTTTGGTAAGGGCGGGGTCGGGTTTTACTTAGATGGGACCTTGATTACTGCTCACGCTTTTTATGGTAGAGCACTGTGCCGCCGACTGCCATCGAGATGACCAGTACGCCGATCCACATTACGATGTGGCTGTCATCGCCGGTCTTGGGCTTGTCGTTATTCGACTTTCCGCCATCCGGCTTATCCGGCGTATCGGGAGTGTCCGGAGTGGGCTTATCCGGCGTGTCCGGAGTGGGCTTATCGGGGGTCTGGACTGCACCGCAGTTTGCGCACACGCCGTTTACATAGTCATGACCCGTTGCGGGGATGACCTGCGTCTCGCTGTAGCCGCAATCACAGGTGCGGGTCTGCTCGCCGGGCTCGGTGCAGGTGGCTTTCTTAGTCACGGTCCATTCGCCGAACGAGTGGGTGTGCTCGACCTTGTCGCCGCACACTACATCGGCACGGTCACGGATACGGATGCGGGGCGCAACTGCTGTGCCGTCGGACAGAGTGAAGGTGTTGTCGTAGGAGGCAAGGCCGGTGGCGGTGATCTCACGGCCGACTTCGGCGTTCACGACATCCTTTGCGGTGGTGATGTAGCCGTCAATGAACACACGGCTCTCATCGCCGTTTGCGTCCTTGACCATGATGGTCTGGACAAGACCGTTTGCCATTTCAACACGGGTGATAACGCCCTTGACGGTCACGAGCGAGCCGAGCACGCTGCCGTCGTTTATCTGCTTGGAGGTCACAACGGTGGGCTGGACTGGCGTTTCCTCGCCGATCTTCTCGATGCTGCTGACTGCCAGCTGGCGCTCGCCCTGATAGGAGCTCGTTGTGCCGCTGATGCGGACCTTGTCGCCGATCTTGAAGTTGCCGGCAACGGGGAAGCAGTTGATGCCTGCGGTGCCGTCCTGGACATAGATGCAGTCGAAGAATGCGGTGTCCTTATCGTAGCCGGAGGCGTTGGAGGTCACGATGCCCTCAATGGTGTACTTGACATTCTCGTCCTTTTCGGCCTGAACATCGGCGATGGGCGTGATGGTCACGGGATTGAGCATGCCAAGCAGGTTCTGGCAGATGCGGTAGTTGGAGTAGTTCTTCTCCGCACCGTTATCGACCTGAGCCTGAACCTCGAAGTTGGACATGAACGCAGCGCCCGAGACAACGATGAGGCCCTTGCCGTCAAGCTGTTCTGTCGCCATCACCATCAGGCGGCTGTCGTTATCCTTGAATGCGTACTTGGGAGTGCCGGCACCGCCGAGACCGTCGCCATCGACATCGATCGAGTAGGTCGTAGCGTGACCGTAAACGACGGGGGAAACGGTGGAGGGAAGAGTGCTTGTTGCGTTGCCGCTTGCGTCTACGGCGTAGATCGATGCGCCGCCGTAGTGGCTGAAGCGCTCGGTGTAGAGCTTGTCGTACGGGTGGTCGGCATCATAGATGACACCGCCGGTCAGCGGATTATCGTTATTATAATCGCTGAAGTACAGTCTCCACTTATCAACGCCGTCGGCTGCGCTGCGAACATCATCGTAGGTCGCATCGTCGCTGATGCGCAGGCTTGAGCCGAGGGCTGCGAGCACCTCGTTCTGCGTCTCCGCCATGTGCTTGATTGCGGGGTTGTTCTTGATAACATCGTAGTTTTCGTAGTTATCCGACCAGCCTGCAAGTATCACAGTGCCGCCGTTTGCGTTGAACGCCTTGATAGCCGCAAGCTCATCTGCGGAGTAAACCCTCGGATCTGCCTGTGCCGCTTCGAGACGGCGCGAGGGAGCAGTGAGGATAATTGCCTTGTATTTGCTGTTTCCGCAGGCAGCAATGAGGTCAGCGGAGGTGCCCAGCGTAACGGTACGCACGCTGTACTGCGCTGCGAGGTTGCCGAAGTTGCCCATGGAGTCTTTGTAGTTGCCTGCGACATACTCGTTGTAGTGGGAGGCATCGATGCCGATGTACACGAGCTTGTCTGCGTCCTGAACATCGAGCTCAAGGGTCTTGGTGAAGGTGTATTCGTTGCCGCCCTGCTCGACGACTGCGGTCACGGTCACGGTGGTGACACGGGCCTTGTCGGGAGTCCACTTGAACGGTATCTCAAGCGTGCTGCCGGCTGCAACGGTGTAGCCGGTCTGGTCAACGCCGATGCTCACACCGCCGATGGTGTAGGACAGTGCCTTGACCGTTGCGTCGGTGGTCTCGCTGTTGAACATGGTGGTCGTCAGGGTAAGCTCCTCGCCCGTTACGGGGGTGGAGGTGCCGCACACGAAGCTGGACACGCCGAGCTTGAGCATTTCGCCGACCCAAACGGGAGCGGTGACTGCAAGGTCGCCGTCGGCCTCGGTTACACGCACGAAGTAGTAGCTGTAGCTGGGAGCAAGCTGAGCGGTCAGCAGTCCTGCTGTGAGCTCGGCCGGATCGTCCCAAGTGTAGACGACCTTGCCGGAGTTTGCAACGATCTCAACCTTGCTGATGGAGTCGGTCTTGTCGGGATCGGCCACGGAGACCTCGATATCGAGCGCCTCGGGGACGGTGGAGAGGGTAGAGCCCATCATGCTGCCGTTGACGGTGTAGCCAAGCTCAAGGTTCTTGTCCTCGGTCGAGTACATGCGTCTTTCGCGGATGGCCTCGTAGATGCCATCTTCGCTGAAGTTATCGGTGATGATAACATCACGGGCGTCGTTTGCGTTGCCCCACTTGCCCTTGTGGTTATCCTGGTTGTTGGTCGGAGCGACATGCCAGCCCTTATCAAGAGCCATGATGTAGTACTCGTAGCTGGGATAGTAGCCGCCTGCGCCTATCTGACCTTCGCCGTTGCCGACCTCGACCATGTAGATGCGGGAGTCGATGACGCCGTCCCAGTAGGCAAAGTCAGAGAAGGTGCCGAAGGTGGTGCCGGGGTGGTTGAACTGGCTTATGGAGTCGATACCCTCGGACTGGCTGAGCAATGCATAGTATGCCTTCATGCCTGCGTCGGAGGTCTTGTTGTTGAGCGTCTTGTTGTTGCGGGACACGATACCTTCGGTGTTGAAGGTGTTGATATGACCCGGGCCGCCCGACCAAGTCATCTCAAAGCCGCCGATGGCGATAACGCCGGTGTTGGCGCTGTTGAAGTCTGCGATCTTGTCCTTGTATTCCTTCCAGCGCTGCTGGCTGTAAGCGGTCGCAAGATCCATGTCGTACAGGGCACCCTCGGGGTTGGCTGCACTGGTGGTATCAAAGTAGTTCGAGTGGTCGGTGAATGCGACAAACTGGACATTTGCGCTCTCGGGCAGGTTCTTTACATAGTCAAGAGCCGTGTCGAGAGAGCCTGAGCCGTCGGAATACTGGGTGTGGCTGTGCAGCTGACCGAAGTAGCGCTGATACTGTGCCTTGCCGACGATGAAGTACCAGTTGAGCGTTGCGCTCTTACCGTCGGTGCGCTTCACGGTGATCTGCACATCGACACGGCCGTCTGCCATGTCCTTATCGGGGGTGTAGCTTATCTTGCCGTTTGCGACAGTCGCCTTGACGGCAGTGCCGTTCACGGTCATCTCGATCGTTGGATCAATGCCTGCGTTTACAATGGTCGCACCGATGGTCGGGCGCTTTTCGCTGCCTGTCTCAGAACGAACCTCGGGCATCGGGTCAATGACGGACGGGTCGTCCTTGACCTCGATCTCGACTGTGCTGTTGATGGGGATGTACTTGTTGTCCGTACCCTTGACGGAGACAGTGAGCTTATCGCCGGAGATAAGAGCGTCCGGGATGCTGATGGTGTAGGTGCCGTCCTCGTTCTTGGCAACGCTAAGTGCGGTGCCGTCACTCAGCCATGCTTTTATGTCACCACTGACGCCGAAGGGGGCGTCTGCGGTGAAAGTCAGCTCGTAGTCCTGACCGACATATGCAGGGAGCACTGTGCCAAAGTCGAAGGTGGGCGTATTCACGATGCCGTCCACGATGGTGCTGCCCACCGCAGGGTAGAAGTTAAACGAATAGATGGTGTAGTCGGTGACATTGTACATGGAGTACACCTTGAAGCTGTCGTTGTAGTACTCCAGCCACTGGCTGTGCTTGCCGTTGAACTTTGCCGTGCGGCTTTCCATCTCAAAGCCGCCGACACCGCCGGAGCAGGTGCGAACCAGCCAATCGGCGTCTTCGCTTGCGGTCTGAGTATAGAAGGCGTTGTTGCCGGTGCCGTTTGCGCACAGGTAGCCGTAGGTCTTGTTGTAGAAACGGTAGTAGTCGCCGTTTTTCTCAACGGTGAACACGACTGCACCGTTTGCGCAGGAGGCCTTGCCGTCCTGAATGGTGGCGGCTGCCTTGAGTATCGACGGGCTTTCGGTGTTGCTGTCCTGAGCGGCGAGGACCGCTGCGGCGTTGGTGTTATAGATAACAACTTCGCTGCCAGCCTCGGGGAGAACGTCTGCGGGCGTATCCGAGCCGTCGTCGACAACGAGATAGAACTGCTGAGCAAACAGAGCCTCATCGCCTATCTTGGAGAAACTGCTCCAGTTGCCCTTGTCGGCGTACCATTCAAGATAGTTGCCACGGACTGTATTTTTAATGTAGAAGCAGTCGGAGGTTGCTGCCTTCTCAAGCTGCCATGCGGTGTTCACATCGTCCAGCGGGGTGCTGGTGAACTTTGCACCCATGGAGAGCTTCTTGCCGTCTGCGGTGGAGAAGGTGTAGCTTCCGTCGGAGTTCACACCGACCGTCCAGATGTCGGCCTTGGTGTAGCCGGAAAGCTTGCCGTCTGCAATGGTGACGGCGGTGCCCTGATTATAATATGTACCGGCATAGTCGGTGGACAGAGCTTTGAGGTTTGCGGGATTGAAAATAACAACGGTGTCGCCTGCCGAGAGACTGGTGACGATGCCGCTTTCCTTGACCTTGAAAAATGCCTGAGCAAACAGAGCTTCGTCGCCTATCTTGGAGAAGCTGCTCCAGTTGCCCTTGTCGGCGTACCATTCAAGGTAGTTGCCGCGGACCGTGTTTTTAATATAGTAGCAGCCTGCGGTCTTTGCTTCTTCAAGCTGCCATGCGGTGTTCACATCGTCCAGCGGGGTGCTGGTGAACTTTGCACCCATGGAGAGCTTCTTGCCGTCTGCGGTAGAGAAGGTGTAGCTTCCGTCGGAGTTAACGCCGACAGTCCAGACATCAGCGGCGGTGTAGCCGCTGAGCTTCGTGCCGTCGAGGGAGACATCAGTACCCTGATTGTAGTAAGTTCCGCCGTAATCGGTGGACAGAGCCTTGAGGTTTGCGGGGTTGTAGATAACGACCTTGTCGCCGTCCTTGAGAAGTGCGCTGGGCTCGGGAGTAGGCGTGGGATCGGGAGTTTCGGTATCGATCACGAGGTATATCTGCTGCTCAAATGCATCGCCCGTGCCGGTGTATGCACTCCATGTGCCCTTTGAGGCATACCACTGGAGACGGTACTTGTCGGTGCGGCCGGTGTTGTCAATATAGAATGTGCCGTCCTTGCCGTCAACTGCGGTGAGCTTCCAGCTGTTGTTGACCTTGTCAAGCGGAGTGCTGGTGTAGCCGGTGTCCATGGAGAGCTTCTCGCCCTTTGCGGTGGAGAAGCTGTAGGTGCCGTCATCGTTAATGCCGAGCGTCCACTTGTCGACATCGGTAAAGCCTGTGAGCTTGCCGTTCTCGACCTTAACATCGTTGCCCTTGTTGTAGAATCCGGAATATTCCGTGGACAGGGTCTTGAGGCTTGCGGGGTTAAACACAACGACCGTGTCGCCGTCCTTGAGGGCGCTCAGGTCGGTGACTATGCCGCTTTCACGGACGGCAGCGGTGTCGAGCTTATAAAGCGTAAACTCGGACGGGTAGCCGCCGGGGGTTTTCTCAACCGTGGCATTTTTGTATGCACGGAACTTGTTCTGCGAGCCCTTGTTGCTTGCAAGAGTAACGGTATCGTCGCCCTGACCGGCAAAGCTGAACTTGCCGTCGGCGAAGCTGACCTTCCAGCTGTAATCGCCGGACTTGATGCCGTTATTATTGCCGCCCTTGGGAGCAATGGTGTTTCCGCTGCTGTCTTTGAGCTTGATACCGTCAGTGCCGACGGTGACCGTCCACAGCAGGGCGGGGTCGACCGTAACGGCGTTTTCATCTGCGGTGACGGCTGCTGCCGTTAACCAAGTGCCGTCGAGGACACCGGGGGCATAGCCGCTGTCGGTGACGAGAACATACTGACCGTCAACAAGCTCAGACGCTTGCGTGATCTGAGTCGCAGTCACTGTGGTATCGTCCGCCAGTACCGAGATCGGCAGCAGCGAGACCAGCATGAGCAGCGACAGCAGAGCGCTTAATAATCGTCTGCTTTTTGTTGCTTTCATCAAAGGACCTCCTTTTTGATTCAACTTTTCCGTTTTTTGGCCCGTTCCGGCTGAATAGCAAAAAAATCGCCCTCGCCTGCGAAAACAGGCGAATGACGATCTGCAGATTAGGAGGGGATTGCCGAAGCTAAGGCAGAATTTGTCCTAAAACGCAGATTGAGCCATAAACCGGAGCAAACCATATTAGTTGATGAAACCATTTTAACATACCGTTTCCGTAAAAGCCACAAAAATTTTACTGCTTTACGCACATTTTACGAGCTTGACAGGGGCATACAAAATTGCTATGCTGAACGTAAAATGAAATGGGGGGTCTTTTGGATGGAAAAGCTCGCTCCTCGGCATAATTTCAAACAGTGGCTGAAGGATAACCGCATGAGCATCATCGTGCTTGCGGCGGCACTTGTGCTTTTTATCGTACTGCGTGTCATCGCTGCACCCGAGGACGCTGCACCGACGACCGACGGTGACTATGCCGAGTATGAAAATGCCGTTGTGACGAATGTTCTGTCGGACACCACATTCGCAGACCCCACGGCGGACAATGCACTGCGCGGCGAGCAGCTTTTGCTTGCCGAGGTAAAGACCGGCCGGTACAAGGGCGAGACCTTGCAGGTCAACAACTATGTCGGCCCTCTCTACGGCGGCAGCGTCGAGGTCGGCGACGGTGTGACGCTGCTTATCTCCACCTACTCCGACGGCAGCCACACGGCGACGGTCTATGAGTATAACCGCACGAGCATGCTTGTTATAATAGCTTTGGCGTTTGTCTTGGTCACGGTGCTCGTCGGCGGAAAGGTGGGCGCAAAATCGCTTGTTGCCCTTGCCATCACGCTTGCCTGCTTGTTCTGGCTTTTGATACCGCTGCTCATAAAGGGCGCACCCACGCTGCTCACGGTGTTCCTCGTGTGTGCATATATAACCGTGGTCACGATGGTGATACTCAGCGGCACGGGACGCAAGAGCGTCTGCGCCATGCTCGGCACGGTCGCCGGTACGGCTATCGCACTGCTGTTCGGCCTGCTTGCGCAAAAGCTTGCACGCATAAGCGGCATGCGCCTTGCCGATGTCGAGCCGCTTTTGCAGTTGCGCCAGACCGGCACGCCCATCGGACTTCAGGGACTTCTGGTCGGCGGTATCGTCATAAGCGCACTGGGCGCTGTGATGGATGTTGCCATGAGCATCGCCTCGGCGCTCACCGAGGTGCACACGGTCGCACCGCAGATGAATGCAAAGGAGCTGTTCCGCTCGGGCATGAATATCGGCCGTGACATGGTCGGCACGATGACGAATACGCTGATACTTGCGTTCTTAGGCAGCGGCTTTGCACTGGTAATTTATCTGTACTCGCTGAGCCTCAGCCCGCATCAGCTGCTCAGCTCATCGTATTTTGCGATAGAGGTCGTCAGCGGCATATCAAGCAGCATCGGCGTTATCCTGTCCGTCCCGCTGACGGCACTCATCAGCTCCGTGCTTTTGACCAAAGATAAAAAACACGAATGATATGGCAAAACGCACCGCTTCGGCGGTGCGTTGGTTTTTATTCTGCGGCACTCGGAGCACGCCACATGTCCCTGTATTTTATAAAGTAGAAGACGGCCATAACAAGGCTCAGAAGCTCGCCGACCGTGAGTGCCATCCATACGCCGTCCATTTCGAAAAACTTCGGCAGGATGAGCACCGGCACGACCATGAACAGCATCGTGCGGCAGAACGAGAGTATTGCCGAGGTCTTACCGTCGTTGAGGGCTGTAAACCAGCCCGAGGCAAAGACGTTGAACGCCATCATCGCAAAGCTTATGGCGACTATCCTGAAACCGTGGAGTGCGACCTGCGCAACATGTGCATTGCCTTTTGCAAAGAAGTCGACGACCGCACCGCCGAAAATGTAGCTTATTGCGGTGACAACGGCTGAGGTGCCCAAAATCGTCCACACGCTGATGCGGAAGGCCTTCGACAGACGAAGCTTGTCGCCTTTGCCCAAGTTGTAGCTCACGACGGAGGAGATACCGTTTATATAGCCTCTGAACAGGCCGCCGAACAGACCCTGAGCGTACCAGATGATGGTCAGTGACGCAACGCCGTCCGAGCCGCCGATGTCCATGAGTATGCGGTTAAACAGGATCGTGATGACCGAGAACGCAAGCACGCTGACCATTTCGGACGAACCGTTTATGCAGCTGTCGATGATGGCTTTCGAGCGCCATTTAGGCCGCACGATGTACAAAACCTGCTTGCGGTTTACGCAAAACCACACGGCGCCCACGAGCGACTGCACGGCATAGCCGATGCTCGTTGCGATAGCTGCACCGGCAAGTCCCCAATGGAATACGGTGATAAACAGCCAGTCGAGCACGATGTTCAGCACGCCGCCGAGCACGGCGAGAAATGCGCCCAAGCCCGCCTTGCCGACGGTTATAAAGCTTAAGTGGAACACCATGCCGAACGCCGCAAACGGCAGCATTATCAAAACCGGTATCATGTACTCACGGCAGTAGTGCAGCAGCGCTTCGTCCGAACCGAGGAAGCGGCACAGCGGGTCGAGAAAAACAAAGCACAGCGCCGCAAGCACGATGCAAAAGCCGAACGCTACTGCTATAAGCAGCGAAAAGTCCTCACGGGCCTCCTCGAGCCTGCCCATGCCTATCTTCTTGGCAACGAGCGCATTGCCGCCCGTGCCGAACATCATGCCAAGTGCCAGCGACAGACCGATCATCGGCATGACGATGTTTATCGCCGACAGAGCGTCCGTGTCGACGAAGCGGGCGATAAAAATGCCGTCGATGGTGGAGTATATGTTTTCAAAAATGCTTGAGAATATCGTCGGCAGAGCAAAAAGTATCAGCCAGCGGAAGCTTACCTCATGCTCAAGCTTCATTTCCAGTTCCATGTGTTTTCCTCTTGGTGTTCAAAGCTTTTTCATTGCGCTTATGCACGCCGACATATACCGGCGGGTAAGCGAGAGAAGCTGCTCCTGCTCACTTTCGGTCAGCGAGCCCATCGCAATGCGGTCGCATTCCTGCAAATTTTGCAGAATGCGCCCGGCTTCGCTCCTGCCAAGCTCCGTCAGATGCAGAGCCTTGTTGCGCCTGTCCTCGGGCAGCTCCTGCATCCGCAGCCAGCCCTTGTCGTAAAAGCCCGTGACGGCTGCATTGACCGTCTGCTTTGGCAGAAAGCACAGCGAGCAAAGCTGCTTTTGCGTGCAGCCGTCTGTCTCGTAAATTGCATTGAGGATGCACAGACTTGTGTAGCTCAGCCCCACGGACTTGGCGTAATCCTCATATGCTGCGTCCCATTCGTGCAGGCACGAGCAGTATTCCTGAATGTACCCGGCGGTGTTATCCATAGCGCTCTCCTTAGTACGAAAACATTTTAGTCCAAATGCTGTACTATTCTACTGCGCACTTTCACCAAAGTCAAGGGCAAGTTTTTTAACAATTTGACAATATTGAGATTATGGTGTGTGTTCGAAAATGCATGTGAGACCAATGGATGAAAAGGATGTTATAACAGTTGCTGCATGGCTTGCCGGAGCGGCTATATGGGCATGGCTCGCCTGCGATAATTTCTCCCAAGGACGCACTGTTTGGACAGTGATTCAGATGATCATCTGCGTTGGCTTTGCCACAAATGCGCTTGCAACATACATAAGAGCGAAAAAGTAAACAAAAATGCGGCCAGAAATGGTCACTTTTTTGTCTATATAGTTTACAGATGCCGAAAAAGCAGGTATAATCAGCTTAAGTTGACGGAAGCCGAACACTATCGGTTTTGACGGGCAGCTTTCCGCTCATGCTTCGCTAAACCCCTAGTCCATATATCTCCATTATGCCCGTCGGGCTTTATCTTTGCCTGAACGAAAATCTGCTCCGTCAAAACTGCAAGGCATCTGTCAGTGATGTTTTTCGAGGGATTTTCGGCTTTCTTTGGCGTCAATGGGCTGACGCCCATTAAGACAAAAAAGGCGAAAAGCGCCGAAATGGCACACTGACAGACGATAGGGTTCGGCTCCCGTCAACTTACCAAGCACAACGGAAATATAAAAATCAATAAAGGAGGAAAATGATGAAAAACTCGAAGGTATTGTACCTGCTGCTCGCGTTTGTTATGTGCCTGAGCCTTGCCGCATGCGGCGGAGGCGGCGAGGAGATAACCACGCCCGCATGGTTTGAGGGCATGGTCAGCGACTCACAGAACAAGGTCGACATCAACGCCTACGGCGGTACTTGGACGGGTGATAGCGGCAGCATGGTCGTCGAGCTGTCCGAGAGCGGCGACGAAGTGCGCTTTGCGTTGTATGACGCTGCCGGAGAGATAACCGCCAGCGGCTTTATCCAGACCGAGCCCCAGTACAGCGCCGATTATTTCTACAACGAGCATGACGGTATCGCCCACCGGTGCTCCGTCCCCGGCGATATCCTTGAGGTCGACGGCTTCGGCGAGTTTACCAAGGTAAGCGGCGACAATCAGGGCGATGATGTCGGCGACGGCGATTACAGCGCCCTTGCCGGCGAGTGGTATCAGGACGGAGAGCAGGACGCACTGAGCATCATTGAGATAAAAGCCGACGGAAGCTGGTCGCTTCTCGAGCTCATGGACGGCGATACCGAGCGCACTGCGGTCGACTGGGGCAAGCTCCAGACTGCCGAAGGCGAGGGAGCATATTCCGCCGTTTCCGATAATTTTGAGGATGTCGCCTACGACATGACCGTTATCGACGGCACGACATTCTACTGGGGCGGCGAAAACGACAACTATCAGAAGCTGTCGTAAGGGGCGCTGCGATGAAAAAACTTTTTGTGCTCGTTATTGCACTGCTTTTGTGTCTAACTGCCTGCGGGGGATCAAACGATACTGCGGGCGACGATTGGCGCACAAGCGGAATCGTGCTCGCTGACGGAACGATAACCCATGACGGCGAGAGCGTGGATGTGCTCGTAACCATAAGCGACACTTCTGCTGCGTTTTACCGTGACACCGCCGAGCAGGTGCTCTTTGACAGCGTGCTGTTTCCCGAGAGCATCCCCGACGCAAAACAGGCGTTTGAAAGTATCTCGTTTGACGATATCAACGGCGACGGCGAGAGTGATGTTGTCGCCCGCTTTAAGTTCAACGACGGCGGCGGAGAGGAGCTCGTGTGGATATGGGATCCCGCCGAGCGCTACATATTCAACGGAGAGCTGTCCACTATCACGCATGTAGAGGAATAGACCGAGCCGTACTTCACCGCAAACGGTCTGCTCACAAATGGCGAGGTGGGGAAGGGCAGAGTTAAGCTCAAAGACGGCGCAAGCTTCTATGCAAATCTGGGCGAGGACTACGACGGTCTTGTTTTTGCCGCCGAGGCTCAGCCGGATAATTATAAGGACAGCGCAAAGCGCATGCAGCTGGACAGCATCGCACCCGAAGCAGCAATCATGGATATCCCCACCCTTGACCCGCACGGCAATCTTTATTTTGCCATCTGTGGGTGATATGACATTTCAAAACGCCGCAACGACCGTTGCGGCGTTTATTCTTTATTTCGTTAGAAAAGTGTTAGAAAAAGCGGGCGGCAAAATTTTAATAAAAACATTCA
>HF986913.1:0-4181 GCA_000431075.1 Firmicutes bacterium CAG:555
TTTCTCCTTATCTGAATCCGCCCAAGCCGTCTTTCTTACTTATTATAATCGCTTAATCGCCTTATACTTCCGCTTTGCGGAACATATGAATTTATATAGTCGAGCGCCTGCTCGGGCGTATCGACAAGCTTATAAAGCTCAAGGCAGTTATGAGACATGAAGTGCGTCTGCGCCGTGTGCTGCAAGAGTCTTTGCATAGGCTCATAGTAGCCGTTTGTGTTCACGATGACGATGGCACGGTCGGTGCGGCCGAGCTGCTTTAGCGTAAGCATCTCGAAAAATTCCTCATATGTGCCGATGCCGCCCGGGAGGACAACGGTCGCCTGCGAGCGCTCCTCCATGAGCTGCTTGCGCTCACGCATGGTGTCGGTATAGAGCATTTCGGTGCAGTGCTCGTAAAGGATGCCGGGCTCGTCGAAAAATCGGGGTGCGATGCCGATTATCTCGCCGCCCATTTTATGCACGCCCCGTGCGGCTGCGCCCATGAGGCCTTCCCTGCCGCCGCCGAACACAAGTGCGTGACCGGCACTTGCCAAAAGCTCGCCTAATTTCTCCGCTTCGGCATAATACACCGGCTCAAGCGTGGCGCTTGATGCGCCGTAGATGCAGATATTCATCAGTCATCCATGTCCTCGAAAGCGTCAAGGCCCTTCTTTGCCTCGGGCTTATTGTCGCCGTGCTTGACGAATATCATGGTGACAAAGCTCAGTGCAACGAATACGGCAGCGTAGGGGAACAGAACTGTGTAGCTGATATTGCGCATGAGATAGCCTGTGATGACGGGGGTCACGACCTGCGCCGCCATGGAGAAGGTGTAGTAGTAGCCGGTGAACTTGCCGATATCCGAGCCCTTGCACATCTCAACGACCATGGGCAGGGAGTTGACATTGATAGCCGCCCATGCAAGGCCGACGAGCGCAAAGACGATGAACATGATGACATTTATGCTGCTGTAGGTCGTTGTCAGGAAGTAGCCGAGACCGAAGCAGAACGCCAGCAGGATGATACCCGCCATGATGGTGCGCTTTCTGCCGAATTTGGAGGCTAAAACGCCGATGGGAATATAGCTGATGACAGCGCCGCCGGTGGCGATGAGCAAACAGGTGGACGCTCCGCCCAGTGCCTGACCCATGACCTGCGACACATAGGTGGTGAACCATGTCTCGACCGCATTGTAGCCGATAAACCACAGTGCAATGGAGGCGAGCAAAAAGCCGAGGCTCTTCTTGACATTCTTCGGCAGTGTCTCGTGGCCGCAGCCGTCGTCCTGTGCGAGGTTCCACTCGGGGTGCTCAGCTTCCAATTTGCGCTGCTCCTCGATGAGCTTGGGCTCTTTTATCGTGAGGAAAAGGATCGCAACGGCGACAAACATGATAGACGCAACGACGATAAACAGAGGCTGATAGTTGACATGTGCAAGACCTGCGACCTTGCTGTTGGGGTACATGACGGCAGCAACGCCGAGGTAGATAACTCCGCCGAGTGCGCCCATGAGGTTAATTATCGCATTGCCCTTGCTGCGCAGGGGCTTGGGGGTGATATCCGGCATAAGTGCGACAGCCGGAGAGCGGTAGGTGCCCATGGCAACGAGCAGCAGACCGAGCACGACGACGAAGGATACCGTCTTAAAGGTGCTGGGAGCTGCGGCATAGCTGTTATCGATAATGGGCAGAATGTTCATGAGGATGATGGCAAGACCCGTGCCGAACAGGATAAACGGCATACGCTTGCCTATCTTGGTGTTCGTGCGGTCGGAGATGGAGCCGAACAGCGGAAGCAGGAACAGCGCAAGGATATTGTCCGCCGCCATGATAGCGCCGGAGTAGGTCTCGTTCATGTGGAAGGTATTCGTGAGAATGAGGGGTACGATGCTGTTGTACATCTGCCAGAATGCGCATATCGACAAAAAGGCAAAGCCCGTCAGTATCGTGCGCTTGTTGTCAAGTTTCATATCAAACCTCCGATATATTGTACTGAGCATTTTATAACAAAATTGACTTTTCTACAACAATTATTTTGCCATAAATGTTTGACCTAAACCGGTATATTGGTGTAGAATAGGGTCACGAACAAAAAATTACGGAGGTGCGCACAATGAAAACCCACGAAAAGCTTCTTCTTGAAGCCTCGTTAGCCGGTCTGGCAGCGCTCGGAGGACTTGTGTTCCTCGTTGCACCCGGCAGGGCAAGCAAGAAGGATAAAAAGCCGTTTATGTACAAGAATTTTGCTCACCGCGGTCTGCACAAAAAGGATAAGACCGTCCCTGAAAACTCGCTCGCCGCTTTTGAGAGAGCCTCCTCGTACGGCTACGGCATGGAGCTGGATGTTCAGCTTTCAAAGGACGGTCAGGTAGTCGTGTTCCATGACGATACGCTCAACCGTGTCTGCGGCGTCGATTCAAGGGTCGATGAAAAAACATATGATGAGCTGAGCAAAATAAGCCTTTGCGGCACAACGCAGACCATTCCGCTGTTTTCGGAGGTTTTGAAAACCGTCAGAGGCAGAGGTCCGCTCATCGTCGAGCTGAAAAACGGCAAGCGCAACGAGGAGCTTTGCGAAAAGACCTATGCACTGCTGGAAAAATACTCTGGCGAATACTGCATTGAGAGCTTTAACCCCTTTATCGTCCGCTGGTTCAAGAAAAATGCCCCCGAGGTCATCAGAGGCCAGCTTGCAAATCCCCCGAAGGATTATAACGGCGAGGTCGGCCCCATAACGGCGGTCATTCTTGGCAACTGCCTGTTAAACTTCCTTTCCCGCCCGCAGTTTATCGCATATAAAATCACGCCGAAGCCGTTCACGGTGAAGCTGTGCGAGGCGCTGGGTGCAATGAAGGTCGCATGGACATCGCACGACTGGGTCAACGAGAAGTTCTACGACGCCGTCATCTTCGAGTTTTACAAGCCCAAGCTCAAATACAAAAAATATCGCAGGATATAATATAGAGAAATCCCCGAAGCGCTGCTTCGGGGATTTCTTAAATACTTGATCTGCTAATTAGCCTTTGTAGCCAAAGATCTTGTCGAGCACTTCAAACTCGTCCTGGGAGTTAGGCTCATTTCTTGCGATGATGTTTCTGATAAGACCATAGATGTCGGTGATAGGACCCAGATTCATTGTGTAATTCTCCTTTTTCATATGTATTACCGTTGCGCTTTTTGCGCCCTCACCCATATAAACGGCAAATTTCGTCAAATATTACACTTTTCAAAAAGTTTTTTAATTTATTTTTTAAAAGTTTTTATCTTGCGCAATTTTTTATACTGCATAATACATAAATTCGAACAGCTCTAATTATTGAATTTAAACAAAATTTAAAATCTGACAAGATATTTAATCAGTTAAGTAACAAAAGGTGCAGAAATGCTTTCAGGATTTGATAATCTTTAGACAAATAAATGAAAAGCATCCGCACAAATATTTTTGAGCCGTATAAACTGCGGCTCGTGGGAGAAGAATTTTGGTGGAGTGATAATATGAAGCACACTATTTCCGAGTGCATTTCGTTTTGGAGCGAGCTCAGCGAAAAGCACCGAAAGCGGCTTGAGGATAACACCATTTACCGCAGCTATCGGTGCGGGGAAAATGTCATCTTCAAAACAGTCAAAAAGGACGGGATAATTTTCGTTCTCGGCGGCGAGCTGAGGGTATATCTCGCATCTGGCGGCGGCCGTGAGGTCACGCTGTTTCACCTGAGTGAGGGCGATGCGTTCAGTATCATGACGGTCGATAACGCAAGCGACACGGATGTAGTCCCATCGCTCCAAGCGCTCGAGAGCACGCAGCTTGCCTACCTCCAGCGTTCGGATATGGCACCGGTGGCGTATGATGAGCCGCTGTTTGCAAAATTCGTCTTCGAGACCTGCGCAAAAACCGCTCAGGCCATCCTCAACAACATCTACTACTGCATCTTCAACAGCGTGCGCAGCTGCATCTGCCGTGAGCTCGCCATACAGGATGCGCTGGGCGGCTACAGCGGAACGGTGCTCGTGACGCACGAGGAGATAGCGAACAATCTCGGCACGACAAGGGTCGTCGTCAGCCGTGAGCTTGACCACCTGCGTGACCTTGGACTTATCCGCACCGGCCGAGGCAAAATTTATATTCTTGACAGGAAAGGGCTTGAAGGCATCGCAAGCT
This sequence comes from Firmicutes bacterium CAG:555, assembly GCA_000431075.1. Classification (GTDB taxonomy): domain Bacteria; phylum Bacillota; class Clostridia; order Oscillospirales; family Oscillospiraceae; genus F23-B02. The sequence continues at coordinate 4,141 of HF986913.1, forward strand.
GCCGAGACAAATAGATAGAAATATTAAATAGAAATCATCGA
>HF986913.1:4211-5626 GCA_000431075.1 Firmicutes bacterium CAG:555
TCCCCGCCGACCCCGCGGCGGCGGTGGGGGGAGCTGCGGCCGCGGCGGATGCATGATACCGGAAGGACAACACTGTGGAAACCTATTTTATAAGCCAAAGATGTGTCGGCTGCGGCGGATGTCACTCAAGATGTCCCGCAGACTGCATCGACGCAAAGAAAAAGCCGTTGGTGATCGACCAGAATAAATGCATCCGCTGCGGCGTATGCTATCTTGCCTGCCCGATCAGAGCCATCGATAAGCGTGTGACTTACTGCACCATGTGCAGACAAAAATAAAATTTCAGGAGGATCCACAATGTATTACAGCAGCGGCAACTACGAAGCTTTTGCTACCCCGAAAAAGCCCGAAGGTATCGACGAGAAATCGGCATACATAGTAGGCACCGGCCTTGCAGGTCTTGCGGCGGCCTGCTTCCTCATCCGTGACGCTCAGATGCCCGGCGAGCACATCACTCTGTTTGAGCATCTTCCCCTTGCAGGCGGCTCGTGCGACGGCATTTATGATGCGACAAAGGGCTTCATAATGCGCGGCGGCCGTGAGATGGATAACCACTTTGAGTGTATGTGGGATCTGTTCAAGTCCATCCCCTCCATCGTAAATCCCGGCGAGACCGTGTTCTCGGAATACTACCACCTCAATAAGGAGGACCCGAACTTCTCCCTGTGCCGTGTCACCGAAAAGCAGGGTCAGGATGCGCACACCGACAGAAAGTACGGCCTCACCCCCGGCGCCGCCACCCAGCTTCTGAAGCTGTTCATGGCGACCAACAAGTCCCTTGAGGATAAGAAGATCGACGATGTGTTCGACAACGAGTTCTACGCAACGAACTTCTGGACATATTGGCAGACGATGTTCGCCTTTGAAAAGTGGCACTCCGCTCTTGAGATGAAGCTGTACCTGCAGCGCTACATCCACCACATCGACGGTCTGCCCGACCTGAGCGCATTGCGCTTTACACGCTACAACCAGTATGAGTCCATGATCCTGCCCATGTGCAAGTACATCACCGACCACGGCGGCAAGATCCTTTACGATACCACCGTTACCAACATCGTCTGCGACTGCACCCCCGAGAAGAAGGTCGCAAAGAAGATAGAGTACACGCAGGGCGGCGTTGAGAAGGTCATCGACCTGACCGAAAACGACCTCGTCATCTGCACCAACGGCTGCCAGGGCGACGCTTCCGCTTACGGCGACAACACCCACGCCCCCGTCGTCACCATCAAGAACGGCGAAGGCCCCTCCATCGAGATGTGGAAGAAGATCGCAGCTCAGGATCCGGCATTCGGCCGCCCCGAGAAGTTCTTCGCAGGCATCAAGGAGACCTCTTGGGAGTCCTGGACGGTCGACACCGCAAACAAGCAGATACTCGACGCTATCCAGAAGATCTGCAAGCGTGATCCCCTGTCCGG
>HF986913.1:5657-7075 GCA_000431075.1 Firmicutes bacterium CAG:555
GCCTCCCCCGGCGGTATCGTCACCTGCCGTGATTCGAGCTGGCTCGTCAGCTGGACGATAAACCGTCAGGGTCAGTTCCAGGAGCAGCCCGATGATCATTGCCTCATCTGGGTCTACGGCCTGAATTGCTGGGACGACGAAGGCAACTTCATCAAAAAGCCCATGTACCAGTGCACCGGCATCGAGCTTGCCGCCGAGTGGCTGTACCATATCGGCATCCCCGAGGATCAGATCATGGATCTTGCCACCAACGAGTGCAACACCACTCCGTGCATGATGCCGTATGTCACCACCTTCTTCATGCCCAGAGCAGAGGGCGACCGTCCCAAGGTAGTTCCCGACGGTTCGGTGAACCTCGCATTCGTCGGTCAGTTCGCCGATACGCCCCGTGACACCGTGTTCACCACCGAATATTCCATCCGTACCGGCATGGAAGCGGTCTACACGCTGTGCAATGTCGACCGTGGCGTCCCCGAGGTCTGGGGCTCTGTGTACGATGTGCGTGACCTGCTGTACGCAACGAGCAAGCTGCTCGACGGCAAGAAGCCTGCCGAGTTCCTGCTCCCGAGTATTATGCCGCTGCTCGGCCTGCTGAAGGAGCCTCTGACGAACAATGTCGTCGTGGATCTCCTGAAAAAATACGGCATCGTATAATACCAGTGTTGCCTTCGGTTTTTGTATCGTGTATAAAAAGCGGAGGTTTAGGAAGCGGCTCTCCCACGCCGCTTCCTTTTTATATGCGAAAAACTGCGGATCAGTCGTCCGCAGTTTTTTCAGAATATCGAGAATATCACGAGCAGCACAGCCAGAAGCGCAAAGTTAAAGGCAGAAAACTCAATGATAAAGTGCTTTGCGCCATTCGGCTCATGCCGCATATATTCGTTAAAGGTTATGAGGCTTGCAAGCGAAGCGATGAGCGTTCCCGCTCCGCCGATGTTCACGCCCCTGAGAAGCTCGGCATAGTTTTGCGTAAACTGCGACAGCAGTATCGCCGACGGAACATTGCTTATCACCTGGCAGGAAAGCGCCGAGTACAAAAGCGTGTTTTTATCCATGAGTGCCGAGAAAAAGTCACGCACAGCGTCTATTCTTGCCATGTTGCCGGCAAAAACGAAGAAAAATACGAATGTCAGCAGCAGCGAATAATCCACCGCCTTCAGGGCGTGGCGATCCGTGACCAGAAGCACCGCCGGAATGACCGTAAGGCCGACCCACAGCGGAAGCGCACGCAAAACGACGGCGACCGCCACCGCAAACAGGGCAAGATAAAGCGCAGTGGACTTCGGCTTAAGCTCCACGGTTTTCCCGCTCACGCTCAGCGGCTCGGACCTGACGAACAGGCAGCACACCGTGATGAGCAGCATCGATACCAGAAACGGCGGCAGCATGATGCGCAGGAACTCCGCCGTGGGAATGCC
>HF986913.1:7103-28852 GCA_000431075.1 Firmicutes bacterium CAG:555
TGCCGAATTTCGTGTACAGATACAGATTCTGCGGGTTGCCGAACGGCATCAGCATGCCGCCGAGATTTGCCGCCATATTCTGCATTATAAATGTAAACGGCAGATACTTCTCCTTGCCTGTGGACGACAGGACAAAATAGCCCAGCGGCAGGAAGGTCAGCAGCGCCGCATCGTTCGTGATGAGCATCGAGCCGAGAAAGCTTATAAATACCAGCGCAAGGATGCACATACGGCTGGTTTTAAACACCCGCACAATGCGGCAGGCAATGATATAGAAAAAGCCAACATCCCTCAGAGCGCAGACCACGGCAAGCACACAGAAAAGGCAGATAAGCGTTTTCATGTCAAGATAGCCTGCGTAGGCGCTGTCAACGGGTACAAACAGCACCGTCACCGCCGCTGCGACAAATGCCGTAAGCATCACCGCATTATGCTTTGCAAAGGCTTTTATGCGCACTGTCCGCACCCCCATTCTTTCTCTCACAAATTCGGTATTATATCACTGTTTGCCGGTAAATCAATAAAAATCGGAGTCATTTGACTCCGATTTTTCATATCAGCTCGAATTTGATTTTGTTCCTGTGTGCATATGTGTATGCTTCGCTGTCCTTTTTGCAGCAGATGACGACATTCGGGCTGCCGAGGAACGCTGTTTCATCGATGAAGGTCACCGAGGCGGGGATAACGACCCTGCCGAGCTTTCGGCAGTTTGCAAACGCCGTGCTGCGGATAGCCTTCGTACCCTCGGGAAGCTTGATCGTCGAAAGCTCATCGCAGCCTTCAAAGCATGAGCGGCTGAACGCCTCGACGCTGCCCTTGAAGATGACCTGTGAAAGCTTGGTGTTCTTACTAAATGCCCCGCTTGCGACCTCCTTGAGGTTCGCTTCCACCGTCACCGTTTTGAGCCTGCAGTTTTCCTTAAATGCATTGATATCGATGTAAACTACCCTCTGCCCATCGATCTCGGCAGGGATGGTGACCTCACTCATGCCGCTGCCGCCGCGCGTTATGCGCACGCCGTCACGCTTTATCGCATAGTTGTAGTCCAGCGTTGCGCGGCGCACCGAATAATTTTTAAACACATCGTTTATTATCCGCTCACGGTACTGCCCGTAAAGCGGGCCGTTGTTGTACTGGTGGATATCGATGCCCGCACCGGCAACATTGTACTCGATGAGCACAGGCTCGCCGTCCTCGTCGATGGCGATATCCCACGAGGCAAAGCCGAACATCGGCACCCTGCTGTGGCAGCGTTTTACCGCTTCGAGCGCCTTGTCAAAGTTCGGCACTCTGCCTTCTTTAAACACAAAGCCGTTGGTGTGCACCTTGCTGCGGTCGCCCCTTGAGTTATAGCCGTATTCGTTCAGCCTGCCGTCGGGCTGAACGCCGCAGCCGACACCGCCGCTGGAAAAATTATCGACCTTGCTGCCGCTGTTGCCGATGCGCACGCAGGCAGAAAGGGGTATAGATTCGCCGTCGAGCATGACGGCGATTATGCGTATTGTATTGACCGACGACTCGTTCATCTTCGCCATCTCGGGATGCTGCTTCATGACACGCTGAACGGCCATGTCCCTGTCGACCTCAAGCGCTTGCTTCATTTCGTCACGAGTAGAGCTTTCGTCGATAAACTGTACGCCCGCTCCGCCACAGCTCATGCGGCTTATCTTGACGACTGCGCCCGGGATCCGGTTTTCATACAGTATCTCAACGGCGTCGTCGAGGCTTATGTGTTTAAAGTCAACATCGAAATACTCGCCGTGGATCTTGCGCAGCAGCGTCACGGGGTGCTTGACGCATGGCAGCAGGATATCCATGTAGTTTTTGTCGAGAAACGCACGAAGATAGTCAAAATCTATCTTGTTCCACTCGGTGTAGTAATAATGCAGATCGCTGCCGACATAGTTGGGGTCAAATTTACCGGTCTTGTTTGTGTATATCTGCACCCACTCGGGCTTCACAACGCCCGTGTCCCAGATATCCTTCCAGGTCTCCTTGACGGCTGCAAGCTGATCGTCGGTCAACGGCTCCATTTCCTCTGCGTTGTTAACATACCAGTCGAGAATGTGCTTTGCCTTCTGCTCACGCTGTATCGCCGTTGAGCTTGCGTTGACAGCACGGATAACATCCGCAGCCCTGTGCTTCATGAGAAACTCAAACATGCGGTTGTAAATAGAGTCTTTGATTTTATCTTTCATGATGCGCCTCCGAAATAACACTTCTATCTCATCTCTCGCATCAAGATAACACAGACTTTCGGGCAAGTCAATGAGCTTGCACAAAAATTAGTCAAGATTTCACAATATTCTCCCGTCGTTTGAAAAGGTCACGACCTTGAATTGGATGTGCTTTCCGCAGGCGGCGAGCGCACGCCCCAGCGCCATTTCAAGACCGCCGCAGCAGGGCACCTGCATGCGGGTGAGCGTGACGGACTTTATATCGTTTGCCGCCAGTATCTCGCCGAGCTTTTCGGCGTAATCGACGGGGTCGAGCTTCGGGCAGCCCACGAGTACGACCTTTCCGCTTATAAAATCACGATGGAAATTGCCGTAGGCGTATGCCGAGCAGTCGGCAGCGACCAAAAGGTCAGCGCCGTTGTAATACTCCGCCGTTATCGGCGCAAGCCGTATCTGCACGGGCCAATTAGAAAGCTGCGATGGGCAGACGACTGTGTCTACCCTTTTGACCTGTATGCGTGCAGGCATCGAGCCCGGGCAGCCGGCGGTTTTCTTCGCTGCCATGTTCGCCTTCACGGCCGCTTCGTCATATGCCGCCGCTTCGCGCTCGACAAAGCTTATGGCGCCTGTCGGACAGTTGGGCAGACAGTCGCCGAAGCCGTCGCAGTAGTCATCCCGCATGAGCTTTGCCTTGCCGTCTACGAGCGCTATCGCACCCTCGTGACAGGCATGGACGCAGGCTCCGCAGCCGCTGCACTTTGACTCGTCTATCTCGATTATTCTTCTTACCATGCCAAAACCTCCACAAAACTGTTTGCAGGGAATAATATAATACAAATTATAATCCGTTGCTGTTGAATTTGCAACGGTCTGACCGCTTGACATTTTCGGGATAACTGAGTATTATGGTCGTGAATTAAAATTGGAAGTCTGAGTATATGAAGAAAACCACAAAGAAGCGCATTGTAATATGTATAGCGATAGTGCTCGTCATTGCGGCCGCCGCAGTGTATGTTCTCAAAAGCACCGGTGCGTCCGAGCTTACGCAGTTTAACTCTGCGTCTATGCTCGACTGGTCGCTCGGCGGCAGGATAGACGGCATCACGCTCATCCGTGACGCCCGCAGCTATGACCCCGAGCACTTTGAGTATTTTACCGATGATAACGGCAGCGGCATAAAAAGTCTCAGCTCCAACACCCGCTACTATCTCGGCTATTACCCCAGCGGTAATGTTGACGACTGCCGTGTCGTGGGCTTTGCCACGACCGAAAAAACTTATTCAGTTATGGGTATCCGCACAGGCGACGATGAGCTGGGGGCCAAGACCTCCCTGCTCGACGACGGTTACAGCATTGACGGCGGCGGCATGAACAGCTGCCGTGCCTCAAACGGCAGGGTCAGCGTGTATCTGTCGTTCGAGCACGGTGTCGTCACCGGTGTTGCGGCTTATTTAAATTGACCACAGGAGGAAAAAACTATGAACAAGTATCTTGATGTTTCACCCGAGGTAGCCGAGGCTCTTGCCGCCGGCAAGCCCGTTGTTGCTCTTGAAAGCACCATCATTTCTCACGGCATGCCCTACCCCCGCAATGTGGAGACCGCTCTGCTCGTCGAGCAGACCATCCGTGAAAACGGTGCGGTCCCCGCCACCATCGCCATCATAGGCGGCAGACTCAAGGCCGGTCTTTCCAAGGACGAGATCGAATATCTCGGCAAGTCCGGCAGAAATGTTGCCAAGACCAGCCGCCGTGATATCGCAGCCCTCGTCGCCCGCAAGGCAGACGGCGCCACCACCGTCACCACCACCATGATGATCGCCCACATGGCAGGCATCAGCATTTTTGCCACCGGCGGCATCGGCGGCGTGCACCGTGGCGCAGAGGTCACCATGGACATCTCCGCCGACCTTGAGGAGCTGGGCAACACCCCCGTCATGGTCGTGTGCGCAGGTGCGAAGAGCATTCTCGACCTCGGCCTGACGCTCGAGTATCTTGAGACTAAGGGCGTTCCCGTCATCGGCTACGGCACGGACGAGCTGCCTGCGTTCTACACCCGCCACAGCGGCTTCGGCGTTGACTACCGTGCCGACTCCCCCGAGGAGCTTGCAGCCATGTTCAAGGCTCAGAGAGGTCTCGGTCTGAAGGGCGGCATGCTCGTCACCAACCCCATCCCCGAGGAGTATTCCATGGATAAGGCCGTCATCGACGCAGCGATCGATCAGGCCATAAAGGAAGCTTCCGAAAAGGGCATTAAGGGCAAGGAGACCACCCCGTTCCTGCTTGCAAAGGTCGTGGAGCTCACCGGCGGCGACAGTCTCGACAGCAATATTGCTCTCGTTCTGAACAACGCACGCCTCGCAGCCAAGACCGCTGCCGAGTTCGTAAAGTAAGCTATAAACGAAAAATCCCGCTCACATGAGCGGGATTTTTTTATTCTTATCTGTTGCGCATCACGGTCTTCATGCGCTGGCTGTGGTCGAGTATGCTCTTGCGCAGACGCAGATTCTTGGGTGTGACCTCAAGAAGCTCGTCGTCGGCGAGGAACTCAAGGCACTGCTCAAGGCTCATCTGTCTGGGCGGGATAAGGCGCAGCGCCTCGTCGGAGCCGGAGGCACGGGTGTTAGTCAGATGCTTGGTGCGGCAGACATTGACCGCCACATCGTCGCTCTTCGGGCACACGCCGACTATCATGCCGGCATAGACCTTCGTGCCGGGGCTTATGAACATCGCACCACGCTCCTGAGCGTTCCAGATGCCGTAGGCAACTGCCTCGCCGGTCTCGAATGCGATGAGTGAGCCGGTGTTGCGGCGGGCGATATCGCCCTTGTACGGCTCGTACTTTTCAAAGACGGAGGCCATGATGCCCTCACCCTTGGTGTCGGTCAGGAACTCGTTGCGGTAGCCGAAAAGTCCTCTGGACGGGATAAGGTAGGTCAGCTTTACACGGCTGCCCACAGGCAGCATCTCGACAAACTCGCCCTTGCGAGCGCCCAACTTTTCCATGACAGAGCCCATGTAATCGGACGGAACATCGGCAACGACACGCTCGATAGGCTCACAGGTAACACCGTCTATCTCACGGTAGAGCACACGGGGAGGCGAGACCTGGAACTCGTAGCCCTCACGGCGCATGGTCTCGATGAGTATCGACAGGCTCATTTCGCCGCGGCCTGCAACATTGAAGCTGTCGGTCGCACCCTCCATATCGCTGACACGCAGGGAGACATCCTTGAGCGTCTCACGCATGAGGCGGTCACGGATCTGGCGGGAGGTGACGAACTTGCCCTCACGGCCTGCAAAGGGGCTGTCGTTAACAGAGAAGGTCATCTCCAGCGTGGGGGCGGAGATCTTGACAAACGGCAGAGGCTCGGCCGCACCCTTGGCGCAGATAGTATCGCCGATGGTGACATCGCCGATACCGCTCATGGCGATGATATTGCCCGCAGACGATTCGGTGACGGGAACCTTGTTAAGTCCGTCAAACTCGTACAGCGAGACGGCCTTTGCCTTCATGGTCGGAGCATCGGGATTGTGGTAGTTGCAGACCTCGATCTCCTGATTCTGACGGATAACGCCACGCTCGATGCGGCCTATCGCAATACGGCCGACATACTCGTTGTAGTCAATGCTGGAAACGAGCATCTGGAACGGGCTGTCGACATCCTGCTCAGGCTCGGGAATGTACTCAAGGATGGTATCAAACAGCGGCTTGAGGTCTGTGCCGGGGACATCGGGAGAATAGCTTGCCGTGCCCTGACGGCCGGAGCAGAACAGCATCGGGGAATCAAGCTGCTCGTCGGTAGCGTCAAGATCCATGAGAAGCTCGAGCACCTCGTCGATGACCTCGTGGATACGCTGGTCGGGGCGGTCTATCTTGTTGACAACGACGATGACCCTGTGACCGAGCTCAAGTGCCCTCGACAGGACGAAGCGGGTCTGCGGCATCGGGCCCTCGGCGGCATCGACAAGCAGGATAACGCCGTTGACCATCTTGAGTATACGCTCGACCTCGCCGCCGAAGTCGGCGTGTCCCGGGGTGTCAACGATATTGATCTTTGTATCGCCGTACTGCACGGCGGTATTTTTCGCCATGATGGTGATGCCACGCTCACGCTCAAGGTCGTTGGAGTCCATTACACGCTCAACGATCTCCTGATTTTCACGGTAGACGCCGCTCTGCTTGAGCATCTCGTCAACGAGAGTGGTCTTGCCGTGGTCGACATGGGCGATTATCGCCACATTTCTGAGTTTTTTCATAGAAACTCCAACTCCTAATCTAAATTCAACACAAAAATGTATTTTAGCACTCAAAGCATTGAATTACAATACTTTTCTGCTTTTTTCCGGCAAAAATACGCCCCCGAGCCGTAAATTCTGCTCGGGGGACAGTTAATTTGCATTTGGTCACATTCTTTCGGGGGCGGAAACGCCGATTATCGACAGCGAGACCGCAATGACCTTGCGCACAGTGTCGGCAAGGCAGAGCCTTGCTTCGAGCACATCGGACTGCGCACCCTTGATGCGGCAGGAGTTATAGAAGCGGTGGAAGCGGGCGGCAAGCTCGGTGACATACTTGTTTATGCGGCTCGGGTCATAGTCACGGGCTGCAAGGCGAATCTCCTCCGGCAGGGCGGCAAGCTGCTTGATGAGCTCACGCTCGGCATCGGTCGAAAGCAGTGCAAAGTCCACCTCATCGGCGCTCGGCACGGCGTGACCCTCGGCGGCAAGGGCTGCAACGAGGGTACAGATTCTTGCATGGGCGTACTGGACATAGTACACGGGGTTTTCGCTGTCCTGACGCAGGGCAAGCTCAAGGTCGAACTCCACGGGCGACTCGGGGCGGGAGTTGAAGAAATAGCGGGCGGCATCGACTGGTATCTCGTCTAAAAGGTCCGACAGCGATATCGCCTTGCCGGTGCGCTTGGACATGCGCACGACCTCGCCGCCGCGGGTGAGCTTGACAAGCTGCATGAGTACGATATCGAGCCTGTGCTCGCCGTCGAGACCCAGTGCGTCCATTGCGCCCTTGAGCCTTGCGACATGGCCGTGGTGGTCTGCGCCCCAGACATTGACGACCTTGTCGAAGCCACGCTTTTCAAACTTGTTGCGGTGGTAAGCGATGTCGGCGGCAAAATAGGTGTAGAAGCCGTTTGCACGGCGCAGAACATCGTCCTTGAGCTCGAGCTTGTCTATTTCCTCGGGCTTTTTGCCCGCCTTGAGCAGGTTCTCACGCAGTATCTCGGAGGTCTTGAGCCATAGTGCGCCGTCCTTTTCATATGTGTAGCCACGCTCGGCGAGCTTGGCGACACTGTCGGCGACATAGCCCGACTCATGCAGGCTTGATTCATAAAACCACTCGTCGTACTTGATGCCGTAGCGCTCAAGGTCTGACTTCATCTTGGGCAGATTGTGCTCAAGGCCGAACTTTGCCATCATCTCGTGGCGCTCGGCTTGGGACTTATCCATCCAGCTCTCGCCGTACTTTTCGCAGAACAGGCGTGCAAGCTCTTTGATATCGTCGCCGTGATAGCCGTCCTCGGGGAACTGGACGGCGTCCTCGCCCTTGACAAGCTGGAGGCAGCGAGCCTCGATGGAGCCTGCAAATTTCTCGATCTGATTGCCGGCATCGTTTACATAGAACTCACGCCAGACATTGTAGCCCGCTCTTTGCAGAACGGAAGCCAGTGCGTCACCCAGCACGCCGCCGCGGGCGTTTCCCATGTGCATTGGGCCTGTGGGGTTTGCGGAAACGAACTCGACCATGAGCTTCTGACCCTTGCCGATATCGCAGCTGCCGTAATCTGCGCCCTCATCGTTTACAAGGCGCACGACATCGCCGTACCACTTGTCGCCCAAGCGAAAATTCATAAAGCCCGGGCCTGCGACCTCGCAGGATGAAAACCAGCTGCCGTCAAGCTGCATATTCGCAATAAGCGTCTCGGCGACCTTCCTCGGCGGCATGCGCATGAGCTTTGCGCTTGCCATCGCAAAGTTTGCGGCGTAATCGCCGTTTGCGGTGTCCTTGGGTATCTCGACGCTGCCGTTGAGAGTCAGCCCCTCGGGCAGCTCGCCCTTTGCGGCGGCGGCAAGGTATGCGTCGTTTACAAGCTTCGTTATCTGCTCCTTGGCCATCTGAATCATGTTTGCCATTTTATCTCTGTTCCTTTACACTGATTTTGAGTTGATTTTTGCTGGACACGGTGTGCTCCATGTTGACCGTGTAGTCGATGCAAAGCTCGCCGCCAAAGTCGTCCAGCCGTGCATTTATCTTCTTGGTTTCGACCTCGAGTGTAGCCGAGCCAAACCGGGTATCATATAAAAAGCTGCTTTTTTGCCCGGGTATGAACACCATGCGGGCGTTGAGCGTTCCGCTGCGCTCGACGGTGACACGGTCGGGCTCGACCACGACCCTTGTCGCCGTTCCGGCAAGTCCGGTCAGCTCACTTTCAAGATAGTACATCTCAAAGCCGTTTTCCGAGCGTGTGTAATAGCCCTCGGTCACAAGCTCGATGGTGTCCGTGTCGTCACCGGCGATGCCCTGAATGCCGGAGACCGTTATGAGCGCTCTCATGGCGTATCCTCCAACGGCGCAGGCTCAACAAAGCCAACATCGCCCTTTAGCTCGCCCAAAAGCACCGGCGCAAGTCTGATGAAATCCTCGGTGCTGCCGGAGGTGAAATACCGCTCCGAGCCTTGGCCGCCCGAGAGTGCATCGTGCTCGGCAAGATAAGCGTGCAGCGCTCTCGCCGAAGCGTCAGAGGCGGCAACGAGCACCGTTTCCGGCATATAGCGGCTTATCGCCTCGGCGATTATGCCGTAGTGCGTGCAGCCTAAAAGCAGAGCCTCGACACCTGCGCTTTTCACCGGCTCAAGCGTTCTTTTGACCACATCGGCAACGAGCGCATCGTCTGCGGAAATGTGTCCGCTTTCGATCATCGGGACAAACTCGGGGCACGGCACGGCCGTCACCTCGGCATCGGGGCAAAGCTTTTTCAGCTCCGCCTGAAATGCGCCGCTTTCGATGCTCGTTTTCGTTGCGATAACGCCGAGGCGCTTTTTGCCGGTCCCGGCAAGCTCACGAGCACCCGGGGTCAGAACGCCTATGCTGTAGGTCGCATTCTCTGCGAGAATATCGGGCGCATTGCTCGATATCGTCCCACAGGCGGCGAGTATCGCCTTAACGCCGAAGCTCTCGGCAAAGGCGATGTTCTGCCTTGCGATGGTGCGGATCTGCTGTTTCGGTCTGCCGCCGTAGGGCATACGGCCGGTGTCGCCGAAGTATATTATGTTTTCGTTTGGCATTATCCGGCGCAGCTCACGCACGGCGGTAAGGCCGCCCAAGCCGGAGTCGAACACGCCTATGGGCTTATTATTCATAGCGATAATACTCCAAATTACTCTAACTGTAATATAATATGCTAAATCGCAGTAAATTACAAGGCTTTTTTAGTGTGGAATTGGGACGGCAAATCTGATATAATGAACAGACGATAATTTTTGATCGGAGGCGTGACCTTGAATATAGATCTGACAGGCAAAGAATTTCGCAGGCTGCTCGACATGGTGTACATCGGCAACTGGATACTCAACTCCACCCGCACCACCGACCGCTTTGAGGATTACGATCTTGTGCAGGAGAAGCTGTTTTCGCTTTGCGCCAAAAACGGTATGCCCTCGCTCGTGCAGACATGGCACGGCCATGTGTTCCCGTCCCGTGCCTACGAGGACGGCGGCATCCATGAGGCGATCGCCGACTATGAGGACGCCGTGTTTTTCGACATTTTAGCCGAGGAGCTCGCCCGCCGTGACATGATAAGCGACGGCCTTGACGACACCGATACCGAGGCGCTGGCGCTCAGGATGGACGAATATATGTCGGAGTTTGAGAAAAACGGCATTGCAAATCTCCGACTGGACACATAAAACCGAATTTTCCGCAAAAGCTAACTGCGTCGGGCGACCGGCGCAGTTTATTTTTTCGGAGATACACGCATGAACATGACAAACGACGAATATAAGCAGTATTCAGACTCGCATCAGCCCCGCTCACGGATGCTCGGCAATATGTGCAGGGCATTCTGGGTCGGCGGGCTTATATGCTGTGTCGGGCAATTTATAAGCGGCCTGTATATGCATCAAGGGCTAAGTAAACTCGATGCCGGCTCTGCGACCTCGGTGACGCTCGTTTTCATCGGCGCACTGCTCACGGGCTTCGGCATTTACGACAGTGTCGCAAAATACGCAGGCGGCGGCACGCTCGTCCCGATAACGGGCTTTGCAAACTCGGTCGTAGCCCCGGCCTTGGAGTTTAAGACCGAAGGCTTCGTGACCGGCACGGCGGCAAAAATGTTCGTCATCGCAGGCCCCGTCATCGTCTACGGCACCGCCGCAAGCGTCGTCTACGGGCTTATACTATGTTTAATAAGGTGATCAAAATGAAGCACAAAAAGAAAAACACCGGCTCGCTGCCGGAGCATCAGAATGTGCCCTACCGGGATTACCGCGGCAGGGACAATTCCGTCAACAAGACCCATGAACCAAAGGCTCCCGATGGGGTTGCCGGTGACTGGAGATGAAAAATCTCGGCTCAAATGAGCCGAGATTTTTCTGCGTCTAATTATTTGTCGTTTGCCGCAACGGCATATTCGATTGCGGTCAGTGTGCCGTCATCGCCGACGGCAAGCTTGAGCACCGTCGAGCCCTGCGTGTACTTGTACACATCGCCGACCTGCTTATATTCACCGGTCAGCAGCGCCTGAGCATCCTCAAGCTTCATGCCGATCTTGAGACCCTGCGGGGTCTGGACGGTGTCATCGGCGACGGTGATGCCGGTGATGCGCTTAACTCCGTCAACATCGTTTACCATGACCTCAAAGCCGTCGTAGTAGTAGAAATAGTCCTTGCCCTGATATGCGCAGCTGTCCGAATCAAAAGTGCCGTTAACAGGCTCGCCGAGTGCATTGAGCACTTCCTCGGCAGGGTCCATGATGCCGAACTTCGTGTCGCCCGAGGCGTAGTACAGCTCACCGTAATCGGGCGTGTAGTCGTCGGTCTTGGTCTCGGTGCGAGGCTCGTCCTTGCTGCATGCGCACATGCAGAGCACCGTCAGAACGGAAAGCAAAATTGCGATCATTTTTTTCATAGCTCATTCTCCCAATGTCCAGCTTTTAAGATAGCCGTATTTTTCAAGCTCCGCCTTCTGAGCGGCAAGCAGTGCGTAGTAGTCCTCGCACTTTTGCGCCCAGCACTCGGCAATATCCGCTGCATCCCTGCGGTCGGGGACCTCGTACTTGTCTCTGAGTATCCTGCCGAAATACTTAGACAGCTTCTCGGCACCGTACACATTCAGGTGCAGGCCGCCGTCGTAGGTATCGGTCTGCATGTCAAGGCCGATATCGTCAGCATACGGCAGAAGGTTTATATAGTCAAGCCCGTATTTCTCGGCGTAGGCGGAAATTTGCTCGTCCCACTCGTCGTACCAATGCGGCCACAGGCTCGGCGACTTTATGAGCACAAGCTCTGTGCCGTGAGTTTGGCACAGCTCACGCATTTTGTCAAGATAGTACCAGCAGCGCTCGCCGATGGTATAGTCCTCCAGCACCGGCACATTCGGAAGCTTCGTCATTGGCTTGGTATCGGCACGCATGAGGTAGCCGGATATTGTCACCGGGTCTTTTTTGAACATGTACTCAAGATCCTCGGAGCTGAGCTCGCTCCAACGGGAGTGGTAGCGCAGCAGCGGGATAAGGTAGCTTATCATGTCCTCATCCTCGCACATGGAGGCGTTTATCGCATCTATCTTGTGCTGCGAAAGGGGCATGCCGTCAAGCGCCATGCGGTTGTACGCCTCGCTCTGCGGCTGCGCGTATTTCATGGCCTGTACATTGTACACCACGACCGCCGGACTTTCCTTCTCAAGCGCCTCCTCAAGCAGATAGTACGACTGCCAGATGAGCTGCTGGGCAGAGCCTCGGATATAGCTCGTGATGCCGTAGTTTTCCCACAGCGTGACGGGTGAAAAGTTTTCGTACACCTCGCAGTCTCCGATAAAAATGACATCGTGGGGCTGCGTTTCGTTATAATACTCCGCCGTCATTGCGCCCTCTAAAACGCCCGACATATACTTCGGCTGCATGAGCTTGCCCAGAAGCCACACGGCAACAACAACGAACACGAGGCACAGCACAAGGCAGATGATATGAACTTTTTTATTTTTCTTTGCCATGGCCGACCTCAGAACTGATTATAGATAAACTGGCTTGAATCGTAGCCCACGCCGTAAGCGCCGAACACCAAAATGCAAAGCGCCAGCAGCGCAAATACGACATACGGCACGGCGGTCTTTTTCCACATGAGCTCACGCACACAGCCGCACTTTTCCTGCACGCAGGAGACAGCAAACATCAGCGCAACGCCGACGCCCGCAACAATGTAATCTGCGCCGGTAAGGCCAAGCTTTAACAGCTCGCCCGAGAAGGCTTCGCCCCAATTATTCGTCGTGAATATCGAGCCGAAGGCCTTGAACGACACTGCGACATCACGGTAGCAGTCGAGAATTCTAAGCGAACACATGAGGAAGAATGTGCGCAGCGTTTCAAACACACGGTAGCCGAAGCCGGAAACGAGCCTTGCATGCTTCTCCCTGAATTTTACCGACAGGGGCTTGAACTCCTCGGCAAGCAGGATGAAAAATGCGTTTAAGAGGCCCCACACGACGAAGTTCCATGCAGCGCCGTGCCACAGGCCGGTGAGGAACCATGTGACGATGGTCGACACATACACCGAAAGCTTCTTGCCGAAGCCGTCGGAGATAGACTTGCGCGCTTTTTTTGAAAGCTTCAGAAGCCACGGAGCGACCGACAGCGGGTAGAAGATATAGTCCTTAAACCATGTGCCCATCGAGATGTGCCAGCGCCGCCAGTACTCGGCGATGTTGCGTGAAAAGTACGGGCGGATGAAGTTTTCCCTGACCGAAACGCCCAGCACCTGCGCAATGCCGATGGTGATATCGATGCCGCCGGTAAAGTCGGCGTAAAGCTCGGCGGCGTAGAACACCGCACCGAGAAGGACATACGCGCCCGAGTACGCCGTCGGGTCGCCGCAAAGTGCGGTAACGGCAACGAGAAGCCTGTCGGCAATGACGAGCTTTTTGAAATAGCCCCACAAAATGCGCTGGAGTCCGAAGCTGATCTGCTTGAGATCCGCCTTATGCTCGGCAAAAAGCGTGTCCTTCAAGTCGCCGAAGCGGGATATCGGGCCTTGGATGAGCAGCGGGAAAAACGAGGTGAAAAGCGCAACCTTCAAGATGTTGCGCTCGGGCTCGACTTTTTCCCAATACACATCGATGACATAGCTCACCGTCTGGAAGGTGTAGAACGATATGCCCAGCGGCAGCACCCAGTCCACGGCGGCGACATCGGCCGAAAACAGCGAGTTGAAGTTAAAGATGACGAAGTTTGTGTACTTCAGTGCCGCAAGGATGCCGAGGTCGATCAAAAGTGCGAGCACAAACACATGCTTGCGCTTTTTCTCCTCAAGCTTTTTATACTCCTTGCGCTCAGGGCGTGAAAGCGCCTTGCCCTCATCCGAGGCAAGATATGCCTTCTGGCGGCGCAGCGAGCACCCCATGAGGTTCGTTGCCGCCCACGACACCGTGACCGTTGCCGCCATGAAAACGAGCCCCTGCCAACCTGCGCAGGCGTAGAACACGATATCGGCAACGAGCAAAAGCAGCCACTGCCATTTGCGGGGTATGAGATAATACAGCGCAAACAGGACTATCAGGAAGGCTATAAAGCCATACGATGTAAACAGCACGGCTTACTCGTCCTGAAGTCTTTTGACCATGTCATACATGGCCTCGGCGGAGTTGAAGTTCTCGGGGGTTATCTCCCTTGCGGGGATGGTGATGTCGAAAGCGTCGGACAGCTCGGAGATGAGCGTCACGATATCAAGGCTTTCAAGATAAGCGTCGTCAACAAGGGTGGTGCAGGTCTTGTAATCGACGGTCAGACCGAGGTCATCGAGAATGTCATAAATTTCGTCCATTGTAGTTCTCCATTAGTAAGTTTCTGTCTATTTTCCCGTTTGGGAGCATGGGCAGGGTGTCCATGCGGTATAGCTTTGAAGGGATCATGTAGCGTTCAAGCTCTTTTATGAGATACGCTCTCACCGACTTTTCATCGGCTGTTCCCATGTAATACAGATGCAGCTTCTTTTTCGCCTTGTCGAACAGGCAGCAGGCGTTTTCAACGCCCTCGGCCATGCAGGCGCAGGCCTCTATCTCGCCAAGCTCGACACGGTGCCCCATGCTTTTTATCTGATTATCCTTGCGGGACACGAACACCAGCTCGCCCCGCTCGTTTAGCCTGCCGAGATCGCCCGTGCGGTAGATAAGCTCGGGATAATGCGTGTTCAGCGGATTCTGTACAAAGGCCGCTGCCGTGCGTTCGGGGTCGTCAAAGTACCCTAATGTCACCGCCGTGCCTCTGATGCAGATCTCGCCGAGCTCGCCGTCGGCTGCTTCGGTATTGTCCTCACGCAGGAGGAAAAAGCCCGTGTTGTCAAAGGGTCTGCCGACGGGGATGGGCTCGTTTTCGGCAAACTCACGGTCGACCTCGTAGTAAAACGACATGCCGGTGGCCTCCGTCGGGCCGTAGAGATTTATAAACCTCGCTTCGGGCGCCGCCTGCTGCCAGAGCTTGAGCTGCTTTACGGGAAACACCTCGCTGCCGAAGCACACGGTGCGCAAATGCTCGGGACGCCCCTCGGCAAATGCGCCGAGGCCCGACACCATCGTGAGCGCCGATGCGACCCAGCACACGGTGTTTATCCCGTGGCAATTCAGAAAATTCAGCACCTTAAGCGGCGACATGAACAGGCTCTGCTGCATGAGATACGCCGTCGAGCCGCATTTTATGACCGAGAGTATCTCCTTCATGCAGGCATCGACATACAAAGGCACCTGCATCGCAAAAACACTGTCGGCCGCTGCCCCAATTACGGGGCACAGGGCGTTTGCGTAATCTATCAGCGAGCGGTGGCAGGCGGTAACGCCCTTGGGTGTGCCGGTGCTGCCGGAGGTAAAGACGATGTAGATAGGGTCGGTGTCGATCTGCCGTGCCCTGACGGCGGCAAGCGCGGCATCGTCCGCCTGTGCCGGGAAAAGCTCCGTGCAATCGATGATCTTTTCGCCGCAGCCGAGCTCCTCGGCCGTTGCCCTTGAGCTTTCGTCGCAGATTATTGCGTTGGGCGAGAGCTTTTTTAATATCATGCGCACACGGTGCAGCGGCATGCCGACATCCATCGGAACATACATGCATCCGGCATAAATGACCGAGAAAAACGCTGCTATCGTCTGCGGCGCTTTCTTCATGAACACCACGACCGGTTCATTTTTAAGCCCACGGCGGATAAGCTCACTGCCGCCGGAGCGTGCCATCGCCTGCACCTGTGCAAAGCTGAGGGCACTCTCCTCGTCGGCAAAAGCGGTTTTGTCGGCGTATTGTGCCGAGGTACGCTCCAAAAATTCAAGAATGTTTTTCATTTCAGTTTTCCATCACATAGGGTCTGGTCTCGACCTGCGGGTACAGGCTCGTGTCAAAGCGCCAGTACTGCACGCTGTACTTCACAAGCTCCTCGCTGGTCTTCATAAAGCATCTCAGATGCTCCGGGCCGACATTGCAGGCATCGAAGTGATACCAGCCCGTGCCGAGATTCACAAGGCACCAGAAATGCTGCGTTCTGCCGTTGAGACGCTCGACGCTGAGCACCTGGCAGTCTATCTTCTGAAGCAGCGCATAGGTCGTTGCGTAGAAGGTGAAGCAGTCGCCCGTTCCCTTGGTGAGGCCACGGTAGGCCTCGGCCTTCCAGTCGGTCTTATCCGAGTCGCCGGTGTAGAGCACATTCGAGTAGACATAGTCAAAAATGGCGTATGCCTGCTGCTCAAGAGTCATGTCATCCTTGAGGATGCGGCCGAGCACTTTGTCGACCTCGGCGTTGAGCTTCTCATCGGTGATCTTGTTTTCTATAAACTTGAACTTGACCGTCACGGAGCTTGAGTTGCCCTCGTGGTCCTTTGCGGTGTATGTAACATCGTACTCGCCGACCTTCTTTGCGTTGACCTTGGACTTATCTACCGTCAGCTCCGGCTCGGGATCGGCGTTGTCGACGGCAAAGACCTCCTTGAAGTAGGCCACGGCCTCGCCGACATAGCAGTAGCGGTCACGGGCAGCGTAGATAGTCGGTGCGGTCTTATCCGGCGATATGACCGCCGTTGCCTTGATTTTCGTTGAGTTGCCCGCTCTGTCGGTGAGGATTATCTCGACCTCCTGCTCGCCCTCGGTGTCCCAATCCGGCTCGGTGACGAAGCTTGCCTTGACGGCGCTTACATCGTTGATATTCTCAACGAACTTTATCGGCTCGCAGTAGTAGCCGGTGCTGCACTCGCACTTTATGCCGTCTGCCGTGGGTGCGGTGGTGTCCTTAACCGTCACGCCGATGGTCTTGGTGACATCGCCCTTGGTGAGCTTTACCTCATGTGCGCCGAGACTGTTGAGCATAAACGGCTCTGTCTCCATCTTAAAGCCTGCGTAGTCGCTGCCGAGCTTATTTAAAACGGCGCTTTCGGACAGCGTATCAGTCGATGCTTCAAACTCGCAAACATCATCGCAGACGATGAGCTTACCCTTGACCTCAGCTTCGTTGCCGGCTGCATCGGCGGCCTTTACGGAGACATCGAAGCTTCCCTTTTTGCTCGTGTCTGGCTTGGAGATAAACTCATACTTAACCTCGGTAGCGTCATCGCAGCCGACGGCGAACTTATCCGCCGTGACCTCTCCGCCAACCTTGACGGCGACGGGGGCAAGGTCGGGCACGGGTGCGGTGGTATCTACGATGCGCAGGATCGAGGTAAATGTCTTGCCGTCAAATTTTATCTCAATGGTCGTATCACCGAGCTTTGTCCAGTCGATGCTGTCAAGATCGGTGGCGAGCTCGGCGTTCTCACGCTCGACTACCATGAAGTCCTTGAGTGTGGGACGGGGCGTGCCCGCCTCATGGGTCAGGACATCCACAACGCCCAGCACCTTGACGGTGGTCTTTATCGTCTGTTCGTTACCGTGGGAGTCCTTGAGCACAATGGCGCAGTCGTAGTTGCCCGCCGTACCGTAAATGGGCTCTGTCTGCCAAGTAACGGTGTAGTCGGATGCTTCCTTTATCTCGGTGAGCGCATCCTCGGGCTTCAGGGTCTTGTCATCGATGGTGATGCTCGGGTTTTTGGCCTCGGCCTGCGGAGCTTTGGTGTCACGCACGATGAGCACGACCTTGCGGGTCATGTCCTCGGACTTGACCGTCAGCAGGTATGTTCCCTCCTCCGTGAGGCTCACATCAGAGTCTCCAACATAGCTTGCCTTGCTGTCGTTTTTCATAAACTTGCTTGCATCCGGAGCGCCGTCGCCAAGCTCGGCTTTGAGGAAAATGTGCATCCCCCGATACACGCCGAACACGATAACAGCGGCGATAACGGCGATAATAAACACTATCGCAAGGGCGATAACTAAGCCCTTCTTCGCCTTTCGTTTTTTCTTGACCGCAGTTCGAGCCACTTTCAATACCCCCTGTGCTAAACCGTTTAAATCTAAGCGAGAGAGGAGTGTCGCAGGCAAGGCTTTGGGATTGAGGAAGGCAAAAGCCTTGTGAATGATCAAAACGAAGCCTGCGGCGCTACTATCCGCTTAGAAAAGTCGTATTTTGACAAATACACATTCTATCACAGATGTGCTGTCATAACAACGGTTTTTTGTTAACAAAAGTGTTGTTGAAATTAGTTTCTCGGCATGGTATACTTTTTCAAGCTTACGGAGGAAGAAATCATGAAAAAAACCGTATCTTTCTTTCTTGCATTTATTATGATATTCACCCTGTGCGCCTGCAATAATGCGCCGCTGGAAACGCCCGTGCCCACGCCTGCGAGCACCGAGCCGAGTTATCTGCCGACAAGCTTCCGCAACAACGGCAAGCGCACGATCGTGCACTCCATGCCGAAGAAGATAGTCACGGCAGGGCCTAACTGCACCGAGATTATGTGTGCTCTCGGTCTTGAGGACAAGGTCGTCGGCAAGTGCATGACCAATCACTCCAAGGGTGCGCTTGACGAATACAAGGACGCATACAGGTCCATCCCCACCCTGTGCGAGGGCTACCCCACGCTTGACGAGATAGTTGACAGCGGCTGCGATTTTCTCTATGCCAGCAGTTGGATCTTTGACGATACGCTCACCGTGAAGGCGCTTGAGGATAAGGGCATCATCGTGTATGTCAACGAGGCCACGACCTATGACGAGCTGTGGATGGAGATAAACGATCTTAACCGTGTGTTCTGTCTTGAGGACACCGGCGACGCCGTCGTAAAGGCGCAGACCGACAGGATAAGTGCCGTCGGAGAGGTCGTCAAGGATCAGCAGCCCAAAAAGGTGCTCGTGCTTGACAGCTTCATCGGCGAAAAGGTTTTTACTGCCGGCAAGGCAAACATCGAGACCGCTTATATCGCCTCGGCGGGCGGCGCAAATGTTTTCGGCGACCGTGAAAAAACATGGGACGCCGTCACGGTCGAGGATGTCGTTGCGGCAAACCCTGATTTCATCATCATCCACGACTACAAGGGCTCGAGCTTTGACGACAAGGTCGCAGCGCTCAAGGAAAACTCCGAGCTTAAATACCTCGACTGCGTGCGAAACGAGCGATTTATAAAGCTCTCGCTCGAAAATGTCATGCCCGGCATGCGCAGCGCCATAACAGTTGAGACCATAGCGCAGACGATGTTTCAAGACCTCTTTGCCGAGCCAGCGCCGACGACCACGCCGGAGAGTTAACATGTTCAAAAAGGCATATGTTGAAATTACGAATATCTGCAATTTAAGCTGCGACTTTTGTCATGGCACAAAAAGAACTCCGCACCGGCTCACGGCGGCGGAGTTCAATTGCATTATGCAAAAGCTCAAGGGTCACACCGAATATGTGTATCTGCACATTCTCGGCGAGCCGCTCAACGGTGATATCTTGGACTTCCTGCGGCAGTTTTTCGGCTCCGACCGGCATAAAAACCGTGACGGCTTTTCAAACCGCACTCCGAGTGAGGCGCTGTGCCGCCGCTGCGGCTTTGCCGAGAGGTTCAGCCTATGAGCTCGTTTGTACTGCACATATTGGCGATGCTCCTCATGCTGTGCGATCACTTGCAGCTCACGCTGCTGCCCGAGCTGCCGGTACTTCGCTGCATCGGCAGGCTTGCGTTTCCGCTTTTTGCGTTCATGGCAGTCGAGGGGTATCTCCACACCCGCAGTCTCAAAAAATATCTCCTGCGTCTGCTCATGCTGGCGGTCATCTCGGAGATTCCGTTTGACCTGCTTGTGAGCGGCAGCGTGTTTTACCCCGTGCATCAGAATGTCATCTGGACGATAATTCTCGGTCTATGTTGCATTTGGGCGTTTGAGAACATCGCCGCCGGCCGGAAAATGATGCCTAGCACCGTCGTAATTATTGCAGCTCTCGGCACTGCGATACTTGCCGGCGTCGACTACTCCTCAGCGGGCGTTCTGACGCTGCTTGCTTTTTACGCTTTTCGGGGCAATACCCTGTGGTGCAGGCTTATGCAGCTGCTCTCGCTCGGGTTTATTAACCTCGCACTCCTCGGCGGCATCGGCTTTTCTTACCCCTATCAAGCGCTTGCCGTCCTCTCGCTCCCAATAATTTGGCTCTACAACGGCAGTCAAGGCTTGCACAACGGCGTAATCAAAACCGCAAACTACCTGTTCTACCCTGCGCACATGCTGATACTTGCACTTTTTTCAGCGTGACAAAAAAGTCCGATGACTATTTTGCACGCTTCAAAACACGCCACATTTTTTGTGAAGCTTTGCTTCACGAAAAATCTCGCTACGCTCGTCAAAAAGCCTGAAAAAAATCCGCCCTATGAGGCGGATTTTTTAGTATTGCATTATCGGCGCTGAGCCGTCGTCCTCACTTTTGGTGATGGAGCGTATGACCGCATCATAGCTGTAGTTATCGTTTACGAAAACGGTGAAGCTGTCGCCGACCTTTTTGCCGACAACGGCCTTGCCAAACGGCGATTCACGGCTGATAAGCCCCTTCAGCGGGTCTGTGCGTATGGTCGTCACGACCTGAATTACCTGCGTTTCATCGTCCTCGGGGATGTATATCTCGACCTTGTCGTACAGGCCGACCTCGTCGGCAGCGGAGGCGGAGTCGATGATGTGCGCCGACTTTATCATGTTCTCAAGATAGCGGATGCGGCTGCCGTTGCGGTTCTTGGCGCGCTTGGCCTCCTTGTACTCGAAGTTTTCGCTCAGATCGCCGAAGGCACGGGTGCGCTTGACCTCTTCGATAAGCTCCGGCATCAAGTGGTTGCGCTCGTCAAGCTCAGCCTGCATCTTGGCTATATCCTGCTTTGTCAAATCGTCATGCATGGTATTACCTCTTTTCCATGTCGAATTATACGCCCCGTGCAAGCCAAAATCAAGCTCAGCGAAAGCTGTTTTCGTAAATGTCAATAAACTGCGAAAGCTGTGCGCCCTGCTTGCAGAGCATATCATCGTCGGTCACGATCTGCCAACCGAATGCTCCGTATGCATTATAATAGTATCTCGACAGCGGCAGCAAATGGTGCTCTGACTTGACTGCACTTATTGCTTCGCTGTAATCGACCTTCGCCTGCGCAAGTGCCTTGACGGGGTCGGCGAAAACAGGCTTGTTCTCGTCGTTGAGCGCCAAGAGATATGCCGAGTGTGCCGGAAACAACCCCTGCCACTGCGATACATCACCGGGATGCGAGGCGCACGGTGTAAAATAGACCGCCTCGAACAGCACAAGCATGCCGACAAGCGTAACTGCAAACGCCGCTATCACCGCAATTAGCCTTTTGTTTTGCCGCTTTACGGTTTTTTCGGCGTAATCCACTGTCGCCGCCATACTCTCCTCGGCTTTTTCGACGATCTGCGTCTGCTCGATTTTTTCTCCGCAAAAAAGCTCGGTCAGCGTGATGTCCAGAAGCTCGCAGACAGGCTCAAACAATGATGCATCCGGCAGGTTTCTACCGTTTTCCCATCTTGATACCGTCTTGCCGCTTACGCCGAGACGCTCAGCCATTTCCTCCTGCGTCATGCCCTTGCTTTTTCTCAGCTCGGCAATAAACCTGCCGATTTTGATTTGCTCCATGTTCTCGCCCCTTTCAATCAAATAATACACTATTTCAGTGAAAGAATACAGGACATCGTGCGAGAATTTCATGTAAAACGAACTTTTATCTGAGCGTACAAGTGCTCAATTTCACTTTTTGTGTCAGTAAACACCCCGTCGCATAAAAAATAAGCACCTCTTTCGAGGTGCTTATTGGTGCGGTTATCAAACGAGCTCGATGACTGCCATCTCGGCTGCATCGCCGCGACGGGGCTTTTCACAAAGCTTCGCTTTGAAAAAGCCTTTTTGATTTAAATTTTTTAGCAGACGACGGTTTTACCGCCGTCTGCTTTTGCCCATCGGCTCGCCGATAAATCGGCA
>HF986913.1:28875-44000 GCA_000431075.1 Firmicutes bacterium CAG:555
CACCCCAGACACCCCCGCGCCCGCCGATGATGACATCGGACCCCGTCGCATAAAAAAAGCACCTCTTTCGAGGTGCGGCGCCTGCAAGAGCGGTGCGAAATAGGAAACTGTCATTCATTTTAGTTTTGAGTGAGCTATTTTTCGTTCAGACAAAACAGCAAAAATCGGGCAATACTTTGTGTATTACCCGATTTTTTTGTGAAGTATGGGCGGAAAAGAGCCGGTCAAAACCGGCTTTTTCCTGTTTTGCGCCGTTCTTGCAGGCGCAAATCAGACCAGCTCGATGACTGCCATCTCGGCTGCATCGCCGCGACGGGGTCCGATACGAGTGATGCGGGTGTAGCCGCCGTTGCGGTCGGCATACTTGACTGCAATCTCGTCAAAGGTCTTCTTGGCAATGTCTTCACGAGTGATGAAGGACAGTGCCTGACGGTAGGCTGCCAGATCCTTCTTCTTGCCAAGGCTTATCATTTTCTCGGCGAGGGGTGCGATCTCCTTTGCACGGGTGACGGTGGTCTCCATGCGGCCCTTATCGAGCAGATCGGTGACCTGCTGACGGAGCATGGCCATGCGCTGATCGGTCGGCTTGCCGAGCTTTCTTGTTCCGGGCATTTTCGGTTTTCCTCCTTGTTAGAGTAGGTAAATTACTGATTGTCCTCGTCCGCAAGAGACAGTCCCATCTGTGCGAGCTTGTGCTCGACCTCTTCGAGGGACTTGCGGCCAAGGTTGCGGACCTTTATCATCTCGTCCTGAGTCTTGGAGATAAGATCCTCAACAGTATTGATGTTTGCACGCTTGAGGCAGTTGAAGCTTCTAACGGACAGGTCAAGCTCTTCGATGGTCATCTCGAGCACCTTGTCACGCTGCTGCTCGGTCCTTTCAACCACGGTGGGGTGGTTGCCGACGGTATCGGACAGATCGGTGAACAGGGTGAAGTGGTCGCAAAGGATCTTCGCGCCGAGAGAGACTGCATCACGAGCGGTGATGGTCTTGTCCGTCCATACCTCGATGGTCAGCTTATCAAAGTCCGTCTGATTACCGACACGGGTATTTTCAACGGAGTAGTTGACCTTGAGGACGGGAGTGTAGATAGAATCAACAGGGATGGTCCCGATTGCGGTCTGAGGATTCTTGTTCTTGTCGGCGGAGACATAGCCACGGCCGTGATCGAAGGTGAGCTCCATGGAGAGCGCACCGTCGGGCTCAAGTGTAGCTATGGGCTGCTCGGGATTGAGAACCTCGACCTCTGCGTCCGTCTTGATGTCGCCGGCGGTGACAACGCCTTCGCCCACGGCTTCAATGTAGACGGTTTTTGCTCCCTCACTGTGAAGACGGGCGATGATGCTCTTAATATTAAGAACGATCTCCGTCACATCTTCCTTGACACCGGGAATGGTGGAGAACTCATGCTGGACACCGTTTATTCTGATGCTGGTGACAGCAGTGCCGGGAAGGGAGGACAGCAAAACCCTGCGCAGAGAGTTACCAAGTGTCGTACCGTAGCCACGCTCGAGCGGCTCGATCACATACTTGCCGTAGTAGCTTTCGTTCGGAGTTTCAATACACTCTATACGCGGCTTTTCTATTTCGATCATATTAAAATATAACCCTCCTTATTAAGTTCGACGCTTATGCGCCTGCAATTGTTCAGCTTACCAATTTGAGGGTGTCTGTATTACTTAGAGTACAACTCGACGATGAGGTGCTCCTCGATGGGGAGGTCGATGTCATCACGAGCAGGAACACCGACGACCTTTGCGATCTGGTTGTTTGCATCGTACTCAAGCCACTTGGGTGCGGGACGAGAGCTGTTTGCCTCAATGTTTGCCTTGATCTTTTCAAGACCGCGGCTGCTCTCTTTAAGGGTAATAACCATGCCGGGCTTTACCTGGTAGCTGGGGATGTTGACCTTGCGGCCGTTAACGGTAAAATGACCGTGGCTGACCATCTGGCGAGCCTCCGCACGGCTCATTGCAAAGCCGAGACGGTAAACGACATTGTCCAGGCGGCACTCGAGAATGCTCAGCAGATTCTCGCCGGTCTTGCCCTGGCGGCGCTCTGCCATCTCGTAGTAGCTGCGGAACTGGCTCTCGAGAACACCGTAGTATCTCTTTGCCTTCTGCTTCTCACGAAGCTGCTGGCCGTACTCGGAGCTCTTGCTGCGTCCCTGACCATGCTGTCCGGGAGGATAAGATCTGTTCTCAAGTGCGCATTTGGTGTAGCAGCGATCGCCCTTCAGAAAGAGCTTCTGACCCTCTCTGCGGCACATGCGGCATACTGCTTCAGTATATCTTGCCATTTGTGTTTCCCTCCTTCAATTAGACACGACGACGCTTCGGAGGACGGCAGCCATTGTGAGGAATGGGGGTGACATCCTTGATCATCGTTACTTCCAGACCTGCGGTCTGAAGTGCACGGATGGCTGCTTCACGACCTGAACCGGGTCCCTTGACGAATACTTCGACGGTCTTCAGACCATGCTCCATTGCTGCCTTAGCGGCAGTCTCGGCTGCGGTCTGTGCTGCGAAGGGAGTGGACTTTCTGCTGCCACGGAAACCCATGCCGCCGGCAGATGCCCAAGACAGTGCGTTGCCCTGGGTGTCGGTGATGGTGACCATGGTGTTATTGAAGGAAGAGCTGATATGAACCTGGCCCTTTTCAATGTTCTTACGCTCTCTGCGGCGTGTTCTGACTTTTTTCTTTGCGTTTGCTGCCATAATTCATATCCCTCCTTACTTCTTCTTATTTGCGATGGTGCGTTTCGGACCCTTGCGAGTACGAGCGTTGGTCTTGCTGCGCTGTCCGCGGACAGGCAGGCCACGGCGATGACGCAGACCACGGTAGCAGCCGATCTCGGTCAGGCGCTTGATGTCAAGTGCTATCGAGCGGCGCAGGTCGCCTTCAACGATGAAGTGGTGGTCAATGCATTCACGCAGCTTGCTTTCTTCCTCTTCGGTGAGGTCCTTAACACGGGTGTCGGGGTTTATACCGGTCATTTCCAGTATTTTGTTTGCGCTGGTTCTGCCGATACCATAGACATAGGTCAGGCCTATCTCTATTCTCTTGTCCTTGGGCAGGTCAACGCCGGCTATACGTGCCATATTGATCGATCATTCCTTTCGATTTTTATTCCGCATTTTTGCGGGTCTTAGGGCTTATTCCCGCCGGAGGGAGCCTTAGGGCCCATGCGGGATTTTGTTTTATAAGGACAGGTGATTAGCCCTGTCTCTGCTTGTGCTTGGGGTTTTCGCAAATTACCATGACTTTGCCCTTGCGCTTAATGATCTTGCATTTTTCGCACATAGGCTTCACGGAAGGTCTTACTTTCATTTGTTTTACCTCCTACTTGCTTCTCCAGGTGATGCGTCCGCGGGTCAGGTCATAGGGTGACATCTGAACCGTGACCTTATCTCCGGGGAGGATCCTGATGAAGTTCATTCTGAGCTTTCCCGAGATATGAGCCAGTATCGTGTGACCCTGACCGATATCAACGAGAAACATCGTGTTGGGCAGGGACTCGACTACCGTGCCCTCGAGTTCGATTACATCGTCTTTTGCCAAAGTAAATTTCCTCCTGGTCGGCTTTGACGGAAGTCGCCGTCAGTCAATATTCTCTGCCATTGTTAAGATCTCGGGCTCACCGTCAGTGATACATATTGTATTTTCATAGTGAGCGGCGAGACTGCCGTCTACTGTCACGACCGTCCAGTCGTTTCCGAGCACCTTCACATGGAAGTCGCCGACTGCAACCATCGGTTCGATGGCTATCGTCATTCCGGGAACGAGTCTGGGGTTGGGACGCAGACCTTTTATATCGTAGTTCGGAACCTCGGGAGCTTCATGCATCTCGTGCCCGACGCCGTGACCGACATAGTCACGGATCACCGAGTAGCCGCGTCCCTCGACATATTCTTGTATTGCAGCGCCGATATCGCTTATGCGGTATCCGCTCTTTGCAAACTTGATGCCCTCGAAAAAGCTCTGTCTCGTTACCTCGATGAGCCTTTTGGCTTCGTCGGAGATCTCGCCGCAGGGGTAAGTTCCTGCGCAGTCGCCGACATAGCCGCCGAAGGTCGCTCCGACATCAACGGAGACTATGTCGCCGTTGCGGATGACCCTTTTGCCGGGGATGCCGTGGATCACTTCTTCGTTTATCGAAATGCAGGTGCTCGCCGGAAACCCGCCGTAGCCCTTGAAGGTCGGGATAGCGCGGGATTTCACGATAAATTCATTAACGGCCTTGTCGATCTGCTTTGTTGTCAGACCGTCGGCTATCGCAGCTCGGGCAACGGATCGTGCGCCGGCGGTTATTTTGCCCGCCTTGCGCATGATCTCTATTTCCCTCGGCGATTTGATGATGATGGGATCTCTGGACATAGATCAGATACCCAGCGCCGACTTGATGACTTCGGTCGTTGCCTCGATGGTAGGCTGATTTTCAACGCTCTTCAGCTTGCCACGGCTTGCATAGAAAGCCTTTAGAGGCTCGGTTTCCTTGTGATAAGTCTCCAAGCGAGCCTTGACGGTCTCGGGAGCGTCGTCCTTGCGGATGGTGAGCTCACCGCCGCAGAAGTCACACTTGCCCTCGACCTTGGGGGGATTGGAAACGATGTGGAAGGTCTGGCTGCATTCCTTGCAGGTCCTGCGGCCGGACATACGCTCGATGATGACTTCGTCGGCTATCTCAATGGACAGGGCGCAGTCAATGTCGATGCCCGACTTCTCCAGAGCCTCAGCCTGGGGAATGGTGCGGGGCATACCGTCGAGAATGTAACCGTTTGCACAGTCGGGTTCGGCCAGACGCTCGTTCACGATTCCGATGATGACATCATCGGGGACGAGCTTGCCGCTCTCGACATATTCCTTTGCACGCAGGCCGACGGGAGTACCGTTCTTCATGGCTGCACGAAGGATGTTGCCGGTCGAAATGGTGGGGATATTCAGCAGCTTGCTGAGTATCTCTGCCTGAGTGCCTTTACCGGCGCCGGGAGCGCCTAAAAGTATTAGCTTCATTTTATCCACCTCTTGTTATCAGCTAAGAAAGCCCTTGTAATTGCGCATCAGCATCTGTGCCTCGAGAGCTCTTACGGTCTCAAGTGCAACACCGACGACGATTATGATCGAGGTGCCGCCCAGAGACACGCCGCTCAGTGCGGCCTGCTGGCTGAAGTGTGCAATCAGAATGGGGACGACAGCGATGATACTCAGATAGATAGCACCGAAGAGGGTGATCTTGTTGAGCACTCTTCTGATAAAGTCGCTGGTCGGCTTGCCGGGACGGAAGCCCGGAATGTAGCCGCCGTTCTTCTTCAGGTTGTTGGATACCTCTATGGGGTCGAACTGAATTGTCGAGTAGAAGTATGCGAAGAAGATTATCAGCAGGAAGTAAGCGATGGCATAGGGGATGGAGGTCGTGCTTGCCCATGCGCTGTCGCTGTGTCCGGTGAAGCCTGCGATGGTCGCAGGAATGGTTGCGATGGTCTGAGCGAAGATGATGGGGAGAACACCGCTCATGTTGACCTTCATGGGAAGGTGGGTGCTCTGGCCGCCGTACATCTTACGGCCGACCACACGCTTTGCGTACTGTACCGGGAGGCGGCGCTCGGAGTCGTTGATAATAACGATGAGCACGATCATGGCCAGTGCGCCGAGGAGCATCAGTGCCGTTACCCAAACGGGGGTGGTACCCTTTGCTGCGCTGCTTATCATATTGTAAACATCGGTCGGGAATCTGGAAACGATGCTTGCGAACAGAATGATCGAAATACCGTTGCCGATGCCGAACTCGGTGATCTGCTCACCCAGCCACATGATAAGTGCGGAGCCGGAGGTGAAGGTCAGGATGATAACAATTGCAGCCCAGAGGGACTGTCCGTCGGTGGTCAGGAAGCCGTAGCCCTTGATCATCATGTAGTAAGCAAAGCCCTGGAGGAGGCCGATGCCTACGGTAGTGTAACGAGTGATGGCTGCGATCTTCTTCTTGCCTTCCTCGCCGCCTTCCTTGCTCAGATTGCCGAGCTTCGGGAATGCGATGCCCAGCAGCTGAATGATAATGGAAGCATTGATGTACGGCTGGATGGAAAGAGCAAAAATCGTTGCGTTAGCGAATGCGCCGCCGCTCATAACATTCAACATACCGAAGATGGTGTTCTGCATCGTATCGAAGTAGTTTCCAAGAGCATCGATGTTGACATAGGGAACGGGGACTGCATTACCGAGGCGGTAGATCAGGATGACGAAAAGGGTAAACAGAATTTTTCTGCGTATATCTTCGGTCTTCCATGCGTTGCGCATTGTCTGCAGCACTTAGATCACCTCGGCCTTTCCGCCTGCCGCCTCAATTTTTTCTTTTGCGGTTTCAGAGAAAGCGGAAGCCTTTACAGTAAGCTTTTTGGTTATCTCACCGTTGCCGAGGATCTTTACGCCGTAACGGCACTTGGAGAGAACGCCTGCGTCCAGAAGAGCCTGTGCGTCGACGACTGCACCGTCTTCAAACTTGTCAAGTGCGCTGACATTGATAGACTCGAGGGGCTTAGCAAAGATGTTGTTGAAGCCTCTCTTGGGGATACGGCGTGCAAGAGGCATCTGGCCGCCTTCGAAGCCGATGCGGACACCGCCGCCGGAGCGTGCCTTCTGGCCCTTGTGACCGCGGCCTGCGGTCTTGCCATTGCCGGTTGCGTGGCCTCTGCCCTTGCGTTTATCCACATGGGTGGAGCCTGCTACGGGAGAAAGTTCATTGATATACATTGCTTTTCCTCCTTATTCTTCCGTTACCTGGAGGAGATAGCCGATCTTGGCGATCTTGCCCCTGGTCTGGGGGTTGTCGGGCTGAACGGTCTCGTTGCCGATCTTGTGCAGTCCGAGGGAGTTTGCGGTCGCAATATGCTTGTCATGACGACCGTTGAGGCTCTTTACGAGCTTAATTCTAAGATTTGCCATGTTGCGCCCTCCTTAACCCTGGATCTCTTCAGGAGTCTTGCCTCTGACCGCTGCAACCTGAGCTGCATCACGGAGAGACATAAGGCCCTGCATGGTTGCCGCAACGACATTTGCGGGGTTGTTGGTGCGCAGGCACTTGGTACGGATGTCCTTGATGCCGGCTGCCTCAACAACTGCACGAACTGCGCCGCCGGCGATAACGCCGGTACCGGGTGCTGCGGGCTTGAGCAGAACACGACCTGCACCGAACTCGCCGATGATCTCGTGAGGAATGGTGGTGCCCTGCAGGGTAATGGTCACGATGTTCTTCTTTGCATCCTCGAGACCCTTGCGGATCGCTTCGGAAACTTCGTTTGCCTTGCCGAGGCCATAGCCGACGCGGCCCTTGCCGTCACCGACAACGCAAAGTGCGGAGAACTTCATAACACGGCCGCCCTTGACGGTCTTGGATACACGGTTGAGGGAAACTACCTTCTCGACGAATTCGGAAGCTTCCTCGTCTCTGCGACGATCTCTTCTGTCGTTATTATAAGCCATTATAGTTTCCTCCTCCCTTAGAACTTCAGGCCGCTCTCACGAGCGCCCTCGGCGAGTGCCGCAACACGGCCGTGGAAGATGTAGCCGCCACGGTCAAAGACGACATTCTCGATGCCCTTTGCCAGTGCGCGCTCGGCGATGGTGTTGCCGATCTTCTTGGCTGCTTCAATGTTGCTGCCGTTGCCTTCAAATGCCTTCTCAACGGTGGATGCGGAGACAAGAGTGTTGCCTGCGACATCGTCGATGATCTGTGCATAGATGTGATTTTCGCTGCGGAATACGCTCAGACGGGGTCTCTCGGGAGTGCCGGAGATCTTGCCGCGTACTCTTGCATGGCGCTTGATGCGCTGTGCTCTTGTATCAGGTCTTTTAATCATTCAGGCACACCTCCCTTTACTTAGCACCGGTCTTGCCTTCTTTGCGGCGGACAACTTCGTAATCGTACTTGATGCCCTTGCCCTTGTAAGGCTCGGGAGGACGCTTGCCACGAACTTCTGCTGCAAACTGGCCGACCTTCTGCTTGTCAATACCCTTAATGATGATCTGGTTGGGGTTGGGAACTTCGATCTGGATATCCTCGGTCTCGGGTACGATGACCTGATGCGAGTAGCCGATGTTCAGAACGAGGTTCTTGCCTTCCTTAGCTGCACGGTAACCGACGCCGTTGACCTCGAGGGTCTTGCTGAAGCCTTCGGACACGCCGACGACCATGTTGTGTATGAGCGAACGGGTAAGGCCGTGAAGGGAACGGTTGACCTTCTCATCATTGGGACGGGAGACATGAATAACGCCTGCGTCGAGTTCAACCTTCATGTTGGGTGCCACGGTCATCTCAAGTGCGCCCTTGGGGCCCTTGACTGCGACATGGCGGCCGTCGATCTTAACTTCTACTCCTGCGGGGACGGTAACGGGAGCTCTACCAATTCTTGACATGATCAGTTCCTCCTTACCATACGAACGCAAGGACTTCGCCGCCGACATGAGCTGCACGAGCAGCCTTATCGGTCATGACGCCCTTAGAAGTGGATACGATAGCGATACCGAGGCCCTTGAGGACCTTGGGAAGCTCGTCTGCTCCGGCGTAAACACGGAGGCCGGGCTTCGAGACACGGCGAAGACCCTGGATGGCCTTCTCCTTGCCGGGGAGATACTTGAGGGTAATGCGGATGATGCCCTGAGTGCCGTCATCAATGAGCTGGAAGCTCTTGATGTAGCCTTCGTCGAAGAGGATCTGAGCGATTGCCTTCTTCATCTTGGAAGCGGGGACATCGACGGTTTCATGCTTTGCGCTGCCGGCGTTGCGGATGCGTGTCAGCATATCTGCAATGGGGTCTGTGATCTGCATGTGTTGTTTCCTCCTATTTTAGAGTTACCTTTCGGTTTAGGCGGCGAGGTTCCACACTAATACATGATTAGCCGTGGCCTTTCGCCATCCTTTTGGCCGTCTCCGGTTATGCAGCTGCCGAAAACGGGCCGTATTCAAAAACCGCCGAAGAGATACGCCCAAATTGAGCGTATCTCATAGCGTGGTCTTTGTAAAAATCGCAGCATTTCATTATACACCGAAAACCCTTGGTAAATCAAGCATTTTCTGCTGAAATGATGCACATTTTCGCAAATAGTCGCCGATTACCAGGATGCCTTGCGGACACCGGGGATCTGGCCCTTGTATGCCAGCTCACGGAAGCAGATACGGCAGATGCCGTAATCACGCAGGTAAGCATGGGGGCGGCCGCAGATCTTGCAGCGATTGTACTTGCGGGTAGAGAACTTAGCAGGAGCCTGCTGCTTGAGGATCATAGATTTCTTAGCCATTTTTCAGTTCCTCCTTAGTTCATGAAGGGAGCACCCATGAGCCTGAGCAGCTCGCGTGCTTCCTCGTCGGTCTGAGCGGTGGTGGTGATGGCAATGTTCATACCACGCAGCTTCTCGATCTTATCGTAATCGATCTCAGGGAAGATGATCTGTTCCTTAAGACCCATGGAGTAGTTGCCTCTGCCGTCGAATGCATCTGCGGAAATACCGCGGAAGTCACGGACACGGGGAAGAGCAACATTGAACAGACGGTCGAGGAACTCCCACATACGGTCCTGACGCAGGGTGACCTTAACGCCGACATGCATGCCCTCACGGAGCTTGAAGTTAGCGACGGACTTCCTTGCGACGGTTGCAACAGCGTGCTGACCGGTGATAGCGGAGATCTCCTTGATGACATTATCAAGGGCCTTTGCGTTGTCCTTGCAGTCGCCGCAGCCGACAGATACAACGATCTTGTCGAGCTTGGGGATCTGCATGGTGGACTTGTACTGGAACTTCTCCATCAGAGCAGGAGCAACTTCCTCAACATACTTTTTCTTCATTCTTGTCATAGTCAGTTTCTCCTTTCTCAGAATTCTGCACCGCAGTTATCCTGCTTGCAGTAGCGGACTTTCTTGCCGTCCACGAACTTGTAGCCAACACGGGTCGGCTTGCCGCACTTGGGGCAAACGAGCTGTACCTTGCTGACATAGATGGGGGTCTCGACCTTGATGATGCCGCCGTCCTGACCCTTCTTCTGAGCCTTCTGGTGCTTTGTTGCGACATTGACGCCTTCAACTATGACCTTGTCAGCCTTGGGGTCTGCTGCGATAACCTTGCCGGACTTGCCCTTGTCCTTGCCGGACAGGACTATAACTTTATCGTCTCTTTTAATATTCATTCTCTTTGCCCTCCATTAAATCACTTCGGGAGCCAGGGACAGGATCTTCATGTAGTCCTTATCACGCAGCTCACGAGCAACGGGTCCAAAGATACGAGTGCCACGGGGGTTCTTATCGGTACCGTTGATAAGAACCGCAGCGTTCTCGTCGAAACGAACATAGGTGCCATCTGCACGACGGACGGGCTTTGCGGTACGAACGATGACTGCCTTGACGACATCACCCTTCTTGACAGAGCCGCCGGGAGCTGCCTTGCGGACAGATGCGACGATGACATCACCGATGCTTGCGTATCTGCGCTTGGAGCCGCCGAGAACTCTGATGCACTTGATTTCCTTGGCGCCGGTATTGTCGGCAACCTTCAGATAAGTCTCTTGCTGTATCATTTATGCTGCCTCCTTACTTAGCCTTCTCAACGATTTCGACAACACGCCATCTCTTGTCCTTGGACAGGGGGCGGGTCTCCATCACACGAACGATATCGCCGATGCCACATTCGTTGTTCTCGTCATGTGCCTTCAGGCGGTAGGTTCTTCCGATGATCTTCTTATAAGTCTTGTGTGCGACACGATCCTCGACGATGACGACGACGGTCTTGTCCATCTTGTCGGACACTACCTTGCCGACACGGGTCTTACGGGAAGTTGTTCTTTCATTCATTCTGACTTACCTCCTCACTGCTCGAGCTGTTTCTCGCGGATAACGGTCTTGACTCGGGCAATGTCACGACGCACAGCGGAAATCTTTACGGGGTTATCGAGATGATTGGTGGCATGCTGCATACGGAGCATGAACAGATCCTTCTTGAGCTCTGCGAGCTTTGCCTCGAGGTCTGCAACGGACATAGATCTAATTTCATTTGCCTTCATCTTATTCACCACCGTTCTCAGACTCAGTGCCCTTTGCGATTATCTTGGTCTTGCAGGGCAGCTTGTGGCTTGCAAGGCGCAGTGCCTCACGAGCGGTTTCTTCGGGTACGCCGGCGATCTCAAACAGAACTCTGCCGGGCTTAACGACTGCGACCCAGTACTCGGGCGAGCCTTTACCGGAACCCATACGGGTCTCGGCGGGCTTTGCGGTTACGGGCTTGTCGGGGAAGATCTTGATCCAGACCTGGCCGCCACGCTTGGTGTAACGGGTCATTGCGATACGGGCTGCCTCGATCTGATTGCTGGTGATCCAGCACGGCTCGGTGGCCTGGAGGCCGAACTCACCGTATGCTACGAAGTTACCACGAGTAGCCTTGCCCTTCATGCGGCCGCGGTGTACTCTGCGGTACTTAACTCTCTTAGGCATTAACATTAGTTGTTGCCTCCTTCCTTGGGAGCTGCGTTAGCTGCGGGGCGGGGTCCGCGGTTGTAGCCGCCCTGGCCTGCGGGACGCTGGCCATAGCCGCCCTGACGGCGCTCACCCTGCTGGCCACGATTGTAGCCACCCTGGCGGCGGTCACCGCCCTGACGACGGTCACCACGGCGGTCGTCACGACGACGGCGCTCGCCCTGAGGCTTGTTCATGTCCATCACACGGGGAGTGGTACGCAGGGTCTGGGAAAGGACTTCGCCCTTGTAGATCCAAACCTTGACGCCGATGCGGCCGTAGGTGGTAGCTGCTTCGGCAAAGCCGTACTCGATATCTGCACGGATGGTCTGAAGAGGAATGGTACCGTCGTGGTACTGCTCAACGCCAGCGATCTCACGGCCGCCGAGACGACCCGAGCACATGACCTTGATACCTCTTGCGCCCATGCGCATTGCACGACCCATTGCGTTCTTCATTGCACGGCGGTGAGAGATACGCTTCTCGATCTGCTGTGCGATATTCTCCGCTACGAGCTGAGCATTGGTGTCGGGGGTGCGGACCTCAACGATGGAGATCGCAACATCCTTGCCGATCATCTTTGCGACTTCCTGACGGATGCGCTCGATCTCCTGACCGCCCTTGCCGATGACGACACCGGGTCTGGAGCAGTGGATGAAAATGCGGACCTTGTTGGAATCACGCTCGATCTCGATGGTAGGAACACCGGCCGAATAGAGGGTCTTCTTCAGGTATTTACGAATGTTGTAGTCTTCTACGATAAGATCGCCGACCTTATCTGCACGGGCGTACCAGCGGGAATCCCAGTCCTTTATAACGCCGACACGCATGCCATGAGGATTAACTTTCTGTCCCATTTATTCTGCCTCCTTCCTTAGTCTCTCTCAGCCACGCAGATGGTGATGTGGCTGGTGCGCTTGTTGATTCTGTACATACGACCCTGAGCTCTGGGCATACCGCGCTTGAGGATGGGGCCGCCGGTTGCATATGCAACTGCAACATACAGCTTCTCGGGATCCATTTCAAAATTGTTCTCGGCGTTTGCACATGCGCTCTTGAGGAGCTTGATCATGTACTCGCAGCCGGACTTGGGGGTGTGCTCCATAAGTGCCATGGCGACATTTGCGTCCTTGCCACGGATCATATCGCAGATGATGCCGACCTTGCGGGGGGAGATACGAACATACTTAACTTCTGCTCTTGCCATTTTCTTTTCGTCCATGTTATCTCCTCCTTACTTACCGGTCTTGCTGCCTGCGTGACCACGGAAGGTACGGGTGGGAGCAAACTCGCCGAGCTTGTGGCCGACCATATCTTCGGTGACATACACGGGGACATGACGGCGGCCGTCGTGTACAGCGATGGTGTGTCCTACGAAGGACGGGAAAATGGTAGTGGCACGGCTCCAGGTCTTGAGGACCTTCTTCTCGCCTGCCTTATTCATTTCATCGACTCTCTTCAGAAGCTCGGGAGCTGCGAAGGGGCCTTTCTTAACGCTTCTACTCATTTACTTATGCCCTCCTTACTTTGCATTGCGGCGCTTGACTATGAACTTATCGGTACGGTTCTTAGTCTTGCGGGTCTTGTAGCCGAGTGCGGGCTTGCCCCAAGGAGTTACAGGGCCGGGACGGCCGACAGGGGACTTGCCTTCACCACCGCCGTGGGGGTGGTCGCAGGGGTTCATGACGGAACCGCGGACGGTAGGACGGATGCCCATGTGGCGCTTGCGGCCGGCCTTACCGATAGAGATGTTGGAGTGGTCGATGTTGCCGACCTGACCGATGGTCGCAAAGCAGTCCATGCGGACCTTGCGGTACTCACCGGAGGGGAGGCGAACAGTGGCCATGCCGTTTTCCTTAGCCATCAGCTGTGCGGAAACACCTGCGGAACGAACGAGCTGTGCGCCCTTGCCGGGGTAGAGCTCGATGTTGTGGATAACGGTACCAACGGGGATGTTTGCCAGAGGCAGAGCATTGCCCGGCTTGATGTCGGCGGATGCGGAGGAGACGATCTTGTCGCCTGCCTTCAGGCCGACAGGAGCGAGGATGTAGCGGCGCTCGCCGTCGGTATACTCAACCAGAGCGATGAATGCGCTGCGGTTGGGGTCATACTCGAGGCGCAGAACTTCTGCTTCCATCTCGGTCTTGTTGCGCTTGAAGTCGATAACACGGTACTTCTGGCGATTGCCGCCGCCCTTGTGGCGAACGGTGATGCGGCCGTAGCTGTTGCGGCCGGAACTCTTCTTGAGGACCTCAGTCAGTTTCTTCTCGGGCCTTGCGTGCTTGTCAACACCGTCAAAGCCGGAAACGGTCATCTGTCTGCGGGCCGGAGTAGTAGGTCTGTAAGTTTTAATAGACATTCTTATTCCTCCCCTTATGCCATGCCTTCGAACAGCTCAATGTTCTTGGAGTCTTCACTGAGCTTTACGACTGCCTTTTTCCAAGAGGCGGTTTTGCCCTTCGGGTATGCGCCGGTGCGCTTTTCCTTGCCGCGAACATTCAGTGTGGTGACCTTGATAACGGTAACGCCGAAGATCTCCTCGATTGCCTTCTTGATTTCGACCTTGTTTGCGTCCTTTGCGACTTCAAAAGCGTACTTCTTGATGTCCAGGTCTTCCATGGACTGCTCGGTGATGATCGGGCGAATGACTATATCATAAGCGGTCTTCATCATGCGTACACCTCCTCGATCTTTGCAAGTGCTGCCTTGGAGACAACGAGCTTGCGGTTGTTGAGAATCATGTAGGGGCTGAGGATAGTTGCGATGGTGGTGGTGATGCCTGCGATATTGCGTGCAGACTTAACGACCTTCTCGTCAACATTCTCGGTGACAACGAGTGCCTTGCCGGATACATTGATGTTCTTCAGGAATGCTGCGAAAGCTGCGGTCTTAATCTCTTCGACCTTGAGGTCGTCGATAACGATGATGGCTTCCTCAGCTGCCTTTGCGCTCAGTGCGCTCTTGAGAGCAAGACGCTTCACCTTCTTGTTGAGGGTGTAGCTGTAATCACGGGGCTTGGGAGCAAACGCTACGCCGCCGTGGGTCCACACGGGAGAACCCTTGTAGCCTGCGCGGGCACGGCCGGTGCCCTTCTGGCGCCAAGGCTTTGCGGTGGTGTAGGAAACTTCGCCCTTGGTGAGTGCGCTCTGGGTGCCCTGACGGCAGTTTGCCAGATGATTCTTGACGGAGTCATGCAGAACAGACTTGTTCGGATCAATACCGAAGATAGCATCGGAGAGCTCGATCTCGCCGACCTTTTCGCCTGCCATGTTGTAAACATTAGTAATAGGCATTTATGAAACTCTCCTTTCCTTACTTGTTTCGTGCGGAAGCCTTCTGCGGGTTGACACGAGCAGATGCCTTCTGCGGGTTGAGGCTGATGCCTGCGCCCTCGCCCTTCTTGACGGGTGCGGTCTTGATGGTGCTCTTTACATAAACGAGGCCGCCCTTGGGGCCGGGGATAGCACCGCGGATAACGATCATGTTCAGCTCGGGGTCGACCTTGACGACATCGAGATTCTGAACGGTGACCTGGTCAACACCCATGTGACCTGCGCCGATCTTGCCTTTGAAGATGCGGCTGGGGTCGGTGCTGGAGCCCATGGAGCCTGCGTGACGGTGAACAGGGCCGCC
>HF986913.1:44034-68500 GCA_000431075.1 Firmicutes bacterium CAG:555
GGTGGGGGTGCGCTGTGCGCCGTGGCGCTTGATAACGCCGGCGTAGCCGTGACCCTTGCTGGTGCCGGTGACATCGACCTTGTCGCCTTCTGCGAAGGTGTCAGCCTTGATGACATCGCCGACATTGAGCTCTGCTGCGTTTTCGAGCTTGAACTCCTTGAGGTGCTTTACCATGCCGACGCCTGCCTTCTTGAGGTGGCCTGCCTCGGGCTTGGAGATGTGCTTTTCGGTCACTTCCTCGTAACCGAGCTGGACTGCGCTGTAGCCTTCCTTTTCCTCGGTCATCTTAGCGGTTACCACACAGGGGCCTGCCTCGATAACGGTTACAGGAATGACCTTGCCCATTTCGTCGAAGATCTGCGTCATGCCGACCTTCTTGCCGATAATGGCTTTCTTCATTATTTTTTCCTCCTTCGGTTATTGGTTGCCTCGCTTAGGTCTTGCCCAGAGGCTGGCAACTTAACCCGTCCGCATTCGCAAGCTGCGGACAATGGGTCATTGATAAAATTGTGGGTGGGTTAATGGGGAACGCTGTGCCTTAGAGCTTGATCTCTATCTCGACACCGGCGGGAAGCTCGAGGGACATAAGGGCTTCAACGGTCTTCTGGGTGGGAGCCATTACATCGATCAGGCGCTTGTGAGTGCGGCGCTCGAACTGCTCACGGCTGTCCTTATACTTATGAACAGCACGAAGGATGGTGACGACCTCAGTCTTGGTAGGCAGAGGGATGGGGCCGGAGACCTTTGCATCGGTGCGCTTGGCTGCTTCGACGATAGTCTCTGCTGCCTTGTCGATCAGCTGATGGTCATAGGCCTTGAGGCGGATGCGGATCATGTTCTTGTTGCTTGCCATGTTGTTTCTCCTTTTTCGTACGAATTTTTCGACAGCATTGGGAACTGTCTTTAAGTCCCGTACGGATGAAGCATAATTTTGCACACTCAACCGTGCGTATCAGACCCTGTCCGAAAAACAAACCGGCCTTTTTGAGCCGGTCTGATACCGTACAGGCGATATACGCCATGTGCAGTACGCTTCAGCCGCCCGATTATGTGCCATAGGCACCGGACATACTCCACGGAAGTTACCTCGAAAACGAGCAATCTCCCGCTTCATCGCATAATACGCCCGTCAGCAACGCACAGGCGCTCTATTAGAGTACCAAAAAACGCCCTTGGTGTCAAGAGCGTTTTTTCAGCGTGTTAAAAAAAGTTTTGTGACTTTTTTGCACGCTTCAAAAACACGCCACATTTTTTGTGAAGCTTTGCTTCACGAAAAATCTCGCTACGCTCGTCAAAAAGCCTGATAAATCAAATCTCGCTATGCTCGTCAAAAAGCCTGATAACTCAAGCATTTTTGATGGCTATGATCCAATTTGAGGCGGGACCTTGTCCCCCTCACACTCCCCCTGCTACTTATTGAATTTTTACGCTCTCGCATCTGCTTTTAGCTAGTTCTTCGACAGTCTGCAAAAAGCACTCTTGGCATCAAGAGTGCTTTTTGTGTGTTTCGTAGAAATTTTTGATTAAATTTTGTGCAATGCTTACTATGGCTATACATTATAATATATTTCGCACTTCATCTGCTACCTCGTCGGCGAGGGCGAGGAGCTCCGGGGCACGGTCGGAAAGGCGTTTGCCCGCTTCCGTCAAACCGAGAACACGGTTCCCGCGGTCTATAAGACTCACGCCGAGCTCGGCTTCGAGCGAGGACACGGCACGGCTCACCGTCGAGTGGCTGACGAACATACTACGCCCGGCTGCGGTGAAGCTTTTTGTGCGGGCGACCTCAAGAAAGGCCCTTAACTGCTCAAGCTCCATCTCAATAATTAAATGTATGCGGCATGAGCTCACGCAGGCGGTAGCTCACATAGCGTCCGTCGGCCCGGGAAGCGAGCACCTCAATGTCACCGTGCAGGTCGAACTCCG
This sequence comes from Firmicutes bacterium CAG:555, assembly GCA_000431075.1. GTDB lineage: Bacteria > Bacillota > Clostridia > Oscillospirales > Oscillospiraceae > F23-B02. The sequence goes on from HF986913.1 coordinate 45,961, forward strand.
AAAGAAACTGGCGGCACGAGCCGCAGGGCATGCAGTAGCCCTCGCTCTCGGCATAAATGGCGATGCGCACAAATTCACGGCAGCCCTCGCTGACTGCCTTGACACAGGCAGTGCGCTCGGCGCAGATGGTATCGCCCAGAGCGGCGTTCTCAACATTGCAGCCGGTGAACACCTGTCCGCCCCTGCACTCGAGTGCGGCGCCCACCGCAAATTTCGAGTATGGTACATATGCTCTTTTCGATGCCTCTCTTGCCTTGGCCAGCAGTTCCTTATCAGTCATGCCAATTCTCCGTTCCGCCGCAAATTGCGGTCATTTATTTGTATCGTCCGTCTTTTTTGCGACCTCACCAAAGGTCACTTTCCAGTTCTGCACATTCATCAGCGGGTTGTTCTCACAGGCCTTGATGCCCTCGATAACGCCACGGTGGGTTATCATCTGGTGCTTTTCAAAGCACAGCGGGACGATGTAGCCGCTATTGATTATCTGCGCACACATGTTTGCGCAGGCATCCTTTCTGCCGTCGGACTTAGCGCCGAGGTATGAGCCTATAAGCTCCATAAGCGTTTCATCATTGACCTTACCGTAATTGAGCTTGCCGTCGGGTTTGAAGAGCATGGACAGGTCAAAGTCGGGGTTTAAGCGAACCTCGGCATAGTACAGGTCAAAATTGCCCTGCTCAAGCGCCGTTGTATACTCGGACCATGCAAGCTCACGCACCGTGACCTTGAGACCGAGTGTTTGCATGTCCTCGGCAAATTTATGCGCAACATTGGTCTTGATGCTGCTTGCGCTGCACACTACGAAGTCAAGGTCAAGCTCCCTGACCTCTTCGCCGACCTTCATTTCAAGCATACCGTCCTCGTCATAGTCCTTAAGTCCCATGTTTCCGAGGATCTCCTGCACCTGCTTGAGGTTATACTTAAACTGCTTTGCGTAGCTTTCGCTGTAAAACGAGCAGGCGGGGCTCACAGGCAGCATGGTTTCGAGCGCAAAGCCGTTGAACTGATCGACCAAGCTTTCACGGTCGAAGGCGTAGTTTAACGCAAAGCGTAGGCCGTCATAGGCCATCTCGCCCGTTTCGGTGTTCATGCCGATGTAGTGGAAGTTGGTCGTATTGAAGCCACGGATCTCGTTCGAGCTGCCGTAGCCGAGATTTGTCGGTGCGCTGGGGTCGTTCATGACGATATCCAAAAGCGAGTCCTCGAACGCTGATATAGTCGAGTCAACGGTGTTGTACTCCTTCAGGTATATCACATCCAGCGGCAGCGTTGCCGCATTGGGGTACTTGTCAAACTTCAAAAGCGACTTGTAATCAGAAGCGTACTTATACGGTCCCGTGCCGTCGGGGTGATCGTCCTTATAGCTGCCGTTTTTGATGACGGGTATCGCCATGAGGTTCGGCAGCAGATAATTTGCCTTGCTCAGGGTCACCGAGAAGGTCTTTTCATCGTTTGCACCGACACCGATGACGCAGTTTAATCGCCGTGCAAAGCGCTCGGAGTTCATGGCGACATTCAGAGAATATGCCACATCCTTGGCCGTCATCTGCTCGCCGTTGTGGAAGCGGCGGGAGGTATCGACGGTGAACACCCAATGCTCGCCGTCCTCGGTCTTCCACTCGGTGATGACATTCGGCTGCGCCTCGTAGTTGTTGTCTACCTCTATCATATTCTCGTACACAAGGTTGCATACAAGCTGATTGTTTGTGTTTGTGGCGACCATGGGGTTCATGCTGTATTTGTTGCTGTAGTTTAGCGTGAACACATCGTCGGCAGCGACTGATTTGTTTATATCCTTGCCGGCGGTCTCACCCTTTACATAGTCGTCCTCGGCGGCATCACCGCAGGCGCACACGGACAGCACCATGACCGCCGCAAGCAGCATCGCCGTTAGTTTCTTTGCTTTTGTTGCCATAGCTTATCCTTTCAGTCGAGCATTATGACAGCCGCCATGCTGCCCCGAACGCCGTTCGTGCCGCGGTGCGACCAGTATTTATCCTGACGGCACATCGTGCATTCGGATGACACATCGATGTTTTCGGGCTTCAGCCCCAATTGCAGCAGCCTGCGCTCGTTTGCTCTGCGCAGGTCTACATGGGTCTTGCCGTTCGGCTTTTTCTCGAATAGTCCGTCGGTCTCGCCGCCGAGATACCTCGTCACCGCCTCGGGGACATCATCGTCGCACTCGAAGCAGCACTTGCCTATTGAAGCGCCGATGGCAGCATGGATATCCTCCGCCCTTGCGCCGAGCTTTATCATATTATCCACCGCAACGCCTAAGATATCCGCCACCGAGCTTTTCCAGCCGCAGTGGACGGCGCCGATAACGCCGGCGTTTTCATCGTGCAGAAGCACGGGGACGCAGTCGGCAATGTATATCATGAGCGGCAGTCCCCGCTCTTTGGTCACGAGCCCGTCGGCGGTATACGGTGTCTGCGTGCCGAGGGTGTGGCGGTCCTTGTCGGCGGCGATGATGACTGTTTTTTCGTGTACCTGCTTTGTGACGACAAAATCGTTTTCCGTGCAGCCGAAAATTTCACCGGCAAGGCGATAATTTTCCCGCACATTTTCGGGGTCGTCGCCACGGTTTTCGCCGAAATTCCACGACGCCCACACGCCCCCGCTCACGCCGCCGAGGCGGGTCGTGAACATATGGCGGGCGGAAATTTTATCGCTTACCATGTAGATGCAGTTTTTATGCTGTTGCTGTGTGAACATTTTTAATTCCTAACAATATTATACGCTTCAATAAGCGAGGATTTTTGAGTCGTGGGAAGGCGCAAGACGACGGGAATACCGTGCTGTATTTCCTAGGCGAAGCAACGCAGCCACGGCTCAAAAAGACCGCTTATTTTTCTTTGCTGCCGCAGCATTCCTTGTACTTGAGACGCCTTGAGCCGTCGGGCTTCATCTTCCCGCAGGGGCAGGGATCGTTGCGGCCGGGCTTGGGAGCCTTTCTGATGGGCTTTTTCTTGACCTGCTCGCCGCCGACATTTGCAGCCTGATTCTTGGACACGGCCTTGCGCTCTATGGTCTGCTCCTTGCGGACACGGATGGTGTAAAGTCTGCGGACGGTCTCCTCACGGATGCCGTTTATCATGGCCTCGAACATATCGAAGCCCTCCTGCTTGTATGCGTCAATGGGCTTGATATTGCCATAGCCGCGAAGGCCGATGCCGCGCTTGAGCTCATCCATTGCATCGATATGGTCCATCCAGTATTCATCGACGACACGCAGCATGACGACACGCTCGATCTCACGCATGATGGGAACACCGTTCGGATCAAGGCCGAACTCTTTCTCCCTTTCGGCATAGACACGGCGGGCAGCCTCGCTCACGGCCTCGATTATCTTATCGGCCTTGGCCTTGCCGCCTAATGACTCCATGGTTATCTCGCCGCGCTTGAGGAAATACTTTTCAAACGGGGCAACGACCTCATTGAGGTGCTCCTGATTTTCGGCAGTGCCGCCCGCAAGAGCGACGTTGACCGTGGAGCAGATAAACTCGGGTTGACCGTGGAGGAGATAAACCCGGATATCATCTTATCGATGCTTTCACGGATATCCTCGCCGTCAAGCACCTTGCGGCGCTCATCATATATGATGTTACGCTGAGTGTTCATGACATCGTCGTACTCCAGGACCGACTTACGGGTCTGGAAGTTGCGGCTCTCAACGGTTTTCTGTGCCTGCTCAATGGCGTTGGACAGCATCTTGTGGTCAAGCGGAGTGTCCTCGTCAACTCCGAGGGTCTCCATCATGTTCATCATTCGCTCCGAGCCGAAAAGGCGCATGACATCATCGGTCATGGCGATGAAGAAGCGGCTCTCGCCCGGGTCGCCCTGACGGCCGGAACGGCCACGCAGCTGATTATCGATACGGCGGGACTCGTGGCGCTCGGTGCCGCAGATGAACAGGCCGCCTGCGGCTCTGACCTTCTCGGCTTCCTCAGAGCACACCACCTTGTGCGCATCCATGCGCTCACGGAACATTGCTCTTGCCTTGAGTATCTCCTCATCGGTCGTTTCGGCATAGCCTGTTGCCTCGGCGATGACCTCGTCGGTGAAGCCGGCTTTGCGCAGGTCGTTCTTTGCAAGATACTCTGCGTTACCGCCGAGCATGATATCGGTACCACGGCCTGCCATGTTCGTTGCGATGGTCACGGCGCCGAACTTGCCTGCCTGAGCGACTATCTCCGCTTCCTTCTCGTGGTGCTTGGCGTTCAGGACATTGTGCTTGATGCCGCGCTTTTTAAGAAGTCCGGACAGGTACTCGCTCTTTTCTATGGAGATAGTGCCGACCAGAACGGGCTGACCCTTTTCGTGGCACTGTATTATCTGCTCGATAATGGCCTTATTCTTGCCGACATCGTTTTTGAACACGACATCGGGGTGGTCGATCCTCGCAATGGGCTTGTTCGTGGGTATCTCGACGATATCCAGCTGATATATAGCCGCAAACTCCTCAGCCTCTGTGACGGCCGTACCGGTCATACCGGAGAGCTTTTCGTAAAGTCTGAAGTAGTTCTGGAAGGTGATGGTCGCAAGGGTCTTGTTCTCACGCTGAACATCGACATGCTCCTTGGCCTCTATCGCCTGATGCAGACCCTCGCTGTAGCGGCGGCCGAGCATGATACGGCCGGTAAACTCGTCAACGATGAGTATCTCGCCGTCTTTGACGACATAGTCGATATCACGCTTCATGATGCCGTGGGCACGCAGCGCCTGATTGATATGATGCGTGAGGGTGGAGTTTTCGATATCGGCGTAATTTTCAAGATTAAAGGCACGCTCTGCCTTCTCAACACCCCTTGCAGTGAGGGTCGCAGTTCTCGCCTTCTCATCGACGATGTAGTCTGCGTCGATGTTTTCGTCCTCTTCCTCCTTGGAATCGGTGGAGGCGTAGACCTTGACCTTGAGTCTTGAGACAAAGTCGTCCGCCTGACGGTACAGATCCGTGCTCTCATCGCCCTGGCCGGAAATTATAAGCGGTGTTCTGGCCTCATCGATGAGTATGGAGTCTACCTCGTCGACGATGGCGAACGCATGGCCGCGCTGAACCATGTTTTCCTTGTATATGGCCATATTGTCACGCAGATAGTCAAAGCCCATCTCGTTATTCGTGCCGTAGGTGATGTCGGCATTGTATGCCGCCTGACGCTCGTCGTTATTGAGCCCGTGGACGATAAGTCCGACGGAAAGTCCCATGAAGCGGTGTACCTTGCCCATCCACTCGCTGTCACGGCGGGCAAGATAGTCATTGACGGTGACGATGTGAACACCCTCGCCGGTCAGTGCATTGAGGTATGCCGGCAGAACGGCGACAAGGGTCTTGCCTTCGCCGGTCTTCATCTCGGCGATGCGTCCCTGATGCAGGACGATGCCGCCGATAAGCTGCACTCTGAACGGCTTCATGCCGAGAACACGCCACGCAGCCTCTCGCACTGCGGCAAACGCCTCGGGAAGCAGAGCATCGAGATCCTCGCCGCCCTGGTAGCGCTGCTTGAACTCCTCCGTCTTTGCCCGAAGCTCCTCGTCGCTCAGCGCCTGAAACTGCGGCTCGAGCGCCTCGATCTTGTCGACTATCGGGTATATTCTTTTAAGCTCACGGTCGGTGTGACTGCCGAATAATTTACCTAAAAAGCTCATTGTTTTTGCCTTTCGTTTTTCCAAATAGTTATACATCCTGCATTATAGCACACAATTGTGAATAAAAAAAGAGAAATAAGCGACAAGTATGCAACAAATTCCGCATTTTGCAAATGCGTCATCACATTTTGGATAAATCGAACTATTTTGCTTGATTTTTCATGCGGTGTATTGTATAATTTTATCACGTCTAACATATGAGGGAGCCAACGCTATTATTTGTTCAACAGCTACAAGCAGACAACATTTTTAAGGAGGATACTATGAAAAAGCATATCTCAATGTTATTGGCATTGTCATTGATTCTTTCCCTATGTCCCCGTGCACTAGCTGCTGACAGCAGATTTGACACAAATCCCAGTAGTTTAAGCGGTGTCACCGTATCGAAGGCAGAAGTCCTTGCAATATTGCCCCCCGAAGCAGATTACGATGAAGTATATCAGCAAATTGTAACAGATTTCGATGATATCAGCAGTACATGTGTTGAAGCAGATTTATGCACTCCTGTACGCATTAATGAAGATGGTCTTGTCCTGTATGAAGTCACATTTCCAAACGGCATTGTCAATCAAATCACATCTCAAAGAAACTCAGATGATTGTGTTGTGTTAGATTTTTATGAAGGCGACCTACACAATGAAGTAATTTTTTTGAAAAACGGCAATTTGCTCGTTGACGAGCAGTTGGTTAACATTCAAGGCATCAATGCAACCACTCAATCTCGTGAAGAACCTTCTGGTGTCACCGCAACTCCAAGAATGCGCAACAGTGAGTTCTCTTTAACTCCTTGGGGAAAAGCTTCTGACTACACAAAAGAAGCCGGGAATTATAGGGGCAATAAATGCTCATGGGGCGTTACTACGCTTGTCAGTTTAGCAACCGGCACTGTGGCAGCAATTCTTTGTGCTGCAGTATCCGCTGGTATAGGATATTCAATTGGATATTCTATCTTCAGCAGCATTGCAGCAGAAATGATTACTCGTTGCAAGGTTTATGGTATGGAAGACGAATTTTTTTCATGGTATTTCGATAGATTTGAGCGCAAAGACTCCATGAGCCTAGATCGTTATTATAAGTACGAAGGAGCTTGCTACTCTAAGGAGAATTTGAAGGGGCATAAATACCCTCACATATACTATTACCATAATTGGTTTTCTTGAGGAGGAAGTTGGTTTTTGATGAATTGTCCGTATTGTCAACAGGAAATGGCCGCAGGATATATCCAGAGCTCGAGGATGCTCGTGTGGGATAGACAGCTGCTCTCCGGCGCAATAAGCCCCGCATACGGCAGTGACGGGATGATCCTCACCGAACGCCTTAACCTTTCCAAAGCATATGCGATAAGCGCTCATTACTGTGAAAAATGCAAACTTTTTCTATCGATGTTGACGGAGTAACTCTGTATCAGATGTTGCAGTAAAACGCAGTCACCTCCAAGTGCTCCCCAAAGTTTAGACAATAATATAAATCAAGTTGCTTAAGGAATGAGCCCCGACACAGGCTCATTCCTTTTTAATTTTAGCGGCAATCTGATTGACAGCGGACGGGGCGGCGGTATATAATTTTATTTTGTAATTACGGAGATAAAGAGGATAAAGAACATGAATAAGATAGGATTTGACAACGCCAAATATGTGCAGCTGCAGTCGCAGAATATCCGTGACAGGATATCGCAGTTCGGCGGCAAGCTGTACCTTGAATTCGGCGGCAAGCTGTTTGACGACTACCACGCCTCCCGTGTTCTGCCCGGCTTCCGGCCTGACAGCAAGGTAAGGATGCTGCTCGAGATGAAGGACGATGCGGAGATAGTCATCGCCATCTCGGCGGATGATATCGAGCGCAACAAGCGCCGCGGCGACCTCGGCATCACCTACGATGAGGACACACTGCGCCTTATCGACGCCTTCCGCGGCATCGGTCTTTATGTCGGCAGCGTCGTCATCACCCACTACCGCAGTCAGCCGGCAGCAGAGATGTTCCAGAAGCGGCTCGAAACGCTCGGCGTGCGTGTCTACCGCCACTATATAATTCCCGATTACCCCTCGAATGTCGAGCTTATCGTGTCGGAAAACGGCTTCGGCAAGAACGATTATATTGAGACCGAGCGCAGCCTCGTCGTCGTCACCGCACCCGGCCCGGGCAGCGGCAAAATGGCCACCTGCCTAAGCCAGCTTTATCATGAGCACCGCCGCGGCGTGAACGCAGGCTATGCGAAGTTTGAGACCTTCCCCATCTGGAATGTGCCGCTCAAGCACCCGATAAACCTCGCCTATGAGGCCGCCACCGCCGACCTTGACGATATCAACATGATCGACCCCTTCCACCTCGAAGCCTACGGCGAGACGACCGTCAACTACAACCGTGATGTTGAGATATTCCCCGTGCTCAACGCCATTCTGACCCGCATCTTCGGCGAGAGCGCATACAAGAGCCCCACCGACATGGGTGTCAACATGGCAGGCTACTGCATCACCGACGATGAGGCTTGCCGTGAAGCGTCAAAGCAGGAGATAATCCGCCGCTACTACGCCGCTGCCTGCTCGCTGCGTCAGGGTCTCGGCACGCCCGAGGAAGTGCGCAAGATCGAGCTTATCATGAACTCGATAGGCCTTTCCTCCGACGACCGTCCCGTTGTCGCAAAGGCGCTTGAAAAGGCAGAGAAGACCGGCGGCCCCGCTGTTGCCATCGAGCTTCACGACGGTACGATAATCACCGGCAAGACAAGCTCGCTTCTCGGTGCAAGCTCGGCCTGTCTTATGAATGCGCTCAAGTACCTTGCGGGCATCGACAAGAAGCTTCTGCTCATCGCCCCGGGCGTTATCGAGCCGATACAGCACCTCAAGGTCGAGCATCTGGGCAATCACAATCCCCGCCTGCACACGGACGAGCTGCTTATTGCGCTGTCAATTTGCGCCGTGACAAATCCCCTCGTTGAGCTTGCCATCGACCAGCTTGACAAGCTGCGTGGCTGCGAAGCACACTCGACCGTCATCCTGTCAAGAGTGGACGAGAACCTCTTCTCCAAGCTCGGCGTGAACATCACCTACGAGCCCCGCTATCAGGCTAAAAAGCTTTATCACGCAAAGTAAATATTAAAAAAGCCTTTGACTTTTTCAAAAAAATTTGCTAAAATTTCGCTTGTTGTGTAGCAAAAAAGCGTAAGTCCAAACCGGACTTGCGCTTTTTTCTTTTACCCTCGGTCGAGGGTTGAGTTTGTTAATCTGAAAAGAGAGGTTTTTGTCAATGAATAGAGAAATCCGGCTCAAGCCGCTGGCGGCGAGCATACTTTCGCTTTCGCTGCTGACGGTCATGGCAGGTGCGGCGGTCGCACCCGCATTGGAGGTCATACGAGAGCATTTTTCCGAGGCAAGCAAGCTTGAAATTCAGCTTATTGTCTCCATGCCGGCGCTGTTTATCGTCATAACGAACTTGTTTTTCGGCAAGCTTGCCGAGCGCTTCGGCGCACGGGCGCTTACGATGCTCGGCCTTGTGCTGTACACCGTCGGCGGTTCGGCTGCGGGACTGTTCGATTCGATTTGGGCGGTGCTTATCATGCGTGCGCTCGTCGGTGTCGGTGTCGGCATCATCATGCCGCTGTCCACGGGGCTTTTGACCTATTACTTCCCGCCGGAGAGGCGTGAGGGGCTCATGGGGCTGTCCTCGGCGGCCAACCAGCTCGGCGGCGTGGTCGCAACTGCGCTTGCCGGTGTGCTCGCAAATATCAGCTGGCGACTGAGCTTTGCGGTCTATCTCATGGGTCTTATAAGCATCGTTCTGTGCCTTGTTTTCATGCCCAACGACCGCATCCGTGGCGGTGCCCGCAGCAGTGAACCGGCTCGTCTCGGCGATGTCTGGTGCAGAAATTGGACACATGTCGTGTGCATATTCCTGCTCATGACGATATTCTTTATCTACCCCGCAAACTTTGCGATTGTGACCGCAGCCGAGGGTGCCGTGCCCATGAGCTTGTGCGCCGTTATAATGGCGGGCTGCGACCTCATCGCATTCGGCGGCGGGCTTGCCTTCGTGTGGGTCAAGCGCATCAGCGGAAGCTTTGCAGGGCTCGTTGCGCCGGCGCTGTTTCTGCTCGGCTACTGCCTGCTGGCCTTTGTCGGCGGCTGGGTCGGAACGATCGCAGGCTCTGCGCTCATAGGCTTTTCAAACGGCGTAGGCATTCCGTACATTATCTCGACCGCCTCGGCCAACGAGGGCAAGGCGGCCGCAACGACCGTAATGCCGATGATATCTGCGGCAATGTACCTTGCGCAGTTTTTAAGTCCGTTCCTGCTGTCGCTGGTGTCCGGCATCGGCTCTGCGCCGGTGAAGCTTCCGTATTACCTCGCCGCTGCGGTTAGCGCCGTTTACTTCATCTTCAGCCTGTTCACGAAATCTGCCGGACAGGTGTAAAAAGCATGCTGCGCACCGATAGGTTGATGTACAGACTAAACTTTGGTATGCACTCACCGGTCGGGCTGACGCAAAAGTGACCAGCAGAAGCGTAAAAGCGTATTGAAAAAGCCCACAGAGTGAATACTCTGTGGGCTTGATTATTGTTTTTCGGCCGGAGCGTGATCTGTGTATCCGCTCACGGGTCGGACGGAGATCACTCCTTGACAGTTGCCGCGTCTGCCGCTAACTTTGCGACCATTTCCTTGAGAGCTGCATTCTCAGCTTCAAGCTCTGCGAGCTTCTCGCTCTCGGCAGTGGGCGCTGCCTCAACAGGGGCAGTCTCAACGGGAGCTGCCTCTGCGGGAGCTGCTGCAGCTACGGCTGCGGCTGCGGCGCCGGCGGCTGCTGCCTGATTTGCCTGTGCAACAGTCTCGGTCTCAGCCTTCTTGGCGGCATTGCGCGCAATACCTGCAACGATGGTGAAGATGACCGCAACGACAGCCAGAACGATCAGAGCGTAGAGCTGGAGATCGCCCGAGTAGGTGTACTCCTTGACGCCGTCAACGAGTTCACGGGTCTGATATACAAAGTCGGTGTAGCCGACAACGATACCGACGATGTTAGCCGCAACTGCCAGAACTGCGGTGATGATGCCGCCGACGAAGCCGGTCTTCTTGCTGCCGGTGACAGCACCGACAATGGCAACGATGCCGGAGACGATGCCGATGACAGCTGCGAGAGCCATCATGATGTTCATTGCGATACGGGGATAAAGCTCGCTCTTGATATCTGCTTCCTGGAGTTCGAGGTAGTGCTCGGCCTCGTCGCAGAGCTTTGCGCAGTTGTCCAGATCGACAAACTGGCAGCCACGCTGGACCTTGACCTCGCCCTTGTCGTTAAGAACCCAGATGCTGAAGTCGTCACCGAGCAGCTCCTTCAGGCCGGGAACGGTCTGCTTGCCGCTGCGGGTGGTGCAGGGGACCATCTCATCAAGAAGCTGCTGCATACCTGCTGCCAGCTGCTCCTGGCCGCCCTCGTAAACCTTGAGCTTCTTGTCGCCGTTTGCAAGCTCGTTCTTGCCTGTCGCAAGCTTCTTCTCGCCCGCTGCGAGCTGCTTCTCGGCGTCGGCGAGCTTCTTCTCGCCTGCTGCGATCTCTTTTTCTGCTGCCGCAAGCTTCTTCTCGCCTGCTGCAATGGTCTTCTCGGCCTCGGCAAGCTTTGCCACGCCGTCTTCGTATTCCTTGAGCTGAGCCTTGCCGTCAGCTACCATCTTGTTCATGAATGCGGGGAAATCGGTAACGTCATCGGGAATGGTGATGCCGAGCTTGGCTGCGATGGGACGAACGGTCTTTACGAACCATGCCTGAGCGCTGTTAAAGCCGGGCAGCTTTGCGATGGTGCCGTCACGGAACTGGACATACTGGTTGAGATAAGGCATGAGGGGCTCGATCTTTGCAAGCTTTTCCTTGCCTTCGTTGTAGGCCTGAGTATTCTCGGCAATTTTCTTCTTACCTGCCTCGTATTCCTTCTTGCCCGCTTCAAGAGCCTTTACGCCTTCTGCGTAAGCCTTTTTGCCCTCCTCGAGGGCCTTCTTACCTGCGTAATACTCTTTGTAGCCTGCATTGAGGGCGCTCTTACCGGACGACAGCTGAATGAGACCAGCCTCATATGTGCCGACACCGTTGAGGTAGACATCCTCATTTTCCTGGAGCTGCTTGATACCTTCGCGAGCGGCTGCGATACCCTCTCGTGCATGGTCTGCATCCTCCTGCTTATACTCCTGAATGTTCAGGGCGTCCTTCATGCCTGCAACGCATGCGAACAGGCCGAAGAGGCATGCGAGCACCAGGCAGATGCTGCAAACCATAAGTAATACTCTTTTCATGTTGTTCCTCCCTTATATTTTACTTTGTATAAAAAGATTACTTAACTACTAACTACGCAGTTTGTTCTGTACTTGATAGTATCGACATTGTAGCACAAGGTTACAAAATAGTAAAGAAAAAATGACAAACTTTTTAAAAATTTCTTTGCAGTTTGCCATCGGTTATTACGACACACTATATTAACATGTACAGCATCTGTTAACATATTATACATAAAAGGCGAGGTCAATTGTGAACATATTGTGAACAATTGGCCTCTGCCGTTAAAATTTTCACTTTTATTCTTTGCCTCAGCTCAAGAAAGCAAATTTGCGTGCCGACTTACCGATGATGACTCCGTAGAGGAGCCTTGCGGCAACCAGCATGACGACCGCAGCCACCGTGAGGAGCGTTTCGGCCTCCACTCCGTTGTCGAGCAAAAGATATCCGCCGAAGCCGAGTGTGAACACGATGACCATGTCTACGACCATGGAGATGAGTATCGAGCCGCTGCTTTTGACCGCCTGCGTTTCGCTCGTCCAGTTAAGAAGCGGATGGTTGACATTTATGATAAGCCCGATCTCCGCCATGACGACGACTATGCCAACCGACAGCAGCAGCGCCGGTACGGCAACGGCGGCAGAGCTTCCGAACACGATGACCAGTGCCGCCATACAGAACGCAACCGGTGGCAGGAAAAGGATAAGGCTCAGTTTGAGCTTACCGAGCAGCACCTGCGCAGGGTCAACGGGCATGGACTGGATGACCCATATGCTCTTGCCCTCGAGCGAGACCGAGGAGCTCGTGGGCACGATGATCCCCGCCATCATCGCAACGGCGACTGTGCCTGCGCACACGGCAAGGTCGGTGGGTATCATGATCCAGTTCATGAAGCTTCGGATATCGCTGCCGTAGATGAGTATCAGCACGGCGGCGAGAATGATGAACACGATGCCGATGCCGTTATTGACGATGCATGTGGAGCTTGAGAAGAAGCGGGATGCCTCCCTGCCGAGCAGCGCCGAGCTGCGGGAGGACACCTTCTGCTCCTTGGCCTCGTACTTTATCTTTGCCGTGCCCCGCTTGGTGGTGGCGGTCTTGACAAATGTGCGAGCCAAAACGGCATACACCGCCGCAAAGGGCACTATCATGATGAGCATACCAAGCACAAATGAGCCGAGCTCACCGGCTGCGCCTGCGCCTATCCAATAAAGCGGCAGGACATCGCCGACGGAAGCTGCGATATCCGTGGTGTTGGCAACGAGATTTGCAACGATGGTGTTGAGCTGGCTGTAACCGTAGAGATATGCACCGAGGAACACGAAGGACATGAGCGTTTCAACGAGCGCTTTTTTGCGCATCTTAGACGACACCAAGGACAACAGCCAGCCGAACAGCGCCGACAGCGCAAGTGAGAACAGACACAGGCCGAGAAATTCGACTATCATGCAGACAAGCGAGCCGAGCGAAAACGGCACTATCTCGTACCAGCGGTATATCGCAGGGCCGACAACTATTGCGCCGAACAGGACATTCATCGCAAGAAGCAGCGCCATGCGGCTTGCGAGGATGACGGACGGCGGTATGGGCATCGCCAGCAAAAGATCGTTGTCCTTTGCCTCATAAAGCCTGTTTTTTGCCGCAAAAACGCTGAAAACGAACATCAGGGCAAACGCCACGATGAACACATACACAAAATACAGCCAGCCGCAGCCTGCGTTATAAAGCGGCGGAGCGAGCAGGGCGAAAATTTCACCGAACAGCCAGCAGAACACCCCCAGAGCATAGAGCATCAAAAGGGCGTAGACTATCATCTTGCCCTTGCTGCTCTTGCCCTTATTGCCGCGCTTGCCGGAGCCTGCCAGCCAGTTTACAAACGCCGCAGCGTTTACCTTCAAAAGAGCCTTAAGCATGTTCGCCCTCCAGTTCGAGGAACACGGCTTCAAGGGATGCGTCACCCTTGACAGAGTCCATGTCGCCGCTAGTTATGAGTCTGCCGTTTTTTATGATGGCGACCTTGTCGCAGAGCTTTTCTGCGACCTCGAGCACATGGGTCGAGAAAAATATCGCACCGCCGTTATCGCAATGCTCACGCATCATGGTCTTGAGCGTGTGAGCCGCAACCGGGTCAAGGCCGACAAAGGGCTCGTCCATGATGATGAGCTTCGGGTCGTGCAGCCATGCCGAGATAATGGCAAGCTTCTGCTTCATGCCGTGGGAGTAGGCGCTCACGGGCTGGGCAAGATTCTCTGTAAGGCCGAAGGCGTCGGCGTATTTTGCAATGCGCTCGGAGCGCTCTTTTTTGCCCACACCGTAGATATCGGCGACAAAGTTCAGATACTTTATGCCGGAAAGGTACTCGTAAAGCTCGGGGTTATCGGGGATATATGCTATCTGCTGCTTGCACTCGATGGGCTTTTCCTTAACGGACAGGCCGTTTATGAAAATGTCGCCCTGCTCAAATTGCAGGATGCCGCAGCAGGCCTTGATTGTCGTTGTTTTGCCTGCACCGTTGTGGCCGATGAAGGCGTAGATATCGCCGGCAGCCACCTCAAGGCTCAGATCATCGACGGCAGGCTTGCCGTCATACACCTTGCTGAAATGTTTGATTTTAAGCATCTATTGCTCCTCCTCTTCACATGGGGATGAAATTACGGTCAATCTGCGCTGCTTTCTGCCCTCGGCGGGCGCATTGCCGATGTTTTTGACCAAAAGTCCGGACATTGCCGTCATAAGCTCGGTGTACTCCTCGTCGGTCAGCAAAAATGCCGCCGTGCCGACGGAGAGCATATCCCGCACCGGGTCACAGTCAGGCTTGGCAAAGTAGCGCTTGAATGTCGCCATGAGCGACATGAGCACATCGAACACCTGCATGTAGTCGGCCTTCTCGCCCTTTCCGACGCTCGGCTTCAGCCTGTAGCGCCGCTCGGTCGCACCACGCTTTTTCTCCTCGGACTCAATGACGAGCCAGCCATCGCCGACAAGCGTCGACATGTGCCGGTAAAGGCTCGCCTGCGGGATATCGGAAAGCTCACGGCGCATCTCGGCGACGGTGGCGCTCTCGTGCAGGATGAAATACTCAAGGATGCGCAGTCTTGCAGGGTTCATCACGGTTTTCGCATTCATGCAAAAGGCCCCCTTTGAACCATTCTCATATATGAGAATAATGCAAAGAGGGCTGTTTGTCAAGAAATTATTTATTCAAATTAAGACAATGTCGTTCCCGGGTAGTAATGGTCGAGTATCTCTTTGTAGCTCGACCCCGACTTTGCCATGGTGTTTGCGCCGTACTGGCTCATGCCCACGCCGTGACCGTAGCCGGTGACGGTGAAGGTAAACTGTCCGTCTGCGTGCTTGAGCTCAAACGCTGTCGAGCGCAGGGAGAAAAGCTTGCGCAGCTCGGCTCCAGTGAACTTCACCTTGCCGATCGTGGCAGACTGCACCCTGCCCGATGAGTTGCGCTCGATTTTGCTCACCCAATCGCCGGCCTCGCCGGTCATGTCCGCCTCGGGCTTGAGATAGAGTATGGTATCACGAAAGTCAATGTCGGCAAGCGAGAGGGTGCTCACATAGTTGGGCACGCTGTCGGCGGTCTCGGGCGAGTCAACGGACTTCAGATACGGAAGCTCGCTCCAAATTGCGCCGCTTTCCTCGGTCACTCCGGCCGACGACGAGTGGAACGCCGTGAGCGCCGCCTTGCCGCCGTAGCTCAGGTACTCTCCGTCGGTGGCGGCAACAGCCGAACGCACCTTTTTTATATATGTATCGAAGCTATCTCCCCACTTTTCCCTGAGCTTTGCTATGCTCAGATACGCCTGACAGCAGTCGCTTTTGGCACAGATATCGGCGTTATCGTGCTTGGGATCTGCCAAAAAGCGCTGGAGATAGCTGCGTGCGGCGACGGCCTGCGCCTTGAGTGCCTCCGGCTCAAAGGATACGGGCATTTCCGCTGCGACAACGCCCACAAGATAGTGCCGCACCGTCATTTTAACAGGCTCGTCCCCGCACAGAACGGTTATATAGCGCTTTTCATCGGCATCGAGCGTTTTTGCCGTTGCGGCAGGCGGCGTCGGAGCCGCCTGCGGGATCACCGGCGCACGGGCAGTCATGATGACCACGGCCAGCGTTACGCAGGTCAAAAGCATCGACGACAGCAGCAATCTTTTCATCATAAGCGTTCCTTTCACATCTTTTTCGGTTGACTGTTGAGCCAAACAAGTATAATATAATTCCATACAAGATTATTCTGATTGGATTGGTAATATGCGAAAAAACGCTTTGATAAATTCGTGCTATGTCTGCGCCGCCGGTGCATTCGGCACCTTCTTCCGCTGGCTGCAAAATCAGTCGTGCTTCGATGCGGAAACGGGGCTGTTAAACCCCAGCGCACTTAATTATATAGTTCCGCTGAGCATCTTGGCGGCCGCCGTGCTGTTCTTTTTCCTCGTAAAAAAGCTAAAAAATCAGGAGCTTGAGCCTCCGAAGGACATTTTCGGCCTGTTTAACGGCACGAGCATCCTCTACCCGCTGGCATACATGGTCATTGCCGTCGTGACGCTCGTCGGCAGCGTTGTGACACTCGTAAACTGTGCTGGTGAGCAGTATGCCGCCGTTTACAGGCTCATCGCAGGGTTAGCTGCTATCTCGGCGCTGACCTTTCCCGTCATTTGCAGCAGCCGCCGCAGACGCTACGCCCCGAGCATCATTGGTGTTTTCATGTGCATCCCCATTGCGATGTTCACCGCCATGCTCCTACTGTGCTACAAGGCAAATTCCTCGAACCCCGTCATCTGGTCGTTCTGGATAGAGATAATCACCTGCTGCCTGTGCATGCTTGCATTTTTGTTCAGTGCCGGCTTTGCGTTTGACAGAGCAGAGCCGTACAAGGCGATGTTTCTTACCATGCTCGCTGCGTTCATGTGCTTTACCACCCTTGCCGACAGCCGCTATATCGGCTTGCAGATGATATATCTCGGCAGCGCCGGTATGCTGTTAACGGAGCTTTGGATGATGATAAGCAACATGCGTAAGCCCGCACAGGCCGAAGCTGCACCAGAGGAAAAGCCGGAGACGGAAAAGGCGCAGGTGCTTGAGCCGGGCGAAACGGAGGATAAGCCCGAGCCCACCATCCAAGCCCCCGAGCGCAAGCCGAAAAAGCCCGAAGATATCGACGCCGTGCTCGATGACTGCAAGAAATACATCGATTAAAAATAGATATAAATTTTACAAAATGCACATAAAAGCACGCAAAACGATTGTTTTGCGTGCTTTTTTCATCAAATATCCCAAAAAGCCGAATGTTATACTGTTGACAAGGGCTATGTTATATGTATAATATTTATTGCTTTTAATAAATCAATGCAGTTTTTTCATACAGGAGGCCACCGCCGCATGAGAGGAATGGAGACCGGCAAAACAAGAATACGACACTCGGTTTTTACCGAGATAGCACGCCTTGCCTATGACTACGAGGGCGGCGACTATGCCAAAGCGCTCGAGGAGCTGACATACAAGATCTGTCCCGGTGATCCGGACGATATCGGCGCATACAGAAACAGCCTGTTTCTCGAAAGAGCCGTCGTCGGCGAAAGGCTGCGTCTTGCAATGGGTCTGCCGACGAGAAAACTCGGCGAGTATAACTCCATCGCCGATGGGATCGAGGATGCCATAGTTGCCGAGAAGCACTATGAGCCGCCTCTTATAAATGTCGTCAAATTTGCCTGCAACCGCTGCCCTGTTGACCTCGTGCGTGTCACCGACGGCTGTCAGGGCTGCCTTGAGCACCCGTGCATGGAGATATGCCCCCGAGGCGCTATCAGCAAGGTAAACGGCCACGCCAAGATCGATAACGATAAGTGCGTCCGCTGCGGCAAATGCGCACACACCTGCTCGTTCCATGCGATCATCCACCAGCAGCGTCCCTGTGCCAAGGCCTGCGGCATGAAGTGCATCGGCTCGGACGATCACGGCCGTGCGCAGATAGATTACGCCAAATGCACCTCCTGCGGCCAGTGCCTTGTTGCCTGCCCCTTCGGTGCGATATCCGACAAGAGCCAGATATTCCAGACCGTCATGGCGATAAAGAGCGAGACCCCCGTTTACTGCGTACTCGCCCCGTCGTTCGTCGGCCAGTTCGGCCCAGACGCCGTTCCCGAGAAGATGAAGGCCATTTTTAAGCGTCTCGGCTTTACCGATGTCTACGAGGCCGCTATCGGCGCAGACCTGTGCGTCATCGAGGAGGCCGCCGACTTCCTTGAGGAGGTTCCGGCAAAGCATCCGTTCATGGTCACCTCCTGCTGCCCGAGCTGGAGCGACATGGTCAGGAAGCTCTTCCCCGAATTCGAGCAGAACATTTCCGTTGCGATGACCCCCATGGTGCTCACCGCACGCTTTGTCAAAAAACAGCACCCGGGCTGCAAGGTCGTTTTCGTGGGTCCCTGCGATGCAAAGAAGCTCGAAGCCAGCCGTAAAACGGTGCGCAGCGATGTCGATTTTGTTCTGACCTTTGAGGAGGTCTTGGGCATGTGCGCCGCTAAGGGCATCGACAAGGAGTGCATTCCCATGACCGAAGCGGAGCCATTAAAGCAGTCGGGCAAGGATGCACGAATGTTCGCCGTGTCCGGCGGCGTTGCGCAGGCGGTCGTCAATGCGATAAAGTCCATGGATCCCGACCGTAAGGTCAAGGTCGCCAAGGCTGCGGGGCTTGACGAGTGCCGCAAGCTGCTGCTGATGGCCAAGGCCGGTAAATATGACGGCTACCTGCTCGAAGGCATGGCCTGCCCCGGCGGCTGCGTTGCCGGTGCCGGCACGCTGTGCGATATAGGCAAGGCGTACAAGAGCGTTTCGCACTTTGCCCACAAGGCCGGCTACTCCTGTGCCTACGACACCGAATACAAAGATTATCTCCCGCTCATCGAGGAGAAGCAATAAAAAAACGGGAAGCAGAGCTTCCCGTTTTTGCTTATTCAGCATTATTTATCACTTGGGTGCGGCTGACTGCGACTGATGACTATCTTGCCGGTGTCGGCAGAGATGATATAGCTGTAATCGATGTCGTTTGCCGTAAAATCGACCTTATAGCACATGCCGTCATCAAGCTTTATCAGATCGGTCTCGGTATTTTTTGCCGTGTCGGCACTCACCCCGGCATCGCTAAACGCCGCCTTTTGCGCTGTCGATGTGCCGATGTTGACATCCTGCATCACGCAGCCCCGAAGCGGCGATATCATAATTACGCAAAAAGCAAGCATGACGATGACCGATACCGTGAGTGTGATGAGCTTAATGCCGCTGACATGGCGGCGTTGCTTTCTGTGCCTTGATCTGCGGCGGCGGGAAGTGCGCTTAGTCTCGGCTTTGCCGCTAATTTCATTTTCCTTCGTCTCAAGCTCCGCCAAAACCGCCGCCTCCTTCGCTTTCGCTCATAAAACGCCACATTTTTTGTGAAGCAGAGCTTCACGAAAAATCTCGCTGTGCTCGTCAAAAAGCCTTAACAGGCGTTTTTGATGGCTATTTATCAAACTTGAGGCGGGACCTTGTCCCCCTCACACTCCCCCTGCTGCGTATCGGAGTTTACTCTGCCGCAATCGTTTTTACCTAGTTCTTTGACAGACCAGTCATTTTCGCTGAACACATTATAGCTTTTTTTCGAGCAACTTGTCAACATATCTGGCATTTTCCGCAGCATCGGGTGTAGATTTTTGCGTTTTATTATTGTATAATTACTTCATTATGCCCACGGAGGTTTTAATATGGACAAGCACAGATCCAATGTTTTCATCGCACTCGTGCTGGTGCTTCTCATAATTGCGGCGATACTCGCATGGACGACGGGCAGTGAGATACTCTCCGGCGCACCCGTGACCGCAAATGACGATGCTAAGCCCGTATCGACGAAGGTCGTGCCCTCGGCGGCCGTTAAGACATCGTCACCGAGCAAGGCTCCCGATACGACGGGCACGCCCGAGCCGACCGCAACGCCCAAGCCGTCGTTGACCCCGAAGCCCACGGCAACTCCCAAGCCCGAAGCCCGCACGCTCGATAAGGCCGGCAGCATCAGCTCTCAGACGGGTGCGAACATCAACATGCGTGTCGACTGGCACATAACCTCCGCAAACAGCAAGGAGCTCACGCTCGATGTTGAGGTATATATCGTGTCCTATGCCATAAACGCAGGTCAGCACAACGGCTCTATCCGCCTGTACGGCAAGGAGTATACATTCGTGAGTGACCCGATCAGGATCGATGATAACTCGAAAAAGCACGAAACGCTCATCTATGACGCCACCGTCACCATCCCCGCCGAGATCGGCGAGACCGTCGCCGTGCCTATTTCTGCGAAGTGGGATTTTGACGGCGTGTACGGCGGCAAGCAGATTGGCCGCATCACCGCAGAGGCGGCGCTGACGGTCAAGGCGTAAAAAGTGCTTGACTTTCCAAGATAATCATGTATAATTATATAGCTTGTCATTATGGACAAGTATCCTTGCTTCCGTTACAGACGGAGGCCAAATGCCCAGAAGGAGGTGCAAACCATGGCAAAAATGAGCGAAAAGTACGAAGTAATGTACATCATCAACCCGAACTTCAGCGAGGAGCAGACCGCTGCTATCGTCGAGAAGTTCAAGGCACTCGTTGAGGCAAATGGTACCCTGGACGAACTGGAGGAGATGGGTAAGCGCAAGCTCGCTTACGAAATCAACTACATTTCCGAGGGTTACTATGTCCTGATGAAGTTCACCAGCGGCGCTGAGTTCCCCGCCGAGCTGGATCGTATTCTCGGTATCACCGACGGCATTATGCGTCGCCTGATCACCCTGCGTGCAGAGTAAGGAGACGAACGATGCTTAACCACATTACCATTATGGGTCGCCTGACTCGGGATCCCGAGATCAGATACACCCAGTCCCAGACACCTGTGACGAGCTTCACCCTCGCAGTCGACCGTGATTTCGGCGGCCGTGACGGCGGTGAGAAGCAGACCGATTTTATCGACTGCGTCGCATGGCGTCAGACAGCCGAATTTGTCAGCAAGTATTTCACCAAGGGCAGCATGGCAGTCGTTTCCGGCCGCCTGCAGATCCGTGATTGGACCGACCGTGACGGCGGCAAGCGCCGCAACGCAGAGGTCGTAGTTGACAATATCTATTTCGGTGAGAGCAAGCGCCGCGAAGGCGGCGAAATGCGCAGCGACTCCCGTCCCGCATATCAGAGCAGCAATGAAGGCGTCAGCCCCGGCATGGGTGCTTCCGCATTCTCGGAGCTCGGCGACGACGACGGCGAGCTGCCGTTCTAAAATATTCATAGGAGGATACAGCTTTGGCTTTCGATAAGAACAATCCCAAAAACCGCAAGCGCAGAAAAGTTTGCCAGTTTTGCGTAGATAAGGCTACCGCTATCGATTACAAGGATACCGCTAAGCTCCGCCGCTTCATGTCCGAGCGCAGCAAGATCCTGCCCCGCCGCACTACCGGCACCTGCGCAATGCATCAGCGTCAGCTCACCGAGGCTATCAAGAGAGCCCGCCAGATCGCTCTCCTGCCGTATGTAACTGACTGAGTTAAAACAATTAGACCGTTCTCACGAACGGTCTTTTTTTATTGTATTTCTTTTTTGATGCGGTTTATCGCATTTTTCTCAAGTCGGGACACCTGCGCCTGACTTATGCCTATCTCACGGGCGACCTCCATCTGCGTTTTGCCGCTTGAAAAGCGCATGGCGAGTATGCGTTTTTCACGGTCACTAAGCTTCGACACCGCCTCACCGAGCGCAATTTGCTCAAGCCAGTGCTCGTCCGTGTTGCGCTCGTCGCCTATCTGATCCATAACGCAGACATTCTCGCCGCTGTCACTGTAAACGGGCTCGTACAGAGACACGGGGTCGCAGATAGCGTCGAGGGCGAACACCACCTCGGAGCGCTTTATCCCGAGCTCCTTTGCGATGCGCTCGACATCCGGCTCCCGCCCGAGCTCGGCGGTGAGCTTTTCTTTTACCTGCAAGACCTTGTAGGCCGTATCACGCATCGACCTTGACACACGCACAGCGCCGTGGTCACGCAAAAACCTGCGCAGCTCGCCGGATATCATCGGCACGCCGTAGGTCGAAAACTGCACATTCTGGTTCAGGTCGAAGCAGTCGATGGCCTTGATAAGCCCGATGCAGCCGACCTGAAACAGATCGTCCATGCTCTCGCCTCTGCCGGAGAACTTCTGTATCACCGAAAGCACGAGCCGCAGATTTCCCGAAATGAGCTTTTCACGAGCGGCCGTATCGCCCGACTGCGCCGCTGCGATCAGCTCTCGCATTTCCGAGTTTTTCAGCAGCGGCAGCTTAGATGTGTTTACGCCGCTCAGCTCGACCTTGCCCTGCATAGCATCACTCTCCTAAGTGATGCTATTATTTCCCGACGCTTTTCAATTTATCCCCACATGGCACGGCAAATGATCGCCGAGGCTATGAACACCGCAAGGTCTGCGCACAGTGCCGCCGGTATCGCCCAGCGTGTCTTTTTGATTTTTGCCGCTCCGAAATACACGGCGATGACATAGAATGTCGTCTCGCTCGAGCCCATCATGACGGCGGCGGTGCGCCCGGCAAGCGAGTCGGCACCGGCGGTTTTTATGATATCAGCCGCAGCG
>HF986913.1:68552-80162 GCA_000431075.1 Firmicutes bacterium CAG:555
ACGCAGGAGCGCAAGCGGCACGGTCTCCGCGGGTATGCCGCCAAGCGAGAGCACCGGCTGCAAGAATGCCGCCAGTGCGTCTATCGCGCCGGAAGCTCGCAGCATGTACACTGCCGGAAACAGCACCACCAGTGCCGGAAACATATCCTTGACCGTCACGAGCCCCTCGGCAGCGCCACGGGTCAGCGCCGAGAAAATGTTCGCTTTGCCGAACACGGCACAGATGCCCACGGCGGCGAGTATGAGCGGCACGGCAAGCGTCAAGAGAACATTCACTTTGCCGCCCTCTGCATGAGATACGCCGCCGTGAGCCCGACCGCAACGGAGACGGCCGAGCTCAGCCACACGGCAGGCAGAATGTCAAACGGCTGCTGCGCACCCTCGGCGGCTCGGATGGCCGCCACTGTGGTCGGCAGGAGCTGAATTGATGCCGTGTTCAGAACGACGAGCCTGCACAGCTCGTTTGTCGCCGTGACCCCGTCGCCGAGAGCCGCCATGCCCTTGGCAGCCTTTATGCCCATAGGCGTTGCGGCGTTTCCCAGCCCCAGAAGATTTGCGCTGACATTCGCCGAAAGCGGCTCAAGGATATTCTCATGTCGGGCGGCATCGGGAAACAGCAGGCGGAGCACAGGCCGCAGTGCCTTGGCAAGCGCCTCGGCGATACCGCAGCTGCGCATGAGCTCCATGACAGCACACCAAAGGCACATGACCCCGCCTATCGACAGGCACAGCTCCACCGCCGCCTGCGCACCTTCAAGCGCAGCCTCGCCCACCTCGGCGGTCGTGCCGGCGGCGCAGGAATACAGAATCGATACTGCGATCATGCCTGTCCAGACAATTCCCATCAGCATTTTTTTGTTCCCCCTCAATCGGTTTTTAGTAAAACCTATTTGTTTGGCAGGAATTTATGAAAAATTTTTGAGTGTTTTTACCTCTGCGCAAAAAAAATTAACAATTAATTCTTTATTTCTGCTAAAAAGGGCTTGACACTCTCTTAACTTTTGGTATAATGAACTCGATGTTTTGTATATATGTGGGATTGACCCACAAAGGAGGACAAAGATATGAAATCAACCGGTATCGTAAGAAAAGTAGATGAACTCGGCCGCATCGTGCTCCCCATCGAGCTGCGCCGTACTCTTGACATCGCCGAGAAGGATGCTCTCGAGATATTCGTTGAAGGCGACAACATCATTCTTCACAAGTATCATCCTGCTTGCATCTTCTGCGACAACACCAAGAATGTCATCAACTTCAAGGGCAAGAACATCTGCCCCGAGTGCCTCAAGAAACTCAAGGCACAGGCTTGAGCTTTGCGAAGCAGAAAAATCCACTGTTCAACAGAACAGTGGATTTTTTCATTTACCCTCGGTTGACAAGTGGCTACACGGTTTTGGCAGGCTGCTTTCCGCCCATGCTTCGCTAAACCCCTAGTCCATATATGTCCATTATGCCCGTCGGGTTTTATCTTTGCCTGAACGAAAATCATCTCTCCCAAAACTGCTTCGCACCTGACAGCAGTCAACCGTTGTATTGCTGCGATTTTTTGTTAAGGGTGCTGAAAAGGGAAGCTGTCAGGCGTGCATCCCCTCGTCAACCGAGGGTATTTAGAGATGACGAATATAATTCGTTTGCCGAAAAGCCGGTATCGGCAGCGGCCTTTTTGCACGCCGCCTTGTGGCCGAGACCATCGGCTCTGTAGTGCTCGACAAGCTCGAGTGCGTCATCTATCGTGAACTCGTTTTCCTCCTCGGGCGCACCGTCGATGACCAGCACGAACTCGCCCTTGGGCGGGGTCTGCACGAAATGCTCGAGTGCTCCGCCGAGCGTTGTGCGAATTGTCTGCTCGTGCAGCTTCGTAAGCTCACGGCAGAGTGAGATCTTCCTGTCCTCGCCGAAGGTGTTCTTCATGTCCTCAAGCGTGCGCAGGAGCTTGTGCGGCGCCTCGTAAAATATCATGGTGCGGCGCTCGGCCGAAAGGCTTTCAAGATGCTCACGACGGCTTTTGTTAGAAGTGGACAGGAAGCCCTCAAAGCAGAACCTGCCCGTCGGCAGTGCAGACAGCGCAATTGCCGAGATGAGCGCCGACGGCCCGGGCACGGTCACGACCTCCACCCCGTTTGCGGCGCACATACGCACTATGTCCTCGCCCGGGTCGGAGATGGCGGGCATGCCGGCATCGGTCACGAGAGCGCAGGTCTCGCCCGAGGCGATGCGCTCGAAAATTTTCGCTCCGGAGGCGTATTTATTATGCTCAAAATAGCTCACCATGGGCTTTTTGATTCCGAAGTGGTTCAAAAGCTTGAGCGTTACCCGAGTGTCCTCGGCGGCAATGAAGTCGGCCTCCTGCAAGGTCTCGACCGCTCGGGGCGAAAAATCGCCGAGATTGCCTATCGGCGTTCCGACAAGATACAGCTTTCCGCTCATGGTGTCCCCTCCCTGTGATATATCCTCAGAATTTCATCGGTCTCGGTGCCGTCAAGGCTACGCACAAACAGCGGCGGCATGAGCTTTAGTCCCGCACTTCCGCCACGGCGTGCCTCAACGAGCACAAGAGACGGCTCTTTTTTCGCATCGTGCGACACCGTGCGCAGGCGCTTCGGCTCAAGCCCGTTTTCACGCAGGGCACACAGCACATCGCACAGGCGCTCTGCTCGGTGCACAAGGCAGAGCACGCCGCCCGTGCGGCACAGATACGCTGCCGCTCGGCAGATATCATTGAGCGTGCAGTTGGTTTCCGTGCGTGCCGCAGCCTTGGCTTCATCCGGGCTTTGCCTGCCGCTGCCCTCGGCAAAATACGGCGGGTTTGCGACGACAAGGTCAAATTCGCCGGAGCGAAAATGCTCTTTTACCCGGCGGATATCGCCGACAACAACGCTTCCACGCCCGGAAAGACCGTTTGCGGTGAGATTATCCCTTGCAGCCTCGGCGGCCTCGGGGTTTATCTCAAGTCCTGTCATGCAAAGCCTTGCATCACGGCTTAAAAGCAGCAGCGGCAAAATGCCCGAGCCGCAGCCGAGATCGATACCCTTTCGGCGTGAGCCTATATTCACAAAGTCGGCAAGCAGAACAGAGTCCGTGCCGAGCTTAAAATGCTCCGACTGGCGGAACTTCGGTCCGCCGTCCCAGAGCGACACAAAATCATTCATAGCAAGTTTTTATAGGGCGGAAATCAGCCCGTCCACGAATTTCATCGGACGGAGATTGGCCCGTCCGGATAATAAAAAGCCTGCGGTATGGTTCACCTACGAACATAACCGCAGACTTTTTATGTGAAGAATTACTCTTCGTCGTCTACCTCAATGATTGCCTTTGCGGGGCACTGAGCCTTGCAGGAACCGCAGGACAGGCACTTCTCATGGTTGATCTCGAAATGAGACTCGCCCTCGTAAATAGCCTCAGCGGGGCACTGCTCTGCGCAGGAGCCGCAGGACAGACACTCTTCAGTAATAACAAATGCCATTGTATTTACCTCCATTTTGTTATCAAGCAACTAACTTGCACTCTGCATTGTACCACAGAAATTCAAAAATGCAAATGCAATTTTTCACTTTGCATTTATTTCTTTCGCTTTTTGGCAATAATCCCGTATGCGGCTGCTTAATTTCGGCAGTTTTGGCACGGAACACAGGTTATATTATGCATACAAGGGGGAATATTGCCTTGAAGAATAACGAGAAATTTACGGAAAAAGCGGAGTCGGCCATCGAGCAGGCTCGCCTTGCGGCATACAGTCTCGGTCACAGCTATGTGGGAACGGAGCATCTGCTGATTGGCATCGTGCACGAGGGGGCGGGCTTGGGCGCACGGATACTGCGTGAGCGTGGGGTGTCAGAGCGCAGGCTGCGGGAGATAATTTCCGACGCTGCGGGGCTCGGCGCACCCGGCACGCCGGCGCAGGGGCTTACAAAGCACGCATGGTCAGCGATTGAAAAGGCGGCGGGTGATGCTGCCAAGCTCGGTCACAGCTATGTCGGCACGGAGCACATTCTGCTCGGCATACTCCGCCAGCCGGAGTGCGGCGGTGCAGCGGCGCTCGTGACCGCAGGCTTCGACCTGAATGAAATTTACACCGATATCATGGCGGTGTTCGGCGCAGGCTCGCAGAGGGGCCGCCAGCCGCAGTCGAGTGTCAAAACGAGCACCCGCCACAGCGAGACGAGGGTACTTGACCAATACAGCCGTGACCTTACGCAGCTTGCGGCAGCAGGCGGCATCGAGCCGGTCATCGGCCGTGACGATGAGATACGCCGCAGCGTGCAGATACTTTCACGCCGCACGAAAAACAATCCCGTGCTCATCGGTGAGCCGGGCGTGGGAAAAACGGCGGTCGCCGAGGGCATAGCGCTCTACATCGCAGGCGGCAGCGCACCCGAGAGCATGGCGGGAAAGCGGCTGGTGTCGCTGGACATGCCCGCTCTTCTTGCGGGCACGAAGTACCGCGGTGACTTTGAGGAGCGTGTCAAGGCGGTCTTGAAGGATGTCAAAAAGGCCGGCGATGTGATACTTTTCATCGACGAGCTGCACACGATAATCGGTGCAGGCTCGGCAGAGGGTGCGATAGATGCAGCGAACATTCTGAAGCCCGCTCTCGGGCGTGGCGAGGTGCAGATAATCGGCGCAACGACGCCCGAGGAGTACCGCCGCCACATTGAAAAGGACGCAGCGTTAGAGCGCCGCTTCCAGCCCGTGAAGGTAACCGAGCCCGACCGGTGCAGCACGCTCGAGATGCTCAAAAGCGTGCGGACAAGCCTTGAAAAGCACCACTGCGTGCATATATCCGACCTTGCGCTCACGGCGGCGGTCGATCTTTCCGTGCGCTATATAAACGACCGCTTTCTGCCTGACAAGGCGATAGACCTTGTTGACGAGGCGGCGGCGCATATCCGTGTCAGCCGAGGAAGCTTAGTCACCGCCGAGGATATCGCCGACATCGTGTCGCTGTGGACGGGCATCCCCGTGACGAACCTGAACTCCGACGAGACCCGCCGTCTGCGTGACATGGAGACGATACTGCACCGGCGTGTGATAGGCCAGAGCGAGGCCGTGTCGGCGGTCGCTCGAGCCATCCGCCGTGGCAGAGTGGGGCTCTCAGATCCCAACAGGCCGATAGGAAGCTTCCTGTTCTTAGGCCCCACGGGCGTGGGCAAAACGGAGCTTTGCCGTGCGCTGGCCGAGGCAGTGTACGGCGAGGCAGACGCCATGATACGCCTTGATATGTCCGAGTACATGGAAAAGCACGCCGTGAGCAAGCTCATCGGCTCGCCTCCGGGCTATGTCGGCTACGAGGACGGCGGCCAGCTGACCGAGAAGGTGCGGCGCAGGCCGTGGTCGGTGGTGCTGTTTGACGAGATTGAAAAGGCGCACGAGGATGTGTGGGGCATTCTGCTTCAGATAATGGACGACGGGCATCTGACAGATTCCGGCGGGCGAAAGATAGACTTTCGCAACACGATAATCGTCATGACCTCGAATATCGGCGCAAAGGCGATGACCGAGGGGCGGCGGAAGCTGGGCTTTTCGCAGGCCGAGGGGCAGCAGGCGGCGGACTCGGAGCTCAAAGAGCGTGTCAACGAGGAGCTGCGGCAGACCTTCAAGCCCGAGTTTTTGAACCGCATCGACGACACGATAATTTTCCACCGGCTCACCCGCCCCGAGATACGCAGCATCACCGAACGCATGATCTGCACCGTCGCAGGGCGCTTTGAGGAGCTGGGCATGGATCTATCCGTTCCCGAGAGCGTCATCGATGCGCTTGCCGATAAGGGCTATGACGAAAAGTTCGGCGCAAGGCCGCTGCGGCGCACGATACAGAGTCTCATCGAGGACAGCGCCGCCGAAATGCTGCTCGACGGCAGACTCGGCAGGGGCGACAGGGTGTCGGCGGAGCTTAGCGGCGAAAAAATAATTTTGACGAAAGGTGAAAATTAAGCTATACTTATCTGTGAGTTTTCATTTTCAGAGGAATAGCATGGATAAGCAAAAATACATTGAACAAGCAAACAGATTAAGCGGCTTTAATATTCACAACGGCATTGAGGTAGTCGATTTCGACGACGAGCACTGCATCGTTATCGGCAAGCTCAGTGATAAGACATCGAACCCCTTTGAGATGGCACACGGCGGCTTTGTGTACTCGCTGTGCGATGTCGCGGCGGGCGTTCTCGTGACCCGAGAGGATCACCCGGGCGTTACGCTCAACAGCAATATGCATTTTCTGCGCCCGTCAAGAGGCACGGTGCTTCGTGCCGAGGGCAGGATGGTCAAAAGGGGTCGAACGGTGTCGGTCATCGAGACCAAGGTCTATGACGACACGGAGCGTGTGACCGCCATCGGAATTTTTGAGATATACGCCCTTTGACGGACGAAACGGAGGTATTTCGGTGCAAAAGCCTGTACTGTATATCGTCATCCCCTGCTATAACGAGCAGGAGGTGCTGCCGATAACGGCGCCGATGTTCTTAAAAAAGCTCACGCAGCTATGTGATGACGGGCTCATATCCGATGACAGCCGCATCATGTTCGTAAATGACGGCTCGTCAGATGACACATGGAAGCTTATAAGAGCGCTTTCCGAGGAAAACGAGCACTATATCGGCATCAGCCAAAGCCGCAACCGCGGGCACCAGAACGCCCTGCTGGCAGGGCTGATGGAAGCCAGGGATCGCTGCGATATAAGCATCTCCATCGACTGCGACGGGCAGGACGACATTGACGCAATGGACAAGATGGTCGCCGAGTATCTCGACGGCTGTGATGTCGTCTACGGCGTGCGCTCGTCCCGTGAGACTGACAGCTTTTTTAAACGCACCACGGCGCAGGGCTTTTATAAGCTGCTTGAGAAGATGGGTGCCGAAGTCGTGTACAACCACGCAGACTACCGTCTGCTGTCGGCAAGGGTGCTCAGGGAGCTTGCGAATTTCAAGGAGGTAAACCTCTTTCTGCGCGGCATGGTGCCGCTCGTTGGATTCAAGAGCACCTGCGTTGAATACGCAAGAGCCGAGCGCCTTGCAGGTGAAAGCAAATACCCGATCAAGAAGATGCTCTCCCTTGCGGCCGACGGCATAACGAGCCTGTCCGTCAAGCCCCTGCGGCTCATAACCTCGTTCGGCGTGTTCGTGGCTGCCCTCAGCTTTATCGGCGTTATCTGGGCGATAGTCTCGGCACTGTGCGGCGAAACGGTCGCAGGCTGGGCGAGCACGACCTGCATCGTCTGCTTTGTAAGCGGCGTGCAGCTGATGTGCCTCGGCATAATCGGCGAATACATCGGCAAGATATACCTTGAAACGAAAGGCAGACCGAGATACATAATCTCAGAGCGCACATATGATGAAAAATAAAAAACCGAGAACTTTTTTGAGTTCTCGGTTTTTTATCTGTCACTCGGCCCCGGGTCGCAGTCGCCGAAGATCATGTCGTCAATATCCGTTTCCATATAATTCACCTCAAACTTTTTGCCCTCGACTGATAGGGAAATACACGGTTTTGGCAGGCTGATTTCCGCCCATGCTTCGCTAAATCCCTAGCCCATATATGTCCATTATGGCCGTCGGGCTTTATCTTTGCCTGAACGAAAATCAGCTCTCCCAAAACTGCTTCGCACCTGACAGCTGTCAATTTTCTTGCGATTTTCGTTCTTTTTTGGTGAAGGCGGGTCGTAACCCACCAAGGCAAAAAAGGGTGGAAGGCGCTGAAAAGGGGCGCTGTCAGGCGTGCATTCCCCTGTCAGTCGAGGGCAGTGCATACATTCATTATATGTACGACATGCTAAAAACATGACTGTTAATTTTTCAAAACGATGCCGTCTATCTCGGGTCGGTTAAAAAGTCTCGGCAGCGCAATGGAATTTCCGATGCCTCGGGAGACTATCATCGTGTAGCGGCCGTTATCATACTTTCCTGCTTCGTAGTCGGGAAAGAGCGTCCTATCTGTGCCCAAAAGTCCTCCGATACCGGGTATGCGTACGATGCCGCCATGGGCGTGACCGCAGAGGATAAGCTGTACCGGAAGCTCCGGGTACTTTTCCATCCAGTAGTTGCGGTGGCCGAGCAGGACGACATAGTCGTCGGGAAACTCCGCCCGCAGCCGCCCGATAAATTCTTCCGGCGGCTCGAGATCCGCCCAGCTGTTGGGATCCTCAACACCGGCAAGCACGATGCGCTCGCCGCGGCGCTCCAGCACCACATACTCGTTTCTGAGATATTTTACGCCGCAGGCTTTCAAAATGTCACTGAGCTCGTCGATCTTGCCCGACGCAAAATCGTGGTTGCCGCTGACAAAATACACATCGCAGATATCCGTAAGCCGCTGCGCCAGCTCACGCACCGCCGGCAAATCGCCGCTATCGGTGATGAAATCGCCGGTAAGGGCGATGATATCCGGCTTTTCGGCTTTAACGAGCGTGACTATATCGTCAACAAATTCAGCACCATGGAAATCCGACAGCTGCACTATCTTAAAGCCCGCAAAGCTCTCCGGCAGTCCGGCGCTCGCCACCGTGTACTGCGTGAGCTGCACATTCCGGGCGCTGTCCAGCACCAAGGCCGCACCGAGGGCGCACAGCAGCAGAACAATTACAAGGGCTTTTATCCTTTTTCGCATCCACCGTCCTCCGTTCACAAATTAGCAGTTGAAACCGCCGTTCGATTAGGTTATAATAGTAAAATAATTTGTACTCAATATGTACTCAATATGAACTGTGCATAGAAAAAATGTAAAGGAAGATTTATCTATGAGCGCATCAAACGAAAAAACGGCCCGCAAGACCATGGCTGCTCAGAAAGAGGAGCTGAAAAAGAAGAAGGAAAAGACCAAGTGGACGATAATCGGCGTCCTCATCGTCGTCTTCTTCGCATTCGTCATTTACCTCAACACCGGCGCTTTCTACAGAAACCTCACCGGCATCACCGTTGAATACAACGCAAGCGAGGAGCTCGGCATTGAAGCCGGCAGCCGCAGCTTTTCCGTTGCCGAATGCAACTATGTATATAATATGCAGTACATGAACATATTAAACAGCTACGGCGACTACGCTTCGCTCATCGGTCTTGATAAGTCCAAGCCCCTTGATGAGCAGAAATGCACCATATCCAGCGACACAGACAAGGACTACACTTGGGACGACTATTTCATGGACAGCACCAAGTCCTTCCTCCAGCAGCTGGCCGCCCTCGAGGCCTACGCCAAGGCTAACGATATAAGCCTCGACAAGGACGACAATGCTGCCGTCGACGAGCAGATGGCGACCTTTGACGATGCCAAGAAGTACGGCTACGCAAGCGCAGACAAGTTCATCGCTGCCAACTACGGTCGTGGCTGCAACACCTCCGTCGTGCGTGAGGTCATGGAGCTTCAGCAGCTGGCTACCAAGGCTCAGCAGTCGATTTCCAACTCCTACAGCTTCACCGCTTCCGAGCTTTCCAAAAAGTACGCAAGCGTCAAGGACGATTACGACAAGTTTACCTACGACTTCTACCTCGTAAAGGCAGAGACCAAGACGAGCGAGAACGGCACCGCCGCCGCTCCCACCGATGCGGCTCTGAGCAAGGCTATGGAGACCGCAAACACGATCAAGGGCTCGATGGACAAGGATAAGCTCAGCCTCGAAAAGGCCGTGAAGAACGCCGTCAAGGACGCAAAGCTCACCAAGCAGGAAGCCATCCCCGGCAGTGACACCGAGTCAGACCTCAAGGAGTGGCTCACAAGTTCCGAGCGCAAGAAGGGTGATGTCACCGTCATCAAGGGCAGCACCGGCGCTTACATCGTCCAGTTCAAGTCCCGTGACAACAACAAGCACAAGACCGACGAGAGCGGCGATATGAACCTGTGCGACTACATCGCACAGAACCTCCTGCGCAGCGAAGCGCTCCAGAAATGGCAGAAGGAAAAGCTCGGCGTCGTGACCAAGGACGCAAAGACCTCCACCTCCTTCGGCGCAAGGTATATCGGCAGATAAATATACGACTCAAGGCCGCAAAGGGCGAATTCAGATTGGGATAATATGCCCTGTAAAACAGACTTTCCGCCTTACGGAGAGACGCACTATTACAGTGTGCGCAGCAGTTTTGACCGAGGTATTTTTCGTTCAGACAAAACAACAGATTTCCGGCAATACTTTGTGTATTACCGGAAATTTTTGTGAAGTGTGGGTGGGAAATAGCCGGTCAAAGCCGGTTTCTCCTTGTCTGTGTTTGCCCTAAAACGGCTGCCTTTTTAAGATGTTTTAATACTATGGATGAAAGAACTTTAAGAGCCCGTATGCTGCTCGGTGAAGCGGCAATGGAAAAATTAAAAAACAGCCATGTTGCCGTGTTCGGTCTCGGCGGCGTAGGCTCGTGGTGCGCAGAAGCGCTGGCCAGAAGCGGCGTGGGCAGGCTCACGCTCATTGACCGTGACACCGTCGGGCGCAGCAACATAAACCGCCAGCTGTGCGCACTGGAATCGACCGTTGGCACGGGCAAGGCCGAGGTCATGAAAAACCGCCTTTTGGATATCAATCCCGAGCTTGAAGTCACCGCCCTGTGCGGTCACTACGATGCCGAGCACCGGGACGAGTTTTTCGCAGATTATGACTTCATCGTCGACTGCATCGACCTCGTCTCATGTAAGGTCGACCTTGTCCGCACCTCCAAGGAGCGCGGCATCCCCATCGTATCCGCTCTCGGCACCGGCAACAAGTGCGATGCACAGAAGCTCATGCTGTGCGATATCAAAAAGACGACCAATTGCCGGCTGGCAAGGGTCGTGCGGCGGGAGCTGCGAAATGTCGGCATTGAGCACCTTGATGTCGTGTTCTCGCCCGAGGAGCCCATGCAGCCTGAGCAGCTTGAAGCGCCGCCTCCCGGTCGCCGCAGTGTGCCCGGCTCGCTCGTGTGGGTGCCGGCAAGCGCAGGGCTGCTGCTGTGTCAGCATGTGGTCATGGCGCTGACGGATGACTCTGTGCAAAGGTAGGTTTTCATATGCCCCTGATCGTTGATAAAGACGCCGTGCGCCATGATATCCTCATGGCGTTCCAGCGGTGTATCGATAAAAAGCCGCTCATGAATGTCTCGCTGCGCGATATCGCCGCCGAGGCCGGTATGTCGCACCCCAAGCTGCTCAACTATTTCGGCAGCAAGGAGGAGCTTATAATAAGCTATGTGCGCTACACCCGTGAGTTCATGAGTGAAAAGTGCAAGCAGTGGTTTTCCGAGCACGACCGTGCCGATTACGAGTCAAACTTGGCGTATATGAACGCTTTCATGAGCTATGTTGCCAACGGCCGTGTCGGCGAGGAGCGCCCCAACGCCACAACACAGACCTATGTGCTTGCGCATTATAACAAACGGGTCGAGGAGCTCGTCATGGGCGAGTTTCGGGAGTGGCGGCAGGTCATGGAGACCTGTCTTCAGCGCATCTACGGCCCCGAGGTCGGTCAAAAGGAAGCCGAGTGCATGATGATCCTCATCTCCGGCACTTTTATTTGTAATTATAATAAAGCCCTGACCGGCGAAATAAACGATAACATCCTTGGCGGATTTGCCAAGCTGCTGGAATAAGAAAATCGGCGGCACACGATGTGCCGCCGCTTCAGCGTGTCAAAAAAGTCTTGTGACTTTTTTGCACGCTTCA
>HF986914.1:0-10272 GCA_000431075.1 Firmicutes bacterium CAG:555
ACCCTATCTACGCCAGTTCCGTCGTCCAAAACGAACTTTAAGAGCTTTTTGGACTTCTTCACAGCTTCGCATTCCTTGACCTTGACGGCACGGAAATCGGACTTGGAGAAGGTGTCAAAGTCAACAAAATCGGCAAACAGGGGCTCTATCTCGACCTTGGAGAAATCTATCTTCTCCTCCGCTGCGGGTGCGGCGGCGGGAGCTTCGACGGGCTTTTCGGCTCTCTTTTCCATGTCGAGCGGCTTCATTGTCGGGAACAGAATGACATCACGGATCGAGTTCATGCCGGTCAGCAGCATGACACAGCGGTCGATACCTATGCCGAGACCGCCCGTGGGAGGCATGCCGTACTCGAGAGCATTGATGAAATCGTCGTCCATCATGCCCGCCTCATCGTCGCCCTTGGCACGAAGCTCGACCTGCTTCTGGAAGCGCTGCTTCTGGTCGATGGGGTCGTTGAGCTCGGAGAAAGCATTGCCCATCTCACTACGGCAGATAAACAGCTCAAAGCGCTCGGTGAGCCTGTGGTCCTTGGGGCTGCGCTTTGCAAGCGGGGAAACATCAACAGGATGCATGGTGATGAAGGTCGGCTGGATGAGCTTTTCCTCGACGAGCTGGTCAAAGCTCTCGTACAGGGCGTGACCCCAAGTGGGCTCGACCTTATCCATGTCGACACCGGCAGCCTTTGCGGCTGCAACGGCTTCGGCATCGCCCTCGATAGTCATGAAGTCAACGCCGACATATTTCTTGACAGCCTCCGCCATGGTCAGACGCTGCCAGCCCGGGGTGAGGTCAATAGTCTCGCCCTGCCAATTGCACTCATAGGTGCCGAGGATGGACATTGCTGCACCCGAGAGCAGGTCCTCAAAAAGATCCATCATGTCGTTGAAGTCGGCATAGGACTGATAAAGCTCAACGGTGGTAAACTCCGGATTGTGCTTGGTGTCCATGCCCTCGTTGCGGAAGATGCGGCCTATCTCATAGACACGCTCAATGCCGCCGACGATGAGGCGCTTGAGGTTGAGCTCCGTTGCAATGCGCAGGAACATGTCGATATCAAGGGTATTGTGATGGGTAATGAACGGTCTTGCGGTAGCACCGCCGGAGATGGTGTTGAGAACCGGTGTCTCGACCTCCATGAAGCCGCGGCCGTCAAGGAACGAGCGGACATAGCTTATAAACTTCGAGCGTATCTCGAAATTGCGGCGGCTCTCGTCGCTCATGATGAGGTCAACGTAGCGCTGGCGGTATTTAAGCTCGGTATTGGTCATGCCGTGGAACTTCTCGGGCAGCGGACGCAGGCTCTTTGAAAGCAGCGTTACGCCCTTGACATGCACGGATATCTCCTCGGTCTTGGTCTTGAACACGAAGCCCGTCACGCCGATGATATCGCCGATATCATATTTTCTGAAATCGGCAAATTCCTGCTCGGACACATCATCCTTGCGGATATACAGCTGGAGCTGGCCACGGTCATCCTTGATGTGGCAGAATATTGCCTTTCCCATGCCACGCTTGGACATTATGCGGCCTGCGACTTGAACGGTCTTGCCGTCGAACGCATCGTAATCGGCCTTGATATCGGCAGAATATGCGCTTCGAACAAATTTGGTCTGCTCAAAGGGGTCTCTGCCCTCCTGCTGGAGAGCCGTAAGCTTATCACGGCGAACCTGCAGGATCTCGGAAAGCTCCTGTGCAGGTGCCTCATTGGTCTTAATATCGCTCATATGTTTCCCTCGAATCAAGTATTTTCTACGGAAAGAATCTCAAAATGCAGCTCGCCTGCGGGGGCATCGACATTGATCTTATCGCCTGCGACATGGCCGTACAGGCCTCTGCCGAAGGGAGAGTCGTCAGATACTTTACCATCCATGGGGTTTGCTTCCTGCGAGCCGACAATGGTGTATGTTTCTTCATAGTCATCGTCAAGGTCACGGACCTTGACAACGCTGCCGAGAGTAACAGCGCCCTTGGCTGCGCCTGTATCGACCTTTTCAACGATCTCTGCATTTTCAAGCAAAACCTTTATCTCGGCTATCTTGGAGTAGAGCTTGCCCTGCTCGGTTTTTGCCTCATCATA
Organism: Firmicutes bacterium CAG:555; assembly: GCA_000431075.1. Classification (GTDB taxonomy): domain Bacteria; phylum Bacillota; class Clostridia; order Oscillospirales; family Oscillospiraceae; genus F23-B02. Next base: position 2,081 of record HF986914.1, read on the forward strand.
TTCGCTGTTCTCGGACAAATCGCCGAAGCTGCGTGCCTCTTTGATCTGCTCGGAAACTTCCTTTGCCTTGTCGGTCTCGAGGTACTGAAGCTCCTCTTTAAGGGCGTCATAACGCTCCTGACTCATTTTAAATCTGCTGTCGGTAGCCATAATGCGGTCTCCTTTATAATAAATTGCTTAATTTTTATCCTATCACCCGTCAGCCGAGTGCATTTATCGCCGTTTCAAGCTGTTTATCCGTCTTTTCATCGTCCTGCGCCACGGCTATATCGGGGGTCACGCCACCCGCTTCGGCGAGGTCGACTCTGTTGGGAGTGAGGTACTTATGGGTCGAGATATGGACGGCACTTCCGTCGGAAAGCTCAAGCGTTATCTGGCTACGAGCCTTGCCGGTGGTCTGTTCGCCGACGACAGTCGCCCAGTTGTACTCCTGCAGGGCGGCTGCAAAAAACTCCGCCGCACTGTAAGAGTTGCCGTTAACGAGCACGATCATCTTGTTTTTAAGGCTGACCTTGTCCGAGGTCTGCACAGTTTCTTTTCCGCTCTTATCGACGCTGATGAACAAATCACCTTCGGGCAGAATGTAGTCGAGCAGATCGACAAGCTCGGTGAGCAGACCGCCGGGGTTATTACGGACATCAAAGATGAAAGAGGTCGCACCGGTCTGCAGAAGCTGCTCTATCGCCTTTTTTGTGTTTTCGCTGGAGCCTGCCTCAAAATTGCTTATCTTGATATAGCCGATATTGCCATCAAGAAGCCTTGAGCTTACAGGGTTTTTGTAGATTATCTCGCAGGCAACGGTAACGGTTTTGGTGTCTCCGCCGCTTTCAAGGGTCATGGGAAAGTCCTTATTGACCTTCGAGCGGATGAGAAGGCTCACATCCTCAAGGGTCTTATCGGAAACATCCTCGCCGTCTATGGCGGTTATAATATCGCCGACGGCTATGCCTGCGTTTGCGGCGGGGCTTGACTCTTCAACGGAGAACACCTCAAACTCGCCGCTGCTGTTGACCTTCACGCTCACTCCGATGCCGGAGTATTCATTTGAGCTTGAAAGCTTGTACGCCTCGTACTCCTCAGCGTTCATGAAGTAGCTCCATTTATCGCCGATACTTTTTACCATTGCCGCCGCTGCGGCATTGTACAGCTCGTTATAATCGGCATCGCCGATGTAATTATCATCTATGATTTTCTCAATCTCAACGTAACGTCTTGCATCGTCAAGATACTGCTTTGAGCCAAACCCGCCAATTGCGGCGACATAGGTCAAAATGGCAGTGACTATGGCGACTGCAAGACAAGCTATTATAAGGTGAGTCAGCTTGATTTTGTTGTCGAAGTTCGGCAGTTTCCCTTTTTTCAAGTTGCTTTCCCCTTTCCCGATATGTAGCACGATTGACTGGCAGTCTCAATGACTGCCAGTCAAGTCTATTTTATGAATATTCAGCCGGCGTATTCGCTTACCGAGCAAACATGGGTATTATGTGTAGGCAATTCATGCGTTTCATGAGCACAAGCCAAGGTACCCGCAGCAAGGGGGAGCACACTTACCACAAGGCTCAACACCATTACCAAAGCGAGAATAAGCGCAAGAATTGATACAACGAATTTTCTGTTCATTTTATTCTCCTCAGACCTTGAGATAATTCCTGATAGCTATCGTACCGCCGAATGCGCCGACTATAACGCCGACAGCCATAAACACACCCAGCACGAACGGCCAAAGCTCCGTGAACGGAACGATCTGAATGAACGATATTGCAAGGCTTGAAGATATCTTTGACTCAAGAGCCGTATACAGTCCCCACTGCGCAAGGAATGCCAGTCCGCCGCCGACAATGCCGAGGATCAGGCCCTCAACAACAAACGGGCAGCGAATGAAGCTGTTTGATGCGCCGACCATCTTCATTATCGCTATCTCTTCCCTTCTGCCGAAGGTTGCAAGCTTGATGGTATTGGACATAATAAACAGGGACACAAAAACGAGGACGACTATTAGCGCAAGCGACACGACGCTGACGACATTCCGAACCGAGATGAACTTGTCGGCATAGTCGAGGGGGGCGTTTACCTTGACGATACCGTCAATTTCGCCGATGGCGGCCTGTGTCTGCGCCATTTTGCTCAGGTCAACAAGCTGAATGACAAAACGATGGCGGAACACTTCGTCGTCTATGCCTTCCATAAGGCTTTTATCGTACTTTTCCATAAACTCTTCCTTGGCTTCGGTGCGGCTCACAAACTCAACGCTTGCGACATTATCGATCGCCTCGATCTTGGTCTGGAGCTTTGCCGATGCATCCTGTGCGCTCATGGATTCGTCAACATAAGCGAGAATCTGATTCTGATTGCCTATGTCGTCGATTATGTTATTTACATTGATATCAAGAAGCGTGAAGCTGCCCATTACTATAAGGCAGGCAATGATTATCGTGACCGAGGCAAAGGACATAAAGCCATGCGTAAATATATTTCGGAAGCCCTCGCCTATCAAATATCCGTATCTATTCAACTTCATAACTGTAGTACCCATCCATTCCGTCACTGATCAGGTGGCCGCCGTCAATGGCGATGACACGCTTGGAGAATGCGTTGACCAGTTCCTTCTCGTGGGTTACCACCAAAATGGTAGTACCCATCTCGTTTATCTTCTCAAGCAGGAGCATCAGCTCAAGGCTGCGCACAGGGTCGAGGTTGCCGGTAGGCTCATCGGCGATGATCATGGTAGGATTGTTGACAAGCGCCCTTGCAATGGCAACACGCTGCTGCTCGCCGCCGGAAAGCTCGGCAGGCAGGCGCTTTTCACGGCCGTCAAGACCGACGAGCTCCAAAACATGCGGCACTCTCGCCTTTATCTCCCTGTTCGACGCACCGACAACACGCATTGCGAATGCGACATTGTCATAGACCGTCATGTTCTCGATAAGACGGAAGTCCTGGAAGATAACGCCCAGCGTTCTGCGCATTTTTGGCATCTTGCGGCGCTTTATCTCGCCCATATTGAAGCCGTTGACGATGACCTTTCCGTCGGACGGTCTGATCTCGCCGGTGAGCAGCTTGATTATCGTGGTCTTACCGGAGCCGGACGGACCGACGAGGAAGGCAAACTCACCCTCATTGATGGTCAGGCTGAAATTATCCAGTGCAGCGACATCGCTGTTTTCATAGACCATCGTTACATTCTTCATTTGAACCATAGGTTTTCCTCCTGAGGTTTTGCTTGGCAGGCTGCCCTGCCGATTTTTCAGCGACCGTTATTGTTCACCGAGTCGAGATACTGCTTGACCATCATTGCGACCTTGAAGACTATCGCATGGTCAAACTCACGCAGATCGAGCCCCGTCAACTTCTTGATCTTCTCAAGACGGTACACGAGCGTATTGCGGTGGACATACAGCTTGCGTGATGTTTCGGATACATTCAGGTTGTTTTCAAAAAACTTATTAATGGTCTCAAGCGTATCCTCATCGAGAGTCTCAAGCGGGTTCTTCTTAAAGACCTCGTTCAGGAACATCTCGCAAAGAGTTGTAGGCAGCTGATATATGATTCGGCCGATGCCGAGGTTTTCGTAGCTGATGATAGTCTTTTCCGAGTCGAACACACGGCCGACATCAATGGCTATCTGTGCTTCCTTATATCTGTCGGCAAGCTCTCTTAAATGTCTCGCCGTTGTGCCGATGCCGATTATGCAGTTGATCTGAAGCTCTGCTTCAAGTGTTTTTTCAATGCTCTCGGCAATGGCCTTTACCTCACTGCTGTTGTCACCGTTGGGAAGCTCCTTGATGACGACCATGTCAGCCTCATTGACGCTAATTACAAAATCATGCTGTCTGTCGGTAAACATATTCTGCAGAACCTCAACGGCTGCGACATCGGTACGCTCGACCTGACGCACCAAAAGCAGTGCCCTCGGAACATCCGGCACAAAGTGCAGCTCCTTCGTTCTTACATAAACATCACCGGGCAGAATATTATCTGAAATAATGCTCTTCAAAAAGGCCGCCTTATTGTACTTTTCCTCGTAATTGGTCTTTGCCTCATTGAATGCAACGGCAGCCATCATGCAGCTGACCCTCGCAAGTTCATCGCAGCCTTCCACGAAGACCGCATAATCAAACTTAGCGGCATTAGAACCAAGGATTTTATAGGTGCGCTGATTGCTCACATAAACAGGCTCGGACGCATCGTAATTATAGCTCTGGAAGTCCTCAAGGCGTGAACCTATCATGGGAAGCTCGCTGCAGGTGATGACAAACCCCTGCTCGTCTATAACGCCGATGCATCTGTCGGTTGCTTCCTTTATCTGAATTATGACACTTTGAAAAATCCTGCTGGACATTGCTTTTCCTCCCCTGGCAGTATGGGTATTTTAACGATAGTCTCGCAATGATACTTTCAACATAATAATACTTTTTTGTGCGTTTTTCAATAGAAAAGTATGTGAAATTTGTGGACTTTTCAAAAAAAGCGATAATTCCGTTGCTATATTGCCCAAAAATCTGAGCAAAATTTGTCTATTTTCCCTTCATCACTCTGCACAATTCATCCGCCGTAAGTGGGCGGTAATCGCCGGGTTTCAGCCCCTCATCAAGCTCCAGACCACCTATACTAAGGCGTTTTAACTCAGTCACAGGCTTGCCTCTTGATGCAAGCATACGCTTGACCTGATGATACTTGCCCTCCATAACAGTCACAAGACAGCTTCCATCGGAGCAAAGCTCAAGTCCCGCCGGCAGGCACTGCGTTCCGTCGGCGAGCGTAATGCCCTGCGCAAAGGCTGCTATGTCGTCGGTATTTACGGGTGATTGGGTATGTGCGTGATAAACCTTCATGATCTTTGACTTCGGAGAGATCACCCTGTGCGCAAAGTCGCCGTCGTCGGTTATTATAAGCAAGCCGGTAGTGTCCTTATCAAGTCTGCCAACGGGAAATAGGTCAAATTTTCTATGCTCCGGCGACAACAGATCAAGTACGGTTCTCTGTCGGCCATCATCTGTTGCCGACAGCACTCCGGCAGGCTTATTCAGCATAAAGTACCTATACTTTTCATATTTTAGAACAGCGCCGTCAATCGAGACAACTGCTTGCGCAGGGTCTATCTTCGCTTCGGGTGCTGCTGCAACGGCACCGTTTACGGATATTCTGCCCGCCTTAATCATCTGCTTGATTTCCCTGCGTGAAGCTGCACCGCAGTCGGAAATATATTTGTCAAGTCTCATAAATGGCATAAAATCACCTTTGCGATTATAACATAAAGTATAATAAATTTGAATACAAAAAGGCTATAATATAAGTATGTTTACAAAATATTTAAGACTAACAAAGAAAAACGCAGTAATAATTATTATCATAATTGCAGCACTTATGATGGCCGCCGTTATCCTCCGTTCATCTCCGGGCTGCAGCTTCGGCGTATCCGAGCTTATTAATGTTACAAACACCGAGGGACGGATAAAGTATTTGAAACAGCTTGGTTGGGATGCAAGCGCTTCAACCGAGGAATCAAAAACCGTCCTAATACCTAAGGAGTTTGACGGCATTTTATTAAGCTACTCCAAGCTTCAGACTGATCAAGGATACGATTTTGCCTCGTTCGGAGGTTTAGAATGCACACAATATACCTACGAGATTACAAACTATCCACATGTCGACGGCGCTGTCTACGCAACACTATATGTCAAAGGCGGCCGAGTCATCGGCGGCGATATTCACTCCGCCAGCATCGACGGCTTCATGCATACATTAAAATGAAAAGATATACGCCCTGTAAGCAGCGCTTACAGGGCGTATATCTTGAGTTGAGGTATTTAATAAAAGGAGAATTACAAATCGATTTAAGCCTTCAGGCCGAGCATTCTTGCTTCCTCAATAAGGGAGCCTACGAACGCTGCGCCGCTGACGATGGCTGCAACGCCAAACACAATGTGAGCGGTAACGGTTGCTGCCTCACCCATGAAGCATGCAAACACTGCTGCTGCAATGATGCATACGATTGCAAGTTGTACAAAAAAGCTCTTTTTCATTTCAATTTCCTCCGTTCAAAATGTCCTATATAACTAACATCTAATTGACTTAGTAAGTCAGGCGGTGAAGCCGAACTGCTTTGCATCTGCGGTCAGTGTGACTACAAACACAACGCTGCTGACGAGAGCTGCCAGACCAAATACGAGGTGTGCGACCGGAGTTGCTGCCATGCCCATGAAGCACGCAAAAACTGCTGCTGCGAAGAAGCACACGATTGCAAGTTCAGAAAGAATGTTTTTCATTTCAATTACCTCCGTCAAGATGTTTCATATTCATTTTCACTTGTTTGTTTTACTTGTTTGTTTTCCCTTTGTGACTATAATATAGCACCGAGTTTGTTAAATGTCAAACAAGATATTGTGAAGTTTGTTTTAAGCATTACTTAACGCTAATGCGCATTAAAATATGCAAAAAGCACGGTAACTCAACGGTTTCCGTGCTTTTTTGATTATTTCATTGTATATTCGAAAAAAGTCGTTAAGCTGCCCCGGCTGCTGATCATCTCAGGCTCGTCATTTTTTTGCGATATAACACAAAAGGCCGGTGCAGCCTTCGAGGACATCCTTCCATGTTGCTTCAAAGTCTCGTGTGTACCATGGGTCGGCGACGCTGCCGGGTCTTGCGGTGTAGTCCATGAGCAGGCTGAGCTTGCCCTCGGGGTCACCATGGAACAATCTGCGCAGATTGCACATATTCTCCTCGTCCATACCGATGATGAGGTCAAACTTATCGTAGTCTGCCCGCCTCACCTGCCGTGCGGTCTTGCCATCGCAGGCTATGCCGTGTTCTTGTAGCTTGCGTCTTGCGGGCAGGTACACGGGGTTTCCAATCTCCTCCGTGCTTGTCGCCGCAGATTCTATCAAAAACTCGTCTGATAGCCCCGCCTTTGCAGCTATATCCTTCATCACAAATTCAGCCATCGGACTTCTGCAGATGTTGCCGTGGCAGACGAATAAGATTTTTGTCATAGTGTCTCCGTTTTCTGAAATTACGCTTCCATATATTTGTGAAGCTCGGCGACCGAGCTGTCCTTGCTTTCGTAGTGGCAGCAATTCGGGGAGCTTCTTTTTGTCGTAGCTTATGATGCAGTCGGGCAGGACATGTACGGTGTAACCGTTTTTCGTCATGTTATAGCAGGTCAATTACGACCAATATGCTGTTTTTCATGCTTTTCCCCAATTCCCGCTTCCGCAGGCTCAGTATAGCATTATAAAAATTTTTTAGCAAGCAATTAAAATTTAAGAAACGGAGTTTTCGCCGTTAAATGCCGACGACGGAGTCTATCGGCAGGGACATCACGATGCCCTGTGCATCGCTGTGCATACCGCAGCTTTCGCCGATGCACTGCATGAGCGTCAGCTTGTTTGCCGAATCGGTCAGTATCAGAACTATCTCCTTTTCGTCCTGTGCGCTCAAGCCCCAAAAGCTTGTCACATCCTCGCTGCCGATGCGGCGGCTGTGGATAACGGTGCCACCTTTTACGCCTGCGCTGCGAACGGTCTCCATCACATCACCGCTGAAGCCACGGTTCACTATCGCCGCAACAAGGGAGTATTTTGTTTCAGACATTGTGTTTTCTTCCTTTCCTTCGATATTCAGCAGCTCCTTCCCCGTGTTGCGGGCAAGGATGCGCAAGATCAGATTGTTTGCTCCGTTCAGCGGTACGGTAAATGCAATGCCGCTGTTTGCGGTGTTCAGCCGCAGCTCCGAGCGCAGCTTTTCCAGCAGAACGCCGGACAGGTCCCTCGGCACCATGCTGATCAGCACGCTTTTATCGATGCTTCCGAGGCCGAGCATATCCATTATCTCGCTGGAGGCGGTGCCTTCGGCGCTGAAGCGATATTGCAGCGGCAGCGCACCCTTTTTGAACATCTCCGCCGCCCGCTCTGCGAGCTTTGGCGCGGTTATGACCGCAAGCAGCTGAAATGATGCTTTTTTCTCATATTCCATTTTACTCAACCTCCTCAAGGTCAACGATAGCATCGCAGTCATCGGCGATCTGCGCCCTTTCCATCGATGCTCTCTTTCCTGTTTTCAGCTTATACACAACGCCCATAAGCTGAATGGCGATAAGCGGCGTAAGTGCGACAAGTGCGACAACTCCGAATGCATCGGTCATAAGATTTCCTCCCACTGCCTCGCAGGCGCCTATGCTCAGCGGCAGCAGG
>HF986914.1:10294-19627 GCA_000431075.1 Firmicutes bacterium CAG:555
GAAGGAATGTCGAGGTCATAGGGCCGCTGGCAACTCCGCCGGAGTCGAATGCAATGCCGATAAAAATATCGGGAACAAAGCAGGAAAGAAGCAGTGCTATGATATACCCCGGGATAACGAACCACTGGATAGGAATACCGGCGAGGACACGCAGCATTGCAAGCCCCACGCTGACGGCAACGCCTATCGACATGCAGCGGTTCATCATTTTTACGGATATAGCACCGTTGGTCACGGTCTCGACCTGATGGTTCAGGACCTGTATCGCCGGCTCGGCCTTGACGATGTAATAGCCTATCAGCATGCCGATTGGGATGAGCGCCCAATGGAAGGACACGCCTGCCAGCTCCTTACCGAGGTAAGCGCCGACCGATGTAAAACCGACATTGACTCCGCAGAGAAACAGCACAAGTCCGATGTATGTATACGCAAAGCCGACGGCAATGCGCTTTATCTGCCGTTTATGATAGCGGCGGGTCATGAGCTGGAAAATCAAAAACACCGCATTGATAGGCAGCAGCGATATAAGAACTTCCTTGGCGTACAGCGGCAGTCCCTTTGCAAACACACGGGCGACATCCTGCGTGGTAACGACCGTCGCCACATCGGTGAGTGCGAACGCAGCCTCGGTCGGCTTATAAAAGCAGCCGAGTATCAAAACGGCAAGGATAGGGCCGATGCTGGATATTGCGACCAGACCAAAGCTGTCACTGGCTGCATTTTTATCGCTTCTGACAGAGGCAAGCCCGACACCGACCGCCATAATAAACGGTACGGTCATGGGCCCTGTGGTAACGCCGCCGGAGTCAAATGCCACGGCCAGAAACTCCTTTGGCACAAACAGCGACACAAGGATGAGTACGGCGTAGCAGATGATAAGAAGTCTTGACAAGCCGATCTTATAGCGGATGCGAATGATCGCCAAAGCAAGGAACAGTCCGACACCGACGGCCACCGTCAGGATAAGCACGGTGTTCGGGACAGATGGCACCTGACCGGCGAGAACCTGCAGGTCGGGCTCTGACACGGTTATGATGACTCCCATGATAAAGCCCGTCAGCAAGACAGTCAGCAGCATTTTCATCTTCGATATCTGCACGCCGACGCCTTCTCCGATAGGTGTCATTGCCATCTCGGCGCCGAGTTGGAAAAAGCCCATTCCGACTATCAGCATGGCAGCTCCCGTGAGGAACATGACGATGCTGCCAAGCTCCATGGGGACAAGAAAAACACTGATTATCAGAACGATCACAGTGATCGGAATGACTGCGGAGAGTGACTCGTTGATTTTTTCCTTAAGTTTTAAATTCAATAATGTGCTCTCCTTTTAATTTATTTGCGTGGCTATGTCCGGTACGAGGCCATGACCTCCTTAAACAGCTCCTGTGTTGACGGAGGTGTGTATGTAATCGCATTGGCTCCGGCATCGATGGTCTCTTTTATGCTTTCGTTGGTGTTGCCGCCTGATGCTATGAGCGGTACATCGGGAAACTCCGAGCGAATTTTCCGCACTAACTGCGGAGTGTTTTTCCCGCTGGCGACATTCAATATTGCCGCACCGTGTTTGAGCCTGCTTGCGATGTCCGTCTCCTTGCTCGTGACTGTTATGATAACCGGGATATCAACAGCATTGCTCACGGCAAGAAGGTTTAAGTCTGATATCGGCGCATTAAGCACAACGCCCATAGCACCCTGCGCCTCCACATCCTTGGCTAAGGCTACGGTCCGCAAGCCCTTGGTCACCCCACCGCCTACGCCGCAGAACACGGGGATATACGACGAGCGGATGATAGCGTCGCTGATCGCCTGCTGCGGGGTGAATGGATAGACCGCAAACACGGCATCGGCATCGCAGTTTCGGATGATGGCAAGATCCGTTGTAAAGACGAAGCTTTTTATTCTTCGTCCGTTGATGATTATCCCGCTGGCTTGGAAGACTGTCTCGGGAATTTTCAGAATATGCTGCCGCAAGCGGCCGTCAATGCGGGGTATCTGCTCGTTTTTGTTCTCATCCATACCATGTCTCCCCTATTACCAGTCAGAGTTTCTGCGGACAAATGCGGCAATGATGCTTTCGATGCCGAATAAAATCAGGAAAATCGCCGTCATATAGCATATTGCCTTGAGCGTCACAAAGGACATCGTCGGGCTGAATATCATCACGAAGCCGAGCACGAGGCCGAGGATGTTCAGTGTCAGCGAAAAGTAGTAATAAAACCGATCGCCTATCATGCGGATGAGGTTCATCCTGGTCAGTCCCGAGATGCAGTGGGCAATAAACCATATCGGGAGAAGGATAGTCAGCGCCCATTTGCCGATATTGGGGTCGGCGACCAGCATAACGCCGCACATTACGCTCAAAATTCCGGCGATAAGCGACAGCGTCGGCCCAAAGCCGGTAAAGCGGGCAAGCCGGACATAGACGACAATGTCCTCAACGCCTATAACAATGGCGATAATGCCGTAGACTACGACCGCTCCGGTCAACATGCTTTCCGGGCGGGCAAAGGCGAAGATGCCAAGCAGTACAAGAAGCACACCGACTAAAAGTTCACTCCAGCCGAATCCGTTTTCCCGTTTCATACCGCATCCACATCCTTTCCGTTCAGAATAGACATAAATTCACTGCCGGTGATAGTCTCCTTCTCGTAGAGATAGCCTGCAAGCTCATCGAGCTTGCTGCGATTATCGGCAAGCAATTTGCGAGCCTTTTCATGCTGCTTTTTAACGGTCTCGACGACCTTTTTGTCAATTTCCTTCTGCGTATCGGTAGAGCAGGCAAGCGAAGTGTCGCCGCCAAGGTACTGATTTGTGACGGTCTCCATGGCGACCATGTCAAACTCATCGGTCATACCGTAGCGCGTTATCATCGCACGGGCAAGCTTCGTGGCCTGCTCAATGTCGTTCGATGCGCCGGTGGTTATCTGCCCGAACACTATCTCCTCCGCCGCGCGGCCGCCCGTCAGCGTGGCTATCTTGTTTTCAAGCTCCTCCTTTGTCATCAAGACCTTGTCGTTTTGCTCGACCTGCATGGTGTAGCCCAATGCGCCGGAGGTGCGGGGGATTATGGTTATCTTCTGCACCGGTGCGGAAGCCGTCTGCAAGGCGGCGACCAGTGCATGGCCTATCTCGTGGTAGGCAACGACCTTCTTTTCGCTGTCGGTCATGATGGCGTTTTTCTTCTGATAGCCGGCGATGACGACCTCGATGCTCTCCTCAAGATCTGCCTGCTGCACAACGGTGCGTCCGCTGCGCACGGCACGGAGAGCAGCCTCGTTTATGATGTTTGCAAGCTCTGCGCCCGAGGTGCCGGAGGCCATGCGGGCGATGGTGTGGAAGTCCACATCGTCTCCTACCTTTATTTTCTTTGCATGCACCTTGAGGATGGCTTCACGACCTGCAAGGTCTGGAAGCTCCACAGGGACACGGCGGTCAAAGCGGCCGGGACGGGTCAATGCGGGGTCAAGCGACTCGGGACGGTTCGTTGCCGCCAGAATGATGACGCCGTTGTTGCCCTCAAAGCCGTCCATCTCGGTCAGCAGCTGGTTTAGCGTCTGCTCACGCTCGTCGTTTCCGCCGAGCTGACCGTCACGCTTTTTGCCGATGGCGTCTATCTCGTCGATGAAAACGATACAGGGTGCTTTCTCCTTGGCCTGCCTGAACAGGTCGCGCACCTTAGATGCGCCCATGCCGACGAACATTTCTACAAATTCCGAGCCGGACATGGAGAAAAATGGTACCTCTGCCTCGCCGGCAACAGCCTTTGCCAGCATGGTCTTGCCCGTTCCCGGAGGGCCTACAAGCAGCACACCCTTTGGCATCGATGCACCAACATCGGAATATTTTTGGGGATTATGCAGGTAATCGACTATCTCTGCAAGATTTTCCTTAGCCTCGTCCTCACCGGCGACATCGGAAAATCGGATGCCGTCCGTGGACGGGACATAGACCTTGGCGTTGCTCTTGCCCATGCCGAATGCCATGGCATTCGGTCCGCCCGCCTGCGACATCATCTTCTTTGCCATATACTGCCCCAGTGCTATGAATATCACGATCGGCAGAATGACGGTCAGAAGAAAGCTCATCAGCGGCGACATTCCCTTTTCAATGTTGCGGGTAAAGGTCGCTCCCGAGGCGTAAAGGCGCTCTGTCAGGGTCGGATCGTTCATTTCGCCGGTTTTGTAGACTTGCGTTTCGTCCTTATCAGTGAACACGATCTCGGAATCGGTGACCTCAACACTGCCGATGTTCTTCTCCTCGATCATCTTCATGAAGGTGCCGTAGTCGACCTCCTTCACTCTGGCATTTACCAGCAGCGGCGAGACGATGACATTGAACACCAGTATGACCAGCAAGGCGATTGTATAATAATAGATAAGCGGTTTTTTCGGAGACTTGACTTCTTTCATGCTTACCAAACTCCTTTTCCATTTTATAATGATGAAAGTATACCGTCCGTTTCTAAACTGAAAAGAAACTCCTGCAGAAAACGGCGGAAAATGGGACAATTTTTACGCCATTGACACACAGGGTGTGAGCCTGTAAAATTTATATGGATATAAGTTTATTTTCAGTTAATTTTGCGGCATTATCATGCGGTAAGAGTAATTAGCCGAGGAGGATTTTTATGTTTCACATTCTCGTTGTTGATGACGATAAGCATACAAGGATGCTGCTGCGTGCCGTTTTGGAGAACGCCAACTACACCGTGACAACGGCGACTAACGGTGAGGAGGCGCTGGGGGCGCTGGACAGAGAGCACATTGACCTTGTCGTTCTGGACATTATGATGCCGAAAATGGACGGATACGAGTTTACTCGGATAGTGCGGGAGACGGACAGTGCACTGCCGATTTTGATGGTCACGGCAAAGCACCTGCCCTCGGACGAGAAAAAGGGCTTTCTCGTGGGGACGGATGACTATATCACGAAGCCCATCGACGAGGAAAAGCTGCTTTTGCGTATCAGGGCTCTGCTGCGGCGTGCGCAGATAGTCAATGAGCACAAGATAACCGTCGGCGATGTCGTTTTGGACTACAACTCATTTACGGTCACAAAAAACGGTGAGACACAGGAGCTGCCGCAAAAGGAGTTCCTGCTTTTGTACAAGCTCCTCTCCTACCCCGGACAGATCTTCACCCGTATTCAACTGATGGACGAGATATGGGGTACCGACAGCGAGACCGGCTGGGAGACCGTCACCGTCCATGTCGGGCGCTTGCGCAAACGCTTTGAGGGCTGGGACGAGTTTGAGATAGTTGCCGTTCGGGGGCTCGGTTACAAGGCGGTGAAAAAGGTATGAATAAAAAGGAGCGCACAGGACGGGTCGCTCTGGCGCTGCTGATATCGGGGATAATTTTTGCGGCAAGCATCTTGATCATGCTGCTCACCATCGGTGTCGTTTACGGGCTGGTGCGGCTCGGAGTGATCGAGACCGTCGGAGAGCAGGTCGGTTTGCCGGAGGTTTTGCGGTTTTTCTTTTATATCAGTCTCGTTATCGGTTTTCTCCTTGCGTATTTTATCGGCAAAATTGCCATCAAGCCGTTTAAGCGTCTTATCGATGAGCTTGACAGGCTTGCAAGCGGCGATTTCAAGGCGAGGCTGCATTTCGGCAGGCTCATCGCCGAGCATCCCACCTTTAAGCAGGTCGAAAACAGCTTCAATCGTGCGGCCGAGGAACTGGAGCACACCGAAATGCTGCGCAGCGATTTTATAAACAACTTCTCGCACGAGTTTAAAACGCCCATAGTCTCAATCGCCGGCTTTGCAAAGCTTCTGCGCCGAGGAAAGCTCACGGATGAACAAAAAGAGGAGTACCTTGAGGTCATCGAGGAGGAGTCGCTGCGGCTCTCCGCCATGGCGAACAATGTGCTGAGCTTGACCCGAGTGGAAAATCAGACTATCCTAACAGAGGTCACGAGGTTTAATCTGTCCGAGCAAATTCGTGGAGCCGTATTGCTGCTTGCGGAAAAATGGACGCCCAAAAGTCTTAACATGGACATGCAGTTTGATGAGCACATGATATGCGCAAATGAGGAGCTTTTAAAGCAGGTGTGGATAAATCTGCTGGATAATGCAATAAAGTTTTCAGAGCCCTGCGGCACGGTGTCGGTCGATATCTCCGAGGCGGGCGACCGTCTCTCTATAAGCATTTCAAACCAAGGCAGGGATATTCCGAAGGATCGCATCGCACATATCTTCAACAAGTTTTATCAGGCCGACGAGTCGCATTCGTCGGCAGGAAACGGCATCGGCCTTGCCATCGTGAAAAAGGTGTGTGAGCTTCATGGCGGCACGGTATCTGCAAAAAGCGAAAACGGCACAACGGTATTTACAGTAGTGCTGCCCAAGCAGCAGGAGGGGTAAGAGCGAGAGATCTCAATTATTCATTATTCATCAGCGAAGCGGCTTCATCATTCATTATTCATTGTAAAATCCTGTTTAAATGAATGATAAATATTGAATATTTAAAATGAATAATACAAACGAAAAACCCTGTCGGTAGTACGACAGGATTTTTCGTTTGGCGGAGAGTGAGGGATATCGCTTTTGCTATGCAAAATCGAGTGTCCTTACAGCATAGCTGCTTCGGACCTTGTACCTAAAAACATGCCGCCGGCATTTTTTCTTAACGGCACAAACCCGCTCCGGGTTCGAATCCCTCAGAAATAAAACTCCCCCACCGTGGTGGGGGAGTTTTTGAAGACTAACCCTAATTTTAATACAAATGCACCCCCTTTTGAAGTTAGGGGGTGCAAAGTTATTTTAGGGGGTGCATTTTCTTGTCAAGGGGGTGCAAATTGGGTTTGAGCGGGGTGCATTTAGATCCATCTGTCCTTCGGATGGGATTTATACCACTCCTTTAACCACACTTTTTCACCAAAGCCATACGCTGTTTTATCCGTCCGCACCATACTACGGATTTCCTTTAATGCGTTTTTTCTAAAAGAACGCTCATAGTTCATATGCTCAAGAATATGGTGTGCAACCCAAAGGCGGATTTCTTTGTTTTCATTTGCTAGCAATTCATAAAAATCATTCTTAAGTTCTGGGAAGTTTTGCTCAATTTCCGTTGCAATGGCACTCATTCTTTTCACTTTGCGATTGTGTACTTCTGCGGTGGCACCATTATATACAGTTTCCCTATAAGAAACCACTTCATTTACTAACACAAAATATTCTTGCACCAAATTCATCTAATCACCGCCTTTTCTCCATTGTACCATAAAAAGAGAGTAACCGCAACCTTGTATCAAGATTGCGGTTATTCTATGCTGTATTTGCCCCAAACGGTGCGTAAAGGCAGGGTATTTGCCCCAAAAGTACACCAATGGGTCACATGATTAGCTTGTTATACCTCATTTGCAGGAGTTAATTAGTTCAGATACCGTATTAAAGATTGCCATGGAGCAAGGGTATGCTTCATTATATATCTTTCCTAAGTAATCAATTTGTTTTTTCGTGTTGTTTTTTGCAAAACTTTGCAATTGCTGCAAATCCCCAAGTGAAGCCATTCTTCCCGTCATCCCACGGTATGCAGTGAAGTCACACAAGAGAAGTGCGCACTTTACTTGAGGGTTTTTGCACCATTCTTCAATGACATCAAATCCTAAATTGAGGTATCCGTTCATTGATTTCCCACAAGAAGTGTTTGCTTGACATGCATGACCGTACTCAAAAAAGCGATTCTTCAATATGTTTTTTTCCTTTGTATCTTGCGAAAGCTCATTTACTGAATCCATAAGAGGTGCAAAGAACTCGTGTGCCAAGAAATCCTCATCTGTAGAGAAAACAATGTTGCTTTCTAATAAGGCGGCGTAGTATGTACCAGAAATAAAAGCCGTAATATCTATCATCTGATATGAGGCTTCTACCATGTTGTCAAGCGCAAGGTGTATTTCACCATCTGATCTGGAGCCAGGCTGCATCACATTCATTATTGTTGGTAACATGCTAGAAAGAGAAGCTTTATAGGCTGCTTCAAACTCTTCCCAAAACTGCTTTGACGGAACAAGACGGCGAGTTGCATACTTTGAAGGGCTGTTTTCTGGTTGATTTTTCCTGAATATTTTACCAAGCCCCATAACAATCATCCTTTCTTTTCATAAAGATATTTATTTCTTTTGTACTTTGGATTGCATAGAAAAAAGACCACGTAATTTACATTCTTGAAATACCAATCCTTTTTTCGTCGATTTGCGTTCTAAGATACTCACATTGCCTTATGCGAAATGTCTTTCGCATCTCGACATGCCTATAACAATACTCTGAAGTAACATAATGTAGTTTTTCATATGATGCCCCAAAGTTTGTTAATTCATTTTCTGAATCGTACAATTCGCCACCCCAAGAACCATAACTTTTTTTCGAGATTTGCCTATGCATTATATTATCTGCAAACGAAGAGTCACACTCATGTTCTTCTAAATACATAAACAGCAAGTAGAAAAACATATCCTTTGCTTTGATCTTATGATTTGGCTTTCCAAGTGAAAGCTTCCTTGCGAAAAATCTCGTAGATATATCTTGCTGAAACTTTTTTATAATAAGTCTTACGTTTTCTTCGTCTTTTGCAAGTACGCAGTATTGCACCGGTATTCCCATTTCTTTCTGTGCTGTACATATATAGTCAAACAAAGACTCACATCGAGGGGAATCTAGTCCACCGACCTCTATCCATGATATGTAATCAAATTCTATCTGCTTACGTCTGTGATCAATCACCCTTTTTTCGACTATTATACAAAAAATTGCTATCGCTACAGCAACGTATATTACGATTTGACGCAAAAGGCAACACCTCTTCTTTCTGTCAGCATATTTCTAACCGTTATTGTTACAGAAAATTGTCCTACTGTCCTAATGATTCGTTTATAATATTATATGCTATACTGGACGGGTATTCAATGATTTTTTCTTTGTTTCAGCACAAATCGAGGTTATTTCAACGCCAATTTTTGAGGTTATGATTCAAATCCACCATCCGCTAACTTTTTCCGACTACTTTGCTCCGTGTATTTGCCCCAAAAGGTGCGTGGAATTTTTGCTCTGAAAATGAAAAAAACCGACTCTGGAGCGGTCTGATTGACCAATCCGAAGCCGGTTTTCCTAAAATTTATTGAATTATCAGACATTTTCGCTCCAAATGTATGAAAATTGCCTGATTTATCCGGCAGACAAATCAGGCAACTTATTTGGAAAAGGTATCGCGTTTTGATAGAAAGCGGTCAGGGGGGTGCATTTTGTCGAGGGGGTGCATCGTGAACGATTGGGGGAACAGGCTATCACGAATTTTCTTCCAGATAACATCGGATTTCGGAGATGAACCGCTCT
>HF986914.1:19656-32593 GCA_000431075.1 Firmicutes bacterium CAG:555
CTCTCCGCACTTGTTGTACAGTTTTTCCCCTGTGCCTGCAAGTTTTATAAAAGACTCTTTGTCCTGCGGAAGATAGGTAGCCATACTCACGAGCGCCTTCTTTGTTACCATTACCGGGATGCGTTCACGGTATAGGAAATTGCTGAGATGCTTGAGCAACTTCAAATCTGTGGCAATCGCCCCGTCGTCGTTGCAAATAGCATCATAAAAGGTAATCTGGTATTCATGCTCGCGCTCAATCTCTGTCAAATCCGCAGCGGGGTCATAAAGGTAGACCCGTTTGTATGCGATATTCGGCTTGGACACTCTTACATGATATGGCGCGCTGCTATTACCCAACTCACCTTTATTGAATGTGTGAGTATATGTAAGCGACCCATCAGGAGCAACTATTGAATACACTCCAATATCTTCAGCGCCCATCTCATCTCTATGGGCCTTCATTTTAGTTTTAAGATAAGAAACACTTTTTGCAACATTGATGGGGATAGACGATTTTGCATCGTGCCCAAATAGAAGTGTATACTGCTCTTTATTGGGGAATGGAATGTCATATTTGTACATTTCAGCTACTCCGTTTTCATCACCGTTTTAGTGGGCGATCTGCAATCCCTTATTGCTGTCCAGTTCAAAGCCGATTTGCCAGAAACCCATATCCAGCATTTTCATTTGAGGATATGGTAATCCTTCAACAGTAAGTGTTTTTCTCGTCGCTTCGAGCTGTGTTTTATTCTCCTCATAAAAATCTACAAGTTTCAACAGGGATTTCATGTTATAGAGTCCTGTCGTGACGTTTTGATGCTTGACGCCCATGATGAAATATCTGTCATACGCAGGCAAACATCCCAATGCACCCATCAATACCTTTGTGATCAGTGTATCTGACAGCTTGTTTTTCGGGCATTCTTCTTTAATGTCCAACCTGGCGGAATCGTAGTATTCTCCTATGTAAGAATTTAGTTTCCCCAACATGCACTGCGTTTCCCGATTTCTGTACTGATAGCAATCGATGCCAGCCAATCCATCGTATTCTGGCTTGAGAATTTATTTCACAATTGGAATATGAACACGATAATCCTTTTGGAGAAGGAATGATGAGCCTCGATACATACCCCAGCTCGCCAAGTAAAATGCAAGCTGCAGGCTCAGATAGTCATGATCGACCTCGGATTGATTTCGTGCCCTCATAAAGTGACTGTAGCAATGCTCCCAAGAGCGGAATCTCCCGTTTTCATCCGCCTTTAGCTGATTGTAAAACTCCGCTGCAGACCGGATTATCAAATCTGCCGTTGTCAAGGATTCACCCCCTCCGCTGATTATTCATTGATAACGCTCTGATTATCGACCCATTTCTGTAGCTTCTTCGTGTTGATCAGAATCTTCGAGCCGATACGGATAGATGGGAAATCGTCCCTGTGAATCAACGTATACACCGTGGCGCGTGAAGGCCCTAACGTCTCCGTTGCTTCCCGGACTGTAAGGAGCATTTTTCTCTGCCCGATATTCTTAACAGGTTGGACTGCGGGAGTGGCGCTATCGATACGCTCCAATTCATCCGCAAGTGCATTCAAGCGGGAGGCAGTATCCGAGAGGGCTTTTGTCTCCTGCCGGAGCTTTCTCGCTATTTCACCGTATCGCATAATCTATGCTCCTTATTCTCGTTCAGCCCAAGAAAATGTATCCTTTAATCCGTTGTGCCAGTTCCACTGAATGAGTTTATCATGCTGTAACCGCCCGACAACAATTCCGGGATGAATGTCGATTTGAGCAGCAAATCGGCAAATATCTGCGTCATAGAACCGATGACTTCTTACAAACGCCCGATATGCAGTGGGCGGAATCAGAAAATCCCGAGAGATTCTATCGGCCTCTTTCTCCATGTCGGTATCTTCGATCTGATCGCAATCAAGGAACACCATTTTTTTGTGCTCGCAGAGGATGTGCGCTGCCTCATGGAAGAAAGTAAACCAGAAGTGGTCGTTCTTTTTGTATCGGAGACTCATCTGGATACACGGCGTATCATTGATCCAGTATGCGGCTCCGCATATGCCTGATTTCGGGATTTCCCGAACAAACAGCAGTTCCACACCAGCTTCTCTGCAGAGCATTTGCATTTTTTCGCCCAAGTCATCTGGCGGGGCTACGGTCAGTTTCCGGATGGATTTTAATGCCTCTCTGAACTTCTCTTTTGAGTACGAAGGGAGTATTGAAACAATCGGGCTTGCAGATATCTGCCCGGCTCTAATCCACGCACTGGTATTTCCAATTTTGGCTGTCGCTGCGCCTGTTATTCTACATGCTGCCGGAAGATCACTACAATACAGGGTGTTCCAGCTACTAATATCAACGCATCCGAAGAAGGAGAGCAGATTGCGTGCTTTCGCCCCAGCATCCGTCCCTGCTGCAGTTTCTTTAACGTAGCCTGCTTTCACTAAATAGGCGTAATCAAACTGTTCAAGCCAGATTATTGTTTCTTCCTGCGCCGCAGAATACTGCTGTTCGGTTTTTTCCTGCTGTTGGAAAAGATCATAAGTGTTTTGCATAGAGAGCCAATACTTCGCGGTATAATCACTAAACACTTTCTCCAGTGCGTGCGCAATATCAACCGTGACGGAGGCTTTACCGTTAATGATATTACTGATATGCTTTTTTGAGATTCCGAGCCGGATTGCAAGCTCCGCCTGCGACATATCCCTTGCATCGAGCAATTCCTCAAGATACTCGCCCGGATGTATTGCATAGTTGGGTTGGAATATATACTTTTTATTCGCCATGATAATCACCTATCCAAACTATCTCAACTATAGTCACTTTTTCCAGATCAACGCCGCCATCTTCCTTGAGGGGGACAGGATCATTCGCCGGAACAAAAACGATCCGAAACGGGTGCTTAACATCTACAGCATACTGTCCCTTCCGATCGCCCTTTAGTTGATGCCGTCTCGGAGGCGGGAGCGGGGATATCTGAGATAGGTTATCGACACCATGTAGCTCAAATAACCTTCGCTGTATTTTTCGTGCGTTTTGCCCATATTCTCTCTGCAGCAGTTTTTCATCTGAACAGATCTTCTGCAGCTTTTTATCGGAGAACAATACTTCCAAAGAGCCACCTTCTTGCATATGACCTATATGGTAGTATACACTCCTGTACAAATGATGTCAATGTTTTTGATAACCTTTTTGGTTATCATTTTATGGCGTTATCTCCGAGCCATTCCAGAACTTGAATGTCAGGTCCCCATCTCGGCTGACGGTCACGCACTCGATCGTATCCAGCCAGAGCCGTACGTCAAAGTGCTCCAGCGGCTGATCCAGCTCCCGGAGCCGGAACATGAAGCCGCCGATGGCATCTGCTTTTGCCATCCGTTCGGTGCGCTTTCTCTCCAGCTCCTTGACCCGGTCCTGCGCCTTGTCATAGCGTTCCACCAGCCCGTTGTATCGGGCAAGGTAATCGCCCTGATCCAGCGCCGTGGAGCTGTTCTCATCGACGCAGCGCTTGGTCAGCTCGGCCACCACGTCCAGCTCCTCAAGAAGCTGCTGCATCTCCCGGTCGATGTCGGTGCAATCCGTGAGCTCCGCCTGTATCACCCGGCAATCCTCAATCAAGTGCTCCCGGTCCGGCAGGAGCTGGTTGTACGCTTCGAGGAACTTGGCCTTGATGAAGTCTTCTGTCAAGTGCAGGGTGCCGCATTTGTATTCCCCCTTAAACTTGTGATTGCATTGCCAGATCACCCGGCGATATTTGTCCGTGCTGTTCCAGACCTTCGAGCCGAGATAATGGCCGCAGTCGTCGCAGATCAGGCGGCAGGAAAAAATGGTCTTGCCTCTGTAGCTCCGGCCCAGCGCCTTTCTCCGGGCCATCTCTTCCTGCACCCGGTCGAATAGGAGCGGGTCGATGATGGCCTCGTGGCTGTTCTCCACATAGTACTGCGAGACCTCACCCTCGTTGACCTTCATTTTCTTCTGCAGAAAATCAACCGTGAACTTCTTTTGGCGGAGAGTGAGGGATATCGCTTTTGCTATGCAAAATCGAGTGTCCTTACAGCATAGCTGCTTCGGACCTTGTACCTAAAAACATGCCGCCGGCATTTTTTCTTAACGGCACAAACCCGATCCTGGTTCGAATCCCTCAGATATAAAACTCCCCCACCGTGGTGGGGGAGTTTTTGGCGGAGAGTGAGGGATTCGAACCCTCGTGGGCGTGAGCCCAAACGGTTTTCAAGACCGCCTCGTTATGACCACTTCGATAACTCTCCATATCAAAAAAGTACCCTAATGGGTACTTTTTTGGCGCAGAAGGAGGGATTTGAACCCTCGCGCGCTTTTTACACGCCTACTCCCTTAGCAGGGGAGCCCCTTCGGCCTCTTGGGTACTTCTGCACGACGCCGCTGAAATATAATAGCATAGCCCAACGACATTGTCAAGAATTTTCACAGCAAATGCGCACTTGACAAATTGAAAACCTGCTGTAAAGTATTAATATGAACATTATATACTACGACAACAACATCATTGTTTGCATCAAGCCCGCCGGAGTTATCTCCACCGATGAGGATGGCGGCATGCCTCAGCTCCTGCGTGAGGCGCTCGGCGATGAAAACGCCGATATCCGTGCGGTACACAGGCTTGACCAAGTCGTCAGCGGCCTCATGGTCTACGCTCAGAGCAATGCCGCCGCATCCGAGCTTTCCCGGCAGATACGCTGCGGTGAGTTCCATAAGTCATACCTTGCCGTCGTCCACGGTGTCCCCGAGGAGCGCAAGGGCAGATTTGAGGACATTTTGCTGCGCTCAAAGGAAAAGCGCAAGACCTTTGTCATCAACAAGCCCGCCCGTGGTGCGCAGAATGCCATTCTTGACTATGAGCTTCTCGGCTCGAACGGCGAGCGTTCACTGGTCGCAATTGAGCTAATCACAGGCCGTACGCATCAGATACGGGCGCAGTTTTCGCATCGGCGGCTTCCCCTGCTCGGCGACCGCAAATACGGTGCCGGTGAGGATAACTGCCGCATTGCGCTATGGTCGTACTCGCTGAGCTTCCTCAATCCCGAGACCGGCAAGCGCATGAACTTCCGTGTCAAGCCGCCCAGAGAATACCCGTGGTCGGACTTTGACACCTCCCTGTTTCCTAAATAACCAAGAGAGAGCCAAAAGGCTCTCTCTTTTTGCGTGTCATTTGACTAAAACGGAGACGGAATTGCTGAAACCAGATGCATAGCTCGTGCCGTTTACAACATTGACAGCCTTGACTTTGTAGTAATAAGTCTTGCCTGCATCTACGCTTTTATTTGTATAAGCCGTCTTAGTGGTGGAATCGTAATACTTAAACTCCTTACCGTCGGTGCTGCGGTACACCCAGTACTTCGTTGCGCCGTTGACTGCGTTCCAGCTGAGGGACGGAGTACCCTCGGGTGCGGAAGTTTTAAGGGTAGGTGCAGCAGCTCTGACGGTCATGCTCTTTGCGCTGCTGAATGCAGAGGCATAGCTCGTTCCGTTATCAACAACGACCGCCTTGACCTTGTAGTAATACCTTGTGCCTACAGTAGTGCTGTTGTTGGTGTAGGTGGTCTTTGTGGTGCTGTCATAGTACTTGAAGTTTTTGCCGTCGGTACTGCGGTATACCCAGTACTTCGTTGCGCCGTTGACTGCATTCCAGCTGAGCTTGGGTTTGCCGTTTGCCGAGGTGATGCTGACATTCGGTGTTGCCGGTGTGCGGTGCTGTTGTTGGTGTAAGTGGTCTTGGTGGTGCTGTCATAGTACTTGAAGTTCTTACCGTCGGTGCTGCGGTATATCCAATATTTCGTTGCGCCGCTGACTGCTTTCCATCTCAGCTTGGGCTTGCCGTTTACTCTGCTTATGCTGAGGCTGGGTGCTGCAGGCGTGCACTTAATGCTCTTGACAGCGCTGTAATCGGTGGTCGTCCCGCTCGAATCAACAGCCTTGATTTTATAATAATAGGTCGTGCCGATGTTCGTGCTGTTATTGGTATAGCCGGTGCTCTTTGTGCTGTCATAGTACTTGAAGTTCTTGCCGTCGGTGCTGCGGTATATCCAGTACTTGGCTGCGCCGGGAACTGTGTTCCAACTAAGCTTGGGATGTCCTGCCGAGGTGGTTATCTTGAGCGCCGGAACAGGGTTGAGACCAACGGCGACAAAGGATGTCGATACGGCAAGCGGCTGGCTTTCTTCATCATAACCCTGTCCTTCAAATGTAATGCTGGCTGTTTTCCCGTTACGATAGGTGACATTCACCGTCACATACATAGCAAACTGATATTCCACAGGAATGATCTGATAATTATAAAGGGCATAGTAATAGTCGGATTCAAATGTCGTGCCGAAGCTCTTTCGAGCATCAGCAATATCGCTGCTTGTCAGGTCGGGCATGGCTTTGAGCATGGTCGCCTCCTGATCCTTTGCAACATACATGCCGACGACATCTTCGTTGCTGTCAAGCTTGGCAATGTACCAGAAGTACTCGCCTACGCCCTTTAGCGTTCCGGGGGTGAAGTCAGCAACTTTGTCGCCGATACCGTAGGTAGAAGGCATATTGGTGTACTTGACCGTGCTGATGGTATGAGCATCGTCATATCTGCCAACTCCAAAATTAAGCTGTATACGAACGCCTTTGTCCTTGAGCTGCTCAATTTTCATATCTCCCGCTGTCTCACCAAGCAAGTCGCCGTTAAGCCAATACAATGTATTATTATTGAACTCGTACCGGTCAGTAGGATACATAGTAATAAACAACCTGTATCTGCGGGCACTGCATGTGTAGTTAGGCTCGGTTATAGGCTCATACGCTCCGGTATAGTCGTTAAAGCCATGCCATTCAATTTTCGGAGCTTTTTCACCCTCAGCAACAATTGCAGCTGCCGGAGAAGCCGTAATGCTGAAATCGTAGTCAAGCTTTTGCCCAAGCCTAGGGTATGCTAGATCTTTAAAATAGATGTCATAGACTCTTTCTACACTCATTACCGACGGGGTCTGCTCGGTCGCTGCCGTATCTGCGAGGGCGGCTGCGGGAAGCAGCGAGATAGCCATGCAGATGACCAGCAGCCATGCAATTAGTTTCTTTTTCATTTTCTCCTCCTGTGTTTTATTATCTTGCGCAAGTTGTCATCTTACTTGCCTTTTCACTTTATACATGTCCGCAATGTGCGGTTTGGGGACACGAAAGCAAAAAATTTTAATTCTAAAAAAAGAGCTGCGCTGCAGCTCTTTTTTATAGAATGCTCAAATGAGAATGCCTCTCTTTTTGGCCTCGAAGGTCAGCTCATCACGGAAGTCGGGATGTGCGATGGCGATAAGCTGCTTTGTGCGCTCACCGAGGCTTCTGCCACGCAGGTGGGCAATGCCGTACTCGGTGACGATGTAGTCAACATCGTTTTTACTGGTGGTGCAGATAGCGCCCGGGGTGAGGATGGGCTTTATCTTGCTTATAGTGCCGCCCTTTGCGGTGGAAGTGAAGGCGATAAAGCTCTTGCCGCCCTTGGACTGGCATGCGCCTCTGACATAGTCGATCTGGCCGCCGGAGCCGGACATATGCTTGGTACCGACAGACTCTGCGCAGACCTGGCCGAAGAAGTCGACCTCAAGAGCCGCATTGATGGAGATCATATTGTCGTTCTTGCAGATGACTGCGGGGTCGTTGACATAGTCGACAGGCAGTATCTCGATTGCGGGGTTATCGTCTATGTAATCGTAAATGCGCTTGGAGCCGTAAGCAAAGGTGGTAACGCTCTTGCCACGGTGGATCTGCTTCTTGGAGTTGTTGACAGCGCCGCACTCGATAAGCTCGACCATGGAGTCGGTGAACATCTCGGTGTGGATGCCAAGGTCGTGCTTTGCCTTAAGAGCCATGCCGGTTGCATCGGGGATAGCGCCGATACCGAGCTGGATGCATGCGCCGTCGGGGATCTGCTCGGCGATGAGGTTGCCGATTGTACGGCTGGTCTCGTCGATGACGACCGGAGGCAGAACGGGCAGCTCGTGGTTAAACTCAACGATAGCATCGACCTGAGAAACATGGATCTGAGTGCCGCACAGGCAGCGGGGCTGCTGATCATTGACCTCGACGAAAATGCGCTTTGCCTTATCCATCATTGCTTCGGCATAGGAGCCATTGTTTGCAAGGGAGAAATAGCCGTGGCTGTCCATGGGAGAAACGGAAACGCAGAATGCATCGTACTCGTACTCAACACGGATGTGGCGGGGAACATCACGGTAGTAAGCCGGCAGAATGTCGGCATAGCCGGCATTGACAGCCTTTCTTGCACCGCCGGATGAAAACCAGCTGTAGCCGGTCATCTTGCCCTTGAGGCTGTCGTCTGCATAGAACTCAAAGGGGTAGACATCGAGAAGGGTCTGCACCTTTACGCCGGTGATATCGCTGTTTCTGATCTTATTTGCGACAGCAGCCATGATAGCCGGAGTCTGGGACGGGCCAGTGTCCATGCCAAAGAGCCAGTTGCTCTGTACCTGCTCGGCAACAGCGTCGGCAGTCATGAGCTTTTTTGCGTACAATGCTTTATAATCGGTCATATTTTTTTCTCCTATTTTGTTTTTGTATTCAAACTAATAATTTATTATATATTAGTCATTACTATATTTCAAGTAGGGCTTTACTAAAATGGGCGGTATTGATATAATCTATTTTGTAACAAAACCCTTTGGAGGACAATATGAAGTTTACGAAAATGCACGGAGCCGGAAACGACTTCGTTATCATAAATCTTATCGAGGAAAAGCTTGACCCGGCATGCGCTCCCGAGCTTGCGCAGAAGCTTTGCGCAAGGCGCACCGGCATCGGTGCCGACGGCTTGATGCTCACGGCGAGAGCCGAGCAAGGCGGTGACTTTAAGCTGCTTTTTTATAACTCGGACGGCTCGCTTGGCGAAATGTGCGGCAACGGTGCACGCTGCATCGCTCGCTACGGCTTTGAGCACGGCCTCGCAGGTAAGACGCAGCGCATCGAGACGACCGCAGGCCTGGTCACCGGTGAGCGGATAACAGACACGCTCTACCGCATACGCCTCAACGACCCGAGCGTAATTGACCTTGAGCGCTCTGTCGAGGGATACGCTTGCTCGTACATAGAGCTTGGCGACCCCGGGATACCGCACGCCGTTGTCGTCATGGACGATTGGGACGAGGTCCCGCACGACGAGCTTTTTAGTCTCGGCAAAAAGCTCCGCTTCTCCCCTGCCTTTCCCAAGGGTGCGAATGTGAGTTTTGTGAAGCTCGTCGGCAAAGACCACATCAAAGCCGTGACATTTGAGCGCGGGGTCGAGGACTTTACCCTCGCCTGCGGCACGGGCAGCGGCTCGATAGTTACGGCACTCACTCAAAAAGGCTTGGTAAGCGGAGAAAATGTCACGGTCTCCATGCCGGGCGGCGACCTGTTCGTCACGGTCAAAGCAGACGGCGCAGCCGTTCATGATATATACCTCACGGGTCCGACCTGCAAGGTTTGCGAGGGCAAAATTTGCTTTTTATAAAAAAATAAAAAAAATTTTTATTTCCCATGCAATAAAACACCCTCCCCATGCATTAATAGGGTGAAGAAAGGAAAGCAAGATGCTGATACTCATGACCTCTTCAATTGAACACGGTGCAAGCGAAGCGACCGAGCTTGAAGCGCTTTTAGCTCGGATCGCACAAGGCGAAAAGGATGCCCTCGCCTCGCTCTACGAGAGGACGCACTCGGCGGTATACGGCTTTGCGATGAGCTTGTCTCACTGCCCTGCCGATGCCGAGGATGTTCTACAGGAAACATACATAAATGTGTATTCCGCCGCAGAACGATACATTCCGAAGGGCAAGCCTATGGCGTGGATCATGACCATTGCCAAGAACCTTGCGAAAATGCGCCTTAGAGAGGTCAAAAAAGACTGTGAGCTTCCCGAAGAGGACTGGTCGGGCTACCTGGCCGACAATCCCTCGGTCAGCTCGGACGAGAGGATATTACTGCAAAAGGCTCTGGGTATCCTGTCGGCTGAGCAGAAGCAGATCGTCATGCTGCACGCAGTCGCCGGTATAAAGCACAGAGAAATTGCAAAGCTGCTTGATATGCCGATCGCCACAGTGCTTTCCAAATACTCACGAGCCGTAAATAAATTAAGACATGCGATGGAGGCGGAATGAAATGAAAAAAGACGAGGTCACGACGATGCTTAGATCTGCCGTTTCCAACGCGGCGCCTGATGTGCTGGACAATGTCCTGCATGCTTGCGACCATGAGAAAGGAAAGGTAATCTACATGGAAAAGAAGAAAAACAGAGGCTTTACCGCTTTTGCTGCCATTGCGGCAGTGTTCGTCCTGCTTATTGCGGGTATATTCATAGCTAAAAACAATGGCCTGGGCACTTCAAGCAACGCCCTTGCCGCCGTAGTTTCTCTCGATGTAAACCCCAGCATCGAGCTGAAGGTCGATAATGACGAAGATGTCATCTCCGCAACCGGACTTAACGCCGACGGCAAAAAGGTGCTCGAAGGCATGGATCTTGAGGACACCGACCTTGATGTAGCGGTCAACGCCATCATCGGTTCTATGCTCAAGCACGGATATCTCAGCGATATGCAGAACTCCATCCTGCTGTCGGTCTCCGGCGTTGAAGGCTATGACGCAAACGCACTTGAGACCAAGCTTGCAAGCGAGGTCAACGCACTGCTCAAGGGCGGTGCGGTGCTCAGTCAGAATGTCACCGACGCAGACGCCTCTCTCGTAAAGAAGGCAGACGAGTACGGCATCACCGTTGGCAAGGCTTCCCTCATTAACGAGATTGTCAAAAATAGCAAAACCCACAGCTTTGAGCAGCTTGCGGGACTTACCATCAATGAGCTCAACCTCATCAGCGAAAACATCAAGCTCGGCGGCATCAAGTCTGAGGGCAAGGCAAGTGCAAAGTCCTACATCGGAAAGGACGCAGCTCTCTCGGCCGCACTCAAGGCCGCAGGTCTCACAAAGGATCAGGTCAAGAATATCGAGATCGAGCTCGACTACGAGCACGGTGTCATGGTATACGAGGTCGAGTTTGACCGCAGCTTCGACGAGTACGAATACGATGTCGACGCTAAGACCGGCGCAATCGTTGCGTACGACAACGAGATAAACGGCAAAGAAGTCAAGTTTGAAAGCAGCAACAAGAATGACAATGCAGCCTCAAAGTCCTACATCGGCAAGGACGCAGCTCTCTCGGCCGCACTCAAGGCTGCTGGCCTTACCAAGGATCAGGTCAAGAACATTGAGGTCAAGCTTGACAATGATGACGGTGTCATGGTATACGAGGTCGAGTTTGACCGTGGTTATGACGAGTATGATTACGACATCAACGCCAAGACCGGCGCAGTTGTTTCATATGACAACGAGATAAACGGCAAGGATGTCAAGTCCACCGGCAGCAGCAACAAGAACACAAGTGCCGCCAAAGAAAATGTTATCGGCAATGCAGCCGCAAAGAATGCAGCACTAAAGCACGCCGGTGTCACCGAGTCTCAGGCCACGGAGCTTAAAGTCGAGCTCGACCGCGAGGACGGCAAGCTCGTGTACGAGGTAGAGTTCAAGTCCGCAGGCTACGAGTACGACTACGAGATAGATGCAGTTAAAGGCACTGTCCTCCAGTCCGACAAGGAGCTTGACGACTGATAATAAGCATAGAAAAAAGGAAGTCCTTCGGGACTTCCTTTTTTCTTCCTTTTTTCTATTTATTACTCAGACATAGAAGTTGGGCTTTCTCATGTCGTAAATTTTAAGCAGGATAGGCTCAACACAGTAGGACATGAACTTCATGTCGAGATTGAAAAAGTATACCGTGAACAGCACGGCAAACGCCGATGCGCCGCCGCCGAGCATCATCAGAGGAATCTTAGCAAATTTATTCATAGTCTTATCTCCTTTACCACGCATTCTCATCGGGCATGAACTCGAGCGTCGGATCGAGCGGCTCTTCACGCATGACGGTACGCATATACTCGCTGAACTGGTCACGGATGGCCTGACGGGTGAAAACTCTCGGGTCGCAAAGGTCGTGGCAGACCCAAACGAGGTGGATGCCCCGCTCTCTCGCCTGCTCCTCAAACTGTCCGTGCAGGCCGTTGAGCGCCTTGCAGGACATATGCTCCCACATCATGACCATGTCGGCATTGAGCCTCTCGACATACTTCCAAAGCTCGTCGACGAGGCACTCGTAGCCGCCGTGGGTCTTGTTGCGCATGATCATGTTCATGTTGAGGTAGGCCATGTCCTTATACGCCTGCTCGTAATTCTCGGGCTTGTTTTCCTCGCAGAACTCCTTCTCGACGACCATCGAGAGCATATCGGTCAGAGGAACAACGCCCCAACAGTTGACCATCCAATAAAGCTGGTCGATGCAATACTGCGGCTGAACGCCCCAGACGATGCAGCGGTGGCGGTACTCGGGAGCCATCATGGTCTTGTTCTTGTAGCCCTGGCGGACGAGCTTCATTATCTTGTCGTTAATCGGCGGGAAGTCCTTGGAGCGGCCGCAGTTACCCATGTAGTTTGTGTCGTTATACAGCGAGAACACGGCACCGAAGAACTGCGGGTACTGGGTGGCGTTGACCTCGAGCCATTCCCAACGGTCACGGGTGGTCTGATTGACCCGCTTTATACACTCAAAGTAGGTGTCCCAATCCCACTTTACACCCATCTTCTCCTCTACCCAAGCGATGCACTTTTTCATATCCTCGGCTGCGTAGTCTAAAACATCGGGGTTTTCGTGGCGCATGGGGGCTGCCAGCTGGAAGGTCGGGATACCGTACTCCCGCTCAAGGCGCTTTGCAATGATGCCGTTGCCCATGAGCGAGCCGTCGCAGGTCGTGTTGACCTGAACTGCACATTTACCTAAAACGGCAAAGTCGTCACATATCGAAGCGCCTGCCTCAGCCTCGGGCATGGGGCATACATCGCCGGGAAT
>HF986914.1:32615-43694 GCA_000431075.1 Firmicutes bacterium CAG:555
CGGGAATGCCGAACTGCTGTGCGATATCGAGATAGTATGTCGAGGAATACTGCGTCATGATATTTGCCGAGAACATCGTGGGTATCTCACGCAGGATCGCCTTTATCTGCGGAAAGCCCATCATGAACACGGTCATTGCATTCTCGTCCGAGAGAACACACTTATTGCTGAACTCAACATCATTGCCGGTGCGGCGGTCGCCACGCAGGGTGTCCTTGATGCACAGGGCAACATCCTTTACAACAAAGTCCATCGCCGTGTGGGTGATACGCAGGGTCTCGTCCCGCATGCCTATGGTAAACTTATCAATTGCGTGAGGCACGGCAAGATAGTTTGCCATCCAGCGGTAGCGGATCATACCCTTCATGCCGCCCCGGGAGAGCGTTACGCTTATCATGATTCTCCACAGATACAGCCAGCGGCTAAAATCATAGAGGGTATCCTTAACGCCTCTCCACTCACGGCGCTTTCTGACCTTGCCGTTATTGAAAAGCACACCGTATTGCTTATCACCCTTTTTCTTTTTGGTATTGTATACTATCTCAGCGGTTTTCATTTTTTCGCACCTCCCTGGAGATTTTTGATCTCAATGCTTTCGATAAACGCCTGGACACGGGTCCTCATCTGACCGACGGAGGCACTGATATTGTACGGTCTGTCAACGCTCAGCACCGGGTAGCCGTAATCGTCACGAAGCATCGTTGAGCCTAAAAGTCTCTCATACGCCCACGGGTCGCAGAACTTGACCTGCTGATAGATAACGCCGTCGGCTCTGTACTCCTTGCACAGATCGTTGACATACGCCTTGCGGCCGTAGACCTTCTCCATATTCATGGTGCGGGGGCACTGCCCCATATAAACATAGTGGCGGCAGACCTGAGTAAATGCATCCTCCTCGTCGTTGAGCTCAATGGGAACTCTGCCCGGGAACGAACCGAAGCAGTAGCGGTCGACGCAGACATATGCGCCGCAATCCTCGATGAGCTTGATAACACCGCTGTCATCTATCTCCGAGCCGACAAGCGCAAGTCTTGCACGATATGACTTGTTGTCAGGCTCTCTTGTCTTTATCTCCTCAAGTGTCTCGCGAAGCTTGTCAACAATGAGATACTTTGGTGCAACATAAGTCGCCAGCGTCAGAACATGGAACTCATACGCCGTTACTCTCGGTTTATCGTCCTTTCTGAACTGCCCTATCGTCTGAATTATCTCGCATATCTCGTTATGCTCCTTAACGGCCGCCCTTATGGCAGCATCGGAGGTGTCGATACCGTAGTTTTCCGCAAGCGGAGTTAAAATGTGGTTTTGGCACTGAAGCTTCATAAGATCAACGCCGTTATCATCTGCCTTGAGCGGGATCTCCATATACTCATAGAAGAATTTGCTGTCGCCGCCGTCCATGGTGTGCAGCAGCTCCATATTCTCGCCGCATCGGTTCATCATCGTGCAGCCGTCCGGCGTAATGAGGCAGTCGGCAAAGTTATATCCGCCCTCTATCGCCCTTTCAAGCAAGGCTCGGCTGGTCTCGCACAGGAAGCTTGTCATATAGTATGTAGCAATATCCATGGAGCCTGTATTTGGCGCAAACAGGCGAATACCGAATGCGTTTCCAAGATTTAAGAGTGGTTCCGGGATATTCTCACACAAGAACGCAGCACAGACCTTACCTTCCTCCTTCGCTTTGGCGATCAACTCGTTATTCGCCGTCTGAAGAAGGTCTTCAAAGTAGCCTAAATGTTTCAGATCTCTCATCAATTTTCCCCCGTTTCGTTTTATACAAGCATATTGATACCGTGTAAAAATATTGCTTGTTAATATTTTACCATTTCAAACATGCTAATTCAATTGGTTTATGCATTTTCTCTAATTTGTATAGTATATTTTGATTTTTTTGTGCAATATTACTACATAATCTTAATTTTGTATAAAGAAAAACCGCCGAATGTTTTAATTCGGCGGTTTATAATAGCTTGAATACCATACCGGTAAACGGGGAAGATCGGATTATTCTTTGCCGGGAATAGTGAAGACACCGGACTCGACGAGCTCCTGGAGTCCCTTATAAGACTCGTACATGACGAGCAGGCGACTCTCGATAACTGCCCACTTTTCGTCGATCTCAACATCGGCGGCGGCAAGGCGCTTCTGGGCGACATCCTCAGCGTCGCTGATGATACCCTCGGCCTGCTTCTGGACATCGGCGAGAAGCTGCTCGGACTTCTCCTCACGCTTTCTCATATTCCCGATATAGGTCTCAACAGTTGCCTGTGCTGCTTCAAAAAGGTTATTTATCTGCGCCGATGCCTCTGCAAGCGTGCCGGTCTCGCTTATCTTTATTTCATAGTTATCGATGGTGCCCTGAAGCTCTGAAACCTTGGCCTTGAGTCTCTCGATCTCCTGCTCCTGATCGTGCATTACCATCATCATTTCGTTTTTTGAAAGATTCATTGAATCGTTTTTCATATGTTAAAGCTCCTTAACCTTTTAATTCATTACATTTTATCATTACTGAACATTTTTTGCAAGTAAATATAGTAAATAAAAGAAAAAAGGGAGCCGAGAGGCTCCCCTTTCATAAGTTATCTTGCTTTTATGGAAACAGTATTGCTATATGCCGAAGCAATGTTTTTACCGTTTACGACCTTGACGGACTTGACCTTGTAGTAATACTTCATGCCGGACTTGGCTCCGGTGTTGGTGTATGTGGTCCTGGTCGTTGAGTCGTAATACTTAAAGTTCACGCCGTCTGTTGAGCGGTACACCCAGTACTTCGTTGCGCCGGAAACGCTGCCCCAACTGAGCTTCGGCTTGCCGCCGGATGCCGTGATGCTCACAGAGGGCGCTGCGGTGGAGACGAGCAGGCTCTTGGAGTTACTGTACGCCGATGCTACATTTTTGCCGCCCACGACCTTGACGGCTTTGACCTTGTAATAATAAGTCGTGCCGACACTGGTGCTGCTGTTTTTGTAGCTGGTCTTGGTGGTACTGTCGTAGTACTTGTAGTTTGTGCCGTCTGTTGAGCGGTATATCCAGTACTTCGTTGCGCCGGAAACCGAGCTCCACTTCAGCTGCGGCTTGCCGCCGGAGCGGGTGATGGTTATGCTTGGTGCGGCAGGTCTGCACTGGATGCTCTTTGCAACGCTGTAGCTTGATGCTATGTCATCGGTGCTGACGGCCTTGACCTTGTAATAATAGGTCGTGCCGATAGTCGTTGAGTTATTGGTGTAGCTGGTCTTGGTGGTGCTGTCATAATACTTGTAGTTCACACCGTCTGTACAGCGATAGATCCAGTACTTGACTGCGCCGTTGACCTTTTTCCAATAGATCTTAGGGTGGCCGGAGGAGGTGGTTATCTTGAGAGCGGGGGCAGAGCAGCTGAACTTTGCGGCTTTTTCATAGCTGAATGCGCCGTAGCTGCCGTTAGTGCCGATGGCTCTGACCTTGTAGTAATACTTCGTACCGACAGCTGCGGTGGTATCGGTGAATGTCGTGCCGTTGACGGTGGCTATCTTGTCAAACTCGGTGTTGCTGCCGGTAGTGCGGTAGACCTGATAGCTGGCTGCGCCTTCGACTGCGTTCCACGAAAGGACTATCTTGCCCTTGATGCTTACGGAGAGGGTCGGAGCCTCGCATGCAGGGAGAGTTGCGCCGCATACGGTGCACTTGTTGTCCTCGCCGTATCTGTGAGGTGCCAGAGAGCCGTAGGAGTCGCCGCACTCGGTGCAGACTGCCTTCTCCTTGCAGGTGGCAGTGCCGCCGGAGTGGGCTTCCTTCTTGCCAAGGGTGTACCATACATCTTTGATGTATATGCCCTTTTGCTCAAACTCGGGTTTGAGATCTGCAAAGGTCTTGCCGCAGCGCTGGCAGCCGAGCCAGTGATACTGATCGTCGCTGCAATGGTCGATGTCCCTGACATGCAGGTTTTTGAGAACATCGTCAATGGATATCGTGCCCTTTATGATGCCTTCAATGACCTTAGAATAATTTACCGAGCCGATGAGGTCGAGAAGCTGCTTATAGCTGATGTCGCCGAGGAGGTTGAGCGTCGGGTGCAAGTCGTGACCCGTGCACTTGTCGATGAGCTTATCGTCGGTCGCCGGAACGGTGGCCTTCTCGTCCATATAATAGTTATGGCAGATAATGCACTCGTAATAGGTCTTTGTGCCGTCCTCGGTGCAGGTGGCGGGCGTGCCCTCTATCTTCTTGAGGTGCTTGCACCCGCCGGAGCAAGGCTTAAAATATGTGTGACCTGAGCTGAGCTTTGCATTGCATCCGAGGCAGTAGGTATCGCCGGTGTAGCCTGCTTTGAAGTCGGTGGGCTCGGTGGCATTTCTGACTTCCGTTCCGCCGTCGTGGTTATACGGGTCACGCTGACCGTCGTCATAACCGCAGGTGCGGCAGATGTTGCCGGAGTGGCAGGTGAGCGTTTTCTCGGTGATATTGTGGGCGCTCTTGGTATCTGCATACACATAGCCGCAGAATTTACACTCTTTCCAGTGGTCGTTGACATTGCTCCCCCACTGCATGAGGGCGGAGTTTGCGGTCTCAGTGATGACATTCTTTATATAGTGCTGCTGATATGCGATAACGGTATCGGCCTTTGCGACCTCGCTCGTAAGTGCGCTGTCTGTCCAGCACTTGCCGCATTCGCCGCATTCCCAATACTCGATATTGCCCTGATGCCTGTCGGCAGCGTCGACGCAGGTCGCCTCGACGGCACCGTGATGGATAACGACATTGGTGCTGGGGTCTGTGTGCTTACAAAGCTTATCGGTCTTGTGGCCGGTCTCAAGCAGAACGCCGCAGTCTGCGCAGTAGATATCGCCGCTGTAACCTTCGCTGTTGATGGTGGCATCGACTGCATTGCGGGTCTCTTTTACCAGATGATTGTTGGGGTCGGTTTCACCGTAGGCAAAACCGCAGGTGGAGCAGATCGCCGGAGACTTGCAGTTTGCCGTGCCGCCGGAGTGCGTGCCGGTATTCTTTCGGGTGTGGCAAACGATGCATTCCTGAGCATGATATGCCGTGCCCTCAACGGTGAACTCTACCCATGCGTAGTTATGGCCGGTGGCCTTTATGGTAACATCGCTTTTCTTGCTGTACTCGCCCGTGCCGTCGGCATTGGCGTAGTACTTGCCGCAGGCGGTGCACTCGTAGTACGGCAGGTTGCCATCCTTGTCGCAGGTGGCGGCGGTGTAAGCGTGCTCTGTAAGCTCTGGATGCTTGCTTGCATCCTTTGCGATTTCGGTATCACTGCGGCTTGCATACTTGGTTTTGAGATCTGCATCCTTAAAGTATGTATTGCACTCATCGCAGAACCAGTATTCAAAATTGCCCTTCTGCGAGCAGGTGGCATCGGTGTATTCCTTGTGTGTCACCTTGTCGGCGGGGTGATTGTTTGCATCGGTCTTGCCCTCAAGCTTGAGGCTCGTGAGCGTGGTGGGCAGAGTGCCTGCCTCGTCCTTAAAGACATCGCCGCACTCATCGCAAGACCAATACTCGGCCATGCTTCTCGTGCCGCAGGTGCCGGCGGTGGGCTCATGGTAGGTCAGCGGCATTTTGTGTGTCGTGAGCTTTGCGAGCTTACAGGCCTCCACTGTGGTCACATTTATGCCGTCGGCATCGGAATAGCAATAGCCGCAGGTATTGCACTTGTAGTAACTGATATTGCCCTCATGTGCGCAGGTGGGCTCGGTTGCAGGAACCTCAAACAAATTCTGTCCAAGCACATGGCTTGCGCATGCGGCCTTAATGGTGAGCGTTACGACATTGCTTTTCTCGACATCCTTTGCGACCGATCTGCCAAGGAAGGTTCCCTGCCAGTAAACGACGCAGCGGATGTTCAGCGTTTCATGAACATTGGTGACGGTCAGCTTGCTGCCTGTGCCGAGCTTAGCCCCGTCGAACAAGGCAAAGAACTCGTCAATGGTCTTGGTGTACAAAAGCTTGTCATCATCGACCTTGCTGTTGTCATACCAAATGTACTCAAGCGGCGCTTCCGCTTTTGTGTTGACAGCCGTGATTGAAAACTCGGCAGTCTCTCCAGCTTGGACCGTGACGCCGGTCGGCTGGCTTAGTATCGTGGTGTTTCCGATTGCAAATGCGTTTATCGGCAGAAGCGAGAACACCATAACAATTGCCAGCGCCAGACTAAACAGTCTTTTCTTCATGCTATTCCTCCTCCGTATATGCACACAAATTATGTTAAATGATATACAAAGATATTATATATTTTTTACCTCCTGACTTCAAGTTTTTTCGGTCGGAGCGCAAAATACCGTCATAGTGTACATATTCGCAAAAAACTTTTTGTGCATTTATTAAAATTCGGTGTTGACAACGCCGCTTTAAAGTGCTATACTGCGTCCATCGAAACCGATGATTAAGAGTAGTAAGCTTTTCGGAAACTCACAGAGAGCCGTTGGTGCTGGGAATACGGCAGTGAAAGAAACGCTGAATGGACTTATGAGGGCAACCGAAAGCGGAAAGATCCGTTAGTAGTAGTTGACGGGGCGTGCCCGTTACAGTCACGAGCTGCATGTCAGTGCAGGTTAAGCGGATGAGTTTTTCATCAATTTGGGTGGCACCGCAGAATTTGTTTATTCTGTCCCATACTTCTTTGGAAGTATGGGACTTTTTGTTTTTTGGAGGACGCAATGTTTATACTGAAAAGACGATGGCGTGTCCGGCACAGCTTCTACAAGACACACTAAACCATTTAACAATAATTAAGGAGATTTAATCATGAAAAAGTTTGTTGCTATAATTCTTGCTGTTGTTCTTTGCCTTTCCGTCTGCGCATGCGGCGCCAAGGATTCTTCCGCTCCCGTGATCGGTATCTGCCAGTACGGCGAGCACGGCTCGCTCGACAATTGCCGTGAAGGCTTCATCCAGGGTCTCAAGGACGCTGGCCTTGTTGAGGGTACCGACTTCGTCATCGACTACCAGAATGCAAGCTTCGATGACAACATCGACAATCAGATTGCCCAGAGCTTCGCAGCTAAAGATGTTGCTCTTATGTGCGCTATCGCAACTCCTTCCGCAGTTGCCTGCTATGCAGCAGCTGAGGAGAAGGACATCCCCGTTATCTACACCGCAATAAGCGATCCCGAGCAGGCTAAGCTCACCAGCGGTAACATCACCGGCACATCCGACAAGCTCCCCGTCGACGAGCAGCTCGAGCTCATCCGTGCTATTCAGCCCGATGCCAAGACCATCGGCATTGTCTACACCACCAGCGAACCGAACTCCATTTCCACCATTGCAGAGTACAAAGAGAAGGCTCCCGACTACGGCTTCACCATCGAGGCTATCGGTGTTACCGCAGCAGCTGAGGTCACTCAGGCTGTTGACACCCTCATCAGCAAGAAGGTCGACTGCCTGAGCAACCTTACCGACAACAATGTCGTCGGCGTTCTCTCCTCCGTCCTTGAAAAGACCAACGCCGCAAAGATCCCCGTATATGGCAGCGAGATCGAGCAGGTCAAGCTCGGCTGTGTTGCTTCCGCAGGCATCGACTATGTCGAGCTTGGCAAGATGACCGGCGAGATGGCCGCTAAGATTCTCAAGGGCGAAGCTACCGCAGACTCCATGCCTTACAAGGCCGTTACCGACTTTGCTGACTATGTCAATTCCGACGCTCTCAAGGAAATGGGTCTGACCCTCCCCTCCTCCATCGCCGACACTGCAATCGAGGCAAAATAATTTCGGAGTTTTTGAAAAATGCTTGATATGATAATCGGCACGTTGACGCAGGGCTTAATATATGCCCTGCTGTCATACGGCATATACATTACATATAAAATACTTGACTTCCCCGACCTCACGGTCGACGGCTCGTTTCCGCTCGGCGCTGCGGTGACGGCGGTGCTGTTGGTAAAGGGCTTTAACCCCTACCTTACGCTGCTCGTCGCCATGGCAGTCGGTGCGCTTGCAGGTCTTGCAACGGGAATTATCCATGTCCGTCTCAAGGTAAGAGACCTGCTTGCAGGCATCATCACGATGACCGCTCTGTTCTCGATAAATCTTCAGATCGGCGGCTCGA
Source organism: Firmicutes bacterium CAG:555 (assembly GCA_000431075.1). Taxonomy (GTDB): domain Bacteria; phylum Bacillota; class Clostridia; order Oscillospirales; family Oscillospiraceae; genus F23-B02. Next base: position 40,660 of record HF986914.1, read on the forward strand.
ACCTCTCGGTCGAGCGTGGCATCGACACCATCTTCACCGCACAGCCCACGATGCTTCTGTTCGGCTCGGTGTCGCTTATTTACCGCAAGCTCATCGTTGCGTTTATCCTTGCGCTTGTCTTCAAGTTTCTGCTTGATGCGTACCTCAAGACCAAGAGCGGTATGCTGCTGCGTGCCGTCGGCGATAACTCCGCCCTCGTCACAAGCCTTGCAAAGGATAACGGCCGCGTGAAGATTCTCGGTTTGGTGCTTTCAAACGCACTCGTTGCGCTCTCCGGTGCAATAGTTTGTCAGGAGCAGCGCAGCTTCTCGGCAACCATGGGCACAGGTCAGATGGTATTCGGCCTTGCAACGGTCATCATCGGCACAACGCTGTTCAGGAAGCTCGACTTTGTCAAGGGTACCACCGCCGTTGTCATAGGCAGCATTCTTTACAAGGCCTGCATTCAGATAGCGATAGTAGCCGGACTTCCGGCAAATCTTCTGAAGCTCGTTACCGCCGTACTGTTCCTCATCATTCTGGTGCTCGGCGGCATGAAAGGCAAGGTGACGCAAAGTGCTTGAGCTTAAAAATATCTCAAAAACCTATAACCCCGGCACGGTCACCGAAATGTGTCTGTTTAAAGACTTTGAGCTTGCCGTCAAGGACGGTGAGTTTGTCTCCGTCGTCGGTAGCAACGGCAGCGGCAAGACCTCGATGCTCAATATAATCTGCGGCTCTATCCCCATCGACAGTGGCGACTGCCTTATAGGCGGCGAGAGCATCAACAAGCAGAAGGATTTCGTGCGCTACAAAAAGATAGGCCGTGTTTACCAGAACCCCTCCATGGGTACCTGCCCGAACATGACCATTTTGGAAAACCTCTCCCTTGCCGACAACAAGGGCAAGCACTTTGGACTCGGGATTGGCGTTTCCAAAAAGCGCATAAATGATTATAAGCAGATGCTCTCCGCTCTCGGTCTCGGGCTTGAGGATAAGCTCAATGTCAAGATGGGCTCGCTGTCCGGCGGTCAGCGTCAGGCGGTCGCACTGCTGATGGCAACGATGACTCCGCTCGACTTTCTCATCTTAGATGAGCACACGGCGGCGCTCGACCCGCACACAGCGAATATCATAATGGAGCTTACAGACAAGATAGTGCGCGAGAAAAAGCTCACCGCAATTATGGTCACGCACAACCTGCGCTACGCCGTTGAGTACGGCTCAAGGCTCATCATGATGGACAAGGGACACATCGTCTTAGATGTCGAAGGTGAGAAAAAGAAAAACACCAAAGTCGAGGATATTCTCGATCTGTTCACCAGCATCTCCATCGAGTGCGGTAACTGAATCTCATATCTGCTCCCCTTGGTACATATACATTGAGTATGTGAGCCAAGGGGAGTGGTGTATGTGCATACAAATATCGAGGAACGCGCCTGCGATCTGGCGGTGTACATTATTGAGAACAAGGCTACCGTCCGTGCAGCGGCAAAGCAGTTCGGGATCTCCAAAAGCACCGTACACAAGGATCTCACAGAGAGACTGAAAACAGTTAACCCCGCGCTGTATCATCAGGTGCGGGAGCTGCTTGATATCAACAAGGCCGAGCGCCACATCCGCGGCGGCATGGCGACAAGAAGAAAATACAAGGGCAGATAGGCAGGTCATGACCTGCCTATTTTTCGTATTATTTATCATATATCGGGCAAACTAATGTCGGTGATAATATGACTAAAAAGATAGGCAGGCAGACCCTGAAGCTTCAATATCCGCCGACTATTGCGGCGACCGCTGCGGTCGTTGGGCAGAAAGAGGGTCAAGGGCCGCTCAAGCGTTTTTTTGACTATATCTCGTACGACTCGTACTTCGGCGAAAAGACTTGGGAGAAGGCGGAAACTGCCATGCTCAAGCAGTGCTTTTCACTGTGCTGCGATAAGGGCAAGGTCGCACCTAAGGAACTGGATTTCGTTTTCTCGGGCGACCTGCTAAATCAGTGCGTGGGCTCGGCGTTTGCGATGAAGGACAGCAATATCCCCTACTTTGGGCTTTACGGCGCTTGCTCGACGATGGGCGAGGCGCTGACTCTCGGTGCTATGACCATTGACGGCGGTTTTGCCTCCACGGTCTGTGCTCTTACAAGCTCGCACTTTTGCTCGTCCGAGCGGCAGTACCGCTTCCCTCTTGAGTACGGCGGTCAGCGTGCGCCCACGGCACAGTGGACGGTCACGGGCTCGGGCGCTGCGATACTCAAAAGCAGCGGAAACGGGCCGTTCATCACGCACTTGACACCGGGCAGAATAGTCGATGCGGGCATAAAGGATGCAAACAACATGGGCAGCGCCATGGCTCCCTCGGCATACGAAACGCTCAAGGCTCACTTTGAAGATACAGGCAGAGCTCCCGATTACTACGACCTCATCGTCACGGGCGATCTCGGTGTTCTCGGTCACGACACGCTTGAGGATCTGTTCCGCCGTGACGGCATGACCCTCGGCAAGCACTACAACGACTGCGGCATTTTGATATTCGACATTCAAAAGCAGGATGTCCACGCAGGCGGCTCGGGCTGTGGCTGCTCGGCATCGGTCTTTGCATCGTATATCATGCAGGGCTTTACGGAAAATCGCTGGAGCAAGGTGCTTTTTGCGCCGACGGGTGCGCTCATGTCACCGACGAGCGCTCAGCAGGGCGACAGCATTCCGGGCATCTGCCACGCCGTGGCAATAGAAAAAACTCTGTAAGGTGATTAAATGGACTTTTTAGATTATCTCAAAGCATTTGCCGTCGGCGGCGTTTTATGCGCCATCGGGCAGCTTTTGATCGACAAAACCAAGCTCACGCCCGCAAGGATATTGACGGCGTATGTTGTCGCCGGTGTAATTCTCGGTGCGGTTGGGCTGTATCAGCCGCTGGTCAACTGGGCAGGCGCCGGTGCGACCGTTCCGCTGACGGGCTTCGGCAACACACTTGCCAAGGGTGTTAAACAGGCAGTCGAAAGCGATGGACTTCTCGGCGTATTTACCGGCGGCTTCCCCGCCTCGGCCGGCGGGCTC
>HF986914.1:43700-74897 GCA_000431075.1 Firmicutes bacterium CAG:555
CGCCTCCCCCGCCTCGGCAGCCGGCATCTGCGCCGCCGTGTTCTTCGGCATAGTCATTGCTCTGATTTTCAAACCCAAGGAAAAGAAATAACAGGCTTATCGACTGATAAGCCTGTTTATTGTTATGAACCAACATAAACATACTGCGCAATATTTCCATCTTGACTCAAGCTTTCATATGATAATTTGCGGCGGTTTGTTCTCCATACATTTTGTATTTATGGCTCATTATTTGTTGTATAGCTAAAGAGCTTTCTATCTGCACTTGTTGGCAGCACAAATGGATATACCGTAGGCTCTTCTTTAGCCCACCTCCTCAATCGCACAAATTAGTATTCCCTTGTGCTTTGTGCCAATTTTTCATCTAAATATTGAGCTGTCGGGTCTGCCGCCATCGTTTATCGCATGGTACTGATATGCAACGGCTTTACTTGAATCGCACAGTTCGTTGACTAAGTACACGCCTAGATAGCATTTGGCATCTTTAAAAGCAACGACTACGCGGTTTTCAGGCTCATATATATAGTACCCATCTACGCCTGATATCTTGAGAAAAAAGCGATTTCTATATAACTTGTCAAGCAGATTTTGAAGATACTGCTGCGAATAGTCGCACTTGAAAAATGCAACCTCAATATCTCCAAAAAAACATTGTATCTTCTCACGGTTTTGAAGGCTATCCTCTGTCAAGCCCACCATTGTTTTGTCAGTTTCATAATCGTAGTAGCATGTTCCGAACCATGGAAGCTTTTCTTCAATCAAATCATAGTATATTTGATATACTTTGTGCATCATGTCCGCCTGCTCCGGAGTTGGCCCGCTGCCGTAACACCCGTCAGAGTTACCGTCCACAATGACTGTTCTTGGCTCAAATTTAATATCATTTTCTTTGACATATTGTTTGAGCTGGATGTGTACGGTCGTTACACCGATGGCAAGCACCATGCAGGCGGCGGCGATGGAGGCGGTTATGCGGTACGGTGCCGGCAGGCGGTTTCTTTTCGGTTTATAGTCGACCGCAGCGGACACGAGGTCATCGTCAATGTAGCTCATTGCTGCGGAAAGCGTAGATGTATTCAACAGTAAATACCCTCCTTTTCAAGAAAAGCCCTCAGGCGGTTTCGGGTGTGGTACAGCATGCTTTTGACCTTGCTTTCGGAAAACGAATAGCGCTCGGCAATGTCGGCGATGGTGTCAAAGAAATAGTACCGCCGGATAAAAACATTGCGGGCATCGGCCTTTTCCTGCCGGAGAAAGCGGCTTAGAAGCTTGCCGAGCTCCTCAAGCTCCGGCTCGGGTGCGGTATGCAATACCTCCTCAAGCTCCGACAGCGGCACTGTGATATTCCCGTTTCGCTTTTGCGCCGTGTTGTAGTCAAGCCTTTTTAGCGATAAATTGCGGACTATTTTACACAAAAACGCCGTAAAATTATTCGGTCTCGTCGGCGGAATGGTGTTCCACACGCTCAAATAGGCATCGCTGACGCACTCCTCGGCATCCTCGTCGCTCGACAGAATACTTCCCGCAAGGCTGCGGCACAGCTTGCCGTATTTTTTGTCGGTCTCGTCTATCGCCTGCTCGCTGCGGTCAAAGTACAGTTCAATGATCGTCAGGTCATCCATGCGTTCACCTCCCCCTTCTTACAATAAAATAAAAGGCCTTTCACCTATTAAGTACGCTTTTGTGGCTTAATGGTCGCAGGGTATTTGATATTAAAAAAATCAGCCCATCATGCGATGAGCTGATTTTTTGAAACTAAAATTACTGCTTTGCTGCAGCGGCCTTGCCGGCTTCGAGAGCCTTCATGTTGCCGGGCAGGAACTTTGCCTTGCGCTCGCCGAGCTCGATACGAATTGCTTCGCTCATGAGCTCGTCGCTGCAAACAGGAGCCTTCTGAAGCAGTGCGCCCAGGATAGCGACGTTTGCGCCCTTGGGGTTGCCGACTTCCTCAGCGATGCGGGTTGCGTCACAGTAAACGACATCGATGTCGTCACGCTCTGCCTTGCGGTCGATGAGGGAGCTGTTGATAACGAGGGTGCCGCCGGGCTTGACATGGGACTCGAACTTGTCCAGAGAAGGACGGTTCATTGCGACAACGACATCAGCCTTGTCGACCAGAGGAGAAGCAACGGGAACATCGCTTACGATGACGGAGCAGTTAGCGGTACCGCCACGCATCTCGGGGCCGTAGGAAGGCAGCCAGGAAACATGCTTGCCGTCGAGCATGCAAGCCATTGCAAGGAACTTACCGATCAGGAGCATGCCCTGACCGCCGAAGCCTGCGAATATAAACTCTTTTTTCATATTATTCGGCCTCCTTGTCTTTCTTTACGCCGAGAGGATAGTAAGGAATCATGTTCTCTTCAAGCCACTTCATTGCCTCAACAGGAGACAGACCCCAGTTGGTCGGGCAGGTGGAAAGAACCTCGATCAGGCAGAAGCCCTTGCCCTGCATCTGATAGGTGAAAGCCTTCTTTATTGCTCTCTTGGTCTTGTTGATGTTCATGTTGTTGTTGACTGCGCAACGCTCAATGTAGTAAGAGCCGGGGATGGTTGCGAGCATCTCGGAGATACGGATAGGAGCGCCGCACCATGCTTCGTCACGACCCTTGGGAGAAGTGGTGGTCTTCTGGCCTACGAGAGTGGTAGGAGCCATCTGGCCGCCGGTCATGCCGTAAATTGCGTTGTTGACAAAGATAGTGGTGATATGCTCGCCACGGTGTGCTGCGTGAACGATCTCAGCAGTACCGATGGAAGCGAGGTCGCCGTCGCCCTGGTAGGTGAACACGAGGGTGTCCTTGCCGACAACGCGCTTTGCGCCGGTAGCGCAAGCAGGTGCACGGCCGTGAGCGGCTTCGTACATATCGCAGTTAAAGTAATCATATGCAAAGACGGAGCAGCCGACAGGTGCTACGCCGATGACCTTACCTTCTTCGATAACGCCTTCCTTGATGAGCTCATCAATGGACTCAGCTACCAGACGGTGGATAATGCCGTGGTTGCAGCCGGGGCAGTAGTGGAAAGTCTTGTCGGTAAGGAGTTTGGTTTTCTCAAATACTACGGACATTTTACATACCCTCCTTCATGCTCTTGATCTTTGCGACGATCTCATCGGTGGTGGGCATCTCGCTGCCCAGGTGACCGAAGAAATCAACAGGCTTTGCGCCGTTGATTGCGAGCTTGACATCCTCGAGCATCTGGCCTTCGTTCAGCTCTACATCGAGAACTGCCTTTACGCCGTCTGCGCAAGCTGCCTTCTTGACTGCATCGTACGGGAAGGGCCATACGGTGATCGGGCGAACCAGACCGACCTTAATGCCTTCTTCTCTGAGCTGGTCGATAGCGGACTTTGCGATACGGGCAACAGTACCGAAAGCGGTGATGACATACTCTGCGTCCTCAAGCTTGTACTCTTCCCACATCTGCTCGTTTGCTCTGACCTCTGCGTACATCTTCTGAAGCTCAGCGTTATGTACGGACAGGGACTCGGTGTCGATGTAAATGGAGTTGATAACGCCGCGCTTTGCAGGATCGTCGCCGGGCTTCCAGCCGGTGCAAGCCCAGGGCTTCTTCTCGGGGTCGATCTTGAAGTCGACGAAATCGGGCATCTCGACAGGCTCCATCATCTGAGCGATGATACCGTCAGCGATGAACAGTACGGGGATACGGTACTTCTCAGCCTTGTCGTATGCGAACATCATGATATCAACTGCTTCCTGAACGGAGGAGGGTGCGTAGGTCAGCAGGTGGTAGTCACCGTTGCCGCCGCCCTTGACTGCCTGGAAGTAGTCGCCCTGGGAAGCCTGAATGTTGCCTAGGCCGGGGCCACCACGCATAACATTGAGGATGACACAGGGAAGCATTGCGCCTGCGCAGTAGGAGATACCTTCCTGCTTCAGGGAGATGCCGGGGCTGGAGGAAGAAGTGATTGCACGGGCGCCGGTACCGGCTGCGCCGTAGATCATGTTGATAGCTGCGACTTCGGACTCTGCCTGCAGGAAGCAGCCGTTTACTTCGGGATCGAACATACGGGCAGACATATACTCAGGGATCTCAGTCTGCGGGGTGATCGGATAGCCGAAGAAATAACGAGCGCCGGCTCTGATGGCGGCCTCTGCGATAGCTTCGCTACCCTTCATAAGCTGTTTTGCCATTTTCTATTTTCCTCCTTAATCCTTCTCGATGCGGATCACCACGTCGGGGCAAGTGCGTGCGCAGGATGCGCAGCCGATGCACTCCTCGGGTTTTACAACCTCTGCCGGGTGATAGCCTTTTGCGTTGATTTTTGCCTTGGAAAGTTCAATGCAGCCCTTAGGGCAGGCTCTTGCACAGAGACCACAGCCCTTGCACAGGTCTTCATTGATGGTTACCTTTACCATTTTGCTACCTCTTTTCTTTATTTTGCTTTTATTTTGCCAACTATATAAAAACCGCATAAAGCGGGATCGCGCATATTAGTGCTTGAAATTCTTCTGCGGGTCGACTGTATGCAGACCGTACTTTATGTAAGAATCCCAGTCACGGTGCATGTACATGTCTATCGCAATGGGAGTGCCGATGTACTTCGGGTCGTGACCCTCGGCAAGGAACTTATCCAGCAGCGCCTTTTTGCCGGTGGTGTATGCTATGGGGATGCCGGTACGGTCGGAGACCTCCTTGAGCATCTTGTATCCGTCACGCAGCTCCTCCTCGCCTGTCTCGGTCGCAAGGTTCGTGTTATTTATCATGCCGGTGATCTTAAGCCTTGAGTGCTTAGCCATGCCGTCCTGAAGTCTTATGAGCTTCTCAACCGTGCCCGAGAGCGGTCTGCGGATATTGACGACATTCAAGACCTCAAGCTGATCATCGGTCATATCGTCAAAATCGGACTTATATCTGCCGAGCGCCGTTGCGCCGACATCGTCGCCGCCGACATCGAAGACGACCGTGTCCCAATCAAGAACGAAAGCGGAAGCGACCTCGGCGGGAAGCGAAAGCGTCTCGATACCCGAGCAGGCGTAGTTCGGGGAAACGAGTCTTATCTCCTTCTGCTCGACAAGCTTGCCGCGCTCGGTCAGGCGGAAGTATGTGTTGACCATATCAAGGTCGATAAGCTCGGTGCGCTCACCTCTTGCCGCTGCCTGAATTGCGAAGTTCAGCGCAAGTTCACTCTTGCCGCTGCCGTAGTTTCCTATAAGGACTTTTACATTCTTCATTGGACATGCCCCTTCTAATCCAGTATATGAATCTACTGGAACGAATATATTTTAACATCACGCAATTTTTCCGTCAATAATATAAACCGCATTTTTGCAAATATTCTACCGCAAAAATCGCCAAAAATAACGCTGTTTTTTTGTTTATTTAGTCAATAGATATATTTTTCACACATTTTTGCACTGATTTAAGTGCATTTTTTGCTTTTATTGATGTTTAAGCCTCAAATGCAGACATAATTGGTAAATTAAAGCTATCTGCGCATTTTTGCCTGAAAAGGGTCAGATGTTTGCTGTACAAAGGCTTATTTGCGTGGTATCATATTGACAAACAAACAAAAAAGGAGTGACAAAAATGCTCTGTCCGTATTGCGGAAAGGAAATGGAAGCAGGCTTCATCCAGTGCCGTGACGGCGTTACATGGACGCCGAAAAAGCAGTTTCTCCCTGCCCTGTCGTTCCTCGGTAAGGGTGCAGTTAGTCTCGAAAACGGTGCTGCGGATAACTCGTCATCGGTGTATGCATACAACTGCAACGAGTGTAAAAAGGTGATTATTGAATACACCGGAGAGTGAATAGTGAATAGTGAATAAGTAAAATCGGCAAGCACGAACGTGCTTGCCGATTTTGGTGGAGAATAGCAGACTCGAACTGCTGACCTCTCGCGTGTGAGGCGAGCGCTCTAACCAGCTGAGCTAATTCTCCGTAGCTTTCTGATTATAACATCACTGTTGAGTTTTTTCAAGTACAAATTTTAAGTAAAACGAGACAGGCAACGCCTGTCTCGTTTTAAATGGTTTACTTTATGGAGAAGAATGCGTTCTTGCCGGGGTACTGGGCTGCGTCGAAGAGCTCCTCCTCGATGCGCAGAAGCTGATTGTACTTGCAGACACGGTCGGTGCGGGACGGTGCGCCGGTCTTTATCTGACCTGCGTTCACGCCGACGGAGATATCTGCGATGGTGGTGTCCTCGGTCTCGCCGGAGCGGTGGGAGACGACCGCAGTCCAGCCTGCACGGTGTGCCATCTGGATTGCATCAAGGGTCTCGGTCAGAGTGCCGATCTGGTTGAGCTTGATGAGAACGGAGTTTGCTGCGCCGAGCTCGATGCCCTTCTTGATGCGCTCGGTGTTGGTTACGAACAGGTCGTCGCCGACGATCTGGATCTTGTGGCCGAGGGTCTTGGTCATGAGCTGCCAGCCCTCCCAGTCGTTCTCGCCCATGCCGTCCTCGATAGAGATGATGGGGTACTTCTCAACGAAGTCAGCCCACATATCGACCATCTGCTGACTGGTCATGACGGTGCCTCTCTTGGGCAGGTGGTAGCACTTGTCTTCTTCGTTATACCAGTCGGAAACAGCGCCGTCGATGGCTATCATGAAGTCCTCGCCGGGCTTGTAGCCGGACTTTTCGATCGCAGTGACAAGAGCCTTGAGTGCGTCCTCGTCGGAGTCGAGATTGGGTGCGTAACCGCCCTCGTCGCCCACGCCGGATGCGGGAACGACCTTCTTGAGGGTGTGGAAAACCTCTGCGCACATACGCAGTGCTTCCTTCCAGCTTGTTGCGCCGACGGGCATTATCATGAACTCCTGAATGTCGACATTTGAGCCGGTCGCATGTGCGCCGCCGTTGAGAACATTCATCATCGGGCAAGGCAGGGTCTTTGCGTTCACGCCGCCGATGTAGTTATACAGGCTCTGGCCGGTGACCTCGGCTGCTGCACGGGCGCATGCAAGAGATACACCGAGGATGGCGTTTGCGCCGAGACGGGTCTTGTTGGGGGTGCCGTCTATCTCGATGAGCATTTTGTCGATGCCGGTCTGGTCAAGGACATTCAGCCCGACCATGGCCTCGGCTATCTCGCCGTTTACATTCTCAACTGCCTTGGTAACGCCCTTGCCGCCATAACGGCTCTTATCGCCGTCACGCAGCTCGCATGCCTCGTACATGCCGGTGGAAGCGCCCGAGGGGACTGCCGCACGGCCGACGGTGCCGTCATCGAGTGTGACCTCGACCTCAACGGTGGGATTGCCTCGTGAGTCAAGGATCTCTCTTGCCATCACATCGACGATTTCAAAATACTGCTTCATTATCATTTCTCCTTACAAGTTATTTTATAAGACTTACGCCGTTCATTTCCGACGGCTTTTCAATGTCCATTATCTCAAGTATCGTGGGGGCGATATCGGCAAGTCTGCCGCCCGATCTGAGGGTAATGCCGGCCTTGCAGACTGCAAAGGGCACGGGGTTTGTGGTATGTGCAGTGTTTACCTTGCCGTCTTTGAACATACAGTCGGCGTTGCCGTGGTCGGCGGTGACCAGCAGCACGGTATCGCTTTGCGCTTTAACAGCATCATACACCCTGCCCATGCACTCATCAACGGTTTCCACGGCCTTTACCGCCGCTTCCATGACGCCGGTGTGGCCGACCATGTCGCAGTTTGCAAAATTGCAGACTATGAGCTCATACTCTCCGCTTTCTATCGCCGCTATCAGCTTATCGGCGACCTCGGCGGCGCTCATCTCGGGGATGAGGTCGTAGGTCGCAAACTGCTTGGGCGACGGCACAAGGCAGCGTTCCTCGCCCGTCTCGGGCTTTTCGACACCGCCGTTAAAGAAAAATGTCACATGGGCATATTTCTCGGTCTCGGCGACACGAAACTGCTTGAAGCCTCTTGCGCTCACGACCGTGCCGAGGGTGTTTTCGATGGTCTCGGGTGGGAATGCGATTGGGATGTCGAGGTTTTCGTCATACTGTGCCGTGCAGACGAAGCTCAGCGGGTACACGGTCTTTTTGCGCACAAAGCCGTCAAAGTCCGGCAGGTTGAGCGCCCATGTAATTTCTCTTGCACGGTCGGGTCGGAAGTTCATGAAAATGACGCTGTCACCTTCATTTATCACACCGTCACGGCAGCAGACAACGGGCTCGACAAACTCGTCGCTGACATCGGCGGCGTAGCTTTTCTCGACCGCCTTGACGGGGTCAGACTCAAGCTTGCCCTCGCCGCAGACGATGGCATTATACGCCTTTTCCACTCTGTCCCAGCGCTTGTCACGGTCCATTGCGTAAAATCTGCCTTGCAGGGTAGCAATTCTTGCGTTGCCGAGCTGTTCGCACTTATCGGCAAGCTGCTTTACATAGCCCGCTCCGCTTCTGGGCGGCACATCACGACCGTCAAGGAAGCAGTGGACATATACCTTATTAAGGCCACGGTGCTTTGCCATATCCAAAGCCGCAAAAATATGGCTTATATGGCTGTGCACACCGCCGTCGGACAATAGTCCCATAATATGCAGCGCCTTGCCGTTTTGCTTTGCAGCGTCCATGGCATCCACATATGCAGGGTTTTCAAAGAAGTCGCCGTCCTGAATCGACTTTGTTATCTTAGGCAGATCCTGAAACACGACACGGCCTGCGCCGATATTCGTGTGGCCGACCTCGGAGTTGCCCATCTGCCCCTCCGGCAATCCCACATCAAGGCCGGAGGCGGAAAGCTGCGTGTACGCATTCTCGGCAAAGAGCTTGTCGAGATTGGGCGTTTTCGCAACGGATATTGCATTGTACTCCGAGGCGGGTGCAATTCCGAAGCCGTCCATTATAACCAGTACCGCTTTACTCATTTTCTGCCCCCGTAGCAGCGATTATCGTCGCAAAGTCAGCAGGCTTGAGCGATGCGCCGCCTATGAGGCCGCCATCAATGTCCGGCATGGCGAGCAGCTCGGCTGCGTTCTTGGCATTCATGCTGCCGCCGTAAAGAATACTTATGCCTCTTGCGGGGCGTGCGCCGTAAACTTCTCTTATTATTGAGCGAATCTCACCGCATACCTCCTCGGCCTGCTCGGCGGTAGCAGTCTTTCCGGTTCCTATTGCCCAAATGGGCTCGTAGGCTATGATGCAGCGGCGAAGTCCGGCAGTGTCGATGCCCGCAAGTGCCGCACGAACCTGATAATTGATGTGGGACATGGTCAGTCCCGCCTCACGCTGCTCAAGGGATTCACCCACGCATATGATGGGGCACACTCCGTGCTCTATCAGTTTTTTGGTTTTGCAATTTACATCAAGGTCGGTCTCGCCGTGATAAGCTCTGCGCTCCGAGTGACCTACAATGCAGTATTTTGCGCCGACATCGGCAATCTGGGCTGCGGAAATTTCGCCGGTATATGCGCCCTTATCGTGGCAGGAGACATCCTGCGCACCGCAGCATATTTTGACCTCCTTGCCCGCTCTTATCATAGCCGGGACATTGACTGCCGGAACGCACAACACCGTTTCACAGGTCTTAGTCTTGGGAAGCAGTGGCTTGAGTTCCTCGATAAAGGGCTTTATATCACTGACCAGCATATTCATCTTCCAATTGCCGGCTATTATGGCTTTTCTGTACTTGGTATTCATGGAGTGCCTCCTTTTCTTATTTGTCAAGCAGGCAGGCAACGCCCGGCAGCTCCAGTCCTTCAAGGAACTCCAGAGATGCGCCGCCTCCCGTGGAAATATGCGTCATCTTATCTGCAAAGCCGAGCTTTTCGACAGCCGCAGCAGAGTCGCCGCCGCCGACTATGGTGATAGCGCCGGAGTCGGCAAGAGCCTGTGCCATTGCCTTGGTGCCCTTTGCAAATGCGTCAAACTCAAACACGCCCATGGGGCCGTTCCACACGACCGTGCCTGCGTTTTTGATAGCGTCTGAGAACAGCTTGATGGTTTTGGGGCCAATGTCCATGCCCATCCAGCCTGCAGGCATAGCCTTGATGTCGACTATCTTGCTGTCGCAGTCGGCCTTAAATTCATTGCCGACGGCGGTGTCGACAGGCAGCAGCAGCGAAACGCCGTTGCGCTTTGCCTTCTCGATCATTTCAAGAGCGTAGTCGAGCTTGTCGGCTTCAAGCAGAGAGTTGCCTATCTCGTAGCCCATTGCCTTAATAAATGTGTAGGCCATGCCGCCGCCAATGATGACGGTATCGGCCTTTTCAAGCAGATTGTTGATAACGCCTATCTTGTCGGAGACCTTAGCACCGCCGAGAACTGCGACAAAGGGGCGCTTCGGGTCGTCAAGAGCCTTGCCCATTACCGACAGCTCCTTTTCAACGAGCAGGCCTGCGTATGCGGGAAGATACGCCGCAACGCCTGCGGTGGATGCGTGTGCACGGTGCACCGTGCCGAAAGCGTCGGAGACATAGACCTCGGCCATGTCGGCAAGAGCCTTTGCAAAGTCTGCGCCGTTTTTCTCCTCACGGATATCAAAGCGCAGGTTCTCAAGCAGCATTATCTCGCCCGGCTTCAATGCTGCGGCCTTGGCCTTGGCATCATCGCCGATGATATCGTTTGCAAAAATGACCTTCTGACCGAGAAGCTCGGAAAGGCGCTCGGCAACGGGAGCAAGCGTCAGCTTCTGCTTCCACTCTCCCTTGGGCTTGCCGAGGTGGGAGCATGCTATCACGGCTGCGCCGTTTTCAAGCAGATACTTGATCGTAGGCAGTGCGGCAACAATGCGCTTATCGCTGGTTATCGCACCCGTTTCCTTGTTCTGGGGTACATTGAAATCACAGCGCAGCAGCACCTTCTTTCCCCGAACATCGGCATCGAGAACGCTTTTTTTGTTGTAATTCATTTTTTGATCTCCCTTCCGTCAAGTGATCTGAATTTATTTAATAAGCCGAAAACCGGCTCAGTCGGCACTCATAGAGCCTTCCCCGTTTAGCCCCGGGAAGCCCTGCTGCCGCAGCGCCTCATAGGCTAAAATTGCGGCGGAGTTTGAAAGATTGAGGCTTCGGGCCTCGCTTCTCATGGGTATTCTTATGCAGCGGTCACGGTACTTTTCACGCAGCCATTCGGGCAGTCCGGCGGTCTCCTTTCCGAGCATGATTGTCACATCCTCGGTCGTGAAGTCGGCCTCGGCATATGAGCGTGGTGCTTTTGTAGTAGCAAGCCAAAGGTTTTCGTCGCCGTTTTTGGCAAAGTAATCGTCAATGTCTTCGTAGACATTTATATCCACCAGCCACCAGTAATCAAGTCCCGAGCGCTTGACGGCTTTATCGGATATGTCAAAGCCCAAGGGCTTTATAAGATGCAGCCTTGCGCCCGTAACGGCACAGGTGCGGGCTATTGCGCCGGTATTATGCGGTATCTCCGGCTCGACCAATACGATGTTCAACATTTAGCTTTACCCGATTCGTATCTTTTTAACTGTTCTTTACTGCATTTTAGCACATTTTCTTTAAAAAAGATGCACTTTTTTATGAATTATTATATTTGTTGCATTTTCGACAATTTTTTGTTATATTCAAAGCTGTAAAGTGCTTAACAAACAGCAAACTGCACATTCAAAGAAGGTCTGTTATGATTTGCAACGACTGTCCGAGGCATTGCGGACAAATTAGAGACGATATTACGGCTGCCGGCGTGTGCCGCTCGCCGAGGCTGCCGCGCATCGCAAGAGCCGCCCCGCACTACGGCGAAGAGCCGTGCATAAGCGGCGAGCGCGGCTCGGGAACAGTGTTTTTTTCCGGCTGCAACCTGCGCTGCGTGTTCTGCCAAAACCACGAGATAAGCCGTGGTAAAGTCGGCAAAACCGTTTCGGTTGAGCGGCTGAGCGACATTTTCCTTGAGCTTCAAGACAAGGGTGTACACAACATAAACCTTGTCACCGGCTCCCACTATGTGCCCGAGATAGTCTCGGCTCTCGAGCGGGCGAAGCTCACTATCCCAGTTGTGTGGAACAGCTCCGGCTACGACAGCGTCGAGATGCTGCGCAGATTGGACGGGCTCGTTCAAGTTTACATGCCCGACCTTAAATATCTCTCGCCAGAGACGGCAAAGCGCTACTCCGCAGCACCCGACTACCCCGATGTCGCCACGGCGGCCATTGACGAAATGTTCAGACAGGTCGGCAAATTTGTGCTTGACGGAAATGATATGCTCAAAAGCGGTGTGCTCATCCGCCATCTTATCCTTCCCGGGAACGAGGATAATTCAAGGGCGGTCATAAAATATGTCGCCGAGCATTTCCCGGGTGACAGCGTGCTGTTTTCGCTCATGTGCCAGTTCACGCCCATGCCGAACACGGAGCGTTTCCCCGAGCTTCAAGGTACGGTGTCTAAGGATTTGAACGACAGGCTGTGCGATTATATGGCCGAGTGCGGTATCGAATACGGCTTCTGGCAGGAGCCTGACTCGGCCACCGACGAGATGATACCCGATTTTGATTTGACGGGAATTTGATCATAGAATAAACATAGGAGGTTCGTTATGAATTACAATGAAATCTTAGCTTCTGCAAGAACTCAGGTCGGTCCTTACTGCAAGGCTTGCCCCGTGTGCAACGGACGAGCCTGCGCAAACGCAATGCCCGGTCCCGGCAGCAAGGCACCCGGCAACGGCGCTGCCCGCAACTATGACAAGTGGCAGGAAATTTTCGTCAATATGGACACTCTGTGCCCCAATGCCGAGGTGGATACCACCTTTGAGCTGTTCGGCAAAAAGTTCGCTGCCCCCATTTTTGTAGCCCCCCTCGGAGCCGTGAACATGCACTACGGCGATAAGCACAACGATATCAGCTACAACGGCATCCTCGTCCCCGCCGCAGCCGAGTACGGTATCTGCGCCCTGACCGGCGACGGCGTTGACCCCGAGGTCATGAAAAATGCCGCCAAGGACATGGCAAAGGTCGGCGGAATCGGCATCCCGACGATAAAGCCGTGGAACAAGGAGTTTGTTTTTGAAAAGATAGATCTGCTCAACGAGGTCGGCACCTTTGCCGTTGCAATGGATGTTGACGGTGCGGGGCTTCCCTTCCTCAAGGCAATGAACCCCAACGCTGGCTCAAAGTCCGTTGAGGAGATGCGTGAGATCGTTTCTCATGCCAAGATGCCGTTTATCATCAAGGGCATCATGACTGTTAAGGGTGCAATGAAAGCAATTGAGGCCGGTGCCGACGCTATCGTCGTATCGAACCACGGCGGCAGAGTTCAGGGCAACACCCCCGCAACCGCCGAGGTCCTGCCCGATATCGTCAAGGCGGTCGACGGCAAAATCAAGGTATTCGTCGACGGCGGTATCCGCTCGGGTGTCGATGTGTTCAAGGCTCTGGCACTGGGCGCTGACGGCGTTTTGATCGGCAGACCCATCGTTCCCTTCGTCTACGCCGAGGGTAAGGAGGGCTTCAAGGTCTACATGGACAAGATAGTCGCCGAGCTCAAGGGTACGATGACCATGTGCGGCACACCCACTCTCAAGGACATTACCGCAGACAACATTTTTATCGCAAAGTAATATAAGCTCCGGCTCTGGTCAGACCAAAGCCGGAGTTTTTTTCGTTATTCATCAACCGGGATGCATATCTCGGTCACGAATTTTTCGGGGTCGTTCGTAACGCCGTAGTCGATGAGCGTTATCTCCCGTGAAAAGCCGCTTATGCGCAGACTGTGATCTGCTATATATGCAAGGAGCTTGTCGTAATGCTCGGGTGCCTCGGTGTGGCTTCCGCAAAAGCGCAGGCGTACGCACTGCATTTCGGGCAGCATCAATGTATCTTCATTGTATATATCCTCGTTATCGAGCATGAGAAAAATGCCGTCATAGCGCCGTGTTTTGCCCTCGATGAGATGCTCTGCCGATATGCCGAGTCCCACCTTGCCGAGAAATACGACGGCCTCGGCATCGGAGCGGTCGAGCCTGCGTATCGGAGCTTCCATGTCGAGCGCACCGTCTATCTTCATAGCATCGTCCATCCAAACTATGCGGCATGCGGGTGTGCGGATGAGTGAGACCGTGTCGAGCGGCACGGACTGTGCATCGCTCAGCCAGTTGAGCCGGTGGTCTATCTTGCGCTCGATGCGCTCAAGCTCACGCCGCTTTTGCAAAACGGTCTGCTTTTGCTGCCTGAGCTTTTTCTCAATTAGTCCGATGTCACGGTTTTTAAGAAAATCCTCAATTTCCGAAAGCGGCAGGTCGAGCGCACGCAGGTAGCGTATGGTGTTGAGCACCTCGAACTGTCCGGCACTGTAATACCGGTAGCCGGAGTCTGGCGACACATACTCGGGCGTTAGCAGTCCGATATTTTCGTAGTGTCTGAGGCTGCTCACGCTGATGTGAAACAGCTTTGACACCTCGCCGATGGAAAATAGCTTCGTTCTGTCCATTCTAAACCTCCGCTGCGGCCGACTTGCGTTTGAGTATTGCAAAGGCTATGAGGCACACGGCAACGGACAGCAGTGAGCCGCCAGCAGTTGCCAAGCCCATGGGGAACAGCGTCGTCGGGAAAAGCTTCGAGGTGAAGTATGCACCCGGGACACGCACGAGCGTGACCGCAAGAATGTTGTGCAAAAACGATATCCCCGATTTGCCGATGGCACAGAAATAACCGCTGAAGCTGAAGTGGATGCCCGCAAACATGCAGTCCCAGATATAACCCCGGAAATACTGCCCGCCGAGGCGTATGGCCTTGGCATCATCCGTAAACAGCGCAACGATCCGATCTGCCACGAACTGCGTGCTCACGGCGACAGCAAGGCCGAAGCTCACGGTGATAATGATGGCATAGCGCAGTGTTCTTATCGCCCGCTCGGGCTTGTTTGCGCCGATATTCTGCGCACCGAGTGCCGACACTGCCGACAGCATCGACGACGGGACGAGAAACAGGAAGCTCATTATCTTCTCCACGATGCCGACCGCCGCCGCATCGTTCAGCCCACGGCGGTTTGCGATAATGGTGATGATAATAAACGCAACTTGGATAAGCCCGTCCTGCATGGCGACCGGCACACCGATGGACAGAAGCTTGCTCATCTCCGCCCGGCTGGGCTTGAGATCTGATCTTTCAAGCGTAATACTGTGCTTTTTTCTTATAGACACGAGTGCCACTGTCACGCTGACAGCCTGGGAAAGCGTCGTGCCGAGTGCAGCGCCCGTCGGGCCGAGGTGCATTGCACCCATGAACAGGTAGTCAAGCGCAATGTTTACGAAGCAGGCAATTGCGATAAAGTACATTGGCGTTTTGCTGTCGCCCATGCCGCGAAATACGGAGCTTATGATGTTATAAGCCGTTATAAACGGAATGCCTATAAAGCAAACGGTGAGATACGCCGCCGTGCCGCTCACAGCCTGCGCAGGCGTAGACATGACGGAGACGATGGGATCTACGAGCAAAAGCAGCACGATAGTGAGCGTGACGGACACCGCCAT
The DNA here is from genome assembly GCA_000431075.1 of Firmicutes bacterium CAG:555. Lineage (GTDB taxonomy): Bacteria > Bacillota > Clostridia > Oscillospirales > Oscillospiraceae > F23-B02. Next base: position 59,067 of record HF986914.1, read on the forward strand.
GAAAAGTGTCACGGTGTTGCCGATAAAGTGCGATGCCTTGCGCTTATCCCCTGCTCCGACGGCCTGACCGATGCTGACGGTCGTACCCATGGCAAGGCCGACTATCATGACGGTCAGCATATGCATGACCTGCGAGCCGACGGAGACTGCGGTCGTGCTCGCAACGCCCTCATACTGACCGATTATGAACAGGTCAGCCATGCCGTAGAGCGTCTGCAAAAAATACGACAGCAGATACGGCAGCGAGAAGAATATAAGATTTTTGGCGACACTTCCGGTCGTAAGGTTTCTTTCCATGTGCTTGCCTTCTTTGCATCATAACTGCACATATTATAAACTCTATAACTATTATAGAGTCAAGCTTAAATTAAAAAAGAGACCGAAAATCGGTCTCTTTTCAGCGTTTGCGGCGCTGCGATGTTGAGGGGATGTTCAGCTCTCCCCTGTATTTTGCTATCGTTCGTCGGGAGATGTTCAGCCCCAGCTTTGTGAACATACAGCGGAGCGTCTCGTCGGACAGTGGGTGCTTCTTGTCCTCGTCGGAAATGAAGTTTTGCAGCTGACGCTTTATTGCGCTCGGAGTCACGGCTTCTCCGTCTGTTGAGCTTAGCCCGGAAGCAAAAAAGCTGCGCAGGGGCAAAAGCTTGCTGCCAAAGAGAATATATTTATCGCTGACCGCACGGGAGACCGTGGAAACGCAGCAGCCGAGCTCCTGCGCCACCTCGCTCATCGTCATCGGCACGAGATCGGTACTGTGCAGGAAATATTCCTGCTGGCGGCGGATAATGACTCCAATGAGCCTGTCGAGCGTTTTTTCACGCTCGTTGAGCCCATAGAGCACATTCTTGGCCTCGGACATTGCCTTCTTAAGATAATCGTGCGCATCGCTGTACTCGTCTCGCCCGAGCATATCACAGTATTCGTTTTGCAGCGTTACCCGTGGGAATGCCCTGCGGTTGAGCTCGACCGTGAGTTTCCCGTCCTCGCAGCTTACCGTCGCCTCGGGGATCACATACCCCGTGTTGTTTCCGTTGCCGAATCCCTGCGACGGAATGGGGTTTAGACTGCGCACCGTGTCGACGGCCTCACTAAGCTCGGCATTCGAAACGCCGAGAAGCCTGTGGAGCCCCGCCATATCGCCGCTTGCAAGCAGCGGAAGTCCTCTTTGGACAAGCGCAACATTTACGGCGCTGAACTTGCTGCTCTGTGCAAGCTGGATAAGCAGGCATTCCGAAAGGCTGCTTGCCCCAACACCCGGTGGATCGAGCATTTGAATGACATAAAGTGCCTGCTCAAGCTCAAACTCGCTCACACCCGTGACCTCGGAAAGCTCCCTGAGCGAGCAGTCCATATAGCCGGACGAATTAAGGCAGCCGACAAGGATGCGGCACAGCTTCAGCTGCCGCTCGTCAAGCTCCTTCATTTGGCCGAGCTGATCCAAAAGATATTCGGAAAAGGTTTTTTCGCTTAAATAAACATCCGTAAAATCGGTGTCCGTTGCCTCGTTCCGCCGTGAACCGCCTCGGTGGAACACCTCACGCACACTTATCTCGTCGGTGTCGGGCTTTTCTATCTTTGCCTGCGGATACGGCTCTCCTATCGGCGGCATTTCAACATCCAGCAGTGGGTTACGCATCGACATCTCCTCAATATAAGACGAAAGCTCCTGAATTGGTATTTGAAGATATTGCAGTGACTGCTTTACAGACGGTATCAGCTTGATTTTTTGGGTCTGCACGGTATTCTGTTTAATCTTCACAGCTTCCACCGCCTTCCGCTCACATTATATTAATCATATCGTAGACCGCAGCCATCTGCGGCTTTCAAAGGGCAGCCAGCACCGTAAAGGTGCCGGCCGCTTTGAAGGGGGGTGTAGAAAAAAGTTTGTTAAGTCGGAATTACAATTTGAAAGGATGTGAGGGGAGGATCACAGTGAGAAAACTTAGCAAACTATTTTTACCGAATTAATTGCCTGCGCTTAGGCAGGGTGTCGCCGAAGCTATTTCGGCAGAAAATATCTGTTCACACCGGACTTGTCACGCTCCCGTGTCACTCTGCCGGTGATAAAAAGCCTGTCAAGGTGCGCAACGGTCTCGCTTTGTGCGAAAAACTGCTGGCTCGGCGGAAAGAGCGCCCAGCTGTCTGCTTTTATGCGCCATTTCATGCGTGAGGCTATCTCATATGCATTGAGCCCCGGCTCACGCTCGATGATGCCGACGGCCTCATTCAGTCTGCGCTCATGGTGGGCAAGCAGCGCATCGATGCGGTCGTTTAAGCTGACACTGCCGGTGGTGCGGTGTGCCGGAAAAGGAAGAACAACATCGTAGGTTTTTATCTTCCGCAGACTGTGCAAATACATGCCAAGCGCATCGTGCATGCACGCCCAACAGCAGATATTGGGGCTTATATCAAAAAGAACATGGTCGCCAAGCAGCATGGTTTTGCTGTTTTTATCGTAAAGGCACATATGTCCGGGTGAATGTCCGGGGGTCAGGATGCACTCAAAGTCAAAGTCGCCGTAGTGCAGCATGTCGCCGTTATAGACCTTTTGAGTCTCGAACATGCCAGAGGTGTACACGACCGATTCATCGTTCTGGCGTATCTTCTCAAACATATCCTTCGGAAGTCCCTCGCTTTGAAGAAGCTCCATGCAGGCTCGCCAGCGTGCATCGGGTCCGAAAAGCATAAGGTCATAGTCGAGCGCACCCATTATCATTTTGTATCCGAGCGTTGCGAGATATCCCGCATTGCCGACATGGTCGGGGTGAAGATGAGTAAGGAAAACATCTGTGTTTTCCGGTTTGAGGTCAAGGACCTTGATGCCGTGCATCAGGGCATCAAGACACTCGGGACGGTAAAAACCCGTGTCGATGATGAGGTTTCTCCCGCCCTCGGGAGCCTTAACAACATAAGTGTTAAGGTTCCTGAGGGGATTTGCGGGAAGCTCAATGTCAATCGTCCAAAGGCCTTTGATTATCTCAACAGGCTCATTCATGACTTGAGCTGCGCTATCATTGCGTCGCAGACCTCGTCCATATCGCCGACGATGCCGTAGTCGCAGTAATTGAATATCGGTGCGGATGCGTCCTTGTTGACGGCAATAAACTTTTCCGCATCAACGCCGGTGACATGGTTTACGGCACCGGAAACGCCGAATCCTATGTAAAGCTTGGGCTTTATCATAACGCCCGACTGGCCGACCTGAAGCTTGACGGGCAGAAGCTCTCTGTCGCAAACTGGGCGTGTACCTGCGAGCTTGCCGCCGAGAAGCTTTGCAAGCTCACGGTATTTGTCGAGGCTCTCGTCCTTCACGCCGTTGCCGACGCATACGATGGTATCGCACGAGGCAATATCAAGCTCGGGGTCGAATTCGTTTGCTCTGTACTCAAGGAGCTTGGTGCGGATCTTGGCGGGGTCATAGTCGATGTGCTCCTCAATGAGCTCAAATTCCGCCTTTTTGCCGGTGGGGACTGCCTTGAAGGTACCCGGACGGATGGTGCCTACCTGCGGGCGCAGGACCGGGATGGTGATGACCGCCATGATCTTGCCGCCGGCAGCGGGCTCGACGAACTCAATATCGGTCGTCTCGGGATTGTAGATAAGCTCGGTTGCATCCGAGGTGCAGCCGGTCTCAAGGCAGGCTGCAAAGTGCGGGGCAAAATCTCTGCCGTTTGCGGTCGCACCTATAAAGATGGCCGAGGGCTTGTACTTTTTGCTGAGCTCCACATAGAGATTTGAGAAAGCCTCAGTGTTGTAGCGATCGTAGCCGGTACCGGAAACGACGATAACGCCGTCGATGCCGCATTCCTTGAGCTTTTCCATTTCGCTGACGGGGATGCATCCTGCGATAACGCCGATAAGTTTGTCGCCCGACTGGTCGCAAAGCTTGCGTATCTCGCAGCACAGCTCAAAGGCGGCGGAGCAGACCTTGCCGTCTGAGTGCTCTATATGCACCCACATATTTTTAAATTCATGCTTATCCATGTCTGCACCTCCTTAGTCCTTTATAAGCTGCATGAGCTTTTTGACGGAAGCTTCAACGCTGCCCTCGTCGATGATGATGCCTGGCTCCGGCATCACGGGCGGGAACATGCGGGGCACCTTCGTCGGTGAGCCCGGGTCGCCGATGCGGCCGCGGTCAAGCTCGGGGATATCGTCTGCCGTAATGGTCGTGATAACAGCCTTCTTTGCCGCAAGCTTGCCCTTGAGATTGGGTATGCGGGCGGGGTAATTTGTCTTTTCCATGGTAAAAAGGCACGGAAGCTCAACCTCGAGGACCTCGACACCGTCTTCAAGCTCACGCTCGACAACGGCGGTCTTTGCCTCCTCGTTGACTTCCTTTATGAGCAGTGCGCCCGTGACCTGTGCGGTACCGAAGCGCTGGGCAAGCTGAGCGCCCATCTGGCCGGTAGCGCCGTCAAGCGACTCTTTACCGCAGAAGATCATGTCGAATTTATCCTGCGTATCGGCTGCCGATAGTATCGAGTAGCTGGTCGCAAGCGTGTCGGCATTGCCGAAGGCGCGGTCGGTAACTAAAACGGCCTTATCGGCACCGACGGCAAGGCACTCACGCAAAGCCGCTTCCGCATTGGGAGGTCCCATCGTTATGAGGGTGACCTCGCCGCCGCAGGTCTCCTTGACCTTCATTGCAGCGGAAAGTGCGTTTGCGTCCTGCGGGTTAAGTATAGCCGGAACACCGGCACGGATGAGGTTGCCGGTCTCGGGATCCATGCGCATCTGGTCGATATCGGGGACCTGTTTTACACAGCACAGTATTTTAAGCATCAGTCCGCCACCTTTCCGGGATTGAGTATACCCTTGGGGTCAAGCTCGGCCTTTGCGGCCTTGAGCTTACTGCCCGCCTCGCCGGCGAAGGGTGCTTTTGCGTAGCCGAAGCCGTATTCGCCTCGGATATCGCCGCCGAGAGCGGTGCACTTTTCGTACACAGCCGGTGTCAGCTCGTTTATGAGACTCTTGAACTCATCTCTTTCACCGTCAAATGCAATGTGGATATGCATTCCGCCGGAGCCGACATGGGCATATGCCATCGCCTTCATGCCCTTTTCCTCGGCAGCGGCCTTGACCCACTCGACCATCTCGGCAATGTTAACTGCCGGAACAGTGATGTTATATTCAAATGAGTTCTTTGCGCCGCTTTCCATGGAGGTGTGGAACGCATCGTGAGCAGCCCACATATCGCGCTTCATGGTCGTGGTATCGCCTACGAGAATATCAAGGCACTCAAGCTCCTCGGCAAGCTCTGCGATAGACTCCATCTGTTCCATGACAAGGTCGTCGTCCTCGCCCTCGAGCACTGCCATGAGGGTCGCTGCGACTCGCTCGCCATCCATCTCGACGGGGAACACGGGATTTCCGGTGACATTGCCGGAAAACTCGACCATGTCGGTGTCCATGTATTCGACCACCGCAGGCGAGCAGCCGGTGCCGAGAACGGTCTGAGCCGCTTTGACGCAGCTTTCGGTGTCCATGAACGGCAGAAGCAAAATTGCATCGGCCTTGGGTTTATCGATAAGTCTGAGGGTGAGCTCGCAAATAACGCCGAGCGTGCCCTCGCTGCCGATGATCTCCTCGGCATCGTTGAGTTTTTTCACGCTGCCGTCGGCAAGAACGGCCACGCCATCGACGATATAGTCACGGGTGCCGCCGTATTTCACTGCGCAGGGGCCGCCTGCGTCGGTCGCAGCGTTGCCGCCGATGGTCGAGGTCTTTTCGCCGGGATCGGGAGGATAGTAAAGGCCGTGGCTCTCCGCCTCGGACTTGACATCCTGCAGCAGAACACCGGGCTGAACACGCAGGGTGCGCTCGGCTTCGTTAAACTCGAGGATCTTGTCCATTCCCTTGACCGACAGTACAATGCCGCCCTTTATGGGGACAGAACCGCCGACCTGACCCGTACCTGCGCCTCTTACGGTCACGGGTACATCGTTTTCACTGCAAATTTTGAGGACTGCCGACACATCGTCGGTGCTTTGTGCCTCGACAACGGCATCGGGAGCAAAGTTTCCGCCGGGGTACTCGTCATGGCAGAAATCAGCGCCGATGGCCTCGCCCGTGAACACACGACCTTCTCCAAAAGCAGCTTTTAGGTTTTCAATAACATTGGTATTCACTGTAATTACCTCACAACTGATTGTTATGCATCAAATCTTCCGAGTGCCTTGACGCACTCTGCCATCATGGTGTCGATGACATCCTGAATCGAGATGACGCTGTGGCACAGGCCGCCTGCCTGACCGTAGCTGATAACGCCACAGTTTTCGACATCGCCGTTTTCGTAGAACATCTTCTTTGCGGTAGCGCCCGCAACGGCCTCGGCAATAGCAGAAAACTCACAGCCGCTCTTTTCCTTTTCGAGAGCTTCCTTGACGACATTGCTCTTGTAAAGGCGAGTGGTGTTTCTGAACGCACGCAGAAGATAGGCCGTGCAGGTCTCGTCGGCGTTTTCGGCAAGGTACTGCTTAACACTGTCAAGTACAGGGCATTCCTTTGTCAGCAGCATGCGGGTGCCGAGATAAACGCCGTCTGCGCCCATCAAGAGCGCTGCGGCCATCTGCTTGCCGTTTGCGATGCCGCCTGCGGTGATAACGGGAATGGAAAGCTCCTCAACACAGCGAGGGGTCAGAACGATAGAGCCGATATCGTTCTCGCCGGAGTGGCCTGCACACTCACAGCCGTCTGCAACGACCATATCGCAGCCGATGGACTGCGCCTTGAGAGCATGCTTAACGGTGGTGCACTTATGTATAACTATCATGCCTGCCTTTTTCATTGCCTCCATGAGCGGGGGCTTTGCGGGCATGCCAGAAGTCTCGATGATCTTTACGCCCTCCTCGACGCAAACCTTGAGGTAAGCGGGATAATCGACGTTTGCAAGAGACGGCATAAAGGTGAAGTTGACTGCGTATGGCTTATCGGTGAGCTCTTTTATCTTCTTGAGCTCGGAGCGCAGAGCGTCTGCGTCTGCACAGGTGCCGGAGGGCAGGATGCCCAGACCGCCTGCATTTGCAACGGCTGCGACCATCTCAGCGTTGACTATCCACGCCATGCCGCCCTGGAAAATGGGATATTTGATACCGAGCTTTTCGGTAACTGCGGTTTCAATAACTTTTGACATTTTGTTTCCTCCTTGATCTTTCACACGGCATCGGGAGCAGTGCCCCCGATGCCGATACTGTCAGTTCAGCAATGCTTATTCAATGCCAAATTCCTTGAAAACCTCTTCGTTATCCGCACCGGGAACGCCGCAGGTGGTGTGCGGACGAGGGCCAATGCCGTTGAAGCGGAGAGGCGGCTTGGGAATGTAGACCGACTTGCCGGACTCGTAGGTGAACGGAACGATGTCCTCGTTGGCAATGGCCTGCTCGCTGGTGTATACATCCTTGAAGTGAGGCATCTTGCAGTAAACAAGGTCAGCCTCGCCAAGGCGTCTGAGGACATCCTCAGTCTTGCACTTTATTGCGTGGGCGGCTATAGCCTTGATGCACTCCTTGCGGGGCTCAAGTGCGATGGTGGTCGCCTGATGGCTGAACACGGGGTGATCCTTGAGCTCCTCCATGTCGTAAACATAGCAGAACTTCGGCCACTGCTCGTCGTACTTGCTCATGCTGGTCATGATGTAGTCGCCGTCGGCGGTCTTGTACGGGCAGTTCGTAGGAGGCATCTGATAGTAGCTGCGGGGCCACTGGTAACCGTACTGGGTGCCGATGCTCATCTGAGAGAACGCCCAGATGCCTGCGCCGAACAGCGGGCAGGTGACATAGCCGCCCTCGCCGGTCTTCTCGCGCTGGTACAGTGCTGCGCAGATGCCGCCTGCCACCCAGCCGCCGACTGCGGTATCGCCGCCGCCGACAGGACCGTTGATGGGAAGGCTGTCGCCCGCTTCGTTCTGGATGACCATGTCCATAAGGAAGCCGGTCTCTGCCCAGTAGGTGGTGTTGTCATAGCCGGGGTCGGTCTTGCGGGGGCCCTTCTCACCGTAGCCGGTGATACATGCGTACACAAGCTTGGGGTTGCGTTGCTTCAAGGTCTCGTAGTCAAGACCCATCGCCTTGAGTGCGCCTGCGCGGTAGTTGACAAGGAATACATCGGCCTTGTCGATGAGCTTTTTGAGCTTTTCAAGCTCGTCTGCGTCTCTGAGGTTGAGCTTTACATGCTTTTTGCCGGAGTTGAGGCTCTCGTATACGGGGCTCTCGTTGGGAAGGATGGGGCTTGCATACACACGGGGAGTGGTTCTCCAGTTGTCGCCTCTGTCATTGGTCTCGACCTTGATGACTTCCGCGCCCATCTCGTACAGTGCCTTGCCGCAGGAAGGTGCGGAAATTACCATCGATAACTCAATTACTTTTACGCCATCTAAGGGTCTATTCATTATAGTTTCTCCTTTTTAAGAATTGTTTTTCCGATTTTTACTTTCTTCGCTTCTCCCTCGGCGCACCCTAACGCCGGCGGACAGTTTGCGAACAAATATACTACCCACCTTCTTACAAGCAAAAACCGTGCCAAGTATGTCAAAAAAAACGGCACACCCATCGAATTTGGGTGTGCCGAACATTGTTTTTAGGTCAATCGACATCAATATTAAGTTTTTTAAGCCTGCGGTAGAGTGCCGGCCGGGACATGCCGAGTTCGTTTGCGACCTTGCTCTTGTTACCTTTATACTTATCAAGAAGCTCGATTATCTGCCGTGTCTCGGTGTCCGCTTCGGACATTGCCGCACCGAAAATGCCTTCGTCATCCGGCTCCGGCTCGTCTATCTCCGCCTCTGCATCCTGAGCGAGCCATGCAATGTTGTCGGGTATATCGTTTATTGTTATCTTCTGCGCTGCGGCAAGGTTCACGCCGTACTCGACGGCATTGCGCAGCTCACGCAGATTGCCCGGCCAATCATAGGCCTTGAACGCCTGGAGAACATTTTGAGATATGTATGTCACATTCTTGCCCATCGCCTTGGTGCACTGGCTAAGGAAGCAGTACGCAAGGTCGGGTATATCCTCCTTGCGGTCACGCAGAGCGGGCAAACGGATGGTGAAAACATTTATCCTGTAATACAGGTCAAGTCGGAATTTCCCTTGCTCCACAAGGCTTTGCAGGTTCTGATTTGTCGCGACGACTATGCGCACATCGACCTTTCTCGGCTTGGTGTCGCCAAGGCGGGTGACCTGTCTGTCCTCAAGGACCTTGAGAAGATGCACCTGCAGGTCAAGCGGCATATCGCCGATCTCATCGAGAAACAGCGTGCCGCCGTCGGCAAGCTCTATCTTGCCGGGCGAGCCGCTCTTGCGTGCGCCGGTGAATGCACCCTCAACATAGCCGAAAAGCTCGCTGTCTATGAGCTCACGGGGCATTGCGGCGCAATTTAGCGATACAAACGGGCGGCCTCGGCGGGCGCTGGCGTTGTGGATAGACTGGGCAAAAAGCTCCTTGCCGGTACCCGATTCGCCGAGGATCAGCACGTTGCTGCTGCTTTCGGCGACACGCCGAGCCTTATACACGGCATTGGTGAAAGCCTCTGAAAAGCCTACAAGATTATCGAAGCTGTACTTTGCGACATATGCACTGGATTTTGCCGAAGTCGTGCGCCTGTCGGGAACGTCGGTATCGGTCAAATGGTCGAGCAGCTTCAGCTTCTGTGCCAAGAGGTTAGGATCTCTTGAAAGAAACATGACAGCGCCTATGGTCTCGCCCGCACTGATGACATCCTTTTTCTTCACATAGTAAGGTCCGACCTTGAGCATAACACGGTGTACCTGCGTAGGTGCCTCGGCATTAGCATCCTTTTCCGCCACCTCAGCAAGAGAGGGCGAAAAGTTCTCCAGCTTCAGGCCGATTATCTGATTCAGCTTGACATTTTGGCAGGTCAGGACATTGTCGCTGACATCGATAATGGTGTTGCTGTTGTCAATGCCAATATAGCACATCCCGCTTTGTGCGATGAAGAAATTTATGACCGCATTGTACATGAGATAATTGGAGTTAAGAATGCTGTTCTGGCGGTACATATGGGTCTTAAGAATATAGCTGAATATTGCATCCACGCCTTCAACGTAGTGCGCCTTCGGGACGATTATCATGCAGGGAAACACTATGCCGACCCTGTCCGAATTTGAAAACTGCGGACAAGTCGCAACGCAAATATAGTCCTTCAGCGCATCAAGATAGTGCTCGCTGCCGTACACCCACCTGTCTTGCCCCGATTCAAAGGCAAGCGCCAATGCATTTGTGCCAATTCTCGATTCTGCAAGGTTTGAACCGAAGCGAAAATTCTTCGCCCTCAGCTCATCCTTGAGTTTCCTGCTTCCTCTTATCGCAAAAACATCAAGATGGTCGTCGACAAACACTATCGCCGCTCCGAGATAATCGAGCATTTCGGCCTCGGCATCGTAAAAATACGAGTCTCTTGTGTTGAGCTGCACGATGACATTGGTCAAAACATCACGATTTAATTTGCCCGGAAGCACCTTTGAGGATGCGTCAACGCCAAACTCGGCAGACTTTCTCCAAGAGGCCGCAATATCTTCCGGAACACATTTGTCTATCTCGCCCGTTTTGATAAAATTTTGTCTTGCAAGCTCAATTCGAGACTGGTCATTTAAATTTTTCAAATCAATTTCTCTCCGTCTTATACATTTCGTCGAAAATTGTCAAAACATAGTGTTCGTACGGTCAAAAAAGTGTCCGCTGACCGTTCGGTGTTCGCCAAAATTGTAACGCTGTTTTGTATCGTGTGTCAAGTCCCTTTCGGAGTATTGAAGCGGAAAAAAATATTTTTTCTAAAAAATTTTTTAATCATTTTCTGCACAAAACAAGTATAATTGTTTATATTGTTAGTTAAATAATTAGCGTTTTCGACCTTTGTACTCCTTTCAGCAACATTTTTTCGTGTGTTCGACCTATGCTGGCACACTTTTTGCTTTATGTATGTCGTAAGGGTAAAAAACCACAACATGTATCATCATGAAAGGAGTCAATTACATGATCGACTTTAAACTTACCGAAGAACAGGAACTGTTGCTTGAAAGCGCAGAAGAGTTCATCAAGCAGGGCAACTACGACGAGTACTTTAAAGAGTGCGACCGTGAGCACAAGTATCCCGAGAAGGCTTGCAACGCTTTCGTAGAAGCCGGCTTCCACCGCATTGACCATCCCACCCAGTTCGGCGGCGACGGCCTCGACCTCGTTACCACGGTCCTTCTCAAGCTTAAGTTCTATGAGAACGGCTGGCCTGCACTGACCATCCCCGGCGGCAGCCTTGAGATCGACAACATCATGGCATACGGTACTCCCGAGCAGCAGGCAAAGATCCTTTCCTACGCATCCAAGGGCATCAAGTCCTACACTCTCGGCTTCACCGAGCCTCAGGCCGGTTCCGACAACAGCGGCATGACCACCAAGGCCACCCATGAAAACGGCAAGGTGTACATTGACGGTCACAAGACCTTCAACACCGGTGCTACAGTTGCACCTTACATGATGTGCATCGCCCGTGAGTACGAAAACGAGAACCCGTACAAGGATATGTCTTGGTACCTCGTTCCTCTGGACGCACCCGGCGTCAAGATCTCCGTCCTCGACAAGATCGGCTGCCACTGCATGCCCACCTGCGAAGTTTATCTTGACCATGTCGAGCTCGACGAATCCGACCTAGTCGGCGTTAAGGGCAAGGGCTTCTACCAGCTGATGAAGAACTTCGAGACCGAGAGACTGTTCACCTGCGTCTCCAATGTCGGTATGGCAATGTGCGCATACAACGACGCCCTTGCATACGCAGGCACCCGCAAGCAGTTCGGCAAGAACATCGGCGACTTCCAGATTATCCAGCAGAAGCTGTGCGACATGAAGATCAAGTGCGACAACATGTACAACATGCTGCTTCGCTGCGCATGGAAGAAGCAGAACGGCGAGCAGCTCGGCGTTGACGCTTCCCTGCTCAAGCGCTACACCGGCAAGGCCGCATTTGAGGTCATCGACGACGCAATGCAGGTCATGGGCGGCATCGGCTACACCAACGACTGCCGTATCGCACGCCTGTGGCGTGACCAGCGCGGTGCCCGTATCTACGCAGGTACCGAAGAAGTCATGGTCCACTCCTCCGCAAGAGCACTTATAAAGAACGGTCCTTCTACCTTCTGCAAATAAACTAAAGACCACCACTCCATTGGAAAGGACTCCAAAATGAAAGTAGTAATCTGCTATAAGCTCGTACCGGATGTATCAAATGTCAAGGTCAAGGCTGACCGGACGCTCGATCTGTCCGAGTGCGAATGGTCGATAAGCCAGTACGACCTCAACGCAACCGAGGCTGCTAACAGACTTGTCGCATCCAACGAAGGCAGCACACTTACGGCGCTGACCTTCGGCGGCAATATCACTGACAACTCCAAGCTCCGCAAGGCGATCCTTGCAAGAGGCCCGCACGATCTTGTCATAGTGAAGGATGAGGCGGCAGGCTCTGCCGACACATATGCGACCGCAAAGATCCTTGCCGAAGCGATCAAAAAGATTGGCGATGTCGATGTCGTTGTATTCGGCGAAGGCTCGGGCGACATGTATGTCCAGCAGACCGGCAGCATGGTCGGCGCAATGCTCGGCTGGAACACCGTTAACTCCGTGAACGCTCTGAGCATGGCAGACGGCAAGCTCAATATCGGCCGCCTCGTTGAAGAGTGCACCGAGAACCTTGAGCTCACCCTCCCTGCCGTTGTCAGCGTCACGAGCGATATCTGCCCGCCGAAGATTGCAGCAATGCGTGATATCCTCGCGGCAGGTAAAAAGCCCTGCGTCGCATGGACGAGCGAAGATGTCGGCACCGGCATCGAGAATAAGTCCGTGACCGAGAGCATTCTTGCTCCCATGCAGACCGACCGCAAGAAGATCGTCAGCGGTGCTGCCGACGAAGATCATATCAATGCTGTTGCCGCCGTGCTGCGCAGCGTGATGTAAGGAGGTAGTCAAAATGCTTAATAATGTTTTTGTTATCTCCACAAAGAAGGCAAACAGCTTTGCGCTGTGCCTTGAGGCCGCAAAATACGGCGAGCATGTCAGCCTCATTTACGCAGGCAAGAAGGACGATGCAGTCAATGCCGAAAAAGCATACTGGCTCGGCTCCCTCGACAGCACCTCTTTCGTGACCTATATTCCTGAGATCGTAAAGCTCGTTAAAGAGCAAAAGCCCGAGCTTGTGTTCATAGAACTCACGAAGAACGGCCGTTTGGCGGCAGCTCATGCGGCAGTCGCACTCGAGACCGTCGTTCTGACCGATGTCAGCGAGCTTAGTGCAGCCGACGGCAAGGTCACCGGCAAGAGGATGGTCTATGGCGGCAGCGCCGTCAAAACCGAATCGGTCAGCGGAAGCGCCGTTGTTTGTCTGTCCGTTCAGGCCGACAAGGAGGCTCAGCCCACGGCGGCAGGCGAAATAATCGAGCTTGCAGCCGAAAATTGCGGCGGCATCACCTTCACCGGCAAGACCGAGCGCACCGTCCAGACAGTTAACCTCAATGCGGCAACCAGAGTAGTCGGCGTCGGCCGTGGCTTCTCCACCGAGGAGAGTCTGAGCATCGCAAGGGACTTTGCGGCTGCCTTTGAGGCCGAGATCGGCTGCACACGCCCCATCGCCGAGGAAGAGCGCTGGATGCCCACCGAACGCTACATCGGCGTTTCCGGTGCGATGATAAAGCCCGCCGTTTATGTTGCGGCAGGTATCTCCGGTCAGGTTCAGCACACTGTCGGTGTCAACGAGGCCGGTCTCATCATTGCAATCAACAAGGATGAGCACGCACCCATATTCAACAACTGCGACTACGGCATAATAGGCGATGTGGCGCAGGTACTCCCGCTGCTCGCCGAAAAGCTGAAAGCATAAACCACAGCATCGCAAAACCGGGGACAGGGCCGCTTCGGCGGCCTGTCCCGGAATGCGTCACTTAAAATCTTACTACCCCCTCTCATACACCCTAATACACCCACCCGTGCAAAAGTGATTGCCAAAGTTTTGACTTTGTCAATGTAAGTCACCTATACAACCATACATAAGAATATAACCATAAGGATTAAAGGAGATAACATGATAGGAATTATCGGAATCATTCTTGCAGTTGCCCTGTTCGTATTTATGGCGATCAAGGGCTACAACATGGTCCTCGGCGCAGTCCTTGCGACCATCGTCATGGCGCTGTTCAACTCGCTGCCCGTCTACGAAGTCGTAATGGGTACATATGTCGCCTCCGAAGGCGCAGCCGGCACCGGCTTCATGGCCTTCATGGCAGGCTTTATCAAGAACTACATGCTGCTGTTCGTCCTCAGCTCCCTGCTCGGCAGGATCATGGCTGACGGCGGTGCGGCACGCCGCATCGCTCTGAGTGCGGCAAAGCTCGTCAACAACGCCAGCGAGGCAAACAAGAAGTTCGCCTGCGCAGCTCTCGTTCCCGTGCTTTACTTCATCCTCAGCTATGTCGGCATCTCCGGCTTCGTTCTCGTTTTCACCATCATGCCCATCGCAAAAGAGCTGTTTGAGAACACCAACACTCCCTGGCGTCTGTACTGCTTTGGCGGTCCTCAGGCTGTCGGTGCGACCATGCTGGTCGGCTCCCTGCAGGCAGGCAACATCTACGCATCCGATGTCTGCGGCACCACCACCATGGCAGGTATTGCTCCCTCTCTCATCGGTATCGTCGTTTGGATCATCGCAACCGTCATCCTTCTTAAGGTAATGCTCAAGAAGTCCGTTGACAAGGGCGAAGGCTTCCTGACCGACGGTGCAGCCATCAAGGCAGCAGCAACCTCCGCACAGCTTCCCGAAGAGAAGCTTCCGAACTTCTGGGTCTCCATCCTGCCCCTGGTTCTCGTTATCGTTCTTTCCGCAGCATTCAAGATCCCCGTTATCCCCGCACTTCTCTACAGCTGCGTGCTTGCTATCCTCCTGTTCTGGAAGAACATCTCCAAGACTCTCAAGAGCACCCTCGCAAACGGCATCACCAGCTGCTTCGGCGCTGTATTCACCGTTTCCGCAACCTTCGCAATGGGTTCCGTTATCAAGATTCTCCCCGCATTCACCCACATCATGAGCGCTTTCAACTCCCTGCCCGGTCTGCTCGGCGGCGTCGGCCTGACCATCCTCTCTGCATTCATCATGGCCTCCGCTTCCTCCAACATTGCAGCATTCGGCTCCACAATCCTTGAAAGCATGACCACCGCCGGCATCGAGAACGGCATCGCACACCGTCTGATGACCATCAACGGCTTCTCCTGCATGGGTCCGCACAACGCCGGTATCGCAAACGCCTGCGCCGTTACCAAAATCGAGTACAAGCGCTGCCTGACAGTCTACATGCTCGCAACCTGGATCCCCGGCGGCTGCGCAGCCATCGTCACCGTCGCACTTGCGGCACTCGGTGTATTCTAATTAAAACTTTACCGAAAGCAGGCAAATTATCTGCTTGAAGAGCATCGGCCTGCTTGCGGATCGAGATCTGTAAGCAGGCCATTTTAAAGCCGAATTTTCTCTCGGCTTCCATATTACAGCTGAAAGGACACCTCATATATGAAACCTCTGGAAGGCGTAAAGGTCGTAGACCTTTCCACATATGTTGCCGCATCTTCCTGCGGCAGAATGATGGCCGACTGGGGTGCCGACGTCATCAAAGTCGAAGCTCCCTCCGGCGACGGTTACCGCAAGTTCGGCCGCGCATACAAGTGCCCCGTTGACGATGACTGCAACCCCCTTTTTGACTCGCTCAATGCAAACAAGCGCGGCATAGTTATAAATCTCAAAACCGAGGAAGGTATGGCTGGGGGGGGGAAGGTGGTCGAGGCCCC
>HF986914.1:74913-94693 GCA_000431075.1 Firmicutes bacterium CAG:555
AGAGGCTCGAGACCGCCGATGTTTTCCTCACCAACACCAGAAACCAGTCACTCGTCCCTATGGGCCTTGACTATGAGACGCTTATGAAAAAGTATCCCCGTCTCGTCATCGCTAACCTCTCGGCATACGGCGAGAAGGGTCCCGAGGTAAACCGCCCCGGCTACGACACCATGTCTCTGTGGACACGTTGCGGCTTTACCCACGATGTCTCCTTAATTAACGAAGGGCACTACGCCCCCACACTGCCCCTCATGGGCACCGGTGATATTCCCGTTGCAATGGGTCTTATGGCGGCTATCAACGCTGCGCTTCTTGCCCGTGAAAAGACCGGCAAGGGCGACCGTGTCGCACTCAGCCTCATGGGCACCGGTCTTTGGATGGGCTCGCAGATGATCGAGAGCACCCAGTTTGGCCATGTTTACCCGAAAAACCGCTTCACACAGTCCCCTGTCGGCGCAGCGTACGAGTGCTCCGACGGCACTTGGTTCAACTGCAATGTCGTCAATTTCCCGAAGGACTACCCCAACTTCCTTCGCCTCATGAACCACGCCGAGCTTCTGGACGATCCTCTCTACAACAACCGTCCCAATATGAATAAGCCCGAGATCGCAGAGCATCTGTACAAGCTGTTCGCAGCCGAGTTTATAAAGCAGCCCGCTTCCTACTGGAAGGAGCAGTTTGAGCTCAACGATCTGTGCTACGAGGTCGTCGGCACCTTCAGAGGTGCTCTTGACGATCCCACCGCATGGGAAAACGATTTCCTGTACAAGATGAAGCACGAAAACGGCACCGAGAGCGTTCTTGTACGCCCCTCGATGACAAGCGTAAACCTCGGTCTGCCCGAGTACAACAGAGCGCCCAAGCTCGGCGAACACACCAAGGAGGTTCTTGCAGAGTACGGCTACAGCGAGGCCGATATCGACAAGATGCTCGCAGACGGTGCAGCAGTCCAGCGCTAAAACTCATTTTTCATTACTATAACAAGGAGGAATATTTATGGCAATCGTAGGACCTCTTAACGGAGTAACTGTAGTTGAGCTCGGCAACCAGGTCGCAGCTGCGACCTGCACCCGCATGATGGCCGATCTCGGTGCAAATATAATCAAGGTCGAGAACACCGCAGGCGGCGACACTTACCGTGCATGGCCCCGTGCCATCGGTGCGCCCATCGATGACGACTTCAACCCCATCTTCGATGTCCTCAACGCAAATAAGAGAGCTATCTCCCTCGACCTCAAGTCCGAAGGCGGCAACAAAGTCATGTACAGTCTTCTGGAAAAGGCCGATATATTCATCACCAATGTCCGCACCAAGGGTCTGAGCCACATCGGCCTTGACTACGACACTCTGAGGGTCAAGTTCCCGAAGCTCATCATGGGTCAGCAGGTCGGCTACGGCGAAAAGGGTCCTGACAAGGACAAGCCTGGCTACGATAACACCGCCTTCTGGGCACGCAGCGGCTTCCTGTACGGTCAGAAGGTCGATTTTGACAACTCGGATATCGAGTCCTACCCCGTATACATGCCCATGGGCATGGGCGACACCGCATGCGCAATGAGCATGATGGCAGGCTGCATGGCTGCACTTCTGCACGCCCGTGAGACCGGTGAGGGCGATCGCATCATCATTCCCCTGTACGGCACGGCAATGTGGATGGCAAACATCCAGATCGACGGCACCCAGTTCGGCTACAAGTACCCCAAGACCCGCAACATCTCCAGCCCATTTGGCGCTCCCTACAAGTGCAAGGACGGCCGTTGGTTCATGCCTCAGGTCGCAAACTTTGCAAAGGATGTCCACAAGTTCTTCAAGTGCATCGGTGTTGAGGATATGGAGGAAAACCCCGCATACCTCGTTCGCCCGAATTACAACAAAGCAGATTTCAACGCTCCCGTTATCGCCCGCTTCGAGAAGATCTTCGCTACGAAGACCGCCGATGAGTGGTGCGATGAGTTCAGAAAGTACGACCTGTGCTTTGAGAAGCTCTACAGCTATGAGGAAGTTCTCGTCGACGAGACTGCCGAGGTCAATGACTATGTCTACACCATGCAGTACCCCAACGGTAAGAGCATCAAGATGGTTCGCCCGAACATCCGTTCCCAGCGCACCGGCATAGTTGAGATCAAGCAGGGTCCCATGCACGGCGAGCACACCGTTGAACTCATGAAGGAATACGGCTATGGCGATGCCGAGATCGAGAAGATGCTTGCAGACGGTGCCGTAAAGCAGCACGATTAAGACAGTCAGGCATTCCCCTCCCCGGTTCTTTTGCCGCTATGAGGCCGTGATAGTACGGTCAACAGAAACTATAAAAGAGGCAAGTCATGAACAACAAACTTTTTACAAAACCGACCGGCTTCGGTCAAATAATCGACGGCACCGTTGCCCGATGCCCAGAGCGTGAAGCCATCGTTTACAAAGACTGGCGCATCACCTACGGCGAGATGGGTAAGCTCATCAACCAGACTGCGCGCTATCTGCGCTCGCTCGGTCTTGCAAAGGGCAGCAGACTGTCCGTCATTTCGAGAAACTGCCCCGAATGCCTTCTCATCGAGATCGCTGCGCTTAAGCTCGGCATCATCCCCGTCAGGATCAACTGGCGCCTGTCGCCCGAGGAAATGGAATATATCATTGACCTCAACGATGTGAACATGGTATTTTACCGTCCCGAAAATCCCGAATGGGGTAAGGCTCTTTCCGAGCACTATTCGGATGCCGCCCACGCAGGGAAGATATTCGTAAACCTTAACGACACCGACAAGAAGTCCGTTCTCTACGATCTGGTCACCGATTTTCCGGACGACAGCATAGAGATCGAGCTCAGTCCCGACGACGAAGCCGTCCGTATGCACACGAGCGGCACCACCGGTAGGCCAAAGTGCGTTGTTTATACGCATGGCGGCATGCTCGGCGAGCTCGAGAGCGTCAAGGATATCTACGAGTACACCGACGGACAGCGCTATCAGTTTATTGCGCAGCTGTTCCACACCGCCTGTATAGGCGCATATCTGTCCCTATGCACCGGCGGCACGCTCGTCCTCATGGACAGATTTGACCCTGCGACCTATATGCAGAGCCTTATAAGCGAGCGCATCACCGCAATAAGCGTCGTTCCGACCGTTCTCAAATGGATACTCGACGAGGCTGACAAGCACGGCTACGACCTCAGTGAGCTGCGTGTCGTGCGTTACTCCACCTGCCCCATCCCACCGGCAACATTGCACCGTGCGATGGAAAAGCTCCACTGCAATTTCTATCAGTCCTACGGCATGACAGAAATGGGCAGTATAGTCACTGCTCTCGTTTCCGAGGACCACTTCACCGACAACGGTGCCCATCTTGACAGCGTCGGCCGTCCGATTCCGGGCGCACAGATGATGATAGCCGACGAGAACGACAACGAGTGCCCCGCCGGCGTAGTCGGTGAAATACTCGTCAAGGGTCCGGGCAAGATGAAGTGCTATCTCGGCCAGCCGGAGCTTACCAAAAATGTGTTCCGCGGCGGCTGGTATCATACGCACGACATGGGATTTATCGACGAATACGGATATCTGCACATCTCCGGCCGCAGTGACGACATGATAATCTCCGGTGGAGAGAACATCCATCCGGCAGAGATAACGAATGTCATCATGGCAATGCCCGGCGTCAAGGAAGCCGCCGTTTACGGTCTTCCCGATGACACATGGGGCGAGAGGGTCAAGGCAAGCGTTGTGCTCTACCCCGATGTCAGCATCACAAGCGAGCAGATCCGTGCTTTCTGCAAGCAAAAGATCGCAGGCTTCAAGGTGCCCAAGGAGGTCGAGATACTTTCCGAGCTGCCTAAGACCCCGAGCGGCAAAGTAATCATCCGTGAACTTAAAGAGCGCTCCATGAAAAAGTGAGCGCAGACAAGGAGATACAAATGATCAAAACCAAGCTTACCGAATTACTGGGCATCGAGTATCCGATCGTGCAGAGCGGCATGCAGTGGCTGGCTGTTCCGCAGCTGGCTGCGGCAGTCTGCAACGCAGGCGGCATCGGCACCATCAATGTCACCTGCTGGCCTACTCTCGACGAGTTTGCCGACGCTCTCGACGAGATGAACTCTCTGACCAGCAAGCCCTACATAGTAAACATCTCCCTCGCACCGACCCAGCGTCTGGACAACGAGGAGATACGCAAGACCATCAAGCTGTGCGGCGAAAAGCATGTCGCAGCCATCGAGACCAGCGCCGAGGATCCCCGTGAGTTTATCGCCGACATCAAGTCCGCCGGTATGCGTCACTTCCACAAGTGCCCGAACTACAAGGTCTCCATGAGCATGGAGCGCAAGGGTCTTGACGGCGTTATCATCGCAGGCTACGAGGTCGGCGGCCACCCCTCGGCCGACGGTGTCGGCACCTTCGTTATCGCACGCCGCTGCGCAGCCGACATGAAGATCCCCGTCATCGCCGCAGGCGGCATAACCGACGGTCACGGTCTTGCAGCAGCCCTCGCTTTGGGTGCTTCCGGCGTCGCAATGGGCACACGCTTTGTCTGCACCGACGAGTGCCCCATTTCCGATAACCACCGTCAGTGGGTCATTGACCACACCGAGAAGGACACTGTCCTGTGTCAAAAGACCATCGGCAGCATGATGCGTGTTACCAAGAACAACGCCTCCCTGCTCGCAAACGAGATCGAGGAGCGAGGCATACTCACCGGCAAGGGTGCTATGGACATTCTCAAGGAGCAGATGCCCGTCATCACCGGTCAGAAGACCCGCAAGTCCTTTATCGACGGCAATGTCGACAGTGCAATTTTCTGCACCGGCATGGGTATGGGGCTTATTCACGATGTCGTCCCCGTCAAGACGCTTCTCGACCGCATGGTCAAGGAAGCCGAGGAGACCATAGACGGCATGAAAGCTGCTTTTAATTAACTAAGGAGAAGAAAAATGTACGAAAATATTGAAGTTATAAAAGACGGCAGAGTTGCCACTCTGGCCCTCAACCGCCCCGAGGTGCTCAATGCTATCAGCCAGGCTGTTGCACTTGAGGTCACCGCAGCCATTAAGGAGCTTGACGCCGATCCTGGTGTCGGCGTTATCGTCATCACCGGCAGAGGCAAGCACTTCTGCGCTGGCGGCGACATCAAGAAGATGAAGAAGCTCGTCGACTCCAAGCAGTTCCTGTCGGCAGAAAGCATCGCTGACTGCGACGCAATGGCTGCAGCCATCCGTTACTGCTCCAAGCCCGTCATCGCAATGGTAAACGGCACCGCAACCGGCGCAGGCTGCTCGGTAGCTATGGCATGCGACTTCCGCTTTGTCGCACCCACCAGCAAGCTCGGCATGGCGTTTTTAAACATGGGTCTGCCCGGTGACACCGGCGGCATCTATCTTCTCATGTGTCTTGCAGGTCCCACCAACGCCACCCGCATCATGATGACCGGTGAGCCCGTCGGAGGCGAGGAGGCCGTGAAGCTCGGTCTTGCTTCCTTCCTGACCGGCGACGACGATCTTGAGGAGGCTACCTACGCCTTTGCAAAGAAGCTCTCCCGCAAGTCCGCCACCGGCATGGCAGCTCAGAAGAGGATCATCAACAAATACTTCTTCGGCGAGGAGATGCAGCAGTACTTCCTCGACGAGCAGAAGGAAATGGTCTGGGCCTCCAACCAGCCCGATTTCTCCGAGGCAGTTAATTCCTTTATTGAGAAGCGTCGCCCCGAAATGAACAAGCAGTAATTTTCGCAGCCGGCGGTTCTTAACTAAGACCGCCGGCATTCTTAAATTTCAATACAGAAAGGGACAATCCTATGAAGCCTTTGGAAAACATCAAAGTAGTTGAACTCGGAACTCATGTCGCAGCACCCGTGGCAAGCCGTATTATGGCAGAGTGGGGCGCCGATGTCATCAAGGTCGAGACGACAAAGGGCGAGTCCTACCGCACCGTCGGTCGTGCATGGAAGGTACCCACGACCGAGGATAACTCCCCCATTCTTCAGACCCACAACGGCTGCAAGCGCAGCCTGAGCCTCAACCTCAAGGATCCCGACGGCAAAGAAGCCCTGCTCAAGCTTCTCGAGACCGCCGATGTCTTTATCACAAACACACGCCCGCATGCTCTCGAGCGTCTGGGCATCGATTACGACAGCGTAAAGGCACGCTGCCCTAAGCTCATCTACGCACTGTTTACCGCATACGGCCTTGAAGGTCCCGACCAGGATGCCCCGGGCTTTGACACCGCAGCATACTGGGGTCGCGGCGGCATGCTGCTCGACTGGACGGCAGCGGAGTATACCCCGTTCCGTGCGCACCCCGGCTTCGGTGATGTCACCGTCGCATCGGTCGTGCTCTCCGGCATCATGGCAGCACTTTTCCGCCGCACCGTCACCGGCGAGGGCGACTTTGTCACGGGCTCGCTGTACGGCAGCGCACTGTGGTATAACTTCCACGGCATCGTAGAGTCTCAGTACCCCGGTCACGATGTCCCCGTGAGCCGCTTTGCCGCAACTCAGCCGTCGGCACCCATGTACAAATGCGCCGACCGCTACTTCTTCATCGTTGAGCAGCAGTACGACGCAAAGTTCCCCGAATTTTTCCGCAAGATCGGACTTCCCGAGATCGCCGACGATCCCAAGTTCGTGACCGTTGCAGAGTCGAGAAAGCACATGAAAGAGGTTGTGGAGTATCTTGACGAGAAATATGCCTCCATCCCATATGAGGTCATCGACAAGGCCTGCTCGGAGCTCAACATGGTGCACAGCTATGTTGCTTCCTGCTCCGAGGCCGTGAACGATCCGCAGGCATGGGCAAACGATTATCTGCGCAAGATCACCCTTGAAAACGGCGATGAGCTGACCGTCCCCGCACCTCCCGTGAGCTTCGGCTCGTTCAAGGCCGATGCTCCCACCCTCGCTCCGCACCTTGGCGCAGATTCCCGTGACATTCTACGCTCGCTCGGCTACAGCGACGAGAAGATAGACGCAATGCGCAGCGTCGGAGCCGTCAACACCCACGAAGATTAAGTTTACAAGGAGGAAGTCATGAGCAATTGTTATAAGCCGCTCGAAGGCGTAAAGGTCGTTGAGCTTGCAACGATGATGGCTGCGCCCTCATGCGCACGCTATCTTGCCGATTGGGGCGCAGATGTCATAAGAATCGAGCAGAAAAAAGGCGATAACTACCGCACATATCCGCCGGTCATGGGCATGCCCAATGCTCAGGACTGCAACCCGCTGTACGACAATGTTAACGCAGGCAAGCGTGGCATCGTTCTCGATATCAAAACACCCGAGGGCATGGAAGCAATGCACCGCCTGCTTGCAAAAAGCGATGTTTTCGTAACCAACAACCGCCCCAAGGCACTCGAGAAAAACGGACTGGATTACGACTCGCTAAAGGATAAGTACCCCGGCCTTATAATGGCACAGATCTCGTCCTACGGCCTTAAAGGCCCGCAGGCGGATCAGCCGGGTCAGGATACGATAGCGTTTTGGGTCAGCACCGGCTTTAACGCCGACATGATGGTGCAGACCGATAACTCTTTCCCCGTTTACGGCACATCCGGGCAAGGCGATTTCATAACCGCTCTCGGTCTTGCGTATGCAGTGGTCTGCGCACTGTATAAGAAAAAGGAGACCGGCGAGGGCGACTATGTCGTAAACTCGCTGTACGGCATGGGTCTGTGGACAAACAGCAACTACAACATCGGCTGCCTGCCGCAGTACACATGGAAAATGCCCAAGACCCGCTATAACGGCGGCCCGGGCAGTGTCCCCTATCGCTGCTCCGACGGCGAATGGATAATGTGCACGATAGTCGATATCAAGGCTCACTGGCCTCGCTTTGCAAACGCAGTCGGCCGTCCCGACTGGATATGCGACGAATACGGCTCCGTGGCCGGTCAGCGCTCGAACGAGACACGCAAGTATCTCATCAGCGAGTGCGAAAAGATTTTCATCACCAAGACCTCAAAGGAATGGGACGAGATCCTCACAAAGTACGATATCGTACACGACACTCTTGCCCATT
The DNA here is from genome assembly GCA_000431075.1 of Firmicutes bacterium CAG:555. Taxonomy (GTDB): domain Bacteria; phylum Bacillota; class Clostridia; order Oscillospirales; family Oscillospiraceae; genus F23-B02. Next base: position 82,910 of record HF986914.1, read on the forward strand.
ACGGCGATTTTGCCAAGCGTGAGCAGGCGTTTGTGAACGATTACGCCTTCAACTATACCTACCCCAACGGTCACCAGACCACTCTCATTCGTCCCTCGATGGCCAGCCGCAAGATGGGCACTCCGGAGTTTGTCCCAGGCCCGATGACCGGTGAGCACACCGAGGAGGTCATGGCCGAGCTCGGCTACACGCCCGATGAGATTGACGAAATGGAAGAGAGTGGCGCTATCGTTCAGATAGACAAAAGTCTTTACAACAAATAAAAATCAGGAGGAAACAACAATGTACGAAATCACACCCGAAGTTTTTGAAGCTGCAAAGCAGTCCGTCACCCACGGCAAGATCAACTACCTTAATGTTGCAGGCATCATCCCCGAGGTCGCCGAGGAGCGTCATGTCCGCTACCGTCTGCCCCTGACCTCGATGCATGTAAACCATGTCGGTATCATGTACGCAGGCAGCTTCTTTGTGTTTGCAGAGTCCACCGGTGCAAGCCTCATCAAGTGCACCTACGGCACCGCTTACGTCCCCATCATCAAGAGCGTTTCCGTTGACTACCTCAAGCCCGCAACCACCGATCTCGTCATCGATATCTCCATGACCGAGGAAGAGGCCAAGGAGCGTATCGCATATGTTGAGGAGCACGGCAAGGGTCAGTATCCAATGACCGTCCCCATCATGACCGCCGACGGCGTTCACACCGCAAATGTGAATATCGTCTTCTACCTGATGAAGAACAAGAAGTAATTCTCCTTTTTCCCTTTCCATGCAAGAAACGGCGCAGCAGATACTGCGCCGTTTCGTTTATTTTAGCTTTTCAATTGTATATATTGCACTGCCGAAATCGCCGAACATGTGTATTCTATCATTGTAGCCGGTACCTAGGAATTGGTTGTTGAGCTTTATGCCGGACATAAGGGCAGCGCCGCTTGCTTCAAAGTCCTCTGCACCGTCGGGCATGGCGAAGAATTTGTTTGCCGTGCGGAGAATAAAGCCGTCGGGGTTTAATTCTATCGGCATAACATGCTTGACCAGACCGCCGAGCCGCTTAATGAACAGACTCTGCGTTTTGCATTTGAGGCGGTAGCGGGCGTTTTTATCCAAACCCTTGACCGGCAGCTCGTCGTAGCCCTCGGAGGCCGTGCACAGCTTCTGAAAGTGGCCTACGATATGCTCCGAGCCGTCGGGGGCGGATATCTGCCAGTGCACCTTATTGTCCTTGCGCTCGTCAAAGCGGTAAAACCGTCCGAATTGCAAGGTCTTGCGGTGCTTTTTATAAAACTCTATCTGCCCTTTTATCTCCTTGAGCTCAACTCGGCTCATGTACTTGAACTCCAGCTCGTAGCCGAGGGCACCAAAGGCGGCGACATTGAAGCGTGTCGACAGCGGAGTATCACGCAGGGTCTGCTGGTGCGGCGCTGCGGAAACATGTGCGCCCATCGTCGACTGCGGGTAGAGGTAGCTCAGGCCGCCCTGAATGTCGAGCCGCTCGATAGGGTCTGTGTCGTCAGACGACCAGACCTGCGGTGAATAGCAGAGCATACCGAGGTCAAAGCGGTTGCCGCCCGAGGAGCAGCTTTCAAACAGGATATACGGCCGGGATCCAAATATCCTGCCGAGGATCTCGTACAAGCCAAGGATGTATCGATGGTAAAACTCCCCCTGATTATCAAGCTGCTTTGAATAAGCATCCGACATATGGCGGTTCATGTCCCACTTTACATAGCTTATCTTCGCCGAATCGAGGACATTTCCGACAGACTCGACGATGTAGTCCCGGACGCAGCTCTGTGTCAGATCGAGCAGCAGCTGATTGCGGCCGAAGCTCGGCTCGCCCTTGGGCGGCTTTATCGCCCAATCGGGGTGCGCACGGTAGAGCTTTGAATCGACATTCACGCTCTCCGGCTCGAACCACAGGCCGAAGCGCATACCCATATCCTCAATGCGCTTTGAAAAATCACCGAGGCCGCCCGGCAGCTTCCTCAGATTAACATCGTAGTCACCCAGCCCTGCCGTGTCGGTGTTTCGATCGCCGAACCAGCCGTCGTCAAGGACGAAAAGCTCTACGCCTAAAGACTTTGCTTTGCGTGCCAGTTTCAGAAGCTTTCCGCGGGTGAACTTAAAAAAACAGGCTTCCCAGTCGTTTATAAGAATGGGGCGCTCGATGTTTTTCCAATCGCCCCGAACGATGTTGTTGTTGACAAAATCGTGAAAGTTGCGGCTTAAGCCGTTGTAGCCCTTATCGGAGAATGTCATTACCGCCTCGGGAGCTTCAAAGCTCTCTCCGTCGTGCAGCGTCCAGTCGAAGCAGTGCGGGTTTATGCCAAGCTGCACACGCACAAGGTCGTGATTCGACTTTTCGACCATGCCGAAGTGGTTGCCGCTGTATACAAGATTAAAGCCCCACACCCTGCCGTAGTCGGCACAGGCGTTCCGTTCAGACAGCAGAAAGCCCGGGTTGTGTCGGTTTGACGATGCGCCGGTGGTGGAGGAGTTTACATACATGCCGTACTCGACAGGGCGCACATGACGGTGAGTCTCCTTTATCCAGCCGCCGTCAAAGGTCTCCATGTTAAAGCCTCGGTCGGCCATGTCGACGGACATACTCATAAATCTGCGCAGTGAAAGATCGGTGCCGGTGGAGTTTATAAGGACGCTTCTGCGGGCGATGACATTACTGTGCGGAAAAACGGTGTAGTAGAGCTTGAGCTTCACGGCATTGCTGCGCTCGATGAGAGTAACAATGAGCGTTTCCGCCTCGTTTTCATCGTCATAGGCATTCGGCAGGCTCTGCATGGGCAGGCAGCCGGAGACTGTCTCGTGGCTGTCGTAGAGGAAGTCGCAGGCAAAGCTGCCATCGGGCATTTTGAGCTCTATCGGTGTTTGGCGATAGTCTCCCCTGCCGACGCCCGACCACTCAAGGCACAGGTTATCCAAGCAGTAATTGTCGTCCGACGGGTCGTACATGATGCTGCTGCCAAGCTGGATATCGTGCTTGACGGCAAGAGGCTCAGCATCCCCCTCTGGCATTTTCTCGCCGAAGTGGATGTGCTCTAAGTGCTTAAATTTTGTTACTCTAAATATGTAGCTTACGGTATCGGTGCAGAGTGAAAATACCCCTGCATTAAACGAAATACTCATTGCCTCACCTCAAAAACAGGATACCATACTCTGCCTGAACTTACAAGTCGGAATCATCGTGCTGTGTGTCTGTTGGCTTTTTTCGCTGAACAAAATGCGTCCGCACCCGTGTGACGATATATGATACCAACGCTCCGCAGATTATCGGAATAATTGCCGCAAGAAAAATGTCGCCGCCCATGCTTTTCACCTCGATGATATTCTGGCTTTTATCTTTGCAAAAAATCCGCAAAGGCATTGCCATTTGAAGCCAAACTATGATAATATAAAGTTTACAACGAATTTTGAGGTGAAGTGCATGATCACAGTCAATGATTTATCGATAAATTTTGCGGGCAACATTCTGTTTTCCCGCGTCGACCTGCAATTTACCGCAGGCAACTGCTACGGAATTATCGGCGCAAACGGCGCAGGTAAATCGACTTTTATAAAGATACTCTCCGGCGAGCTTGAGCCGTCGACCGGCTCTGTGAACATCGCTCCGAAAAAGCGCATGTCGGTTTTGAAGCAGAATCAGAATATGTATGACGAGTACACGGTCATGGACACCGTTATCATGGGCAACCAGCGGCTTTACGACTGCGGCAAGGAAAAGGATGCGATCTACGACAAGCCCGATTTCTCCGATGAGGACGGCCTGAGAGCCGCCGTTTTGGAGGAGGAGTTTGCCGAGCTCGGCGGCTGGGAGGCCGAATCCGATGCAAGCCGCATTTTGCAGGGGCTGGGCGTTTCTCCCGCCTACCACGACACGCTCATGAGCGATATGGACCCGAGGATGAAGGTCAAGGTGCTGCTTGCACAGGCGCTGTTCGGCTCCCCGGATATCATCCTGCTTGACGAGCCTACGAACAATCTCGACCTTGCAAGCGTCGTGTGGCTTGAGGACTTCCTCATGGATTACGAGGGTACGGTGCTTGTCGTGTCGCATGACCGCTACTTCCTCAATAATGTCTGCACCCACATCGTCGATATCGACTACGGCAAGATCAAAATGTATGTCGGCAACTACGATTTCTGGTACGAGTCCAGCCAGCTCATGCAAAAGCTCATCAAAGATCAGAACAAGAAGGCCGAACAGAAGATCGCCGAATTGCAGGGCTTTATCGCTCGCTTCTCTGCAAACAAATCAAAGTCCCGCCAGGCGACCAGCCGCAGAAAGCTTTTAGACAAGCTCACCGTTGAGGAGCTGCCCGCCTCCGGCAGGCGCTACCCGTGGGTCGGCTTTAAGGCCGACCGTGAGCCGGGCAAGGACAGGCTGTTTGTCACCGAGGTCAGCAAGACCGTTGACGGTGTGAAGCTTCTCAACAATATCAGCTTCATTGTCGGCAAGGAGGATAAGATAGCCATCATCGGCAAAAACGAGCTTGCCGTCACGATGCTGTTCAAAATTCTCATGGGCGAGGAGGAGCCGGACTCCGGCACGGTCAAGTGGGGCGCTTCCACTACACAGGCGTACTTTCCCAAGGATCACAACAGTTTCTTCGAAAACTGCGACTACGACCTCATGGACTGGATGCGCCAGTTCAGCGACGATAAGCGTGAAAGCTACCTGCGCACCTTCTTAGGTCGGATGCTATTCTCCGGCGACGATGTGTACAAGCCCGTCAAGGTGCTCTCGGGCGGTGAAAAGGTGCGCTGCATGATAAGCAAAATGATGCTCTCGGGCGCAAATGTGCTGCTGTTTGACCAGCCGACAAACCATCTTGACCTTGAAAGCATTGCGGCACTCAATAACGGTATGGAGGCGTTTAAGTATAACATCATCTTCTCCAGCCACGACCACCAGCTTACGCAGACTGTTGCAAACCGCATCATCGAGATAACCGATGACGGCATCATCGACCGTATGTGCTCGTTTGACGAATACATGAACCTGACCGGTCAGGAGACCCCGACCAGGTAAGTTGACGAAAGCCGAACACCTACCGGTTTTGACGGTCAGCTTTCCACCCATGCTTCGCTAAACCCATAGTCCATATATGCCCATTATGCCCGTCGGGCTTTATCTTTGCCTGAACGAAAATCTGCTCCCTCAAAACTTCAAGGCATCTGTCAGTAGTGTTTTTCGAGGGATTTTTGGCTTTCTTTGGTGAAGGTGTGTCGTAACCCGCCAAGACAAAAAGGGCAAAAAGCACCGAAAGGGCACACTGACAGACGATAGGGATTCAGCTCCCGTCAACTTACTGGGCGTTTGTGAGCCTCGCAAGCTTCCGTCAACTTAATATGAAACCAGCCTACTGCAAACGCAGCAGGCTGGTTTTGTTTACAGATTACAGATTCAAGACCGAAACCAAGAGCGGTATCGTTATCATAGAAAGCACGGTGGATAGGAACACCGCTTCCGACGATTCGATGCCGTCTCGGCCGTTTTCAATGCCGAGGATGGTGCAGACGACCGCCGAGGGGCAGGCCGAGAGCACGACTATCGTGCCGAGGATGACGGGGTTCGTGACAAAGAAATGCATGATAAACCACACGACGAGCGGCACAACGACAAGGCGCATGAAGCTCAGCGCATACAGTCTCGGGTGGACGAAGGCATCCTTGAGCGACACGGAGCCGAGCGACAGGCCGATGCACATCATCGAAAGCGGCACGGTAGCTGCTGCAACGGTGTCGACCGTGTCCTCGATAAGCATCGGCATGGGTATCTTGAACACGAAGATGATGACCGCAATGAGCGTTGCGATCATGGGGGTATTTATCGCATCCTTGAGCTTAAACTTCTCTCCCTGCCCGTCCTCACGCAGGAACATGACACCCACGGAGTATAAAAGCAGGTTGAACGGGATATTTGACAGCGATGCAAAGAACACGGCACCCTCACCGTAGATTGCGGCAACGAGCGGAAAGCCCATGAAGCCGTTATTCATAAACGAAACGAGCATGCGGTACATACCGCGGTCGCCGTTTTTTATGCGGAGCACCGTCGGGCTTATAAAGCCGATGCCGAGGCAGATAAGCACCATTAAAGTCAGCATCAGAAAGCCGGTCAGCGCCTCGGAACCGGACAGCTCCATGTCCTTATTGATGACCGAGGACAGGATCATTCCGACCAAAAACAAGTTCATGACGAGCTTGCTCAGTCCCTTGTTGAACTCAGGGCCGACAAGCTTCATCCTTGCGCATAAGTAGCCTAAGGCAAGCAGGATGACCAGCATTGCCATTTTTTCAAACAAAACTATCATATATGGAGAAACACCTTTGCAATTTCAAGATAAATAAGCAGCGACACAGCGTCGGAGATGGTGGTTATGAGCGGCGTTGCCACAACCGCAGGGTCAAGACCTATCTTCTCCGCCAGAATGGGTAGGAAGCTACCGACGACCTTGGCGAACATGACTGTAAACACGATGGCAAGGCTCACTATCAGCGCTATGGTATAGTCAACATCGGGGTTGCCCAAAAGCAGATTATCCACCAGCAGCATTTTTACAAAATTGACCGCCGCAAGCGTTAGTCCGCACAAGAGCGCAACCCGCCATTCCTTCCAAATGACCTTAAGGGCATCCTTGGGCTCGGTATCACCCAGCGACAGGCTTCGGATAATCGCCGTCGAGGACTGAGCACCGGAGTTGCCGCCCGTGCCCATGATGATGGGGATAAATCCGATGAGCACCGCCTGCACGGCAAGCGCATCCTCAAAGGAATTGAGTATCATCGTCGTAAAGGTCGCCGAGAGCATGAGAAACAGCAGCCACGGCACACGGTTTTTCCACATGTCGATAGCTCCGGTGCGTGAATACGGCTTATCCGACGGCGTCATTGCAGCCATGATTTCGAAGTCCTCGGTGGTCTCCTGTTCGAGGACATCGATGATATCGTCAACGGTAACTATGCCGACAAGTCGGCCTTCCTTGTCGACAACGGGTATCGCCATGAGGTCGTAGTCTGAGATCTTCTCGGAGACCTCCTCCTGGTCGTCATGGGTCATGCAGAAGATGACATTCGTGTCCATAATATCCGCAATGACAGTCTCATCGTCATTTAAAAGCAGATCCTTGACGGACACAACGCCCTCAAGCTTGCGGTCGGCGGAGGTGACAAAGCAGATATAGATAGTCTCCTTATCCTCGCCGATGCGTCTGATGCGGGCTATTGCTTCCCGCACATTCATATATTTTTTAAGGTCGATAAACTCTGCGGTCATGATGCTGCCTGCGGAGTTTTCGGGGTAATTCAGGTACTGGTTTATAAGCCGTCTTGTCTCGGGCGTTGCCGTGCGCATGACACGCTTGACGACATTCGCCGGAAGCTCCTCCATCATGTCGACGGCGTCGTCGACATACAGCTCCTCGATAATGGCAGACAGCTCAGAGTCGGTTATGGAGTTTATTATCTGCTCCTGCTCGGGAGCGTCGAAGTTTGCAAAAACATCGGCTGCCGTCTCCTTTGACAAAAGGCGGAACACCATCGGCATTCTGTTGTCCCCTATCTCAGACAAAAACTCCGCTACATCGAACTCGTTCATGTCCTCAAGGCGGGTTTGAAGCTCCTTCATGTGCCGGGAGTCCAACAGCTCCATCAGCTCATCGGACTGCTTTTCGTGGATGGCTTCAAAGTCCATGTTCTCAATGTTGTCCATTGCCGAGCCTCCTTTCGGAAATTTGCTTTTGCGAAATTACTTGCCGAGATAGTCGGCCTGAGTGCGGCTGAGGGTGTCTATCTCAACGCCCATTGCCTTTAATTTGCGCCGTGCAACGGCTTCGTCGATATCCTTGGGTACGGCGACGACATCGGCGCTGAGCTTGCCCTTATTGTTTGCCAAGAACTGTGCCGAAAGTGCCTGAATCGCAAAGCTCATGTCCATGATCTCCGCCGGATGACCGTCGGCGGCGGCGAGGTTCACGAGTCTGCCCTCGGCGATGGTGAATAGCGTCTTGCCGTTGGGCATGACATAGCCCTGAATGTTATGACGAGCCTCATATTTCCTGACCGCCATTCTTTCGAGCGCTTCCATGTCGACCTCAATGTTGAAGTGACCTGCGTTAGAAAGGATAGCGCCGTCCTTCATGAGTGGGAAATGCTCGGCGGTGATGATATCCCTGCCGCCGGTGACGGTGCAGAAGATATCGCCTATCTTGGCAGCTTCTTTCATTGGCATGACCTCATAGCCGTCCATGACGGCCTCAAGCGCACGCACGGGGTCTGTCTCCGTGACGATGACCTTTGCGCCCAAGCCCTTTGCACGCAGCGTAACGCCCTTGCCGCACCAGCCGTAGCCGGAGATGACGACATATTTGCCCGCAATGATGAGATTTGTCGTGCGGCAGATGCCGTCCCACACGGATTGGCCCGTGCCGTAACGGTTATCGAACATGTGCTTGCAGTCGGCATCGTTGACCATGACCATGGGGAATTTAAGCTCACCCTTGCGTGACATTATTCTGAGCCGGTTTATACCGGTCGTAGTCTCCTCGCAGCCGCCTATGACATTTGGAATGAGGTCGGTATACTTGGTGTGCATCAGATGTACAAGGTCGCCGCCGTCATCGATGATGATATTGGGGCCGACCTTGAGCACTTCCTCAAGGCACTGCTCATACTGCTCCATCGAGCAGCCGTACTCGGCGAATACATTCATGCCGCCGCTTACCAGCGCTGCGGCAACATCGTCCTGAGTTGAAAGGGGGTTTGAGCCTGTGACATACATCTTTGCGCCGCCCATTTCCATGACACGGCACAGGTAAGCGGTCTTTGCCTCAAGGTGCACCGATAGTGCGACCTTCATACCGGCAAAAGGCTTTTCTCTCTTGAAATCCTCGCCTATGCCACGCAAAACGGGCATATTGCGCTCTACCCAGTTTATCTTCATCTCGCCGGACGGTGCAAGGCTTATATCCTTTATCCTGCTCATGGTCAAACCTCCAAACATTTTCTAAACGATTTATTTTACCACCATATTTCAAACTTCGCAAGTATCGCAGACTCAAATACAACGAAAAAGGCGTGCCATCGGCACGCCTTTCAGGTCGTAAGTTTTTACTTTTCGAGTGTTTCGGTGTACTGGAGCTTTGCGCTCTTGGCAACAAGGCTCGACAATGCAACCAGTGCAATGACGTTTGGCAGTACCATGATGTTGTTGAACATATCGGTCAGCTCCCAAACAAGGTCGTTCTGCAGCAGCGAGCCGAGGACGACGAAGATTATCGCAAGTATCGAGTAAGGGATGACTGCCTTTTTGCCGAAGAGATACTCAATATTGATGCGGCCGAAGAAGTTCCAGCCGATGATGGTCGAGAATGCGAAGAACAGGAGGCAGATTGCAACGAATGCGCCGCCGAAACTGCTTCCGAACACACTTCCGAATGCGATCTGTGCCATGTTGGTCTTTGCGATGCCCTCGGGAACGCCGTTTGCAACGCCTGCTGCGAGCACGCCGTCACCGGTGTAGAGGGTGGAGATAACGACGAGTGCGGTCATGGTCAGAACAATGAAGGTGTCGATGAACACGCCCATCATTGCAACGATGCCCTGCTCATGCGGGCACTTGACATTTGCCTGTGCGTGTGCGTGAGGGGTAGAGCCCATACCGGCCTCGTTGGAGAAAAGGCCTCTCTTTGCGCCCTGCGAGATAGCTGCCATGAGGGCTGCGCCGATGCTGCCGCCGAGGACTGCGGTGGGGTTGAATGCATACTTGAAGATCATGCCGAAGGTCTCGGGGATGAACTTGATGCGTGCGATGATGATAACAAGACCGCCGAGGATGTAGAGCACTGCCATGACGGGGACTATCTTCTCGGTCGCAGCGGCGAGGCGCTGAGTGCCGCCGAGGAAGATGAAGCCCGCAACGATAGCCACGATAGCGCCGCTTACCCAGCCGGGGATGTTGAAGGCGCTGGTGCAGCTCTCGGCAATGGAGTTGGACTGTACCATGGTGCCCATGAAGCCGAGTGCGAGAATGATGGCAACGGCGAAAAAGCCTGCGAGGAACTTGCCGAACTTGCCTTTGAACGCGGTCTTTATATAGTACACGGGGCCGCCGGAGACGCTGCCGTCAGCGTTAATGACACGGGTCTTCTGAGCCAGAACGGCCTCGGCATAGATGGTAGCCATGCCGAAGAATGCGATTATCCACATCCAGAAGATTGCGCCCGGGCCGCCGATAAGGATAGCGCCGCAAGCACCAACAATGTTGCCGGTACCGACCTGAGCGGCAATAGCGGTGGTCAGCGCCTGGAAAGAGCTCATGCCGCCTTTATGCTTATCGCCTTTAAGGCTGATGTTTCCGAACACCTTGCGCCATGCCTCGCCGAAGCAGCGGACCTGGACGAATCTGGTCTTTATCGAGAACCAGAGGCCGCAGCCGACGAGCAGGAAAATGAGCATGTAGTTGGACAGATAAGTGTTTATCTGACATACAATTTCGTACAGTTTTGCTTCCATCTTTCTTTCCTCCAAAACAAAAAAACTGCTGAACAAAATTCAGCAGCTCCGGAGACATAATAGAAAACATATAATATTTATGCTTCCTCTGTCCTTTGGCCTGAGAGATTCGGCTTTCGCCTTACACCTTCGGCACCCTTTCGGGATTCTCCAGAGCTTCCTCCGCCCCCAGTCTCCTAAGATTCTTGGGGTTTCACGGGAATTGATGCTGATAATTTAGCATATATATAAACGCATGTCAATAGTTTTTTATTGTTAAATATCAAATTAATTCATAGATAGTTAACACAATCAAAGTCGGGTTATACTAAAATCGTCATACCCCCAGTGAAAGGAAAATAATTTCATGAAAAAGATCACAGCTTTGATCCTCGCCCTTATGCTTATAGGCAGCAGCGTCTGCCATGCCGACAACATATCCGACAGCCGCACGGTCATAGGCGCAGATCTCGACAGCAACGAGATAGCGTCCGTGTACAAGTCCTTCGGCATTGAGCGAGGCAATGTAAAGGAGCTTACCGTTACAAACGCAGACGAGCGCAAGTACCTTGAAGGTCAGGTCGACGAGAGCCTCATCGGCACAAGGTCGATATCCTGCATCTACATTGAGGCGCAGGGCAGCGGCGAGGGGCTTGATGTTTCGGTCGACAACATTACATGGTGCACCGCCGACATGTACATGAACGCCATGGTCACCGCCGGCATCACCGATGCAAATGTCAAGATCGTTGCGCCCTACAAGGTCTCCGGCACGGCTGCCCTCACCGGCATCTACATGGCGTATGAGGACATTACCGGCAAGAAGCTTGACGAGGACGCAAAGCTCGTCGGCACAAAGGAGCTCACCATAACCGCCGAGCTTGCAGACGAGATAGGCAGCGCAGACTCCACCGCCATCGTCAATGAGCTCAAGCTCATCCTCGACCAGACCAAGGATATGACCGATGACGAGCTGCGTGAGCAGATAAAGCAGATCGCCGAAAAGTACGAGGTCACGCTCAATGATTCGCAGATAGACCAGCTTATAAGCCTCTGCCGCTCGCTTGAAAAGCTCGATGTCTCCGCCCTCAAGGAGAAGGTCGAGCAGGTGCAGCAGTACATCAAGAACATTGCCGACACCAAGGGTTCGGTCGAAAAGTTCTTGTCGGAGGCTGCCGACACCGTCACCGAGTTTGTAAACAAGGTCATCGACTTCTTCAAAAATCTGTTCGGCTGATAAGCAAAACAAAAGCCGCCTGTTTTAACAGGCGGCTTATT
>HF986914.1:94806-99362 GCA_000431075.1 Firmicutes bacterium CAG:555
CGGTATGGGTAATGTCCGTTCCGGGGATGGTGTAGGCGTCGGTACTCTCAACCTTAGCGCCGAGGAGGTGCAGTGCGTTTTCGGCCTCTGTGAGCTCCTGTGAGCAATCCGGACCCTTCATGGCTATAAACACCCCGCCGACCTTCACGAATGGCAGGCACAGCTCGCACAGGACATTCAGGCGGGCAACCGCTCGTGAGGTCGCAGCATCAAAGGCGGCGTAGAGCTCCTTGGGTGCTTCCTCTGCCCTTGCGTGCAGGCAGGCTACATCGTCAAAGCTGAGCTTTTCGCAGGTCTCGGCGAGAAACTCGATGCGTTTATTAAGACTGTCAAGCAGTGTGAGCCTGATGCTCGGCTCGGCAATCTTCAGCGCAAGACCGGGGAAGCCTGCGCCGGTGCCGACATCAATGACGGTCTTGTCCTTGAAATCGTAAACGCTCAGCAGAGCTGCACAATCGAGAAAATGCAGGCGTGCAACATCTTCCCTGCCGCTTATCGCAGTCAGGTTCATGACGGCGTTGCGCTCCTCAAGATATTCAAAATATGTGTTGTAGCGTTCAAACGCTTTCCCATCCGGCTCAATGCCGAGTTCCGCAAAGCCGCTGCGCAGTATATCTTCCATACAAAACCTCAAAAAGAAAAATGAGCTGTAAAATTTACAGCTCATTTTATCATATTAGTTCGGATTTAGCAATCAGAGAAAGAAATTGTGATCTGCGATGTTGATGACAAACCTTGTATTCTGACTTATCCAGTTCGCACCGTAGCGCCCCTGCTGGAAAAACAGAGCTTCGCCGACGGTGTTGTAGCCCTCAAAGACCATCTTTGCGCAGATGGTGCTTATCTCGTACGGGTCAAGGTGTATTGCTCCCGACGCAACAGGCGCAAACTGCCCCTGCTGGAAGATGACATCCTTTACGGTGTTTTTGAACCTGCTGCTTTCAACTCGGTTCATGACAACATTGCCGACACCTATCTGGCCCGCTACGGGCTGATTTCCCGACTCGTATGTGATGATCCTGCTCATCCAGTAAAGATCGTCCTCATCATAGAACTCATCCCCACTGACAAGCAGAGCCTTGTTTGCCGTGTCAAGATCATATGCTTCAAGCTCGGCGTCCCAATTTGCATCGAGGGTAAAGATCTTCTCGATTGCATCAATGGGAACCACCGCAGAGCCGTCGATCTCCATATAGCCGTCCGGCAGGTAGAAATACCGCCCGTTCGCACTCATGTACTCGTCATCCTTGCAAACGGCGATCTCGATATCTCCGACCTCGACGGTCAGTGTATTTTTCTCATAGTTAAAGTCCGACTCGGTCTCGTAGCCGAGAACTGCGCCGGTGGTCTCAAGCGGCAGATAGGTGGTATCGCCGACGGTGTAGCCCCTGAACGACAGCAGCCCGTCAATGTAAACAGGCGTCTCGGTATACTCGAGCTCGGGTTCCGCCTCATCCGCGAAAGCATTCACGCAGAAGAAGGCGCACAGCAAACAGGCAACGAATACGAGGCTAATATTGAATTTGCTGACTTTACTCATATAACGCTCCTGACATAATTTTTATGTTCGGTGATTTGCCGAACATTAGCCATATAACTCTCTGGCATATAAATTATATCGGAACGAACACAGGTGGGTAAATAGTTATATTGCACAAACGGAGCGTGTCGAATTTGTGCAATATTTCTAACGCTATTTGTCACATCGCAATATTTGGGGCTTGTTTTTTGTGCTAAACACTGCATTTTGTGGCTTAGTCATGTTGCACAAAGATATAAATTCGACAACATTTTATAAAAAAACAGTAAAAATTATTACAAATGTTAATCACATGTATAACATTATGTAAATCAATTGCGTTATGCGAAATAATTATGTAAACCAAATCGCATATTTTATATGCATTTTTTAAGTGCCTGAGCAAGCTGATCGGGGCACGATGTGGACTTAAATCCGCAGTGTATACCCTCCATTCTCGCTATGGCTTCCTCGACCGGCATCCCCACAAGAAGCGCTGAAATGCCTTGCAGATTGCCGCTGCATCCGCCTCTGACCTCCACTTTTTCGATTTTACCGTCCTCGACATCTATCGACATAAGCTGCGAGCAAACGCCCTTCGGTCTATACTCAATATGCATTTTTCCACCTCATTAAATGAATATTTTTAGTTTACATAACAACATTTTCAGTATTTGAAGCATCCTACAATTTGTAATATAAGATACCACAACCGACCTGCAAAGTACAGATATATTTTTCGTACGGGGCGAATAAGCTGTTAACTGCGGAGGTGTTATAATGCGAAAGAATAAATCACTCGCAGCCGCCTTTTTGGTGGCTGCCGGGATAATTCTCGGCGCTGCCTGCCTGTATACCGACAGCCCCGAGCTTTTTACCAACACAATTTCCATGGTCACGACCACACCCGAGGTCAGCGCTTCCGCCGAAACGCCTCCGGCTACCCCGCCGTCCGCAACGGCAAAGCCTACGCCTAAGCCCGGCCCAAGCATTATCCCGACAACGATATCCGGCGGACTGGTCATCAAAAACTCAACAGATTACTCCGTCGATGTGTCCGAGCTTATGAAGCAAGGCAGCCCCGTAAAGCTTAAAAAGGGCGAGCCGCAGATACTCATTATACATACCCATTCCAGCGAGGCCTACTCCCCTGCCGGCCTCGACAAATATGTAGGCTCCGGCAACAGCCGCACGCAGGATAACAATTATAATGTAATAAGAGTAGGCAACGAGCTTGAGAAGTATTTTAAAAAGTACGGACTGAATGTCATCCACGACTGCGGGGTGTACGATTACCCGAGCTACACGGGGTCGTATAACCGAAGCGGTGCGGCAGTGGAAAAGTATCTGAAGGAGTACCCCTCCATCTCCGTCGTCATCGACCTGCACCGTGATGCGATAGGCACAAACGATGTCATTTACAAGACCGTTGCGACCGAAACCGGTGTGTGCGCATCGCAGCTCATGTTTGTCATGGGAACCGACGAAAGCGGGCTTGAGTACCCCAACTGGACCAAAAATCTACGGCTTGCGCTGTATCTGCAAAACGCCGTGTCGGAAAAACACCCGAGCCTCATGCGGCCGGTGACGCTCGTGCCGTATAGATATAACCAGCATCTGAGCACCGGCTCCGTCATTTTGGAGGTCGGCAGCAACGGCAACACCCTGCAGGAGGCGCTGGCGGCGATAAGGCTGTTTGGCGAAACGGCAGGTCCTGCGCTCGCCGAGCTTGTGGAATAAAAAATGACCTCCTTGGTGAAGATTACATCAAGGAGGTCTTGTCATGAAAGTTTTTGATATCATGAGCGAGCACATCGTGACCGTCGGGCTTTCCGAGCCCGTGACGGCGGCTGCCCGCCTGTTAAAGCAGCACAATATCGGCGCAGTTCCCGTCTGTGATGACCGAGGTCAGATTCGGGGCATGATAACCGACCGTGACATCGCCGTCAGATGCGTTGCGACGGGTGTCTCCCCCGGCGAGGCAAAGGTGGGCGATATCATGACCCGTGGGGTCATAACCGTAAACGACACGGCATATGTCGGCGAGGCAGCACGGCTCATGGCCGATGCACAGGTGCGGCGTTTGCCGGTGTGTCGGAACGGGCGGCTTGTGGGCATGCTCTCGCTTGCGGATCTTGCCCGAAACACCGATTGCGACACCGAGGCTGCCTCCGCCCTTGCGGAGATATCCTCAAATGTGCGCAGAGTATAAAAAACTCGGCAGTCTGTTGACTGCCGAGTTTTTAAAAATTCAGTAAGGTAATATCGTGATATACTCTGGAACGGACAGTGCAACTCTGTCATTGCCGCAATCCTTGTAAGCCACAACGGCGTACTTTGCGATGTATCTTCCGCCGGCAGAGTACGAGGTGCCTGTTACCTCGTCAACAAGGTACATATCGTCGGCGGAGCAGTTAAAGTCGCCCATGTAGATAAGGTAGCCGTCTGCGCCCTTGACTGCATCCCACTTGATAATGTTTTTGGACGAGGTGCTTGCATCTCTGAGATTCTTTACCGCAGGGATGGTGGTTGCTGCAGTGATGCGGTAGGGTGCGGAGTCTGCGTAGTTGCTCCTGGATGACACGGCAACTATCTTATAGTAGTAGTAATAGCCTGCCGAAGCGGTCTTGTCGGTAAATGTGTTGCTCTTGGTCTCACCGATGAGCTTATAAGTGCCGTTCTGATAGCCGGAGCGGTAGATCCTATAGCCGGTTGTGCCCTTTCTGAAGCCCCAGTTGAACACTACCTTGCCGTCTGTGTTGTAGCTGGTCTCGCAGTCAAAGATCTGTCCGCAATCGCAGGTGCGTGAGACAACAGTGCTGAATGCGGAGTTGCCCTCGGGGAGCACCTTGGAAATTGCCTTTACCTTATAGTAATAGGTGTAACCGGCGTTTGCGGTGCTGTTGGTGTAGGTCGTGCCGGTCAGGGTGCAGTACAGCTTGTAGGTACCGTTTTTAGTTCCGCTGCGGTAGACCTCATACTTTGCTGCACCTTCTACCGGCTTCCATTTGAGAACGACCTTGCCGGTCGCGGCCTC
>HF986914.1:99476-101131 GCA_000431075.1 Firmicutes bacterium CAG:555
GATGCAAGAGCCATTACCTTATAATAATAGGTAACATTGGCCTTGGAGGTCGTATTGGTGTAGCTGGTGGAGGTGGTGGTATACTGTCTTACATACTCGCCGTTCCTTGCGGTGGCACGGTATATAGCATACTTCTCTGCACCGTAGACAGCCTTCCACTTGAGCGTCACCTTGCCGTTGGAGGCTCTGTTGCCTGCCGTGATGACGGGTGCTGCGCAGTCGGAGCACTGGGTGATGATGTCGCTCGTGACGATCTCAGCGCCGTTTGCGTCAAGCGCCTTGACCTTGTAGTGGTACCAGTAGCCTGCATATGCGCTGGTGTTGGTGTAGCTGAGCTTTGTCGTGGTGTAGTACAGCTTATACTCGCCGGTCTTTGTGCCGCTGCGGTACACTTCATACTTTGCCGCACCGTCAACGGCTGCCCAAGTCAGCACAACCTTGCCGCTGGTCGGATTGTTGCTTGCAGTTACCTCTATGGTGGGCGCTGCGGGCTCTGCAGGCGGCTCGGGTGTTTCGCTGGGCTCGGGGTCGACGACCTCGCCGGTCTCGGTGCCGGGCGTGGTGGTCTCATTGTCTGCAAATGCAGCAGGAGCCATCAGCGTCAGCACCATCATGAGTGCCAGCAAAATGCTTAAGATTTTTTTCATGGTTACTCTCCAATCCTAATTTAATACACCCAAATTATACAATGCAAACTCCGTTTTATCAATACATTCCTATTTTTTAAATAATAGAAAAAATTGCAGAATTTTTGTCTATTCTGCACATATTGCCATAATAATCCCGACAGCGCAGAAAGCACTGTCGGGCGAACTCTTTGCTTATTTTACATAGATGTATGCGGGCATGGACGGGACAATCGTGCTGTCAGAGCGGTACTTGATACCAACGACCGCATACCAGCAATTTTTGTATATGCCGTTATCGATGAAGTAGTTTGTATCAACGGTAGCAAGAGCCTTCATCTCGGAGATGTCGGCAGTGGTCTCGCCGTAGAAGATCAGATACTCGTCAACGCCCTTTATTGCGCTCCACTGAAGCTTAGTGGCAGTAGAGTCGCTGACATTCTTGAGGTTCTTTGCCTGCGGGAACAACGGTGCTGCGGTGAAGGCAAGAGGCGCCGAATCTGCGTAGCTGCTCCTGGAGGACACGGCAACTATCTTATAGTAGTAGTAATAGCCTGCCGAAGCGGTCTTATCGGTAAATGTGTTGCTCTTGGTCTCGCCGATAAGCTTGTAGGTTCCGTTCTGATAGCCGGAGCGGTAAACCTTATAGCTTGCTGCACCGCTGACCTTGTTCCACACGAAGATTGAGTTGCCGTTCGAGTTGTTGCTTATTTCGTAGATGGGGCTGCCGTCATCGTCGTAGCTGAGCACCTTAAACGACGGCATTGCGCAGTCGCAGGTGCGTGAGACAACAGTGCTGAATGCGGAGTTGCCCTCGGGCAGAACTGCGGAAATAGCCTTGACCTTGTAGTAATAGGTGTAACCGGCGTTTGCGGCGCTGTTTGTATATTTTGTGTTGCTCGTGGTGCAATATAGCTTATAGGTGCCGTTTTTAGTTCCGCTGCGATAGACCTCGTACTTGGCTGCGCCCTCGACGGGCTTCCAAGTGAGTACGACCTTGCCGGTCTCGGCATCGTTGGAGGCCTTGAC
>HF986915.1:0-23832 GCA_000431075.1 Firmicutes bacterium CAG:555
GCTGAACAAGCAGGTCTGCGGCAACTGTTACAATCACGAGTATGATGGCTTTGTGTTTGTGGACGAACTGGGCGAGCGGATGCGGGCCAATTATTTGACCTCGGCATTCCCAAAATTCTTGGAGAACCACGGCCTGCGCCGGATGCGCTTTCACGATTTGCGTCACAGCTGTGCCAGCTTGCTGCTGGCCAACGGCGTTCCCCTCAAGCACATTCAGGAGTGGCTGGGCCACAGCGACTTTACCACCACGGCGAACATCTACGCCCACTTGGATTACAAGTCTAAAATCACCTCGGCACAGGCGATGGAGACAGGGCTTGCGCTACCGGAGGGCGGCGACTTCGGAAGTCGTTGGAGGGAGGGCTAAGCCGAAAACCCGGAGAGAAAAACAAAAGTCTGCTTTGATCACTTACTCTTAGAAAAAGGTATAAGAAAAAAGCCCATAATCGGCTTGATTACAGGCTTTTCCGGTGGCGGAGATGGAGAGATTCGAACTCTCGCGTCGGTTTGAGCCGACCTACCGCATTTCGAGTGCGGACCCTTCAACCGCTTGGGTACATCTCCGTATATTTTCGCCTGTTTTTAACTCGCAAAATCTTTTGGAGAGAAAAGCAGGAGAGAAAGCTAAAAAATATTCGATTTGAATTTTTGGAAACCCAGAATTAGCAAGGGTTTTCGAGGGGACGAAATTCACAGATTCCGCCGAAATTTCGAGTGCTGCACCTTCGACCACTCGGACAACTCTCCGTGTCTATTTTCGTCCGGTTTTCTTTCCGGAAATTTGCTTAAAAATTCGTTGGGGAGAAAACAGGAGAGACGGCAAAAAATATTCGATTTTGAGATTTTCTGTGTTGAGGAATATCAAGGAGAATCAGGGGGACGAAAATCACAGGTTCTGCCGAAATTTCGAGTCAGGGCCGTTATGACCACTTCGATACCTATCCGTATTTGACTTTTTCGGGCGAGGACTCAGTTGTTATCCTCAAAATCGATGGTGTCGTCATCGACATCCATGCTCATCTCACCGACACGCATGCGGCGTGCAATCTTCATCTTCTCGACATACTCGTGAATGAGCTCCTTGACCTCGTTCGGCTGGCGGATATTCTTAAGCATAAGCTCGGGAATGCTCTTATCGGTCGAGATGACCGTCACCGTGCCGACACCGAACAGCCGCTGCCACAGCGACACCGACACACGCAGGTCACGCACACGGTAGAGCACGATCTCATCCTGCTTGACATTGATAACGCCACGCTTCAAAAACAGGCGATCCTCGCTGAGGGCATATCTCGTGAACGAAATGGGCAAGCCGAGAATTCTCTTTCTATCGTGCCAAATTTCAACGATCTTGGATACGAGCTTAGCCATAGACGATACCCCCATATCAATTGTTTACGCCCCATTGTAACCAATCTTCGCAGAAAAATCAAGAGAAGAATGCAAATTTACTTAAACAGGCACACAAATCCACTGGACAATCGGGCTTTTTTGCAATATATTTATTAAACTGTAGGAGGTGAAAGCCGTGGCTGAGTTTAAAAGCACTGCGATAAGCGCAGGAAAATACTTCAGAACATTCTACCGCTGGGTACTTCTGTCAACGGTGACGGGGGCTATCTGCGGCCTTGTCGGCTCGGCGTTCAACCTGACGGTCGGCTGGGTGACCTCGTTTCGCGGCGGCCATCACTGGCTCATTTACCTGCTGCCGGTCGGCGGCGTCCTGATCGCCGCACTGTACCATATGACCAAGACCGAGGGCGCAGGCACGAATAAGATAATCGACTCGGTGCACGAGGGCAAAAAGGTGCCGCTGATGCTCGTGCCGGTCATTTTCGTCTCAACGGCGATAACCCACCTTGTCGGCGGCTCGGCAGGCCGTGAGGGCGCAGCCTTGCAGATAGGCGGCGGCATCGGCTTTCGTGTTGGCAAGCTTTTGCACCTCGACGAAAAGGACATGCCGCTCGTCACGCTGTGCGGCATGAGCGCAGTTTTTGCGGCGCTGTTCGGGACACCTCTGACGGCGACGATATTCGCCCTTGAGGTCATCTCCGTGGGCGTGGTGTACTACTCGGGCTTTATCCCCTGCCTTGTCGCCTCGCTGGTGGCATACGGCATATCACGGCTCATCGGCATTGCACCCATGGGCTTTGACATGATCTTCGAGCCGCTGAAGGTCGGGATGATACTTCGCACCTGTCTCCTTGCAGTCGTCTGCGCCGTGGTGAGCATAGTTTTCTGCGTCACGATGCACCAGACCGAGCGGCTTGCGGCGGCGAAGATAAAAAACACATACCTGCGAGGTGCGGTCGGCGGCGTTGTGCTCATTGCGCTGACGCTTATTGCCGGCAGCTACGACTACAACGGCATCGGCACGCAGATGATAGCGTCGGCGCTTGCCGGAGCGGACACCCCCGACTGGGCGTTTTTCTGGAAGATAGTTTTCACCGCCGTGACCATCGGCTTCGGCTTCAAGGGCGGCGAGATAGTGCCGACCTTCTTCATCGGGGCGACGCTCGGCTGTGTGCTCGGCCCCCTGCTCGGCATGCCTGCGGGCTTTGCGGCGGCAATTGCGCTCGTTGCGATGTTCTGCGGGGCGGTCAACTGCCCGATAGCGTCGATAATCCTGAGCGTAGAGCTTTTCGGCTCGTCTAACCTCATCTACTTTGCCCTTGCCTGCGGCATATCCTACATGCTGTCGGGATATTTCGGGCTTTACAGCAGTCAGAAGATAATATATTCTAAGACCAGAGCGGAGTATATAAACCGCTACGCAGAATAAGGACGGATACATATGAAATACAAAATAAACGACCACGCAAAGGCATTTTTGGAGGAAAACCTCCCCGAGGCGCTCGCCGCTGAGAGCAGCTTCGAGGCACTCAAAATGCTGTACGCACTCATTGACGAAAAGGGCTTTGAAGCACCGAAATACGACAAGCTCAACGACTTCGGCATCCTCGCCGACGAGGTCTACGACGAGATCTACGAGCTGAATATGTAAGCGTGGATATTAGCGCAAACTAAGGATGTAACGGGTATCGTTATGTCCTTTTTTGCTTTTTTACGAATAAAAATTTTTTTGTTGTACGCAAATGTACAAGTTTTGGCCAAATGCAGCCTATTAGTGAAGGGACTATTCTCTAAAATGATAGGAGGTCAAAAAATGACAGAGGAAAATTTGGATTGCTTCAGAATTCCCGACACAAGTCGCCGGGACTGTGATATAATGTCAGCGTACATGATATCAGCTGGAGGCGGAAGCGCTTACGGCGGCAAATGGAGACCTGCAAAGCCGGCTGACGAACGGTTTATGGGGAAGCCGGGTGAAATAAAAATAACATCAACTATTGGCCTGATGAGTATCCAAACGGTGCGCCGGAATTCAAAAGTATGCAAGGAGCGAAGGTTATGAAATATTTATACAACTCGGATGAGGATAACAGGTTTAAGACGATAAGCGAGTTCGTTGATTGCATTATCCGTGGAGGTGAGCCTGTGTTCGAATGGAACAACGAATGTTACGGTGTGTGCTTTGCAGAAAACGGATACTGCATTGCTCATCTTGACGGAAGCGCTGAAAAGCTTTGCAGCACAACCGATGATGTCTTAGAATACATGCTTGGTGACGACAAACTGCGTGATGTCGTGACCAAGGTCAATGTAATAGACAGAACGCTTTGACGGTGTGAAGGAGCGGTGATGATGGACGGAATGATAGGAGAGACAATAATAGTACCGCCGGACGCAAACTTGAATTTTGAGTCTGCATCAGAGTTTAAGAAAGTTCTGAGTTGGGGCGCAGAAATACAGTTTGACTGGAAAGGGCACTCCTATGGAGTGATTCGCTACGGGACTAATAATAAAATCACAGCCTATGAGATATACAAGCCCGAGACCGAAAAAGTGTACGAAACGCCTGACGATGCGCTCGAATTTATGCTCGGCGAAGATAAACTGCGTGATGTCATAACAAAAGTTGAAGTGACGGAAAGAACGCTTTAACGGCGTAAGGGAGCGGTGACAATGAACATCACAAGCAAATCGAACGATGCATATAGGTTTAAGACGATAGGCGAATTGACGGATGTCCTGAGCAGGGGTGCTGAGATAGAGTTCGAGTGGAAGGGTGTTGAATACAGCCTGACGCCGGTAGACGGGCGCTGTTTCAGCATAGCCGTGGCACTTCAGCAGGAGACGGAGAAACTTTACGACACCGCAGACGGCGTTTTGGAGTACATGCTCGGTGGCGACAAGCTGCGTGATGTTGTGACCAAGGTTAATGTAATAGGTAGAACGCTTTAAACTAAAATTAAATAACATGAACATGAAAAACCGGCGGGTGCAATGCACTCGCCGGTTTTGCGTTTGCGTTAGATTACTTATTCTTTGCGTTGTAGGCTTCGATGCCTGCCTTGAGCAGCTCCATCGAGCGGGTGATGTCCGCTTCGTTGATGACATATGCCATGCGGATCTCGTTCTTGCCGGTGTTGGGGGTCTTGTAGAAGCTCTCTGCCGGAGTGAACATGAGCGTCTCGCCGTTGTCGTCCCATTCATTGAGCATGAACATCTGGAGCTTCTCGGCATCGTCAACGGGCAGGGCGGCCATGACATAGAACGCACCCTTGGGCTCGGAGTACACGACACCGGGGATCTTCTTGAGACCCTCGACGAGGCAGTTCTTTCTTGCGCAGTATTCCTTGCGGACAGCGTCAAAATACTCGGGGCCGACGGTGTACAGCGCAGCGGAAGCGACCTGGTCGATGGTGGAGGCGCACAGACGGCCCTGGCACCATTTCATGGCGTTGTTGTAAAGCTCTGCGTTGCGGGTGATCATGCAGCCGATCCTTGCGCCGCAGGCGGAAAAGCGCTTGGAAACGGAATCTATGACAACGACATTGTCCTCATAGCCTTTAAGCTGGAGAAGGCTCATGAGCTTTTCGCCGCCGTAGACAAACTCACGGTAGACCTCGTCGCCGATGATGAACAGGTCATGCTCCTTGGCGATGTCGGCCATGAGCTTGAGCTCCTCCTCGGTGAGGACGGTGCCGGTGGGGTTGCCGGGGTTCGTGAACATTATTGCACGGGTGTGCTCATTGATGCAGGCCTCGATGCGCTCACGGATGGCGAACTTGTAGCCCTCCTCGGGCTTGGTGGTGACGGGACGGATGGTCGCACCCGTGAGGGTCACGAAGGTCGAGTAGTTGGGGTAAAACGGTTCGGGGATGATTATCTCGTCGCCCTCGTCGAGAATGCTCGACAGAGCCATCTGCAATGCCTCGGAGCCGCCGGTGGAGATGAGCACCTGCTTGTTGGTGATGGGAGCGCCGATCTTGCCGTAGTAGTCAACGACAGCGTCGATCATCACGGGCACGCCGTCGGACGGAGCGTATGCCAGAACGGGCTGGGAGAAGTTCCTGACCGCCTCAAAATATGCAGCCGGAGTGGCGATATCGGGCTGGCCGATGTTCAGATGATACAGCTTCTTGCCGTTTTTGACGGCTTCGTTTGCGTAGGGAGCAAACTTGCGCATAGGGGAAAGACCGCACTTTTCGATCTTGCTGGAAAACTTCATTTCATTCATCCTTTCACTATGTTTATAAAGTTCATTTCTCCATAAATTTGCATGGTCATTTTATCACTGTATATATGTATATTCAACCGAAAACGCCGAAAAACATTGACAACATTCAGTCAAGACGACATAAGAGCAAGGGCTCCCACTTGCCCTGCGGCGGATAGTTTGGTAAAATGCGAGTGAAGGCGGTGAAAAAATGCTTCAGATAGTTTTAGGCAAGGCCGGCACGGGCAAAACTGCGGCGGTCATGGCGAGAATCAAGGACGCTGTGGATAGAGGCCTCGGCGGCAGACTGCTCATCGTTCCCGAGCAGTACAGCCATGAGGCCGAGCGTGAGCTGTGCCGCATTTGCGGGGACAGCCTTTCGCTGTACGCAGAGGTGCTTAGCTTCACGGGCTTGGCCCGAAAGCTCAATGCCGAGCTCGGCGGCGGCGCTGCGCCCTATCTTGATAAGGGCGGCAGGCTTTTGTGCATGGCGCTTGCAAGCGACGGACTGTATTCAAGGCTCCGTGTCTATTCCTCGGCACGCAGAAAGGCGGAGCTTCAGACGATGCTGCTTTCGGCGGTGGACGAGCTTAAAACGGCGTGCATATCGTCAGAGCAGCTCATGGAAGCGTCACGCAATTGCGTCGGAGCGCTCAGCGATAAGCTGTATGACCTGGCGCTCATTTTGGAAGCGTTTGACGCCGTGGTCGCAAACGGTCACGCAGACCCGACCGACCGGCTCACCCTGCTTGCCGAGCAGATAGGGCAAAGCTCCATGGGCGAGAAAAATGAAATATTCATCGACGGCTTTACCGACTTCACCGCACAGGAAAGGCGCATAATCGAAGCGCTGCTGTTAAAGGGCGCAGCGGTCACGGTGTGCCTCGGCTGCGATGATCTTGGCGGCGGCAGCGAGATATTTGAATTAAGCCGCATGACCGCAAGAGGCTTGCTCGCCTTTGCAAAGGAAAACGGCATACCGCACGAGGTAAAAGAGTTTGCACAGACCAAAAACGGCAATGCCTCGCTCGGATTTTTCGCCGACAATATGTTTTCCTATTCATCGAAAAAGTTCGAGGGGGACATCCCCTGCGTTTATATAAAGACCGCACCGAATATGCAGGCTGAATGCGAGCTTGCCGCATCCCGTGCGATAGCCCTCGTGCGTGACACGGGCTGCCGCTGGCGGGATATCGCCGTTGCGGTGCGTGGCTTTGACGATTACCGTCTTTCGCTCGAAAGCGCCTTTGCACGCTACGGCGTGCCGCTTTACACGGCGAGAAAAACCGACCTTTTCGCCAAGCCGCTGCCTGCACTCATCGCCTCGGCGTATGAGATCATAGGCGGCGGCTGGGAGGTAAACGATGTGCTCTCGTACCTGCGCACGGACCTCACGGGGCTGACACTCGACGAGTGCGACGAGCTTGAAAATTATATTTTAATGTGGCAGCTTCGTGGCAGCGCATGGACTCAGGAGGACGATTGGCGGCTGCACCCCGACGGCTTCGGCGGCGAGTATGACGATGAGGTGAACGAACGCCTGCGCAGGATAAACGCACTGCGCCGTGAAGCCTCCGCACCGCTTTTAGCGTTTGCCGAAAAGACCGGGACTGCCGAGACCGCCGGTGCGCAGGCAAAGGCACTTGCCGAGCTTTTGCAGGACCTGAACCTTGCCGAAAAATTAGAGAAAAAATCGCAGGCGCTTGCCGAGGGCGGCAGGCAGGCGGCAGCGCAGGAATATGCGCAGCTTTGGGATATCATCGTGTCGGCGCTCGAGCAGTGCGACGCCATTTTGGGCGACACGCAGACCGACCGTGACAGCTTTGCACGGCTGTTCACGCTGATGCTGTCAAAATACGATATCGGCACGATACCGACGGCGCTCGACCGTGTCACGGCGGGCGACTTTGACCGTATGCGCCGCAGAAATATAAAGCACCTCATCGTGCTGGGCGCATCCGATGCCCGACTGCCGCAGTCTGAGAGCGAGACGGGGATGTTTTCGCCCGATGAGCGCCGCAGGCTGCTCGAAATGGACATCGACCTCGGCGGAGCGGGAGACAGCGAGCTGTGGCGTGAGTTTTCGCTCATCTACAACTGCCTGACCCTGCCGTCGGAGACGCTGTGCCTGTGCTATCCGGCGTTTGACACCGCCGGTGAGCCGCAGCGTCCGGCATTCGTGGTGAGCCGTGCCTGCGCAATTTTCGATACTCAGCCCGAGCAGACGGACATGGCGCAAGTGCGCATGAATGCAAAAACACCGGCGCTCGAGCTTGCCGCCAACGCCCTGCACGGCGGCGGTGTCGCCGAGGCTTCGGCGGCGGAGCTGTTTAATGAGCTTGAGCCGGAGCGGATGCAGGCGCTGCACAGAGCGTCGGAGATGACGAGGGGCAGCCTGTCCCGCCGCTCGGTCAGAGCGCTTTACGGCGAGCGTCTGCGCCTGTCGGCATCAAGGATAGACAAGTTTGCCTCCTGCCGCTTTGCGTATTTCATGCAGTACGGCCTAAAGGCCAAGACAAGACAGCCGGCGGGCTTCACTCCGCCCGAAATGGGCGTTTTTATGCACTATATCTTAGAAAAAACCGCACACGAGGTCATGACCCACGGCGGATTTAAGAAGGTCGATGACGAGACGCTTGAGCGCATCACCGACAAGTATATCGCCGAGTATGTGCACGAAAAATTAAACGACTTCAAGGAAAAATCCAAGCGCTTTGAGTATCTTTTCCGCCGCTTGACGAAGAATGTCCGGCAGGTGGTGCAGGACATGGCAAATGAGCTGCGCTCGTCAGACTTCGTGCCGCTGTCTTTTGAGCTGGACTTCGGCAAGGCAAGCGAGCTTCCGCCCGTGCGCCTTGGCGAGGGAGAGGACAGCTTGGTTCTCACCGGCATTGCCGACCGTGTCGACGGCTGGCTGCATGAGGGTAAGCTCTACCTGCGGGTCGTCGACTACAAGACCGGCAGAAAGAGCTTTTCGCTCAGCGATGTGTGGTACGGTATGGGTCTTCAGATGCTCCTGTACCTGTTCACCCTCGGCGAAAACGGCAAAATGCTGTACGGACACGATATCGTGCCTGCGGGCGTTTTGTATATTCCGGCTCGTGATGTCATGCTCTCGTCGGGCACCGATATGACTGATGAGGCGATAGCCGCCGAGCGGGCAAAGCAGATAAAGCGCAGCGGACTTATCCTGAACGACCCTGCGGTCATAAACGCAATGGAGCACTCGGACGCCCCGAGGTATATCCCCGTGAAATTCAAGGACGGCAAGGCTCAGGGCGATGCGCTTGCATCGGCAGAGCGGCTCGGCCTTCTTGCACAGCATATCGACAAGACTCTGCGCAACATGGCGGCCGAGCTCAAGCACGGCAGCATCGCTGCCGACCCGTACTATCGGGGGCAGCAGGAAAACGCCTGCTTAAACTGCGATTACTTCGACGCCTGCCATTTTGCCGACGGCGAAAACGGCGAGACGGTGCGCAAAATGCCGAAGCTTGCCGCCACAAAGGTGTGGAGCATCCTTGAGGGGGGTGAGGGCAATGGCTGAATTTAAACCTACACGCTCGCAGCAGGCGGCGATCGAGACCCGCGGCCGTGCGGTGTTGGTATCTGCGGCGGCGGGCAGCGGCAAGACGAAGGTATTGACCGAACGCCTGCTCTCACGCATAAGCGACGATGCCGATATCGACAGCTTCCTTATAATAACCTTCACCAAGGCGGCGGCGGCCGAGCTTAAAAGCCGTATTGTCGATGAGATCGCAAAGCGCCTTGCCGCCGAGCCGGATAACCGCCGACTGCGCCGCCAGAGCGCACTGTGCCAAAAGGCGCAGATAGGCACGATACACAGCTTTTGCGCAGCGTTTCTGCGTGAAAACTGCCATGAGGCGGGGCTGTCGCCGGAGTTTAAGGTCATAGAGGAGGATCGCTCCGAGGCGATACGGGCTCGTGTCATCGGCCGTGTCATGGATGCGGCATACGAAAAGCCGACACCGGAGTTTCTGCTGCTTGCCGACTCCGTGGGCGCAGGGCGGGATGACAGCCGCCTTGCCGAGATAGTCCTGAGCCTGCATAAGAAAATGCAAAGCCACGCCCGCCCCGACCTGTGGGCAAAAAAGCAGATAGAGCTGATGAGTGTCGGCGCCGACGATATCGCCGCAACGCCGTGGGCGCAGGAGATACTGAACTCCGTCACGGCGAGCGCCGGATTCTGGGCGCAGGCGATGGAGGATGCCGCCAAAAAGGCGTACACGAGTGAAAAAATAGGTGCAGCCTACGGAGAGAGCCTGAGTGCGACCGCACTCGGTCTGCGTGACCTTGCACGCTCAAGCGCCGACGGCTGGGATAGGGCACGGCAGTTTCTGCCCATAGAGTTTCCTAAGCTCAAGTCCCTGCGCAATTCGCCCGACCCGGAGCTTTCCGAGCACATAAAGGCTCTGCGGGACAGCTGCAAAAAGGCGGCGGGAAAGCTTGCCGATATGCTGAGCGCCTCCGAGGAAAAGCTTGCATCGGATATGCAAAAGACAGCACCTGCCATGCGTGCGCTCCTGGAGCTGACGCTCGATTTCGACAAAGCCTATGCCGCCGAGAAAAAGCGCCGTGCCGAGGTCAACTTTGCGGACCTTGAGCACTTCACCGCCCGACTTCTCACCGATGAAGCGGGTGAGCCGACGGCGCTTGCGAGGGAGCTTTCGCAGCGCTACACGGAGATAATGGTCGACGAGTATCAGGATGTCAACCGTGTGCAGGACGCAATTTTCCGTGCCGTGTCAAAGAACGGGACGAACCTGTTCATGGTCGGCGATGTCAAGCAGTCCATCTACCGCTTCCGCCTTGCCGACCCCACGATATTCACCGAGAAATATCTGTCCTACGCAGACCTTGATGCAGCGCAGGGAAATGAGCCCGTGCGCATAATGCTTCAGGAAAATTTCCGTTCCAGAGGCGAGGTCATCGAGGGCGCAAACCATGTGTTCCGCACCTGTATGTCGGCAAAACTGGGCGAGATAGATTATGATGAAAATGCCGAGCTCAAGTGCGGCGCAGACTATGGAGGTGCCGTCCCGAAGCCTGAGCTTATGCTCGTTGATGTGACCGCCGACGGCGAGGACGACTCGCCCGACAAAACTGCGCTCGAAGCGCAGGCGGTCGCCGAGAAGATACATGCGCTTATGCGCTCGGGAACGCTCGTTTCCGACAGGGGCGTGCAGCGTCCGCTTAGATACAGCGACATTGCGGTCTTGATGCGCTCCATGGCGTCCGCCGGCGAGGTGTTCCGCCGTGAGCTTTTGAATGCCGATATTCCCGTTCTGGGCGGCGGCAGTGGCAGCTTTTTTGAGAGTGTCGAGGTCTCGGCACTCGTGTGCTTGCTCGCCGTTATCGATAATCCCCATCAGGATGTTCCGCTGATCGCCGTTCTGCGCTCGCCGTTTTTCGGCTTTAGCGCCGACGAGCTTTCGGAGATACGAGCCGCCGACAAGAAAAGCGATTTTTACACCGCACTTGTTAAGAACGCAGAGCACAGCACCCGCTGCGCCGACTTTGCCGGGACGCTTGCAGATTTTCGCCGATGCGCACCCGACATGGAGCTTGGCGAGCTGCTGCGGTATATCTGCGACAGGCTCGACCTTGCCGCCGTGTGCGCTGCGATGACAGACGGTGCGACCCGACGGGACAATGTGATGCTGCTCAGCGACTACGCAAAGCGCTTCGAGGCGACCGGCTTCAAGGGCTTGCACCGCTTTGTCGAGTGGCTTGGCTCCCTTGCCGAGCGTGGCGACGAGCCGGGCAGGGGAGCTGCGGGCAATGCCGTGCAGATGATGACAGTGCATAAGTCCAAGGGCCTGGAGTTTCCCGTGGTGTTCCTGTGCGGCACGAGCAAGAGGTTTAACCGCTCCGACCTGCGTGAGGCGGTGCTCATCCACCCGGAGTTAGGCTTAGGCCCCAAGGTCACGGATACCCGCCGCGGCATCGAGTACGCCTCCTTGCAGCGCAACGCCGTCAGCCTGCGGGCAGACCGTGAGATGCTGTCGGAGGAAATGCGTTTATTATATGTTGCGCTGACACGAGCCAAGGAGCGGCTCATCATGACGGCGACGATGTCAGAGCCCGAGACGAAAATGCAAAAGCTAATGATGAGCACCGTTTTTCCCGTATCACCGGAGATACTCATGACGGCGCAGAATACGGCGGCATGGCTCATGTATGCAGCGCTTTCCGATAAGGACGGGCGGCTCGGCCTGAGCGTTTACAGACCCGAGAGGGCGCAGACCGAGAATAGAGAAGCCGACGAAGCGACCGAGGCTGCGGCAGACCCGAAGTTGATTGAAAAGCTGCGGCGCAATCTCGATTTCAGCTACCCATATCCCGTTGCCGAGACGCTGCCGTCCAAGGTCACGGCGACCGAGCTTAAAAGCTGCGATGAGCCCGACCCCGAGAGCGTCAGCCTTGCACCGAGCGTGCAGCGCAGCTTCCGAAGCCCTGACTTCCTGCGTGAGGATAAGCCCCTCACGGCGACGGAAAAAGGCACGGCGACGCACATGGTGCTGCAATTTATCGACTATAATAAGGCCGGAACGCTCGACGGCATCCGCTCCGAGATAGCCCGCCTCACCGCATCACGCCACATTTCCGAGCGGCAGGCGCAGGCGGTGAACGCCGAAGCGATCCGGCGGCTGTTTGCCTCCGGGCTCGGGCAGCGCATAATGAACGCCGACAGACTCATGCGTGAGTTCAAGTTCTCCATCCTGTGTCCCGCCGAGGACTTCTTTGACGGCGGCGATGGCGAGAGCGTGCTTTTGCAGGGCGTCATCGACTGCTGCATCGAAGAAAACGGGGAGCTCACCATAATCGACTACAAGACCGACCGAGTGCGTGGGCAGGAGCTAAATGAGCGTGCCAAAAGCTACGCCGGACAGCTTCGTGCGTACGCCATCGCCATCGGGAAAATGACCGGTAAGCCCGTCACGGGCTGCGCACTGTACTTCTTAGAGACCGGACAAACGGTTTTTGTGCCGGAAAATTAAAAAAAGCTTGCAAACACGGTAACGGTGTGTTACAATCCAATTTGCGTCTTGTAACCATGTTTCATGCTCAAGACAGCCTATGACGAGGAGATTAGAACAATGAAGGCAGGAATCCATCCTAACTATCAGCCCACCGTTATCAAGTGCGCTTGCGGCGCAACCATCGAGACCGGCTCCACCCGTCCCGGCATCACCGTCGAGATCTGCTCCAAGTGCCATCCCTTCTACACCGGCAAGCAGAAGCTCGTTGATACCAGCGGCCGTGTTGATAAGTTCAATAAGAAGTACGGCATCAAGTAATTTCAGTTTACTTAAAGAGCACATCAATTTGATGTGCTCTTTTGCCGTCTTTATGGTATAATACCCTCGGGTGGCAAAGGGATGCATGCCTGACAGCGCCCCTTTTCAGCGCCTTCCGCTCTTTTTTGCCTTGGCGGGTTACGACCCGCCTTCATCAAACAAGAACGAAAATCGCAAGAAAATTGGCTGCTGTCAGGTGCGAAGCAGTTTTGGGAGAGATGATTTTCGTTCAGGCAAAGATAAAACCCGACGGGCATAATGGACATATATGGGCTAGGGGTTTAGCGAAGCATGAGCGGAAAGCAGCCTGCCAAAACCATGTATCCCCTTGTCACCCGAGGGTAACCATTGAGGTATGAAATTATGGAAAACAACGAAGTAAAAACCGAACGAGCCGTGCTGTGCGGACTTGCCGCAAGCAGCATGGATATCTCCGAGCGCTCAACGGATATCTCCATGGACGAGCTTGCCGCTTTGGTCGAAACAGCCGGCGGTGAGACCGTCGGCATGATGATGCAAAACCGTCCGACCCCCGATCCGAGAAGCTTCATCGGTGACGGCAAGGTAGCCGAGCTCAAGGAGTTTATAGAT
The DNA here is from genome assembly GCA_000431075.1 of Firmicutes bacterium CAG:555. Lineage (GTDB taxonomy): Bacteria > Bacillota > Clostridia > Oscillospirales > Oscillospiraceae > F23-B02. The sequence goes on from HF986915.1 coordinate 13,477, forward strand.
GCAAACGACATTGACCTTGCGGTTTTCGACAACGAGCTTTCGCCCTCGCAGATGCGGGTGCTGTCCGAGGAGCTTGGGGTCAAGGTCCTCGACCGCTCGGGGCTTATCCTCGACATTTTCGCCCAGCGTGCGCAGACCCGTGAGGGTCAGCTTCAGGTCGAGCTTGCGCAGTACAAATATCTGCTGCCGAGGCTGACGGGTATGTGGACGCACCTTGTTCGCCAGACCGCTTCCGGCGGCTCGTCGCCTATCGGCACCCGAGGCCCGGGCGAAACGCAGCTTGAGACCGACCGCCGCCACATCCGCCGCAAGATACAAAAGCTTGAGGAGGAGCTTGCCGCCGTGCGCAAGGTGCGCAGCACCCAGCGCCGCAAGCGTGAGAAAAACGATATGCCCATCGTGGCACTCGTGGGATACACGAATGCCGGTAAGTCCACGCTTCTAAACTGCCTTACAAACTCCGACATTCCGGCAAACGACCGCCTTTTCGACACGCTCGACACCACGACCCGCAAGCTGCGCATCGACGAGCTCACGGAGGTTCTTATCTCCGACACAGTCGGCTTTATCCGCAAGCTGCCGCACCACCTGATCGAGGCGTTCAAGGCAACGCTCGAGGAGCTTGCCTACGCCGATGTGCTGCTGCATGTTATAGATATCAGTAACCCCGATTGGGAGGAGCAGGCGAGAGTCGTTGACTTGCTCATAAATCAGCTCGGCGCAGAGCAGACCCCGTGCATTCGGGTGTTCAACAAGTGCGACGCTTACATGGGCATCCTGCCCCACGGCGAGAACATCGTTTGCTTGTCGGCCAAAAGCGGCGAGGGCGTGCAGGAGCTTGTACAGAAGCTCTCGGAGCTTCTTGACCGTGGCAGCCACCATGTGACGCTCAGGATACCGTACTCCGATGCGGGCATCATGGATCTATTAAACCGTGAAGCGTCGGTCAGGTCGACCGAGTACACCGACGAGGGCATCGAGGCGGAGGTCATCGTGCCGCCGGAAATTTTCGGGCGTGTAAAGCGCTACATCCCGGGCTATGCCGAGCCGAAGGAGGACTGGGAGGATTGAGCGAATACTTCATCCCCGCAGGCGCAGGTGAGGCGGAATTTGTCGAAAAGCGGTCAAGCTTTTTGGGCCATGTGCGTTATGTCGAGACCGAGGACGAGGCAAAAGCCTTTGTCACCGAGATGAAAAAGAAGTTTTACGACGCACGCCACAACTGCTGGTGCTACATTATTAAAGATGGCGCAGTGCGCTACTCCGACGACGGCGAGCCGCAGGGCACGGCGGGTATCCCCATGCTTGAAGTGCTGAAGCGTGAGGGCGTGACCAATGTCGTGTGCGTTGTGACCCGCTATTTCGGCGGCGTGCTGCTCGGCACGGGCGGACTGCTGCGGGCGTATACCAAGAGCGCAAAGGACGCTCTCGACGCTGCGGGCATCTGCGTTGTGCGCCGCTGGGTCAAGGCGGAGATAGCGTGCAGCTACGCAATGCTCGAGCGGCTCAAAACCGAGTGTACGGCCATCGGCGGTGTTGTTGCGGACATTGAATATTCCGCCGATGTGTGCTTAAAGCTCCTGCTTCCCGAGGACAAGGCCGACGCCTTTTCGCAGCGTACGGCGGATGTCACGGCGGGCACAAGTGCGCTGAAAATCACCGGTGAGGAGTTTAAACCCGTTAAAATTAAGTGAATTTTCAAAAAAATCAAAAAAATTTTCAAAAAAATAAAGGGAAAAACAAATTTGCGTCGTATAAAGGTATTAGAAGCATTTTTCTAATGCCTTTTTCTAATTCCGATTTTGTTGAGAAAGGAGAGACGCTATGAGTTGCCCGAGAGAGAAAAGACAGGCCGCCGAGCACGGCTTTATAGGCCCCTACGGTGTGCTTTCGGAAAATTCAAAGGGTCGGCCTGAACCGGAGACCGAGTGTGATATACGCACCTGCTTTCAGCGAGATGTCGATAGGATAACCCATTCAAAGGCGTTCCGCAGGTTAAAGCACAAAACGCAGGTGTATCTCCAGCCCGAGGGCGACCATTACCGCACAAGGCTCACGCACACCTTGGAGGTTTCCCGCCTTGCACGCACGATTGCAAGGGCGCTCGACCTGAACGAGGACCTGACCGAGGCAATGGCGCTTGGGCATGATTTGGGACACACCCCGTTCGGCCACGCAGGCGAAAGGGCACTCAATCGCTTGTACGAGGGCGGGTTCAAGCACTATGAGCAGTCGCTGCGAGTGGTCGATGTCCTTGAGCGGGACGGCAGGGGGCTTAACCTTTGCTACGAGACTCGCATGGGAATCCTGCACCATACCCACGGCGACCCGAACGATACACTCGAAGCGACCACCGTTCGCCTTGCCGACCGCATTGCGTATATAAACCACGACCTTGACGACACGATACGAGCCGGCATCTTAAGCGCCGACCAAGTGCCGGAGATAATCCGTGTGCGCTGCGGAGAGCGCAACAGCGAGAGGATAAATTCGATAATAACCGACCTCATTGAAAACAGCGGGGACGGCGTAATTAAAATGTCCGGCTACATGCAGGAGGCGGTTGACTTTTTCCACGAGTTCATGTACTCGGATGTGTACACAAACCCCATCGCCAAGGGCGAGGAGAGTAAGGTCGACGGCATACTTGCCGGTATCTACGACTACTACCGCAAGCACCCAGAGAAGCTGCCGGATGAGCTTCAGACGATAGCCGAGCGGGAGGGCGCCGACCGTGCCGCCTGTGATTTTGTCTCGGGCATGACCGACGGCTATGCGATGGAGAAGTACAGCGAGCTTTTCATACCCATGTCGTGGACGGTAAAATAAAATCAAAACAAATTAGCTATCCGGAAAGGAGAGTGAGGACGCATGGCGTTTCCGGAAGCATTTTTGCAGGAGCTTGTTGAAAAAAACGATATAGTTGATGTCGTGAGCGGCTATGTGAGACTCACCAAGCGCTCGGGCGCAAACCAATTCGGCCTGTGCCCTTTCCACAGCGAAAAGACCCCGTCGTTTTCCGTGTCGCCGGACAGGCAGATCTACCACTGCTTCGGCTGCGGCAAGGGCGGCGGCGTGATAAATTTCATAATGGAGATAGAAAACCTCAGCTTTCCCGAAGCGGTAGAGTTTCTGGCAAAGCGTGTCGGGATGCCCATCCCCGAGGAGGAAAACAGCGCCGAGAGCAAACGCCGGCGCAGGATGCTCGACTTGAACCGTGATGCGGCGAGGTTTTTCCACACCTGCCTCAAAGCCCCCGAAGGCAGGGCGGCGCAGGCGTATATGAACGCAAGGCAGATAACGCCGCAGACGGCGACCCGATTCGGCTTGGGCGCAGCGCCCGACACCTGGGACAGCCTTAGAAATGCGATGCACGAGCTGGGCTACCGTGACCAGGAACTTTTTGAAGCAGGACTCGTGCGCAAGGGCAAGTCCGGCGGATTTTACGACACATTCCGAGGAAGACTCATGTTCCCGGTCATCGATGTTCGGGGCGATGTTATCGGCTTTTCCGGCAGAATACTCGGCGACGGTGAACCAAAATACATGAACAGCCCCGAAACGCTCGTGTTCAACAAGAGCCGCAATCTTTTTGCCATGAATTTGGCTAAAAAGTCGAAGAGCGGATACATAATACTTGCCGAGGGCAATATAGATGTAGTCATGATGCATCAGGCGGGGTTCGATTCTGCCGTTGCGTCGCTGGGAACCTCGCTCACCGCCGAGCAGGCAAGGCTCATTTCAAGGTTCACAAACGAGGTCGTCATCGCCTATGACAGCGACGGCGCAGGGAAAAAAGCCTCGCAGCGAGCAATAGGACTTTTGGAAAAGCTTGATGTCAAGGTCAAGGTGCTGAGCATGACGGGCGCAAAGGACCCGGATGAGTTTATAAAGCTCAAGGGCGCAGACGCATTCCGAAATCTTTTGGAGAAATCGGAAAATCACATCGATTACCGCTTGCAGACGGTGACGAATAAATACGACCTCACGGTCGATGAGCAGAAGGTCGAGTTCTTGAAGGAGGCGTCGGAGTTGGTCGCCCGCCTGCCCGGCTCTGTCGAGCGGCAGGTGTACGCAATGCGGGTAGCCTCGCTTGCGGGAGTGCCGAACGATGTCGTGACGCAGGAGGTCGAGCGCAGGCACAAAAAGGCCGTACGCACAGCCTACCGTGAAAACGAAAACAAGCTCAGCCACCCCGAGCGGCAGTTCCAGCCCGGGCAAAAGGAGTTTCACTACGAAAACCCCGAGTCTGCGGCCGCCGAGGAGGGCATCATAAGGCTTCTGTTTTTGGATCAAGGGCTTTTCAAGGGCAAGGACCTGCCCGAGCCCGAGGAATTTTCCTCGCCGGCGCTGGCGCAGATCTACTCGGCGCTCAAAACAAAGTTTGAAAACGGCGACATTATAAGCACCGCAACGCTGTCGGCGACACTGCCACCCGAGCTTGCGTCGCTGCTTGCGGGCATTCTGCAAAAGCCCGAGGCGCTGCGCAACGGCGAAATGGCGCTTAAAGATTACATAGCAAGAATACGAAGGCAGCGTGAGCTGGCGGCCGACACCGCCGACCTAAGACGGCTTGCCGAGAGACTTAAAGAAACCAAAGGATACGAGGGGTAAGACAATGGAAAACAAAGTGGAGAAAAACGAAACAATGACAGATACCGAAGAGCTTGAAAAGGCCGCCGACACTCTGCCTGTGCAGGCCGATGAAAAACCCGCACCCAAAAAGAGGACCCGCAAAAAGACAAAGACCGAGGAGCCCGCTCCCGCCGAGACCGCAGACAAGTCCCCTGAGGAAAAGCTCAACGAGCTGTTAGAGCGAGGCAAGAAAAACGGCAAGCTCAGCACCAAGGAGCTCGCCTGCCTTGAGGAGATAGGTGCAGACGCAGATACCATAAGCAAGTTCTATGACGCACTTGAGGCCGCCGGTGTCGATATCGACATTGCAGGCGAGGACGCAGTCCCCACGCTCGATGATATCGGTGTTCCGGAGCTTGCCGAGTTAGAGGAGATAGAGGAGGTCACCGAGGAGGAGATAGTCGAGACCGAGGCCGAGATAATCGCAGACTCCAACTTCTCCACCGATGATCCTGTTCGTATGTATCTCAAGGAGATAGGCAAGGTTCCGCTTCTCACCGCCGACGAGGAGATAGAGCTTGCAACGAGGATGAGCGAGGGCGACGAGGAGGCCAAGCGCCGCATGGCCGAGGCTAACCTGCGTCTTGTCGTTTCCATCGCAAAGCGCTATGTCGGCAGAGGCATGCTGTTTCTCGACCTTATCCAGGAGGGCAATCTCGGCCTTATAAAGGCGGTCGAGAAGTTTGATTACACTAAAGGGTACAAGTTCTCGACCTATGCGACATGGTGGATCCGCCAGGCCATCACCCGCGCCATCGCCGATCAGGCCCGTACCATCCGCATCCCCGTGCACATGGTCGAGACGATAAACAAGGTTATCCGTGTCTCCCGCCAGCTTTTGCAGGAGCTCGGCCATGATCCGAGCGCCGAGGAGATAGCCAAGGAGATGGGCATGCCTGTCGAGAAGGTTCGTGATATCCTCAAGATAGCGCAGGAGCCCGTTTCGCTTGAGACACCTATCGGCGAGGAGGAGGACTCCCACCTCGGCGATTTTATCCCCGACGAAGATGCATCCGAGCCGAGCGAGGCCGCAAGCTTCTCGCTTCTTAAAGAGCAGCTTATGGAAGTCCTCGATACCCTCACTCCCCGTGAAAAGAAAGTTCTTGAGCTGCGCTTCGGCATCGTCGACGGCCGCACCCGCACCCTTGAGGAGGTCGGCAAGGAGTTCAATGTTACCCGTGAGCGCATCCGCCAGATAGAGGCCAAAGCACTCCGCAAGCTCCGCCATCCGTCCCGTAGCCGCAAGCTCAAAGATTTCTTGAACTAACAGCGCAAGAACGGCACAAGACGGTGAGAAGCCGGTTTTGAACGGCTCTTTTCCGCCCATACTGCGTAAAAAATTCCGGTAATACACAAAGTATTGCCGGAATTTTTTGCTTGTCTGAACGAAAAACAGCTCGCTCGAAACCGCTGCGCACCCTCTTTGGGGCGATTTCTCCCCATCTCGTACCGCTCTTGCGCTGCTTCTCAAAATCTCGCTTTAAAAATTATATAAAAAATTGCGCAAATTTTTGAATAAAAGCCTTGACAAGGGCGCAGAATAATGGTATATTAGCACTCGGATAAAGAGAGTGCCAGCAATATTTAATTCTGAGTGCTAAAAGGAAGCTCAAATGTGTATCAGCGACAGAAAAAAGAAAATACTTGCCGCCCTCGTCGATGAGTACATCAAAACGGCGGAGCCTGTCGGAAGCAAGGCGATTGCAAAGCTTGCCAACCTCGGCTGTTCGTCGGCGACTATCCGCAACGAGCTTGCCGAGCTTACCGAGATGGGCTACCTTGAGCAGCCGCACACCTCGGCCGGCAGAATACCGACCCCCGCAGGGTACAGAATGTATGTAAACGAGCTGATGGAAAAGCAGAAGCTTTCCCTTGAGGAGACGGAGGAGATAAACCGCCGCCTCAACGATAAGATGATGCAGCTGGACAGCATGATGAGCGATGTCGGTAAAATAGCCTCGCAGCTGACCGATTATCCGGCGCTTGCCTTTGCGTCATACGCACCGGCGGTCATCACCCGCTTTGACCTTATCTATATTGATGCCAACACATTTATAATTGTTGTGATGCTGAGCAACAATACGGTCAAGAATAAGCTCGTACACCTGCCCGTTTCCGTTGATCAGGGCATGATAAACAAGCTTTCGACCCTGTTCAACGCAAACTTTACCAACATCGAAAACGACAAGATAACGCCTGTGCTCATCTCCGCAACGGAGCGAGCCGCCGACGATACGATGGGACTTACATCGGTCATAGCATCGTTCGTTATCGAGACGCTGTCGAGCCAGAATGAGGTCGAGGCGTATGTCACGGGCGAGAACAGGCTGTTAAGTCAGCCGGAGTACCGTGACCCGGACAAGGCGCACAAGCTTATAAGCTATCTTGCCGATGGCAGCCATGTGCTCACGGGTCCTGCCGAGAAGCTCATGGAGGGCGACTCGGAGGTGAGGGTGCTCATAGGCCCCGAGAATATCGCCGAGGAGCTTAAGGACTCAAGCGTAGTTATAGCAAGCTACGATATGGGCGACAATACGAAGGGACTTATCGGTGTCGTAGGACCCACAAGAATGGATTACTCCACCGTTGCCGCAAAGCTCAGCTTTCTGGCAGCCGGACTTTCAAGACGGCTCGGCGGCGGCGCCGCACCACCCTCGGGCATGCATAACAAACTGATAATCAAGGGAGATGACATTATAGATGAGCACTGAAAAGAAAGAGACCAAGGCCGCCGAGACCAAGGAAGAAAAGGTCAAAGAAGAAACCAAGGCCGAAGAGACCAAAAAGGAAAAGAAGCCGAAGAAGGACTCCAAAAAGGAGGCCGAGATAAAGGAAACGGCTGAAAAGCTTATCAAAGAAGAGCAGGAAAAGTACCTGCGGCTTGCCGCCGAGTACGACAATTTCCGCAAGCGCAGTCAGAAAGAGCGTGAGTCGCTGTATAACGACATCAAGGCCGACACACTGTTAAAGTTCCTGCCGGTTTATGATAACCTCGAAAGAGCACTCAAACAGGCAACGGCCGATGAGGCCTACCGCAAGGGCGTTGAGATGATAATGACCCAGTTTTGTACCACAATGGAGAAGCTGGGCGTCACCGAAATTGAGGCCGCCGGTCAGAAGTTTGACCCGACGATACACAATGCGGTGATGCATGTGGAGGACGAGAGCTTCGGCGAAAACGAAGTAGTCGAGGTCTTCCAGAAGGGTTTCAAGCTCAATGACAAGGTGATCCGTTTTGCGATGGTCAAAGTCGCAAACTGATTATAAATTTTAATTTTGTATACTGTTTCATTTTTAATAGGAGGAAAAAACAATGGGAAAGATTATAGGTATTGACCTCGGTACAACTAACAGCTGCGTGGCCGTCATGGAAGGCGGCGAGGCTGTCGTAATCGCAAACGCAGAGGGTGCTCGCACCACTCCGTCAGTCGTCGCATTCGCAAAGACCGGCGAGCGTATGGTAGGTCAGGTCGCAAAGCGCCAGGCCATCACCAACCCCGACCGCACCATCTCGTCTATCAAGCGTGAGATGGGTACCTCTCACAAGGTCACTATTGACAATAAAAACTACACCCCGCAGGAGATCTCCGCAATGATCCTTCAGAAGCTGAAGGCAGACGCAGAGAGCTACCTCGGCCAGACCGTAACGGAAGCTGTCATCACCGTTCCTGCATACTTCACCGACGCTCAGCGTCAGGCAACCAAGGACGCAGGCAAGATCGCAGGCCTTGATGTAAAGCGTATCATCAACGAGCCTACCGCAGCAGCTCTGGCATACGGTCTTGATAAGGAGACCGATCAGAAGATCATGGTCTACGACCTCGGCGGCGGCACCTTCGATGTCTCCGTTCTCGAGATCGGCGACGGTGTTATCGAAGTTCTTGCAACCGCAGGTAACAACCGCCTCGGCGGCGACGACTTTGATGCATGCATCACCAAGTACCTCGTCGACGAGTTCAAGAAGGCAGAGGGCATCGACCTGTCCGGCGATAAGGTCGCAATGCAGCGTCTGCGTGAGGCTGCCGAGAAGGCAAAAATCGAGCTGTCCGGCGTTACCACCTCGAACATCAACCTGCCTTACATCACCGCCGATGCAACCGGTCCTAAGCACCTTGATGTAACTCTTACCCGTGCAAAGTTCAATGAGCTGACCCATCACCTCGTCGAGAAGACCATGGGCCCCGTAAAGCAGGCTCTGGCCGACTCCGGCCTGTCCGCCAGCGACATTTCCAAGGTCCTCATGGTCGGCGGCTCGTCCCGTATCCCCGCTGTTCAGGAAATGGTCAAGACCCTCACCGGCAAGGAAGGCTTCAAGGGCATCAACCCCGATGAATGTGTCGCTATCGGCGCTGCAATCCAGGGCGGCGTTCTTGCAGGCGATGTAAAGGGCGTTCTGCTTCTGGATGTAACCCCGCTGTCCCTCGGTATCGAGACTCTCGGCGGCGTGTGCACCAAGCTCATCGAGCGTAACACCACCATCCCGACCAAGAAGAGCCAGATCTTCTCCACCGCAGCCGATAATCAGACTGCCGTTGAGATCAATGTTCTCCAGGGCGAGCGTGAGATGGCTCAGTACAACAAGAGCCTCGGCCGCTTCAACCTTGACGGCATCGCACCGGCACGCCGCGGCGTTCCTCAGATCGAGGTCACCTTCGATATCGACGCAAACGGCATCGTAAATGTTTCCGCAAAGGATCTCGGCACCGGCAAGGAGCAGCACATCACCATCACCTCCTCGACCAACATGACCAAGGAGGATATCGATAAGGCAGTCAAGGATGCAGAGATGTTCGCAGCCGAGGATGCAAAGCGCAAGGAAGAGATCGATGTCCGCAACCAGGGCGATCAGATAGTCTACCAGACCGAGAAGACCCTTGAGGACATGGGCGACAAGGTCCCCGCCGAAGTTAAGAGCGAGATCGAGACCAAGCTCCAGACTCTTAAGACCGCACTTACCGGCACCGACACCGAGAGCATCAAGCAGGCCACCAAGGAGCTGACCGATGTGTTCGGCAAGCTCTACGAGGCAGCTCAGGCAGCACAGGGCGCACAGGGCGCACAGGGCTTTGACCCCAACGCAGCAGCGGGCGGCAGCGCAAACGGCGCAGGCGGTCAGGACTACTACGACGCAGACTACACCGTGGTCGACGATGACGACAAGAAGTAATTATCGCAAGTAATAAGATGTGGGCGTACTCATTGTACGCCCACATTTGAGGTAGATTTATGGCAGAAAAAAGAGATTTTTATGAGGTTCTCGGCGTCAAAAAGGGCGCATCGGAGGACGAGCTGAAAAAAGCATACAGAAAGCTTGCCAAGGAAAATCACCCCGACCTGCATCCCGGCGACAAGGAATGCGAGGCTCGCTTCAAGGAGATAAACGAGGCGTACGAGGTGCTCTCCGACCCCGATAAGCGGGCAAAGTACGACCAGTTCGGCCATGCGGCCTTTGACCCCAGCCAAGGCTTCGGCGGCGGCGGAGGCTTCGGCGGCTTTGAGGGCTTCGGCGGCTTCGGAGATATCTTCAGCGACATCTTCGGCGGCGGCTTCGGCTTTGGCGGCGGTGGCGGCAGAAACCCCAACGCACCCCGCAAGGGCGATAATCTGCGTGCAACTGTCAACATAAAGTTTGAGGAGGCTGCCTTCGGCGTAAAGAAGGATGTCTTTGTCTCCAAGATCGAGCAGTGCCCCGACTGTAAGGGCACCGGCTGGGGCGGGGGG
>HF986915.1:23843-59313 GCA_000431075.1 Firmicutes bacterium CAG:555
GTGCCGAGGGCACGACCGCCGAGGTCTGCCCCGACTGTAAGGGCACCGGCACGGTCATGTCCACAAAGCGCACCCCGTTCGGCATGGTCCAGTCCAGCGAGCAGTGCCCCAAGTGCAAGGGCAGAGGCAAGATAATCCACTCCCCGTGCAAGACCTGCCGTGGCATGGGCAGCGTGCGCCGTCAGCATAAGGTCAGCGTCAGCATACCTGCAGGTATCGACGACGGCCAGACCATCTCTCTCAAAGGTCAGGGCAATGCCGGCTTAAACGGCGGACCTGCCGGTGATCTTCTTATCACCGTTCTGGTGCAGCCGCACGCACGCTTCGAGCGTGACGGCGCATCGATATTGCTTGATCAGGAAATCTCGTTTGCGCAGGCTGCTCTCGGTGCCGAGGTGGAGGTGCCGACACTTGACGGCAAGGTCAAGCTCAACATCCCCGAGGGTACACAGTCCGGCACGACCTTCCGTCTCAAGGGCAAGGGCGTTCCCTTCCTGCGCAACGGCGGCCGCGGCGACCAGTTCGTCACCGTCAATGTCTCAGTCCCCAGAGGTATGACTTCAACTCAGAAGGACGCTCTGCGCCAGTACGCCGAGACCATGGGCGAGACCGTCGAGCAGAAGAACATCTTCGGCAAGCGCAAAAAGTAAAGCTGCAAATCTCCGTGGCTGATGCCGCGGAGATTTTTTTGTCTTAAAGCAAAAACGCTTATTTACAAACGGCTGATTTTGGCTTAAAATAGTCTAAAACTGCTCACAAGGGGGAGAAGGAGTATGTTGGAGGAGAATTTCCTCGAGGTTTATGACAAGTTTAAGTTAGAGTTTTTCCGCAGGATATTTGAGCTTGTTCGGGAGCGTGAGGGCTCGCTGAGCGCCATGGAGGCGTTCTCCATCGAGGTCATCCATGCCCTGCATGAGCCGACGATAGGCCAGTTTGCGGAGTTTCTGAACATTTCGCAGTCCAATGCGACCTACAAGGTCAATAACCTTATCAAAAAGGGCTATCTGAAGAAGCAGAATTCCGAGACTGACAGGCGTGAGTACCATCTGCTGCTGTCGGAGAAATATTTTGAGTATACAGACATCATGCGAAGCTATGTGAAAACTGTCCTTGACCGTATAAGCGAGGAGTTTTCCGCCGAGGAAACGGCGATGTTTTCACTCATGCTGCGCAAAATTTCCGACGACATGATGCCCGAGGTAAAAATGACAACATGATTTTAAAACGCACCGATCTCTCGGTGCGTTTTTTCATATATAGATTGACTTTATCGCCCACTTGCTATAAAATAGAATTGTTAATTCGGTAACAAAATAATTGATATAAGGATGTGAATTGCCCATGTTACTTACCCCCGAACAGCAGGCTATGCTAAACGGCGAAAAGGGTGAAACGATGGCAAAGGTCGTCAAGACCCTCGTCATGTACGGCGAGACCTTCGGCGCAAAGCGGATGGTGCCCATTACCTCAAAGTACGGCCACACCGTCATCAGCTTCGGCCTCAAGGTCATGAAGCCGGTGTATGATCTGTATCAGGAGATCATCGATGCCGGTCTCACCGCCGACCAGAAATTCACCGCCGACCCCAAGCCGCTGGATAAGCATGTGCCCAGCAGCCTCATTGAGGATCTTGTGTTCAAGAAATTCATGTACACCGTGCAGGACGATTACGAAAAGCAGCTCGTGCAGCTTGGCATCACCAGTGACGATGACTACACCTGCACCTGCTATCTCGATCAGGTCGGCAACAAGCCCAACAAGGGCGATATCCTCTCGTGGGCGGAGTCGTCGGCGGTCGTGTACGCAAACTCCGTGCTCGGCGCCCGCTGCAACCGCAACTCCGGCATGATAGAGCTCATGGGCTCGATAGCGGGCTTTGTCCCCGAGTTCGGCCTGCTCCTTGACGAGGAGCGCAAGGCAACTTGGGTGGTCGAGGTCAAGTGCGAGCACAAGCCCGAGGCGCAGCTGCTTGGCTCCGCCATAGGCATGAAGGTCATGGAGGAAGTGCCGTATGTCAAGGGACTTGACAAATGGCTCGGCACGGAGCTTGACGACGAGGCCTGCGCATACCTCAAGGACTTCGGCGCCGCAACTGCCTCCAACGGCGCAGTCGGACTGTACCACATCGAAAATCTCACGCCCGAGGCCGTCGAGCAGGGCGAGAGCATCATTGCCGAGAACGCACAGGTCTATGTCATCGATGATGCAGAGCTTGAGCGTGTCAAGGCCAGCTACCCCGTCATCTGGAAAAACCCCGATGCAGACCCGCAGCTTTGCTTTGTCGGCTGCCCGCATCTTACCCTGCGCCAGCTTATCGACTGGACGCAGAATGTCGGCAAACAGCTCACGGCAAACGGCCTTAAAAAGGTCACTGTTCCCACGGTGTTCACTGCCTCCACGCCGGTCATCAAGGAGTTTGAAAAGACTCCGTATGCAAAGCAGCTCAAGCGTCAGGGCATCATTTTGAGCTATATCTGCCCGCTTATGTACATGAATAACCCCCTGTGCAAGAAAAAGGCGGTCATAACCTGCTCGAATAAGCTGCGCACCTACACCAGTGCAAGATATTACACCGAGGCCGAGATCCTCAAAACCATCACGACGCCGAAGGAGGGCAGGAAATGAAAACTTTCAAAGGCCGTGTCGTAGTTCCCGGCACCTGCACCGCCGAGGCTCTGGTCTCCCACGGCGGCTTCAACACCCTTGCAAGCTACCAGATGGGCATGATGTTCGGCGATAAGAAGATGAAATGCGGCGATCAGAATAATCCCGATATTTATAAAAAGCCCATGATCGGCAAGGCACTTTGCCTGCCGATGACCATCGGCTCAACCACGGGCGGCATGGTGCTGTTCACCGTGTGCTCGTCGGGCAAGCAGCCTGCGTGCATGCTGTTTTCAAAGCCCATCGACTCGCTTGCCGCCTCCGGCGCAATTTTGGGCGATGTATGGACGGACGCAAAAATGCCCGTCGTCGATAACCTCGGCGATGAGTTCCTCGACTATGTAAAAACCGGCATGACCGTCACCGTCAAGGACGACGGCGTTGTTGAAGTCGAATAATAAGAAAAAAGTTCGGGTCACTGACCCGAACTTTTTTATGCACCTATAAGCGCCATGAGCTCGCCCCAGAGCTCTAATATGCGGAATTTGTATTCGTAGCCGTCGTCCTCGGTGACGATACCCTTCATGTCGTCGTTCATCGACTCGACCGCCTGCTCCTGCTCGGCGGCGGAGATGCACAGCGGCGGGAACACAACGCACCACCAGTTGTGACCCTGCCCCTCGCCGAGTATGACACGTAGCGACTGATACCTGCCCGCCGGCAGCGAAAATTTCTCGTAGTTGCGGGTGGGGTAGTATTCCTCGCTGAGCGTGACAAGCACGCTCCTGCCCTCGGCGGCGGTCTCGGCGGCTTGCTTTATCCCGTCAAGCTCGGCGGAAATTATCTTCTGCGCATCCTGCGCCGACTTAACGCCGTCAAGCTTCGGCGAAATGTATGCGAGGACCTCGTCACGCACACGGAGCTTGAGCGCCTGCTCGTACTCATCGTCCGACACGGCGATGACATGCAGCCGCACAAGCTCGGAGCTGAGCGCCGCCTGCTTTGCCTGCGCCCAAGTGCCGATGCAAAGCGAAAAGCACAGCGCTAAAAGGAGCGACATTTCCCAAATTCTCATCCTGCTTTTTGTCATAACGAAAACCGCCTTTACTATGTACTGGTCATAGTATCGGCGGTTTTGCGCATTTTTAAACATCGAGGGTGTAAGTTGACGGAAGCCGAACCCCATCGTCTGTCAGTGTGCCCTTTCGGTTATTTTCGTCTTTTTTGTTTTGCCGGGTTACGACACGCCTTCACCAAAGAAAGCTGCCCGTCAAAACCGATAGTGTTCGGCTCCCGTCAACTTGGGCATATTTTTTGCAAGGAAGCAGTGCTCGTAATCGTGCCGAAGCCTGTCGCAGGCAGCTTTGGCGGTGTTCGGGTCGTCAAAAATGCCGAACACTGCAGAGCCTGTGCCTGTCATGATAGAGCCGAGTGCGCCGCTGTCGAGCATGGCGCTTTTTATCCCGGCAATGGCGGCACGCCGGCGGTCGGGTACATCCTCAAAGACATTGTACATCCGGCGCACGATGCCGCCGAGATCGCCCGCTTCAAGCGCTGCGCATATACCGGCAGTGTCGGGGTGGCAGCGCAGCTTGACGGAATCGAGCTTGCGGAAAAGCTCCGGCGTGGATATCGAAAAATCCGGTTTGCAGATAACGATGCTGCAATCGGGCAGCGGCGGCAGGGGAGACATCACCTCGCCTCTGCCGGAGGCAAGCTGTGTGCCGCCTGCTATGCAAAATGCAACATCCGAGCCTATCTCGGCGGCAAGCTCGTGAAGCTCGGCGGAGGAAAGCTTTGCGCCCGTGAGCTTGTTCAGCCCACGCAGGACGGCGGCGGCGTCGGTCGAGCCGCCTGCCATGCCCGCACCGACGGGGATGTTCTTTTTAAGCACGATATGTGCGCCGGTGTTATCTATTCCGGCACGCTCAAAAAAACGGTTTGCCGCACGAACGGCGAGGTTGCGCTCATCGCCCGGGACAAAGTGCAGGTTGCACTCGGCGCAGCTTCTTGCGCCCTCCGTGAGCGTTATCGTCACCTCATCGCACAGCGTGACCGACTGCATGACCATGAGCATCTCATGGTAGCCGTCGGGGCGGCGGCCTGTCACATCAAGCGAGATATTTATTTTTGCGTAGGCTTTTTCGGTAATATTTTTCATCTTTCAAACAGCATACTCATGAGGCTCACGCCCGAATTTACCTGCGGGCCGAGCTCTCCGCTTTTTTCGGTGTACGGCAGTCCGCAGCCGGAGTTTTCACGGCTGTCGTACAGCATGTACGGCACATAGCCGCCCGCATGGCCGCGGGTGGAGGTCAGTGTCTTGTGGTCGGACAAAAACAGCATTCTGAAATCCCGGCCACGCTCGTTAAGCGCCTTGACCATCGGACGTATGAGCCTTGTGTCGAGCCACTCGATGCCCTGAATTTTGCCCTTGAGGTCGCCGTTGTGCGTGCACTCGTCGGGAGCCTCGACATGCACGGCGGCAAAGTCGTTATCCTCCAAAATGTCGAGCGTCGCCTGCATCTTGTTCTCGTAATTGGTGTCGATCTCGCCGGTGGCACCCTCGGGGCACACGATGCCCAGCCCGACGAGTGCCGCAATGCCGTGGCACAGCGGAACGGCGGAGACGACGGCGCCTGTGTGGTGGTTTTTCGAAACGAAGTCCGGCAGCTTCACCGCCGTGCCCTCGGCCCAGAACCAAATGCCGTTTGCAGGCATTTTACCGTCGGCGACAAGCTTTGCGTTTATGGGGCTGCGCTCTAAAAGCTCATTCGCCTTGACCATGAGCTCACGCAGAGTATCGGCATTTTTGCAGCCGGTGGGCAGCAGAGGACCTATCTTCTCACCCAAATGGTCGTGCGGCGGGATGAGCCTGATGCCCTTTATATCCGCCTGCGACTGTACGGCAATGTGGCGGAACGAGTGACCGAGATTCACGGTCATGCCCGCCTTAGCAGCGGCAGCGGCAAATTCGGGATCGGAAAACAGCTCGGTGATTATCTCGTCGGACACCGCACCGTCAATTGAACCCGCCGAGTGCGACAAAATGCGCTTTTCCTCAAACGGCAGGTCGCCGGACTCTAAGGTCACCATGTTGCAGCGGTAGGCGACATCGCCGGGGTTTAGTTTTATGCCCGTTGCCGCAGCTTCGAGTGGAGCTCTGCCGGTGTAGTAAAGGTTCGGGTCACAGCCGAAAATGGACATGATGGCCGTGTCGCTGCCGGCCGGGAGGTTATCCGGCACATTGAGGACATTGCCGACCTCGCCTTTTGCAGCCAGCTCATCTATAAACGGCTTTTTCGCATATTCCAGCGGCGTGAGGCCGCCGAGCTCCGGCACCGGCTCGTCAGCCATGCCGTCACCGATAACGAGAATGTACTTCATATCATCACTACCTTTGATTTTTAATGCACCCATTATAAAATAACTTACCCGTTTTGAAAAGCAAAAACTTGCATTTTTAACGCAGGTATGAGAAAATCAATGCTGCATTCTATCACTTTGGAGGGAAACATGAGCAGGAAAAAGACAAGCGTCAGAAAAAGTGATGTTAAGGGCATTATGCGCTTTGCAAAGCGCTATCCCATCCTTGCGGTCATCATTGCCGTCATAGTCGTCGGAGTTTTCGTGTTCCAAAGTGTGCAGGATAACGCAAATAAGGTCACTGTCCCCATGGACGGCCTTTATGTGCATTACATCGATGTCGGTCAGGGCGACAGCGAGCTTATCTGCTGCGGCGGGGAGTATATGCTCATCGACGCAGGCGAGCCGAGCGCATCGGACACGGTGGTCGATTACCTGAACGACCACGGCATAGAGAAGCTGGAATATGTCGTGTGCTCGCACGGTCACGCCGACCATTGCGGCGGGCTTGACGCAGTGGTTGAAAACTTCGATGTCGGCACGGTGTTTACATCCCCCTACCCGGGAGATACCTCCTCGTATGAGATATTCTCCGACGCAGTAAGCGCAAAGGGTCTTGCCATGACCGTTCCCGAGCTCGGCGAGAGCTACAGTCTCGGCGAAGCAAGGCTTGAGTTTATAGGCCCGCTTGAGGAGTATGATAACCTGAACGACGACAGTCTTGTCATGCGCTTGGAGTACGGCGACACGAGCTTCCTCTTTACCGGCGACATGACATCCAAGGCCGAGCGGGATCTTTTGGAGGACGGCGCAAATGTAAAATGCGATGTTCTAAAGGTCGGCCACCACGGCTCGTCCGGCTCGAGCAGCTACCGCTTCCTGTACGAGGCAGAACCGAAGATAGCAGTCATCTCCTGCGAAGCCGGCAACAGCTACGGCCACCCGCACGAGGAGGCGCTGTCCAGACTCAACGATTGCGGAGCGGAGGTCTGCCGCACCGATCTTGAGGGCAGCATCATCATATTCAGCAACGGAATGGAGGTCACGAAGAAAGCGGCATGAAAACCAAAAGCTTTTATAAGGCGATGCTTGCCGCTGTGGGAGTGTACACGCTTTGGGGCTTCAGCTTCCTTGCATCATCGGTCGGGCAGCGGGACGCAACGCCGTTTGTTCTGCTGTCGTACAGATTTGACATTGCACTGCTTATTCTGCTCGTGCCGCTTGTTCTCGGCAAGGCAAAGCTGCGCCTGAGAGGCAAGAATGTCAAGATGCTGCTACTGCTGGGACTGTTTGAGCCGTGCATATATTTTATCGGCGAGCAGTACGGCCTAAAGTACACCAACAGCGCCTTTTCGGGCGTGATGATCGCCATTATACCCGTCGTGACGCTCATAATGGCGGCGGTGTTTCTGAAGGAAAAGCCGAGCATGGCACAGTGGCTTTTCAGCATTTTATCCATTGCCGGTATCGTAGTTATCACCTTAGTCGAAAACAGCGGCGGCTCGGTGAGCCTGAAGGGCGTTTTGCTCCTTGTCGTTGCGGTGCTCACCGGCGCTGCCTGCGGTGTTGTCAGCCGAGGTATTTCCGATGAGTTCAGCGTTTACGAGCGCACATTTATGATCCAGCTCATGGGCGCGGTTTTCTTCACGAGTCTTGCCGTGATAGAGCACGGCGGCGATATCACGGCACTCATCCGCCCGGCCGCAAGCCTTGACTTCATGCTTGCTGCGCTGTTTTTGGCCGTGGGCGCATCGGTCGTGGGCTACTGGCTGTTCAACTACTCCGTTGCCAATGCGCCGATGGCAAATGTCATAAGCCTGTACAATCTGACGACGGTCGTTTCCGTTCTCGCCGGAGTGTTTATCCTCGGCGACCGCTTCTCGCTCCTGTCGGCAATTTCAATGGTCGCAGTTATGGTCGGCATCTGGGGAGTTCAAAAGTTCACGCCAAAGGAAAACAGCAGTCAATAAAGACTGCTGTTTTCGTATTTCGAGCCTTGTATTATATTGTGCTCGTCCATATATCGCATGAAGCCGTTTAAGACACGGTGCTTGTCGGCGCTCCACATAGGAGCAATAAGCAGACGCTTGTCACCGTCGCCGGTGAGCCGATGGATGACGATATCCGGCCGCAGATGCTCAAGACACAGACCTAAAAGGCGGTAGTATTCTCCCATCTGAAGCGGCACATAGTCCGTCTCGGCAAGGCGGGTGCTTCTGAGAACATGCATGAGCTGAAGCTTCACTCCCTGCACATCGTGCGCCGACACAAAGCGGACGGTGTTTAGAATGTCCTCCTCCGTCTCGTTCGGCAGACCGATTATGATGTGCACGATGATATCTATCCCATGTTTCCGCAAAAGCCGCACGGCGTTTGTGAAATCCGAGTTTGGATAGCAGCGATTAATGTACCGTGCCGTATCCTCATTCGAGGTCTGAAGCCCAAGCTCGACAAATACGGGAGCTTTTTCGTTCAGCTCGGCAAGCAACTGCACATTTTCCTCATCCACGCAGTCGGGGCGGGTCGCAACGGAAAGCGCCTGCACGCCGTCAACCTCGAGCGCCGCCTCAAACAGCTCACGCAGCCGGGCAACCGGGGCATAGGTGTTTGTGAACGACTGAAAATAGGCGATATAGCCGCAGTCGGGCGGAAGCTTGCTTTTTATGCGCTGCTTTGCATTTTCAAGCTGCGTTTTTATGTCCGCACCGTGCTCGGCAAAGTCGCCCGAGCCTGCGCTTGAGCAAAAAATGCAGCCGCCCGTACTCTTCGTGCCGTCACGGTTCGGGCAGGTAAAGCCGCCGTCAACGGCAAGCTTGTACATTTTCCTGCCGAAGCGGCCTTTGAGATAGTCGCTGAGGGAGTTGTACCGGCTCATTTGAATCTCTGCTTTGCGGTAAACTCTTTGACGGTTATCTTCTCAACGCAGGTGGCGTTGACGACCGCCTGCGTGCAGTGCATCGTGTCAAAGCCGCAGTGGCGGCAAAGCGCCGTCAGCGCATGGACGGCTTCGTCACCGGTTATCGACTCAATAGTACCTTTGCCTATGAAGCTGCGGTAGTCGGCGGTCTGATCTCCGCTTGGCAGGGTCACGAAGCCCTTGCACACATCCGCTTCCACGCAGACAAGCTCCGACTTTGCGGCAAGCTCGTGCCGACGGCCTGCCTTTGCGCCGTGGACATAGAACACGAACGCACCGTCAATGACCTCGTAGCCGAACGACAGCGGCACGATATATGGGCAGCCTTCGTCGTTAAAGCCGACACGCAGCGTGTCGCAGCCGTCTATAAGCTCGGTTATCTCGTTTAAGTCCTTAATTTCTCTGTTAAACTTACGCATCGAAGTAATACACCCTCATTTCATATGGCCTTGTGGTAAAGCCGTTGGATATAACGAAATTAGCATCGTAATTGCCGAAAACCTGCGCCTGCTCGGTGAGCGTTATGCCGTCGGGAGCGTCAAAGCGCACGGGCTTTTCGGTAAACGAGCAGATAACGAGAAGCTTCTTGCCCTTGTAGCTGCGCTCGTAGACATACAGCTGCTCGCTCTTGGGCAGGTACTCCGTGTAGTCGCCGTAAATGACGATGGGGTTATCACGCCTGAACTGCAAAGCGTCACGGTAGAAGTTCAAAATGCTCTTGGGATCGTCGAGTTGGCTTTCGACATTTATCTCGGGGTAGTTGGGGTTGACGACAAACCATGGCTGCCTCTCGGAAAAGCCGCCGTTTTTGCCGCCCGACCACTGCATGCAGGTGCGGGCATTGTCACGGGAGGCCTTTTGTGCGAGCTTCAAAACGGTCTTTTTGGAAAGACCCAGACTGCGGGCTATGCGTGCATTGTTGTGCGTCATAATATCCTTGTACTCGTCAAGGGAGGAAAGCGGGGTGTTTATCATGCCTATCTCCTGCCCCTGGTACACAAAGGGCGTGCCCTGCTGGAATATATAGCTTGCTGCGAGCATCTTGCCGCTTTCAACACGGTACTTTTCGCTGCCGTAACGGCTGATGATACGGGGGTGGTCGTGGTTTTCGAGGTACAGTGCGTTCCAGCCCTTGCCGTACATCTCCTTCTGCCACTTCGTGAATGCCTTTTTGAGCTTCGTGAGCTTAAACGGGCGCTGCATGAAGTCTGTTATAAAGCAGTCAGCCTCCATGTGGGCAAAGTTTATCATCATGTCGAGGACCTTGTTGGGACCTTCTTTTACATAGCTCAGCGCCACCGAAGGCTCCATGCGGGGGCCCTCTCCGACGGTGAAGCAGTCGTAAAAGTCCAGAACATCACGCTTGAACTCGGCAAGGTAATCGTGCACCTTGGGCAGGTTCGTATAATACTGCATACCGGTTGCGGCGGGAAGCTTCATCTTGGCGCTCGGAAGTCCCTCTGCTTTGGCGATGTATGTGATGACATCCTCACGGAAGCCGTCGACGCCCATGTCAAGCCAGAAGCGCATGATATCCTTGACCTCCTCACGCACCTTGGGATTTGCCATGTTGAGGTCTGGCTGCTTTTTTGAGAAGATGTGCAGGTACCACTCGTCAAGACCCTTGTCATACTCCCATGCACGCCCCTCAAACAGGCTGTCCCAGTTGTTCGGCGGCGAGTTTTTGCCCTTGCCCTTGCGCCAGTAGTAGTAATCGTGATAGGGGTTATCCTTGCCCTTTTTGCTCTCAATGAACCACGGGTGCTCGTCGGAGGTGTGGTTTACGACAAGATCCATGAACACACGCAGGCCACGCTCGTGCGCACCGTCAAGCACCTTTTTAAAGATGTCAAGGTCGCCGTAATCGGGATGGATGCTGCGGTAATCGGAGATGTCGTACCCGTAATCGGAGTTCGGCGAGGGGTAAAGCGGCGAAAACCAAATACCATCGACATTCAGTGAGGCGATGTAATCGAGCTTACTGTAAACGCCCCACAGGTCGCCGATACCATCGCCGTTGCCGTCGCAGAAGCTTCTAGGCCATATCTGATAGACCGCCATTTCCTTGTACCAGCTTTTTTTCTCCATAAGTAAGTTCTCCCATAAAATCAATTATGCGAATATTTTATCATATAAGCGCAAATCATTCAATTGAAACAATTGTAAAAATATTGACAAACTATATTTATTATTGTAGTATTTGCTCGTATTGAGCTAGCGCCGCATCCACGGGCAGATCTCTGTCCTAAATAAGTGGAGCGACAGCAGGAGGTAAAAATGAATACAAACAGAACAGACAAGACCCGCCGCATGACCGGCATTGCGATCTTGAGCGCAACTATCATCGTGCTCCAGATCCTCAGCAACTTTGTGAAATTCGGCCCCGTTTCCATCACGCTTTCGCTTGCGCCCATCATCATCGGCGCTGCGATCTACGGTACGGGCGCAGGTGCGATCTTAGGCTTCGTGTTCAGCGCCGTCGTCGTCCTCACCGGTATTGCCGGATGGGACGGCGGCTTTATCATGCTGCTCATGGGCATCAGCGTCCCCGGACTTCTCATCACCTGCCTCGGCAAGGGCACAGCGGCAGGCTGGCTCTCCGGCGTGTGCTACAGGGCTATCGCCAAGAAAAACGAGCTTGCGGGCGTCATCTGTGCAGGCATAGTATGCCCCGTTGTGAACACCGGCCTTTTCGTCGTCGGCATGATGGTGTTCTTTGCCGACACCCTCACGGCCATGGCAGGCGGACAAAATCTTGTGACTTATATCGTGTTCGGACTTGCGGGCGTGAACTTTGTTATTGAGCTCGTCGTGAACATGGTGCTCAGTACCGGCATTTCGAGAATCATCCGTGCCGGAAAGAAAATGAGGTAAAGCTATGATACTCACCATCGATGTAGGCAACACCAATGTCGTCATAGGCTGCGTTGAAAACGGAGAGGTAAGAAGCTCCTATCGCTTGGCGACGAATCTCAACGACCTGTCAAGCGACTATGCGCTCAGGATGCGCCAGAACTTTGAGTTTGACGGCATAGATTACCATGCCTTCACCGGCGCTATCCTGTCCTCGGTCGTACCCCAGCTCAACCGTGCCATCCGCACGGCGGTAAAAAAGGTCACCGGCCTTGACTGCATGGTGGTCGGAGCGGGCATAAAGACCGGCGTAAATGTCAAAATTGACGACCCCGGCACGCTCGCAGGCGACCTTATAACCGGCGCTGTCGGCGCACTTGCGATGTTCAAGCCGCCCATAATCGTCGTTGACATGGGAACGGCTACGACCATCGTTGCCATCGACAAGGACGGTGCCTACACCGGCGGTGCCATAGTCCCGGGCGTGAAGCTCTCGTACACGGCGCTCTCATCCGGCACGAGCCTTTTGCCGAACATTGCGATAGAAGCGCCATCAAAGTGCATTGGCACGAACACCGTCGACAGCATGAAAAGCGGCGCAGTCTACGGTACGGCGGCGCTCGTTGACGGCGTGATAGACCGCATGGAGGAGGAGCTCGGAGCTCCAGTCTCGGTCGTTGCCACCGGCGGGCTTGCCGGGGGTGTCGTCCCATATTTCAGGCGGTTGCCGGTGTTGTCGTCCCATATTGCAGACGGGAAATAGCCTACGAACCGGCACTGTTACTTAAAGGACTTGCGATACTTTACGAAAAGAACGCAAAGCGAGACCACAGAAAGAGATGACCCTAAAATGAAAGAAAACAGGCATATTTTAAGACGGATGCTATGCGCATTTTTGGCGCTGTGCTTGACCGCATCGCTTCTGGGCTCGGCGGCATTTGCCGAGCAGACCAAGTGGACGCAGGTTGAGACCGCTTCCACGAGCGCAGACTTTGCCCCACTTATGAACGGTGAGTATTACGAGGCTTCGACCCCCTCGGGTGAGAAGAATACCCTCTATGTCAAGGGCAAGACCCAGTCGGGCGTTAAAATGCTGCGCATTGCGCTTTATAACATCAAGAAAAAGACAAACTACATAAATGTCTTCGTCCGCCCCACCTCGGACGGCAGCTTTGCGGTGAAGATAAACACCGCAGCAGGCAGCCAAGGGGTCAATGCGACAAAGGGCAAGGTATTTACCGGCAAAGATAAGGCATGGGACTCCTGCCCGGGGTACAAAACCGTGGCTACAATGCCCAAGGGCTTTTATCTTCTGAGAGTAACCGCAGCCAAAACCGCCGCCGATGCCGATGTGTGCAACGGCGCAAAGTGGTATGAGGGCACCCTCGGCGGAGAGCACGGCTTCGTGTGGAATACGGCGATGCTCTACTCCTCCGGCTCGAACAACAACCCGAGACTCATCGAGTTTACCGATATCGTAAACAGCGCAAAGAAAATGCAGTCGACCGGCAGCGTTTATAACTCACGCTACACAGATGTGTACCTCAAGGACATGAGCTATGTGCTCAAGGACGCAAGCTTTAATTCCAAGCCCATGACCGCCGACCGTGTGGCGTATATCAAAAAGGTCGCAGAGAGCATAACCTCGGGAGCTTCGAACGATGCAGCCAAGCTTGCAAAGATCTACAGCTATGTGGCAACGAATTTTTACTACGACCACTACGCTTATGATCTGTATATCCAAACGGGCGGCAAGTCGAATATCCAGTGCGTAAACCCCTACGACAATCTCTACAATCAGCGCAATAAAATTGCGAGCACGAACAGCACCGATGACGGCAAGGTCGCAACCGTTTGCGACGGCTACGCCGCTATGATAGTTGCGCTGTGCCGCTCACTGGGCATACCGGCTCGCTCCGTGTACGGCTGCAAAAACGACACGAGCGACGGCCTTACAAGTCAGGTCAACACCGCAAGTAAAAACCATTGGTGGGCAGAGGCCTATATAGGCGGTCGCTGGGTCACCGTCGATGCCGAGCGCGGCTCGCTCAACTCGTGGAACAGAAACGAGCTGAGTCTTTCCTCGACCGACAGCCGCTTCCGTGACGAAAAGTACAAGGCTGCAAGCTATTGGGACTATCAGGGCTCAACCGCATCCGGCCTTGACATGAATTATGCGGCGAGGGCAACGAATTTTATGCTTACCGGCGTGCAGGACAGCACCGGCGGCAAGCCCTATGTCGAGAGCATTTCCGCAAGCACAGACAGCGTAAGCGGCAAGCCCTCTCTCACATGGACTGCCATGTCCGGCGCAGACAAATACTATGTATACCGTGGCACCAAGGAGAGCAACATCGAGTACTATGCCTCATCAAAGACAAATAGCTATATCGACACCTCGGCCGTTACCGGCTCGACATATTACTACTGGGTTACACCCGTCACCGGCAGCACCGAGGGCTCAAAGAGCAATATGGTGTTTGCCAAGTGCGCCGCAGCGGCAAGCACATCGGTAAAGCCCGCCGCACCCGAGCTTAAGATAACGACCTCGGCAGGTAAGCCGCAGATCTATTGGAGCCCCGTCAGCGGCGCGGCACGGTACTGGATATACCGCTCGACCGATAACAAGAAATTTGATTGGTACGACGGCACAAAAAACACGAGCTACACGAACGGCTCGACCAATATGGGCACGACCTATTATTACAAGGTCAAGGCCGTGAACGCCGAGGGCACGACCTCCGATTTCAGCGTGTCAAAGGGCATCCGACGCAAGCCCGCCGCCCCGAGCCTGAGCATTTACCGCTCGTCAGGTAAGCCGAAAATTGCTTGGAAAGCCGTTTCCGGCGCAACGAAGTACTGGATATACCGCTCAACAGACGGCAAAAACTACAAGTATTACGACTGCACGACCAAGACAAGCTACAAAAACGGTTCCGTCACCGTCGGCACTACATACTACTACAGGGTCAAGGCCGTCGCCGTCGTGAACGGCGCAAATGTCGCCTCAGCATACAGCGGCGCAAAGAGCCTCAAGGTATCCACCGCCGCACCGTCCGTCAGGATAACGACATCAAGCGGCAAGCCGAAGCTGAGCTGGGGCAGCGTCTCCGGCGCAACGAAGTACTGGATATACCGCTCAACAGACGGCAAGAGCTTCAGCTACTACACTTCGACGACAAATAAGACCTACACCAATACCGGCGCAAAGAAAAACACCAAGTATTACTACAAGGTCAAGGCAGTCAAGGTCGTGAGCGGCAAAAGCATTGCCTCGGCCTACAGCAACACAGTTTCGATAAAAGCAAAATGAAAAACTGCTGTCTGCAATATTGCAGACAGCAGTTTTTTGCGTCTATTGCGTCTACTCAGTCGTCGAGCATTATATCGAGAATTTCGGCATCGGTCTCGCGCATACCCTCACGGGCGAGCTGGCCGACCGACTCTATGGTCTTTTCAACATCGTTTTTGAGTATGCCGTCGCCGCCGTGCAGACCCTTGCCGTTCTCATAAAGGTCAAAGCCTAAAAGCCCGGCCTCAACGGCGGAGGCTATCTTCGCTGCGCACGAGGGCTTTGCCCCGTCGCACACCGTGCCGGATATCATGCCGAGCGTGTTGGTTATAGTCGCCGACACGGCTTCGGTCGTGCCGTCAATGAGCCATGCGACACCTGCTGCCGCTCCGCAGCCTGCGCTCACAGCACCGCAGAAGGCGCTGAGCCTGCCGATGGGCGTTTTCTGATGGATGGTGATGAGGTTTGACACCACCAGCGCCCGCAAAAGCCGTTCATGGCTTGCACCCATGTCGTTTGCGTAGACGATTACCGGCAGGGAAGCGGTCATGCCCTGATTACCGCTGCCGGAGACTATGACGACAGGCAGCTCGCAGCCGCTCATTCTCGCATCCGAGCCTGCTGCCGCCTGCGCCCTTGCACGCACACGCACATCCTCGCCCCTCGTGGCGATAAGCGTTTTGCCTATCGACGCACCGTACGAGCCGTGAAGCCCCTCCTCGGATATGGCAAGGTTGTATCCTATCTGCTTTTCCAAAAGCTCACGCACATCGTCGATATCGACCGTTTCGGCAAAATCGACGATGTCCTGCACATTCAAAACACTGCGGTCTGTTTCACCGCCGTCATTGGCGGCGCTGCCTGCTTCAAAAAGCACCTTACCGTTTTTCTCGATGAGCACGATATTCGTGTGCTGATCCGTTATGCGCAGGCGCACGCTGTCCGAGCCTGCGTACAAGTGAAGGTCAATGTCGAGCAGCTTGTCGCTTTGCGACTTCATGACGGTCATCTGGCACGAGTTCATAAACTCTGCTATCTTGGGTATATCCTCCTGCTTTACATCGGCGAGCACTTCAAGCTGCTTGTCTGCGTTGCCTACGGCGACACCGGCTGCAATGGCGGCGGTGATGCCCTTCAGGCCGCCCGTGTTCGGAACGATTACGCTTTTCACATTTTTGATAATGTTGCCGCTTATGACGATGTCGATCTTCTCCGGCATTTTTCCGAGCACGGCACGGGCCTTTGCAGCGGCATATGCCATTGCGATAGGCTCGGTGCAGCCCATTGCGGGGATAAGCTCCTCCTTGAGAATCTGCAAGTACTGCGAGTATTTTTTGTCAGTCTTTATCATATCAAGCTCTCCTTTGATACAATTATCTCCACTCCGATTATATCACCCATTTTCCCGTTTGCATAGTGTGTCGGCTTGATAAAAGTGTGTCGAAAGAGCTTGCATTATGTGGTGGGGTTGTGTTATAGTCAGTGTACCACATGAATTGGAGATGTTTTTTCTGTGATAGGTTTTTATAACTACACCGTCTGGCTGACCTATATCGGAATGCTTTCGTCGGTCGTAGGTATCGGCTTTGCCTGCGGCGGCAATCTCACCGCTGCGGTCATTTGCCTCATGTTTTCCGGCTTCTGCGATATGTTTGACGGCATCTTCGCCCGTACCAAGAAGGACCGCACCGATGAGGAGCGCCGTTACGGCATCCAGCTCGATTCGCTCAGTGATGTGGTCTGCTTCGGTGTACTGCCCGTTGCCATAGGCTATAATATCGGCGCCACGGCTTGGTGGCAGGTGGCCGTCATGGCGGCATTCGCCCTTGCGGGACTTATAAGACTTGCATATTACAATGTCACCGAGGAGACCCGTCAGCAGCAGACGACCGAAAAGCGCAAGCATTATCTCGGCGTTCCCATCACGACCTCGGCGCTCACCGTGCCGCTGCTGTTCTGCTTTGAAAAGCTTTTGGGCGCACACTTCCCGCTTGCGTATACGCTTCTGCTCCTTGTAAACGGCGCATGCTTCATCGTACCCATTCAGGTGAAAAAGCCGACAAAAACGGGACTTTTGATAATGCTCGTTCTCGGTATTATCTTTACCGCATGTATTCTGCTCTGAAGAGCGGACGCGGATAATGAGAAACCGGTTTTGACCGGCTCTTTTCCGCCCATACTTCACAAAAAAATCGGGTAATACACAAAGTATTGCCCGATTTTTGCTGTTTTGTCTGAACGAAAAATAGCTCACTCAAAACTAAAATGAATGACAGTTTCCTATTTCGCACCGCTCTTGCAGGCGCCGCACCTCGAAAGAGGTGCTTTTTTTATGCGACGGGGTCCGATTTTCCCATTAACCCGAATCCGCTCTCCGGAGCATCTGATATCCGAAAGGCTTCGGTTTTCCGAAGCTTTTTTATTTATTAGTGTAGTATTTGAGACAGGCATATGTTATAATCACCTTGAGGGGGCGATAAAATGGACCTTAAAAATGTTGAGCTTTTCAAGGATGTAAGCTGCCAGAGCATCGATGCGATGATGAGCTGCTTTAATCCCGAGGTGCGCTCGTTCCGCAAGGGCGAGACGATCCTTGTCTACGAGCCAGAGATAAAATATCTGTGCGTGCTGCTTTCCGGCAAGGCGCATTTATACTGCGTGGATATCGACGGCGAGTATACGCTGCTTGAAAACTATGAGCCGAACGACATTTTCGGCGAGGTGTTCACCCTGCCGTACAGCGGCTTGGGCTATGTTGCCGAGGCCGACAGCGACTGCACGGTCATGTTTATAAAAATGAGCTCCATTTACGGAAGGTGCGCAAACGCCTGCGAGCACCACACGAAGATAAACAGCAATCTTTTTAAGCTCACCGCAAAAAAGGCGCAGATGCTGGCACTGCGCATAAACATGATAAGCAAAAAGACCGTGCGACAGAAGCTCATGAGCTATTTTGAGTATCTCGAGGAGAAAACGGGAAGCCGCAGCTTTGAAACGGAGCTTTCGCTCTCGCAGCTTGCAAAATACCTGTGCGTCGACCGAACGAGCCTGATGCGTGAGCTTCGGCTCATGCGCTCCGAGGGACTCATTGCCTCCAGCGGCAGAAAAATCACATTATTGGATCGATGATAGACAGTCGGCGCTTTTGACAAAAAGCGCCGACTGCTTTTGTTGCATATCGACAAAAACGCAGAACAACGACAATTATTTAACAAAACACTATTGTCAATCATCCAAACATAGCCTATACTCGAATTTGTAATATGTACAAACACAAGGAGGTAAATACAATGCTGCGTAAGCTTATCAGTGCCGTCATGGTCATCGCCTGCCTGTTCATGCTCGTTGCGGGTGCGTTCGGTATAAGGGATATCATGCAGGAAAAGTCCGACGGCGAGAAGGAAAAAGCCGCAACGCTCGAAAAGCTTGATACGCTCAAGGCGGGCAAGGAGAAGCTCGAATCGAACCGGGCCGACTACGAGGAGGGCAAAACCGCCTACGCCGATGGCACGGCGGCTTACGAGAAGGGCAAGGCCGATTATGCAAAGGGCCAGCAGGATCTAAAGGACGGCCTAAAGGAGTATAACGACGGCAAGGCAACGCTCGCACAGGGCAAGGCCGATTATGCAGCCGGAGAAAAGAGACTTGCGGCCGGTCAGAAGGAATATGACGCCGGCATGAAGCAGTATAACGAAAAGCTTGCCGAGTATAACGCTTCCGTTAAGAATAAGGACGCACTTGTCACCGCTGCGACCGAGCAGTATATAAAGGAAAATCAGAAGACCGTCGATGCGCTCATCGCACAGAATGTCGAGGCGCAGGTCGATGGTGCCGCAAAGCAGCAGATGCTTGCTCCGGAAATCCAGAAGCAGATGGAGGATGCGGTAAATCAGCAGCTTTTGGCGTACAAGCAGACTAAGCCCGATGCAAGCGAGCAAGAGCTTGCGGCAGTTGCCCAAAAGGCTCGGGCGGCCGTCGAGGCGGCAACGCTTGAGAAGGTCACGGCCGCCATCAAGGCCGATAAAAAGACCATGGCATATATAACGAGCGAGGTTACCAAGGCCGTCAAGGCCGGTGTTCGAGCCGAGGTCGAAAAGCAGGTTGACGCAAAGCTTGCCGATGCAAGCAAGCAGCTCAGCAAGGCCAAGGCAAAGCTTGATGCGGCTAAGAAGCAGCTTGACGCAGGCAAGGCCGAGCTTGCAAAGAACGCACCCACGATAGCCGCCGGCGAAAAGAAGCTCGACGCCGCCGAGAAGGAGCTTGATGCAGGTAAGGCAAAGCTCGTTGACGCAGAGAAGCAGCTTGCCGATGCCGAAAAGCAGCTCGCCGACGGCAAGGCAAAGCTCGACGAGTTTGAAGCCGGTCAGGCGCAGGTAGACGCAGGCTACGCAACGCTCATGGAAAACGAGAAGATTGCAGCCAAGGTCAAGAACGACAACATGGACGCATTGGACGCAGGCTACCTCGTCGTTGAGGAGTCGACCGCCGAGACCACCGAGGATCTCGTCACCCGTGCCGTGTACATCGGCGCATCGATGCTCGCAGCTCTGCTCGGCATTATTGCAGCCGTGTTCGCCCTCAAGGGCAGGGACGCGAAGGCGCTTGCGATAGTCGTTTTCGTCGTCGCACTTGCATCGCTCATCTACGGTATCACCCGACACTTCGCCGCTCACCCCTTGCAGATGGCGGCGATGATAACGCTCACCTCGGCTGCACTTGTGTTCATTCCGGCAGCCATCAGAAAAACCGAAAAGGTCTGAAATTTAATGCAAAACTGCTGCACCGAATGGGGCAGCAGTTTCTTATTGCGAAAATCGGGGAAATGAGTTAAAATATATAAAAATTTTAACTATCGGAGGTTATGAGCCTTGGAAAAATTCGTTGTGACCACCGACTCCGGCTGCGACCTGTCGGGCGAATACTGCGCAGGCTTGGGCATAATCCCACTCAAAATGTGTTGGACTGCGGGCGAGGAGAATATCACCGATACCATGGTGCCCGCCGAGCTCAAGGCGTTTTATGACGGTATGCGCTCCGGCATGGAGCCCAAGACCAGCCAAGTAACACCGTATCAGTACATCGAGTTCTGGACGCCGCTTCTGGAAAAGAAGCTCCCCATCGTGCACATCGCACTGGGCAGCGCCATCTCCGGCACATACGCAAACGGCGTGAAGGCAGCCGAGATGATGCGTGAGGAGCACCCCGACTGCGTTATCCATGTCGTTGACTCGACCCTCGCTTCCGTCGGCTACGGTATGCTGGCCATAAACGCCGCAAAAATGCGTGACGAGGGCTTTACGCCCGAGCGGTGCGTTGCCGAGCTTGAGCGCACAAAGGCATCGGTCAATACCATCTACACTACCGGCGACCTTACCTACCTCTACCGCAGCGGCAGGGTCAGCAGGACCGGAATGGTTGTTGCACATACGCTGAATATTTGGCCGATACTGCGCCTGAATGTTGCGGGCACGCTGCTCGTGACGGCAAAAGAGCGGGGCAAGAAGCATACGCTTGATAGGATAAACAAAATAATTGCGGAGGCCGTCCTCGAGCCTGAAAAGCAGACGCTTTACATCTGCCACTCGGATATCCCCGAGGAGGCGCATGAATTCGGAGAGAGCTTAAAGGAGTTCTTCGGCTTTAAGGATGTGTTCTACACATACATTGGCACGACCATCGGCTCAAACTGCGGCCCCGGCCTGATGGCGGCGTTTTTCACCGGCAAGGACAGAACAAAATAATTTTTTGAGGTATAGAAAATGAATGTTGATTTTATCGATTTTAAGACCGTCAATTTGACCAGCAAGCTCGACACCTCCATCGGCGCAGAGCTTGCACTCTCGCAGGAGGGCAAGGTTTCGGCCAAGGTGCCCGAGGAGTGGAGCGGCTTTGCCGTTATCTATCTGAATATCAAGATCCACGATCAGTACGACACATATTTTGTGTTCGATATCACCACCGAGACGATAGTTAAGCTGCCCGACGAGGTCACCGAGCTTACCGAGGAGGCCATGGAGGCCGGTATAGCTGTTGCGCAGGAAAAGAGCTTCGAGGCCGTCCGTGCCATCTCCGTCGGCATGGGCATCAACGAGC
The DNA here is from genome assembly GCA_000431075.1 of Firmicutes bacterium CAG:555. Taxonomy (GTDB): domain Bacteria; phylum Bacillota; class Clostridia; order Oscillospirales; family Oscillospiraceae; genus F23-B02. The sequence continues at coordinate 44,969 of HF986915.1, forward strand.
TTGACCTCGGCAAGCAGGGCTGAGCCATGCAGGAGCCGACGCTGGTGATCATGGCTGCCGGTATGGGCAGCCGCTTCGGAGGATTAAAGCAGATTACCTCCGTGGATGCAGAGGGCCATGCGATAATCGACTTTTCGCTGTTCGATGCCCGCCGGGCGGGGTTTAAGAAGATAGCCTTTATCATCAAGCACGAGATAGAGGACAGCTTCAAGGCCACCGTGGGCAGCCGCATGGAAAAGTATTTTGATGTAAAGTATGTGTTCCAGCAGCTTGATAAGCTGCCCGAGGGCTACGCCGTCCCCACAGGCCGTGAGAAGCCGTGGGGCACCGGTCACGCAGTTTTGTGCTGCCGCGGCATCGTCGACGGTCCGTTTGCGGTCATAAATGCGGACGATTTTTACGGCAAGGGCGCATATCAGGCGATATACGACTTTCTAAAGCAGGACAGAGCCCCCTCCGAGTATGCCATGGTGGGCTATAAGCTCCGCAACACCGTGACCGAAAACGGCTATGTCGCAAGAGGCATCTGTGAGGTCGAAAACGGCAGGCTCCTCGGCATAACGGAGCGCACGCATATCGAAAAGCGTGGCGAAAACGCAGCCTACACCGAGGATGGCGTGAGCTTTGTAGATGTCTCGGGCGAGAGCACGGTGTCTATGAATTTTTGGGGCTTTTCCACGCAGATGCTCGATGAGCTGGCGGCACGCTTCCCCGAGTTCTTGGACGAAAATCTTGAGAAGAACCCCCTCAAGTGCGAGTACTTTCTGCCCTTCGTGGCAAACGAGCAGCTCGCCGAGGGCAAGGCGACCGTGCAGGTTCTTGACTGCAACGAAACATGGTACGGCATGACCTACCGAGAGGACCTCGGCTCGGTCCGCAGTGCGATCTCGGCAATGAAAGCCCAAGGCATCTACCCCGCCGCCCTGTGGGAATAATGCCGCAAAAAAATTTTTTTGAAAAAATTTTTAAAGGGGTGTCCCCGAGTGTCCCACAGCGGACATATTATAAGTGATGGGGTCTTTTGTTGATTCAGCCCCATTTTCCTCAATCCCCATATACAGGGAAACAGCGGCAGGTGCCACCTGCCGCTGTTTTCTGTCACGGACAAAACAAAAAAGCCTGTAATCGTTGCGATCACAGGCTTTTTTGGAGCTGCTGACCAGATTCGAACTGGTGACCTCATCCTTACCAAGGATGCGCTCTACCGACTGAGCTACAGCAGCAAAGATTATGCCCCTCATTACAAGGGGCATAGTGGCGACCGAGAAGGGACTTGAACCCTCGACCTCCGGCGTGACAGGCCGGCGTTCTAACCGACTGAACCACTCGGCCACGGCTCAGTTAATATAACAGATTTTTTTTTGCTTGTCAATAACTTTCGCAAAAATTATCTTCTCTTTTTATTTTTTCTCGGACTTTTCTTCTTGTTCTGCTTTCTTTTTGCGGCGGCTGCGGCTTCTTTCTTTTCCTTTATGCCACGCTTTGTCCTCACATCGATGACGACCATGATGCAGATAAGCACCACAACGCCGACGACTACCCACCAATACCATTCAAGACCCATGACTTATCCTCCGTAAACTTTTTCTAATATCATACCGTATGCGAATACCCCTGTCAAATAAAAATATATGGACAATCCCTGCCCAAAGGGGATATAATAATCTATAATACTTTTAACAGGGGCTTGATATGAAAAAGAACTTCAGATTTTATATAGCGCTATGGATCAGCAAGGCGGCGATGCTGCTGCAAAGGATGCTCGGCATGAATGCAAGCTATTTCCCCGGCAAGATCGCCATCAAGCTGTGCCCGGACTTTCTCGGCCGCATCGATAAGCCCAAGACTATCATCACCGTCACCGGCACAAACGGCAAGACCACCTGCTGCAACATGATACTCGACGTGCTGACGGAAAATGGCTACGATGTGCTCAATAACAAGGCAGGCTCGAACATCGATGCCGGTATCGCAAGCTCGCTGCTGGGGGATGCAAACCTTTTGGGTCATGTCAAAAAGCAGCTCGCCGTGTTCGAGGTCGATGAGCGCAGCTCGCTGAAGATATACGCCTATATCCATCCCGATTACGCCGTTTGCACGAACCTGTTCCGTGACTCAATAGGCCGCAACGCCCACGCCGAGTTTATAAGCTCCATCATCGAGCGCGCGCTGCCGGACGACACGCACATGATACTCAATGCCGACGACCCGATCAGCAGCCAACTTAAGCCTAACAACAAGCGCACCTATTTCTCCATTGCCCGCCTTGACACCGACAGGACCGAGTGCGTCAACATCATAAACGACATGCGCTCGTGCCCCAAGTGCGGCGGCAAGGTCGAGTACGAGTATGTGCGCTACCATCACATCGGCAAGATGAGATGCACAAGCTGCGGCTTTGCCTCGCCCGAGGCCGATTACACCGCAAGTCCCGATTGGACGGCGGGTACATTCACCGTTGCGGCTCCCGACGGGAACGAGACCTATCCTCTCATGAGCGACAGCGTTTTCAACACCTACAATCAGGTGACGGTCGTTGCGCTGCTGCGCACCTTCGGCCTTTCCGCCGAGGCGATAGCGGCGAGCTTTAAGCACATGAGTATCGTGGAAAGCCGTTACACCAAGCGTGAGAAAAACGGTGTCGAGGTCGTGACCAACATGACCAAGGGTCAGAATCCCGTGGCGTGCTCGATAGTTTTTGACTACATCCGCTCGGAAAGCGGCCAAAAGGAGGTCATCGTCATGCTCGACGATAAGACCTACAAAAAGACGACCGAGATAGTCACATGGGTGTACGATGCAGACTTTGAATTTCTAAACGACGAGAGCATAAGCCGTGTCGTTGCCTGCGGCGTGAGATTGCATGACTACCACCTGCGTCTGCTGCTGGCAGGCATACCCGAGGAGAAGATACGCTGCGTGGAGAACGAGCTTGACGCACCGTCGCAGCTGCTGCTTGACGGAACCGACAAGGTGTTTATCCTGCACGATCTGACCACACCCGAGACGACAAGGCTCGTGTGCGACGGCGTTCTGGCCGAGATCGACAAGAGGGAGGCGGCAAAATGAAGATAGAAGTCCTTTATCCCGAGGCGGCAAATCTTTTCGGCGACTGCTGGAATCACCGCTATCTTAAGGAGTGCCTGCCCGAGGCGGAATTTGTGTACACATCGCTCGGCGATACGCCGGAGTTCGTAAACGGCGATGTGCAGCTTATATACATGGGCGCAATGACCGAGAGTGCTCAGGAGCGTGCGATAGCGTGGCTAATGCCGTACCGTGAGCAAATTGTGCAGCTTGTTTCCGGCGGCACGGTGTTTCTCATGACCGCAAACGCCGGTGAGGTGTTCTGCGATCACATCGAAAATGAGGACGGCAGCCGTATCGAGGGACTTAAAATTTTTGACCTATATGCCAAGCGTGACATGATGCACCGGCACAATTCCACCGTGCTGTGCGAGTTTGAGAGTATGAAGTTAGTGGGCTTCAAGGCCGAGTTTTCGCAGCTTTACGGCGATAACTCCGCAAACGCCTTTGCCACGGTCAGCTACGGCACCGGCATAAATTCAAAAAGCAAGCTTGAGGGCGTGCGGATAAATAATTTCTTCTCCACGGCGATAGTCGGCCCGTTCCTGCTCATGAACCCCGGCTTTGTCAAGTACCTCATGAAGCTCCTCGGCATCGAGAACCCCGAGCTCAAGTACGAGCCGGTCATCATGGCGGCCTACGCAAGACGCCTTGCGGATATCGAGAGAATGGCTAACAAATAGCAAAAACGGAGTGCATCGCACTCCGTTTTTGCTATTTGTTTGGGATAATTGCCCTTTTGAAAAACGCTGTTAAATTGTCCGTAACTCCGTTTGCCGCTTGAATGGCTTTGCAGTGGTTGGTGTCAAAGGTGTGGAACAAGGGGTTGAGACTGTACTCCGTAATTTTACTGAAAGTTACGGTGGTCTCTAACTGTTTTAAAACAGCCTCATTTTTTAGAGTGTTATACAGCAGTGTGAGCGATTATTCAAGGAGCTCAAACACAGTCACCGATGGGGCAAGGGGCTTTTCTACTGTCAGGGTGTTTGAGGGCAGGCGGTTTATTTCGGCCTCGTCAAACAGAGATAAAAACTCGTCGACGGGGGCGAGAGATTGTATGCCGACGCTGCCGCAGCGGTAATGCATGGGGATGATGACTGTGGGCTTTATCTGCTCGCAGACCCGCTTTGCAGCCTTGGCATCGAGCGTATACACGCCGCCGACGGGTATCAGCAGTATGTCGATCTTGCCGAGACTGCGCAGAGTTTCGGCGTTCAGCTCGTGACCGAGATCGCCGCAGTGGGCTACGGTGAGATCTTCGGCAGTGACGACGGTCATGAGATTATTCCCGCGCTTTGCGCCCATGGACTCGTCATGGAAGGTGTAGATGCTGCGCATCGCAAAGCCGGGCTTTAAGCCCGTGAGCGTGACTGCCTCGGGGCAATAGTGGTCGGAATGGCGGTGGCTGCAAACAACGGCGTCTGCCGTGATCTCGGGCAGCTTCAGCCCCTTTACGGAACCCGGGGCGTAGGGGTCGAACGCCACACTCCCGCAGTTGGTCTCAAGCTTAAAGCAGGCGTGACCGTACCAGGTTAGTTTCATTGCAAATACTCCTTTATGAATCGGTCGAGCTTCCGGGCATACGCCTCGGGAGCGATGTGCATCGTCTCGATATGCTTTGCGCCATCGGTGAACAGAAAGTCCTTGTCGTTCGGGCAAAGCTCGAATATCCTCGGCGCCATGGAAAACGGCACCGTTTTGTCGTCCTTGCCGTGCACGATGAGAAACGGCAGGGGCGAATTTTTAATGTTTTCCCGCACATCCGTCTCGGCAAGGTCGTAGCCTGCGACAATGCGGTTCAGCCCCGCCATCAGCCCGTAGAGCGGGCCGAGCTGCGAGCGCAGTATCTCCCGAGCGTCGATAAAGCCGCTGTCGGAGACGATAAACTTCACGCAGTCCGGGCAGCGGTCGCTCATCTTGAGAACCGTTGCGCCGCCGAGGGAAAAGCCGTGCAGCACGACTTTAATATCCTCGCCGAACTGAGAGCGCAGAAAGTTGAGCCATTTAAGGCAGTCGGCGCTTTCAAACACATTGTAGCCGAAGAGCTTGCCGTCGCTTTCGCCGGAGGCGGTGTTGTCGCAGGTGAAGATATCAAAGCCCCGGCTGTGGTACAGGTCATAGAACATACCTGCGGTCTCGGCGTGCTCGGAGTGGTAGCCGTGTACGATAAACACTAACTTTTTGCCCGGTTTTTTGCCGGCGGGATAGTAAAAGCCCTGAAGCGTTTCGCCGCGGTCGGAGCTTATGGTGTAGCGTACATGCATTTTCTCCCGCAGTCTGTCGGCAGCGCTGTCACGCCGCACATAGTAGTCCTCGGCGTGACCCTTTTTGTCCAGAAGCAGGGTGCTGAGCCTTGAGCGGCTGCGCCAGAACACGAAGCGGTAGATATCCAAAACGGCGTAGACCGGCACGGCGGCCGCCGCAATGATGAGCGCTTTGTTCATATCAGGTCACCGGCAGCAGCGCACCCACGCTCGACAGCAGCGTGAACACGACGATGAATATCTGGAACGGCAGCGAGCCGAATTTGCCGCAGATGGGCGAAGCGCCCGTGCGGTGGCGTGAGCGGTTGTAGGCGACGATGATGCCGATACCGGTCACTACCTGAATGATGCTTGCAAAGCGGGTGAAGCCGACAAAGCTCGACAGCCCGAACAGCGCAAGAATAAGGCAGGGAGCGGAGGCAACGAGCCAGCTTATGTTCTTGCTCCAGCCGGTCTGCTCGCCGACGATATCACGCAGGTTGAGCGTATTCGCCCAAAAGCTCGTGGCGAGCGCCAGCAGCGTGAAGATGTAGCCGATGATGCTGACCCAGCCGCCGAGGTGGCGGGACAGATCGACAAGTGCGCCGTCCTCGGTGATATCCTTGCCTGCACCGAGCAGGGTCATCGTGGTGATGAGCAGGATAAGGCAGGCGTTAATGCCGAGCCCCGCTGCGATAGCGCCGCGGATGCGCTTGACATTGCCGTTTAAGCCCTTGACCACCTGCGGGGTGCTCATGACCGCCGAAAGTGAGAAGCTTATCATGCCGAACAGCGCCAAGGCGTTATTTAGCCCGTGCCAGCCGGTGGGGAAGGCGCTTGTTTTGTTAAGCAGCGTTGCAACGAACAGTATGCCCACAACGCCGACCATCGAGCCGACGGCGATCTTTTCGCATATGCCGACGAGCTTCATGCCGACGAATACAACGCCTGCGCCGATGACATAGAAGATGAGCATACCGACGATATCCGGCAGCCCGAACCACGAGCGGAACACCGCAGCGGCGCCTGTCAGAAATGCGCTGACATTAACGATGACGGACAGACCCAGCAGCAGGAACGCCGCCCAGGTGAAAATTTTCTTGATAACGCCGGAGAACAGCTCTGCATCGAAGCAGGAGATAAACTGCGCACCGTTGTTGTTGTACGAAAGCTCGGCGATGACGAAATGGAGGACAAGTGCGACTATGTAGCCGAAAAGCAGTATCCATATCATCTCACGGAAGCTGTTGTGCGCCGCAAGATACGGCACGGACAAAATACCTGCGCCGACACCGTGACCGACGATAATGCTCGCCGCCTCAAAAAAAGTAAGTTCGGATTCTCCCTTTATGTTTGGCATGATGTTATCCTTTCTGTTTTTGAGCCATTTTATCATGATATGGCTGATTTTTCAATGAAAAAGCGCTGATGTATGTTACATCAGCGCATTTTTCAGCTTTCCATCTGCTTGCCGAGAAAACTGGCGACCGTCTGCGCAAGCGTGAATTCTATGTCCGAGCACGCCCCGCCGCCGTTCTGGCAGATAAACAGCACACAGCCCATCACATCGCCCTCGGATACGACCGGTGCGGCGACGGACACGCAGAATTTCTCCTCGCCGTCGGAAACCGGGATACAGCTTCCGCCGTTGAAGCGATAGGAGCTGCGCCCCTCTATGATGTGCTCAAGTCCTGCGGAGATGCGCTTATCCATAAGCTCACGCTTAGCCCCGCCGGAAATTGCGATCACCGTGTCCCGGTCGCAGACTGCGGCGATAGCGTCGGTGGATTTGTGCAGGCTGTCGCATATCTGCGCTGCAAAGTCGGACAGCTCGCCTATGGGGGAGTATTTTTTGAAAATGACCTCGCCGTCCTTGTCGGTGTAGATCTCCAACGGGTCGCCCTCGCGGATGCGCATTGTGCGGCGGATCTCCTTAGGAATGACGACCCTGCCGAGATCGTCTATCCTTCTGACTATTCCGGTTGCTTTCATATATTTATTTCTCCTTTACCTGAATACTTCTTCCGTGCTATTGTTTGCAGCTTTGGGAAGAATATGCGGCGCGCCGCCGAAAAAACAAAAATGTAAAGATATGTGTCAATACAATTGGCGGCGACAATGTCTATATATTGTAATGTAGCGGCAGAGAGAAAATCGGTTGTGCATGAGCCTTGCGCCCATGGCGTTTGCCGATTCGTCCGTCAGCTACAAGGGTAAGGCGGATAAGTTCGTGTTTGCCCCCGGCAGCGGGTATTCGCCCACCGATCTGTTTGTCAACTTCAAGGGCGTTATGCCCGGTGATACCCTCACTCAGCAGATCGAGGTCAGAAACGATGTAAAAAATGATGTCAAGATCAAGCTTTACATGCGTTCACTCGGCGCAAACGAGGGCTCGGAGGAGTTTCTCAAGCAGATGACGCTCGGCGTCAAGGCTGCCGACGGCAACGAACTGTTCGCAGCTTGCGCCGATGAGACCGCCCAGCTTACCGATTGGGTGTGCCTCGGCACTTTCTACTCCGGCGCAAAGACCACTCTCGATGTGACGCTCAATGTTCCTGTCGAGATGGGCAACGACTTTTCCGAGCAGGTCGGCAGCCTTGACTGGGAATTTGCAGTCGAGGAGCTGCCCGTTGAGCCTACCGATCCGGTCGGCCCCAAGACCGGCGACGACACCCCCGTTGCACTGTACGCAGCCATCTGCGCAGTCTGTGCCGGTGCGGTAGTGTTCCTGATCGCAACAAGGAAAAAGAAAGAGCAGTAAACCGATAAAGCAAAAACCCGTTGCAATGCAGCGGGTTTTTGTATTATACTGAGTGCATCAAGTTTCAGAGGGCGAAGAACAATGCGGAAGGTTATCAGAACGATCGTGCTCGTTGTGTGCATTGCGGCGTTTTGCTTTGCGGCATACAAACTGTATGACTACTATTCGGAAATGAAAAAGGGCGAGGACACGGTCGATAAGCTCAAGAATATAGGTGTGACCGAGGTCGAGCAGGGCGAAAAAACGCCGATTAGCGTCGATTTTGCGGCGCTGCAGGCGAAAAATCCCGACATCATTGCATGGCTGTACAGCGAGGGTACGCCGATAAACTACCCCGTCGTGCAGTCAGACGACAACCAGTACTACCTGCGCAGACTCACCGACGGCAGCTACAACACAAACGGCACGCTGTTCATGGACTTCCGTGACGCTGCCGACTTCAGCGGCTTCAACACCGTCATTTACGGCCACCGCATGAAGTCAAAGGCCATGTTCGGCACGCTGCCGGGCTACCTTGAGCAGGACTACTACAACGAGCATCCGGTGATGTACCTGCTCACACCGGAGAAAAGCTACAGGCTCGATATCATGTCGAGCTTCCTGCTGCGCTCCGACTCGGATATCTATGCTCCGATAGAGACTATTGATGCCAAAAAAGCATTTTTGGACAAGATAACGACGCAATCGGCATTCAAAACGAATGTTGAGTTCGGAACCGACGACCGCTTTGTGCTGCTGTCGACCTGCTCGTATGATTTTGAAAATGCCCGCCAGTTGGTCATTGCAAAGCTCACCGAGCTATGAAAAAACCCCGATTTATTAAATCGGGGCTTTTTTGCACTTATTTATAGTCCGTATTCTTCGGCCAGTGCCTTGAATGCGGAGAGCGAGCGCTTGATGCGGTCAAACGGTACGCAGTAGGCAAGGCGGACATAGCCGGGGCAGCCGAATGCGTCGCCCGGAACAACGAGAATGTCCTTTTCCATTGCCTTGCGGCAGAACGCCTGCGAGTCGCCGCCCGGAGCCTTGATGAACAGGTAAAATGCGCCGTCGGGCTTGACGCAGTTAAAGCCCATGTCACTGAGCGCCGAGAAGGCAAGCTGGCGGTTATCGTCATACTTCGAGATGTCCGCTGTCACGCCGAGGCACTCGGCCGCTGCCTGCTGGAACATCGTCGAAACGCAGACATAGCCCAGCGCCCTGCCGGCGCCGCACACCGCCGCCCAAGCATTGTCGTGCTCTGCCATCTTCGGCGAGAGAGCAAGGAAACCTATGCGCTCGCCCGGGAGCGAGAGCGACTTACTGAACGAGTAGCAATAAACGGTGTTGTCGTAGTACGCCGGAATGAATGGTACCTCGATATCGCCGTAGACCAGCTCACGGTACGGCTCGTCGGCGACAATGTAGATGGGGCGGCCGTACTCGGCGGCCTTCTTGTTAAGCAGCTCGGCTATTGCCTTCACGCTGTCGGGCGAGAGCACGGCACCGGAGGGGTTGTTCGGCGAATTTATGATGATTACGCTCGTTTTCGGGGTGAGCTTTGCTTCCAATGCGGCAAGATCGACCTGAAAATCCTCGTCGCAGGGCACTTCGATAAGCGTGCCGCCGGCCTGCTCGACATAGATCTTGTACTCGGGAAAATACGGTGCGAGCACGAGTGCTTCATCACCCTCGGACATGAGAGCGGCGAGGATGATAGCCAGCGCCGATGATGCGCCGTGAGTCATGTAAATGTCGTTGGGGGAATACTCAACGCCGAAGCTCTCGGTCAGATACTTTGCGACCGCCGCTCTGACGCTCTCGAGCCCTGCCGCCGGAGCGTAGGTGTGCAGCTCAATGGGGGAGACGGTCTTCATGAGTCTTTCGACTGCATCCAAAAACTCTTTGGGCGGCTCGATACTCGGGCTGCCGATGGTAAAATCATAGACATTTTCGGGGCCGACGACCTTTGCACGCTCTGCACCGTAGGCGGCAAGCTCACGGATGACAGCGCCGGAGCTGCCCCAAGTTATATACTTTTTCGGTATCATGCTTTTCCCTCCAAATAGTTTTTTAGATAATTTATTGCCTGTCTGTAGCCCTCGAAGCCGAGCCCCATGTAGGTTTTGATGCAGGCCATGCCCGCATATGACACCTGCCGGAACGCCTCGCGCTGGCTGACATCGGACAGATGCACCTCAACGGCGGGTATCGCCACCGCCTTGAGCGCATCCAAAATGGCAACGCTCGTGTGGGTGTAGGCTGCGGGGTTAATGACTATGCCGTCGATATTGCCGAAGGCTTGCTGAATGCGGTCGACTATGCTGCCCTCGTGGTTTGACTGGAAAATTTCACACTCAACTCCGGCATCACGGCATGCGTCCGAAACGAACTTCTCAAGATCCGAGTAGGTCTGCCTGCCGTAGATATCCGGCTCCCTTATGCCGAGCATGTTGAGGTTCGGGCCGTTGATAACTAAAAACTTCATTTTATCATCTCCATGATAGCGTTAACCGTGTCGTTAATATCGCCGTTGTTGTCGGCTTTTATATCCGCAAAGCGCTCGTAGAGCGGAAGTCTTGCGGCGTAAAGCTCGTTTAGGTCGGAGCTGAGTGAAATGGGTCTGCCGTCACGGGCAAGCTTATTTGTGTCACGCTCTATCCACACGATGACGCCGTTTTGGTGCAGAAGCTCGTAATTACCCGCAACCGTGACAACGCCGCCGCCGGTCGAGATGATGTTACCGCTGAGCTTGCCGACCTCGGCGGTGGCCTCGGTCTCAAGCTTGCGGAAGCCGGCTTCGCCTTGGGCGGCGAAAATCTCGGGAATGGTCACGCCCGCCTTTTCGGAAACTATCGTGTCCGTGTCAAATATCTTTCTGCCGAGCCTTTCGGCGAGCATGGTCGAGACGGCGGTCTTGCCGCTGCCGGGCATGCCGATGATGACGATGTTCTGCATCTGGTGCGACAGAACACGCTCAATGCGGTCTATCTCGCTGTCGGGGATACTCTTTCCCGTGAACAGCTCGCAGCTGCGCTTTGCCTGCGAAACAAGCATATACAGGCCGCCTGCGCATGGGATGCCGAGCTTTTCCGCCTGCAAAAGCAGGGCTGTCCGTGCAGGATTATATACAACATCGAGTACGCCGCTGAGCTTGGGAAACTGCGTAAGATCAACGGCGGCTTTGCCATTGTTGGGGTACATGCCCACGGGCGTGGTGTTTGCGATTATTTCGGCATCGGCGTGCTTTGCAATGTTCTCGTAGTTGTCCTCGCCCCTTCGGGAGATGACAACGACCTCGCTTGCACCGAGATTTTTAAGCACCGCCTGAGCCGTGACGGAAGCACCGCCCGTTCCGAGAACGAGCGCCTTTTTGCCCTTTACCTCAATGCCGTTGTGCACAATGAGGTTTTCAAAGCCGAATGCGTCGGTGTTATCGCCGTAGAGACTTCCGTCGGAGCGGCGGACTATCGTGTTCACGCTGCCTATCTGCGCTGCCGTCGGCGACAGCTCCGCACAGTAGGGCATGACAGATTTTTTGTATGGTATCGTGACATTCAGCCCGTCAAATTCGCCGCTTTTGAGGAAATCTTCAAGCTCCTCGGGCGATTTTTCAAACAGCTTGTATTCGTAATCGGCCAGCATGGAATGTATCTGCGGCGAATAGCTGTGGCCGAGCTTTTCGCCTAATAGTCCGCACTTTAGCATCAAATCACCTCACTGTAGCTGCCCAGATACTCGAACTGCTCGCAAATGTCCTGAATTTCGCCCATGAGCTGAACGAAGTTGGGCGAATAGACGGGGACATCGAGGTCAAAGTAGAACATGAACTCGAAGTCACGGTCGGGCAGGGGACGGCTTTCAAGCTTGTTGAGATTGATTCCGAGAGCGTAAAATCTCGACAGCGCCTTGTACAGTGAGCCGGGGGTGTGCGGCAGCACCATCATGAGGCTGGTGCGGTTTGCGCCCGGGTAAATTTCAAGGTTCTTGGAGATGCAGATAAAGCGGGTATAGTTGTTGCCCTTGTCCTGAATGGACGAGGCAAGGCACTCAAGACCGTAGAGCTTAACACAGGAGAAGCTGGAGATGGCGGCAATATCGTGCCTGCCGGACTCGGCGACCATTTTTGCTGCCTCGGCGGTGTTCTCGCAGGCGATGACCTTAACGCCGGTAAGCGACTGGAGATATGCGCTGCACTGGCTTATGGCCTGCTCGTGGGAGTAAATTTCCTTAATGTCGGAAAGCTTCGTGTCTGGGAGGGCGAGCAGGTTGTGGTCTATCTTGATGCGCACACTCTTTATGATGCTGAAGCGGTGCTTCATCATGAGGTCGTACACCTTGTTGACAGAGCCTGCGGTGCTGTTTTCGAGGGGGATCACGCCGTAGCGGCACAGACCCTTTTCAATTGCGGTGAATACGGCCTCGAAGTTCTTGAAATAGAAGATGTTCGGATTGGTGAATACCTTGTCGCAGGCAAGCTGCGAATATGCGCCCTCAACGCCCTGACAGGCGACCAGGGGTGCGTTCGGCAAAAGCTGCGGAGTGTTCTTGATGGCGCTTTCTATCTCATCGCAGATAGCCGAATGTGTGCCGAGAAGTCTGTTCTGTCTGCTGCGGCTGAGCTCGAAAATGAGCGAATACAGCGAAAAACCGTACTCCTTGAGGTCGTCGGGGAGCTTTGCGGAAATGTCGGCAAGCTTTTTGCGCTCCCTTGCAGGGTCGTAAATGTTCATTGCGTTTTCTCTTTTATACTCTGCGACCTCGGCGGCAAGCTCCATGCGCTTGGCAAAAAGCTTGGTCAGCTCGTCGTCAACTGCGTCTATCTCGGTTCTTATCTCGTCAAGATTCATTTTGTGTCCTTTCGTTTTTCAAGCAATGCGTCGTAAACTGCGATGGCGGCCGCTGCCTCAATGCACGGCACAGCTCTCGGCACAATGCAGGGATCATGTCTGCCGTGCACGGTGAGCTTCGTGTTCTCCATCGTGCGCAGGTCAACGGTGTCCTGCTCGAGGGCAATGGACGGCGTGGGCTTCACGGCCGCCCTGAACACGATGGGCATGCCGGTCGTTATGCCGCCGAGAATTCCGCCGCAGTTGTTGGTTTTTGTGATGATACTGCCGTTTTCCACGGCGAAGGGGTCGTTATTTTCGCTGCCGAGCATTTTTGCTGCGCCGAAGCCTGCGCCAAACTCAATGCCTTTAATTGCCGGTATGCCGAATACCAGCGAGGAAATGCGGTTTTCCATGCCGCCGAACATCGGGTCGCCGATACCGGCGGGGCAGCCTGATACCGCACATTCGATAACGCCGCCGACGGAGTCGCCTTTTTCTTTGGCACTCAGAATTGCGGCCTTCATTTTTTCGCCGCACTCGTCGTTGACAACGGGGAAGGGCTTGTCGGAAGTGGCGCAAATTTCGCCCTTATCGGCAATGCCGCCGAGCTCGGCAATACGGCTCACAACGCTGATGCCCTCGGCACGGAGCAATTGCAGGCACAGGCCGCCGACTATGCAAAGCGGAGCGGTGAGGCGACCGGAAAAATGTCCGCCGCCGGTGTAGTCCTGCGAGTTGTTGTATCTTTCGCCGGCAGTGAAGTCGGCGTGCCCCGGGCGGGGCTTATATTTAAGCTCGGAGTAGTCGCCCGAGCGGGTGTTCGTGTTTTTGATCATCGCCGTGAGCGGAGTTCCGCAGAGTCTGCCGTCAAACAGACCCGATATAAACTCGGGAGCATCGGCCTCGCTTCTCGGGGTCGAAAATTCGCTGCGGCCGGGGGCTCTGCGCTGCATAAATCGTGCAAGTTCGTTCATGTCCGGCTCAAAACCGGCGGGCAGTCCCTCAACCGTCACGCCGATGGCGGGGGAGTGCGACTGACCGAAGATGGTGAATCTGATATTTCCGTTAAAGCTGCTGCTCATTGTCCGCACTCCAATCCGCTGAAATTTTCCCAAAACCGTGGGAACGATTTGTTCACGCACTCGCAGCCCGTGACCGTGACGGGTTCGGTGCAAATGCATGCCGCCACCGCCGCCGACATGGCGATGCGGTGATCGTTAAAGCTGCCGATCGTGCCGCCGTGCAGCGGCCTTCCGCCGTGAATGATCAGCCCGTCGGGAAGCTCCTCAACGGAAGCGCCCAAGCTGCAAAGCAGGGTCGCCGTGGTCATTAGCCTGTCTGACTCCTTGAGTCTGACTCTGGCGGCGTTTATAATATGCGTGTCGCCCTCGGCGGCCGCCGCCACAACGGACAAGAACGGCACGGGGTTGGGTATCTCGGAAG
>HF986915.1:59320-71592 GCA_000431075.1 Firmicutes bacterium CAG:555
GCGGGTATCTAGGAAGCGTCAACCGTGCAGGCGGTGAGCCTGCCCTTTTTGACAGCAACGCTGTCGCCGTTGACCGCAACATCCGCACCAAAGCTGCGCAGAATGTCGATAATTTTCTTGTCGCCCTGACTTGTGTGCTCAGGGATGTTTTTCACCGTCACGCCTTTGTCGGACAAAGCGCCCATGCACAGGAAAAACGCCGCATTCGACAGGTCGCCCTCGACCGTGCAAGCCTCATTCAGGCGGTAGCGCTGATTGCCGGGTATGGCGTATACATTATCATTTTTCGCAAACTCGATGCCCGACTGGCGCAGGGCATTTTCCGTCATGGCGATGTATGCGCTTGATTCGAGCTTGCCCGTGACGGTGAGTGTGCTGTCGGTGTCTAAAAGAGGAAGCGCAAACAGAAGCCCCGAGATAAACTGCGAGGACACATTGCCCGCTATCTCAAATTCACCACCTGTTAGCTTGCCGGAGCAGTGAAGCTCCGTGCCGATGCGCTCAAGCGTCATGCCGTGTTCGGTCAGCACCTCGTCAAGCGGGCTAAGGGGACGCTCTGAGAGTCTGCCCTCCATTTTGAACACAACGCTTTCGCCCAATGCGCCGCACACGGGGATGAGAAAACGCAGGGTCGAGCCGCTTTCACCGCAGTGCAGGACCTTGACCCCTTTGCTCGGCTTTGCGCACGGCTCAACACGCAAAACACCCTCGTGAAGCTCCGTTACATCGGCACACAGCGTTTGCACGCAGCTTGCCGCCGCGGCAATGTCCTTGGATATATCGCCGCAGTCGAGCGTAACGCCGCTTGCACCCAGTCCGGCGCAAATAAGAAGTCTTTGTGCGTGCGATTTTGAGCTTGGGGCGGAAGTCATGCCGCAGCGCTGTCCGTTTTTGAGGGTGATGTTCATACTAACTCCTTAAAGCCAGTCCCGCAGAGCGTCAATGTCGATGCTCTTGATGCGGCACGAGCCTATCTTCTCCGGCACGATCAGATGCATTTTTCCGCCGGAAATTTTCTTGTCCGCCTTCGAGGCTTCAAACAGCTCATCGGCCGTGAAGCTCGTCTCGGTCGGCAGGTCGTATTTTTTAAGTGTTTCTATAATTATATCACGGCAACTTTCGCTGCAAAAGCCCTTGTCGGCTGCCGCTCGGGCTATCATAGCCATGCCGATGGCAACTGCGTCGCCGTGGTGCACGGCGTAGCCGCTGCATTTTTCAACGGCGTGACCGATGCTGTGTCCGAGATTCAGAAGCATCCTCATGCCACGGTCAAACTCATCCTCGTTGACAATGCGGCTTTTTATTCTCACGCAGCTTGCTATGACCGCTTCCTCATTGGCCTTGATGCCGCCGGAGGACACCGTGTCAAACAGCTCGCCGCCGGCCAAAACGCCGTACTTCACTATCTCTGCACAGCCGCAGCGGTAGTCGGCATCGGGCAGGGTCTTGAGCGTGTCAGGGTCGCAGAAAACGGCAATGGGCTGATAAAAGCAGCCCGCCTGATTTTTGCCGGAGTTTAGGTTTATTGCAGTCTTGCCGCCAACGGAGGAGTCGACCGCCGCAAGCAGCGTTGTGGGTATCTGCACAAAGCTTATGCCCCGAAGATATGTTGCAGCGGCAAAGCCCGCAAGGTCGCCCGTTACGCCGCCGCCGAGGGCAACGAGTATATCAGAGCGGCTGACATGACTGTCGCACAGGAAGTTAAGAAGCTTACCGTATGTCTCAAGGCTCTTTGCCGGCTCGCCGCCTTGGTGGATAAAGTGCAGCACCTCAAAGCCTGCACCCTCAAGCGATGCCGTGACGGTCTCACCGTAGAGCGGGTAGGTGTTCGGACCGCTGACGATGACGGCCCTTGCGGGCTTGGTGAGCTTTGCCGTTTCTTCGCCGACACGAGCGATAAGCCCACGCTCGATGAGTACATTATAATCAGTTGAAGCGGAAACGGGGATGGATATCATCTGCCGTCGACCTCCTCCTTGCGCCGCCTGCCGTCGTCAAGAAGCTTTTCCAGCGTCTCAGAGTCATCGTTTTTGACGGCGTCACGGTACTGCTCGAGCGCTGCAATGAACCAGTCGAGTTCGTTTAATATGCAGTCACGGTTTTCCAAAAACAGCTCCGCCCAAAGCTTGGGGTTGAGCCATGCGACTCTCGTCAGATCCTTGTAGCTGCCTGCGGAAAAGCCCTTGTGAGCTGCCGCCGTGGGGCTTTTGATGTAGGCGTTTGAGATGATGTGCGGCATCTGCGAGGTGAAGGCGATAAGCTCGTCGTGCTTTTCGGCGGTGGTCACGGAGATGCTGCCGAAGCCCACCGGCGCAAGCAGAGTTTTGACCCGGTCTAATAGCTCAATATCGTCAAAAGACGGCGGTACGATGACCATGGGCGCATTGTGGAAAAGGTTTGCCCTTGCGTATTTGAAGCCCGATTTGTGCGTGCCCGCCATTGGGTGACCGCCGAGGTAGGTGAAGCCGTATTCCTCGGCGATGGGGAAGCACATGGAGCAGATCTTGCGCTTTGTACCGCATGCGTCGATGACGACGGGCTTTTTGCCGATATGCGGAGCCATGCGTCTTAAAAATGCTTCGGCAGCCTCGGGGAACACGGCGATGATGACAAGATCGCAGCTTCCGATATTCTCCTCGGTGAGCTCGCCGTCGACTGCGCCGCTGAGCATTGCGAATCTGAGCGTGTCTTCAGTTCTGTTGCAGGCGAGGACTGTTTCGCCCGCTTCGTGGTAGGCTTTCGCAAACGAGCCGCCTATAAGTCCCAGTCCAACTATTCCGACCGTCATTCCGTCACGACCTCACGAATAGCGTTTACCGCCTTGGCAAGACTGTCGTACTCCTCGGGACGCAGCGACTGCGCACCGTCGCACAGTGCGTGCATGGGGTCGTTGTGGACTTCAATGATAAGACCGTCGCAGCCGGCTGCAACGCCCGCCAGCGCCATGGGCCGTACAAGTCTTGCAACGCCCGTTGCGTGGCTCGGATCAACGATGACCGGCAGGTGCGTAAGCTCATGCAGCATGGGGACGACCGCAAGGTCGAGGGTGTTTCTCGTGTAGTCGTCGAAGGTGCGGATGCCGCGCTCGCAGAGGATAATCTGCTCGTTGCCGCCTGCCATGATGTACTCGGCACTCATGAGGAACTCCTTGATGGTGCTTGCAAGACCACGCTTGAGCAAAATGGGCTTGCGCAGCTTGCCGACCTCACGCAGAAGGTCGAAGTTCTGCATGTTTCTTGCGCCGATCTGGATGACATCGACATCCTCAAACAGGGGCAGGTCATTAACGCCCATGACCTCGGTCACAATGGGAAGACCCGTTTCCTGCTTTGCTATCTTCAGAAGCTCAAGGCCGGTTGCCTTAAGACCCTGGAAGTCGTAGGGGGAAGTCCTGGGCTTGAAAGCACCGCCGCGGAGCATATTTGCGCCGCTTGCCTTGACGGCCTTTGCAATGCCGACTATCTGTTCCTCGTTCTCGACCGAGCAGGGGCCTGCTATCATGACGAAGTTGCCGCCGCCGACCTTGACATCACCGACGGTGACGATGGTATCATCGGGGTGGAACTTTCTGTTGCAGCACTTGAACGGATCGGTCACCGTCTTGACGGAGTCTACGATATCGAGACTTGCAACGAGGTCCTTATCCACCTGCGAAGTGTCACCCACGAGACCGAGAACGGTCTGATAGCTGCCTACGGAGATGTGGACATCAACGCCCTGACTTTTCAGCCAAGCGATAAGCTGCTGCTTTTTTTCTTCCTTAGTTCCGTGCTTCAAAATTACTATCATTTTCTTTATCCTCCATAAGCAAAATAAAAAATGCGGCACAGACTATTCTGTGCCGCACGGAAATTCAAAAATGAACCCACTTGCTTTTGCGCATCACAAAACAGCCCTACTATTGTGGTAAGTAAAGCGGTAATAGTATGCGTAAAAGAAGAAGTTTTTCATGTTCAAATACCTCTTAAAAAGTCAATGCTTTTTACATCATGAAGTATAACAGCGTCTAAAAGCCGTGTCAACCAGTAAAAATCCACAATTCCGACTGAATTTGCGGAAAGCTAACTTGGCAATTTGCGCAATTACTTGCCCTGCTGGCGGCACCAGACCTTCATAACGAGCCAGTTCGGCAGCAGCTTCACGCCCAAGACCTGAAGCCTTACGGGGAAGCCGAGGATTGACACCTTCTTGTTGCGCTTAAGATCCTTCATGGCCTTTGTGACGACCTGCTCGGCGGTGTAGTAGCGGTCATAATACTTAATTGTATTATCGTGCACTGCATGGTCGAAAAACTCGGTCTTTATCCAGCCCGGGGCGACCGCCATAACATGGATGCCGAGAGACTTAAGCTCAACGCCGAGGGCACGGGAGAAGTTGAGAACATATGCCTTCGACGCACCGTACACATTTATATACGGCACCGGCTGCCACGAGGAGTTCGACGCCATGTTTATAATGTGGCTGCCCTTGGACATATAGGGAATGGCCATGTAGGTCACGGCGGTGAGCGCACGGTCGTTGAGCTCGATTATATCAAGCTGCTTATCCATGTCCATGTCCTTGAATACGCCGAAAAGGCCGAAGCCTGCGGCGTTCACGAGCACACGGATATCCGGCGTCTCGGCCTCAAACATTTGCTTCAAAACGGCGAAATTTTCACGCTTGCCGAGGTCAAGGGTGATAGGACGTATCTTAGCCCTGCATTTTCCGGCAAGCTCTTCGAGCCGCTCCTTGCGGCGGGCAACGACCCATATCTCGTCAAGCTCAAAATCACGGTCTATCGCATAAACAAATTCTCTTCCCATGCCGGAGGATGCGCCGGTGATAAGTGCAATTTTCATCATAATGAGTCCTTTCAATTTTTCCTTTTGTGTATGCTCAGTCGTCCTCGCCGCCGCCGATAAATTCTCTTATCAGCGCATCGGGGGCAACCAAGCTTTCGTCTATCTCGCCGAAAAGCTGGATCGCAGGGAGAACGCTGCGAAGCTCGTCGTAGCGCTCGATGCCCTCGGGGATGGAGGAGAAAAGCTTCGTTGCCGTGCGGTTCATGACCGCAAGCTCGTAAGGGAACGACGAGTCGAACTGGTAGTTTGCCTTGTTCTTGAACGGGGAGATATACGCCTTTTCGCCGTGACGCACATTTGCCCACATACTCATCGTTGCGGCGGGGTCTGCGCCACGGAAGTTGTAGTCACGCACCGTGCGCCGCACAAGTCTGAACCATGTGCCCTTAAACACGACCGAGCCGTTGAATTCAACATTGCTGCGAGCCGAGATATAGAGCTTGAAAGCCTCGGGGTGGCGCTCGGTTATCATGTCGTTGAGTGCATGGATGCCCTCAAACACAACGATCTCGTCCTTCTTGAGCTTGATGGACTTGGACGGCTCGAACATACGCATCTGGCGGGAAAACTCGTATTTGGGCACATAAATGCGCTTGCCCTGAGCGAGCAGGTCAAAGTGCTCGTTCAAAAGCTCCATATCGAGACACAGGGGCGACTCAAGGTCGATCTCACCCTCGGCGGTACGGGGTGCGGTGGCAGGGTCTACCGTCATAAAATAATCGTCCATGCCGACATAGTGGGCGTGCACGCCCTTGCGCTCCAGCTCCTCGCTTATCTTGCGAGCCGTGGTCGTCTTACCCGAGCCCGAGGGGCCGGACAGAAGAACGATGGGGCTGTTTTTCCTGTTCGCAATTATTTTATCTGCGGCGGTCTCGACACGCCGGCGGTAAACCTCGTCGCATTCCTCGATAAAGCCCTTGGGGTCGGCGACGGTCTTGAAGTTGATATCACTGAGCTGATATGCCATGTTCACTTCACCTTTCTGTAAAAATCTATGATGCCCTGCTTATCCGAGCAGGTCTTTTCTATACCGGATATGTATTCCGTGGGGTACTTCGGGGCAAAAAGCCGGATGTTTCTGCCCGAGCCGGCCGAGACGAGCTTTGTCGAGCCGCCGCCGCCGACGGCGATTATCGAGCACAGCTCCTCCATGATGCAGACATTGTAGAGGTTTATATACCCATCCTTCGCCCAGCCGACATTCTCAAAGCCGCCGGACATGAACTTCTGGCGGTAGAGGTAATAGGGGGAGTACCCGCTTTCCCGCAGTGCAGCGCCGGCTATGTCGAGCATACGCCCGACCTCCGCCGCCGTGGGGAGCACACTTCCCTCAAGCGTTATGCGAGAGCCTTTCTTGAGCGAGAGCGTGTGCACCGTGATATTCTCCGGCGCAAGTGCGATGACTTTGCGAAGCGTTTCCTCAAAGCCTGCGACCGTGTCGGAGGTGAGCCCGGCTATAAGATCCATGTTCACCGCCATGCCGCCGACAGAGCGAACCTTCTCCAGTGCGTCGATTATATCCTGCGCCGTGTGCTTGCGGCCTATGGCGTCGAGCACGGAGTCGACCATCGTCTGCGGGTTTACGCTGACCCTGTCAACACCGTGGGACCTCAAAACACGCAGCTTCTCGGTCGTTATCGTGTCGGGGCGGCCTGCTTCGACGGTGTATTCACGCAGGTGCGTAAGGTCAAAGCTGTCGGATATCTTCGAGCAAAGCCTGTCGAGCTGCTCGGCCGAGAGCGTCGTGGCTGTCGAGCTGCTCTGCCGAGATCGTCGTGGGCGTGCCTCCGCCCATGTATATTGATATGATATGCAGCCCAAGCTCGTTTACTGCCTTTGCCGCAGCGTCTATCTCGAGCATCAGCGCATCGAGAAACGGTGGGATGAGCTTCATGCTCTTTTGAACCGACTGGCTCACAAAGCTGCAATATGAGCAGCGTGTCGGGCAAAACGGGATGCCGACATACAGGCAGATGTCCTTATCGCCCAGACTTCCTGCGACCGAGCGGGTCACGAGCGAGGTGTCACGGCATAGCTTCGCTCTCTCGGGGCTGACATCGTATTCTGTTATAAAGCGCCGTGTCGCCGTGTCGGGCTCACCCGTCTCATCAAGCATTGCGCAAAACAGCTTGCCCGGCCTCACACCGGTGAGCGAACCCCATGCCGGACGGCTGTGTCCGGAGCGCAGGGCGGCACGGTAGAAGGCATTTTTAATTATGCGGCTGCAAAGCCTGTCACGGCTGAGGTCATCTGCGGCAAGCTCGGCATTAAATGCCGACCGTCCGACAAACATTTTGCCGTCCTTGGCAATGCGGCATACGCAGGTTATAAACTTCTTTCCCTTGCGCAGACTCAGCTCGACCCTGTCACCCTCCGGCTTTCCCTCGGGGTACTCGGGGCGTTCGGCGGGGTAGAGCGAGAGCATCATCTGCTCGGCTGCGTATTTATAATCATGTCCGATGAGATACAGCTTCACGGCAAAGCTCCTTTTGCAAAAACTTTTGCCATTATAACACACGGCGGCAAAATAATAAAGTGTGATACTCAAACGGATTTATCTGTACTACAAAATATAACCCCGTGCGAAAAATTGTAAGGGCAAACACAGCAAAATGCAAAAAACAAAGCAAAATTTTTGTGGAATTATACCGATTTGATCGATAGCGTGTTTACAAAAAAACAAAATTGTGCTTAAATATATCTGTATATCGTGAACCAGATCATCTGATATGGTTCAAAAACAGGAGGAAATGTTTTTATGGTTAGATTCTCAAGCAGAATGGACCTTCTCAAGGGTTCCGCAATTCGTGAGCTGCTGGCACTGGCCAACAAGCCCGAAATTCTTTCTTTCGCAGGCGGCATGCCCGCACCCGAGCTGTTCCCTGTCGACAAGATCAAGGCAGCTACCGATGCAGTGCTGAATGAGGCCGGTCAGGTCGCTCTCCAGTACTCCAGCACCAACGGCTTTGAGCACTTCCGTCAGCAGATCGCTGATCGCATGGAAGCAAAGCTCAACATCAAGACCAGCGCAGACAACATCCTCGTGACCTCCGGCTCACAGCAGGGTCTTGACTACTCCGCCCGTGTTTTCGTCAACCCCGGCGACACCGTCATCATCGAGAGCCCGTCCTACCTCGGCGCACTTAACGCATTCAAGGCCTGCGAGCCCAACTTCGTTGCTATCCCCACCGACGGCGACGGCATGATCATGGAAGAGCTCGAAAAGGTTCTCGCAACCGATAAGACCGTCAAGATGATCTATGTCATCCCCGACTTCCAGAATCCCTCCGGCCGTACATGGCCCATGGAGCGTCGTGAGAAGTTCATGGAGATCATCAACAAGTACGAGATCCCCGTCATCGAGGATAACCCCTACGGCGAGCTGCGCTTCGAGGGCGAGTACCTGCCCGCACTCAAGAGCATGGACACCAAGGGCCTCGTAGTCTTCCTCGGCACCTTCTCCAAGATCCTCGCTCCCGGCTACCGTCTCGGCTGGGTCTGCGCCGACGGCGAGATCCTTGCTAAGTACAACTTCCTTGCTCAGGCAGCTTCCCTTCAGGCTTCCACAGAGGCACAGCTGGTCGTCTCCAAGTTCATCGATATGTACGACCTTGACGAGCATGTTGCAGCGATCAAGGATTGCTACCGCAAGCGCCGTGATGTCATGATGGCTACCATGGAGCGTGAGTTCCCCGAAGAGGCAAAGTTCACTCACCCCAACGGCGGTCTGTTCACTTGGGTCGAGCTTCCCGAGTACATCAACACCAATGAGATGGCTAAGGAGTGCCTCAAGCGCAATGTCGCATATGTTCCCGGCGACGGCTTCTTCCCCGATGCAGGCCACAACAACTGCATCCGCCTGAACTATTCCTGCATGCCCGAAGACAAGATCGAGAAGGGCATGACCATTCTCGGCCAGGTCATCAAAGAGTACATCAAGAAGTAATTTCTTAAATATTTCAAACAGGTCAGACTCTCGTCTGACCTGTTTTTCCTTTAGCTGCCGGAAGCTGCCCCCTCCAATCGTCTGTCGGTGTGCCCTTTCGGTGCATTTCGCCTTAATGGACTATACTTGATTTTGAAAAAGTTTAGACACTCTGAAGAAAAGTGTTGCAAAATGCGGGCTAATGATATATTATTAACACAGTCAACAAGACTGCGCCCCCCCGCAGTCGGCTCCCGAGGTCTTACGGTCTCGGGAGTTTCCTTTTTCCTTGTAAAAGAGAATGCGTTGTGCTAAAATATGCACATCTTTTAGAATGAAAAGGAGCAATACCATGGAAATAGGAATCAAAGGCAGAGCAGAGACTGTCGTTAATCACGAGAATACCGCAAAGTTCGTCGGCTCCGGCGAGCTTGAGGTTTTTGCAACCCCGCAGATGATCGCTCTCATGGAGCAGGCGGCAGCTTCCTCCGTCGCAGGCGAGCTTGAGGAGGGCCAGGGCACTGTCGGCACGCTCTTGAATGTCAGCCACGACGCTGCTACCCCGCTCGGCATGAAGGTCTGGGCGGAGACCGAGCTTGTCGAAGTTGACCGCCGCAGGCTCGTTTTCGATGTCAAGGCCTACGACGAATGCGGTCTCATCGGTCAGGGCAAGCACGAGCGCTTCATCATCCAGAACGACAAGTTCCTTGCCAAGGTCAACGCAAAGGGTGTGAAGTAAATGAAGAAGTTTATAGTTCTCATCGGCAACTACGGCTCGGGCAAGACCGAGATCGCCATAAACCTTGCCGTGAACTCAGCCGCAAAGGGGCTCAACACGCTGGTCGTCGACCTTGACAAGGTCAATGACTATTTCCGAATGTCCGACCGTGTCGACCTTTTGAAGGAAAACCATGTTAACCTCGTTTCCCCGACCTTCGCCGGTCAGGGGGTGACACCCAGCAATATGTCCGCCGCCGTTGCCTCGGCCTTTGCCGGCGACTGGGATCTGTGCATCTTCGATGTCGGCGGCGACGCAGCGGGCGCAATGTCGCTCGGCCGATATCATCCCGATTTTGCGGCGCTTGAGCCGGGACAGCTTGAGGTGTACGACATTGTCAATGTGTTCCGCCCCATGTCCGAGAGCCCCGAGAAGATCATAAAGCTCAAGGAGGAGATGGAGGGCTTTGCCCGCCTTCAAGTCACCGGCTTTGTCAACAACTCCAATCTTCTCAACTACGCCAGCGCCGACGATATCCGTACCGGCTACGATGTGCTCAAGATAACCAGCGAGATGACGGGCATCCCGGTTGCACACACCACCGGCAGGAAGAAATTCATCGAGGAGTTTCTTGCCGACGGCAGGGACGAAAAGTATATCGGCGAGCCAATCGGGCTTGAGACCTATATGCACAGGTCTTGGGAAGCGTTTACGAACCTCGGCTTATAAGAAAAAACCGTAATGTCAACAGACATTACGGTTTTTTTCAGCCCTCCATGATGTGGAGCGAACGAATCTCCCGGTTTTCGATGTGGCTTTGCACATCGAATGCGTGCGGCTCAAGGTAATCCCAGCTTCCGCAGGTGAGCTTCTGCGCACGCAGCTCGGCAACGACTTCGGCGCATATATCCTCGATGACCTCGGCCTTGAGCTTTGCACCGTCGTCGGTGTTTTCGGCGGTGAGCAGAAATTCAAGCGCATCGGCAAGACTGCCGAGCCTCGGCAGCTCACGCATCGCTCTGAGCAGCCATTTGTAGTATGGCGCATGACGGCGGTTTAGCAAAAACACGCATTCGGCGGCATTTTTCACAAATTCGCTCAGCGCAAGCATCGCAGCGCCCGGCTCTTTGTGCCCAAGGCAGCGGGAGTAGTTGTACTGCCCCGACTGCGCCATGAAAATGAGCCGTGCGGCAAGCTTTTTGCGCCGCACATCCTCTGGCATGTCGTTTGCGATCTCGTTTCGTATGCGGCTGAACCGGCCCAAATCGTCACGGAACACCTCACCGTTTACCGCCTCGGCAAACGCAGTCGACGGTGTGTACAGCCAGTCCTGCCAAGCACGCGGTGCATCGGCCGAACCGATGGTCTGGCGGTAAAAATCGCTTATGCGCATGACGCCCGTGCCCGGCGAGCCGAGTGCGGAGTGCTCCGTTTCATCGGCGCCGACAAGCTCACGGTAGGCACGGCTGAGCGCCACGCCGATCTTTGCATCGTCCTCATCGGTCAAAAACAGGCAAAAGCCCTTGGTAAAATCGTGGTCGCGTGAGATAATGTCGTCATAGCCGAAGCACTGCGAGCCACGCCCCACGAGCCCGACGGCAATGCGTTCCTCGTATTCGGGGAAACGCTCGTGTATGAGCCGTGCGCCACGCTCGGTGTATATTTTTTTAGCTTCCGTCAGTCCGTTCATAGCTTGTACCCAAAATGCTCAAAGGTCGGCAGACACTTCGAGACGGTGAAATCGTAGTAGCCGTCATGCGGCAGGGTGGGGGAGTGCAGGTTGTCTTGCGCCAGCTTGAGCGCCTTTACGATATCCGCCTCACGCCCCATGCGCTCGTAAAGCTCCGCAAGGTTGCAGTAGGTAACGGCGAGCTCGTTTTCCGGCGTGTCGCAGTGGGCGATAACGCCCAGCGCCTTCTTGTAGTAGCCCTCGGCGGTGTCATACTCGCCGATGTCGGCGTACGACAGCGCCATGTTGTTGTACAGCCCGCCAAAGCGATAGTCCAGCGGGTCAAGCGTCTGCGAATACACCCGACAGGTCTGCACGAACATGGGTATCGACTGCTCGGCCATGCCGTAGGCCTTGAGCGTGGTGGCGGCATTCAGAATTATCGTTGCGCCCGAGACGGTCGAACCCAAGCGGTGCTCACGAATGAGCTCCAGCCCACGCTCCACCGCAGCCATTGCGGCGGCTTTATCGCTCGTGCGGCGGTGAAAGCCCATGAGCTCACTTTGCAGCGTAAGCTCCGTTCGCCAGTCGCCGGCCTCCTGCGCCTTTTGACACCAACGGTCGAGATATTCGCCGGCAGCGGCATCGTCGCCGGAGAACAGGAGCTTATCCAGCCCCGCTATGATGCCCTTAGTGTCAAGACTTTGCGCACATGGCGCCGCATCCGGCACGCCCGTGTACATGGAAGCGTCAAAGCAGCAGGCAGCTTCGTTAAACGACATAAAAATCAACCTCATTTCGCTATAATCTTATCATTAAACACGATTCAAGACAGTAGCAAATTCTACACCTACTGCCGATAAGGAGTTCATCTTGAAAAAACTGCTTTCCGTTGTGACCGCAATTGCGGTCGCCCTTGCGCTGCTCACGGGAGCCGCCGCCGTGCCGACGATAATGATAGCGTCAACTTACCAAAAATAAAGCTTGACTTTGCACGAAAACTGAATTATAATATGCAAGCTGATTAGTCGGCATAATTGCATATTATTTTACTCGGAGAAGTCGCGTAGTCCGGCCGAGCGCGCACGATTGGAAATCGTGTATACCCCATAAGGG
>HF986915.1:71656-110570 GCA_000431075.1 Firmicutes bacterium CAG:555
AAAAACCCCGTACGACAGTGCGGGATTTTTACTTTTTCACTCTTCTATCTGTCCATTTTTCTTGACAAGTTCCGGTGTTCGGTAGGAGAGAGCGCCCGCAAAAAAGCCTGTGGTCACGCATGACCACAGGCTTTTACTTGTTTAAACTATATCTTCATGCAGACAGCCCATGCACGCCAGATGACGGTACGCAGGTTGCCGATGGCGACACAGTCGCCGACACGGTAGGCCTTCTTGTTGTCCTTGCCGCCGACGGGGGTGGGAACAAAGCCGATGCCGTTGACGACGCTGTCACACTCGACGAAGGTCGTCTCGCCGGTCTGAACATTCTTGACGGTGCAGCCCTTGTCGGTTATCTCGGTGACGGTGGAGTGCAGGTAAACGGGGACCTTGTGGTACTCCATTGCGTCACGCAGATACGAGGTGTTTGCAAGGCAGGTGGCCTGAGCGGCGACGAGGTCGCCGGCGTACTCGACGATTATCGGGTGCTTGCCGTAGTTGAGCAGCATGTCGTATGCAGCCTCGCAGGAGGACTGGCCGCCGCCGATAAACAGCACCTTATCGCCGACATCGACCTTGTCCCTGAGCACCTGAGTAAAGGTGAGGGTCTTTTCGAAGCCCTTGATGGAGGGCATGGTTCTGGGAACGGAACCGCTTGCGACGATTATCTCGTCAAAGCCGTGCAGAGTGCCGAGGTCGTTGACCTCGGTGTTGAGACGGACATCGATGCCTTCCTTTTCTATCTCGTTGAGGTACCAGCGGATGAGCTCCTTGTCGTTTTCCTTAAAGGTCATTGCCGATGCGGTGAGGAACAGACCGCCGAGCTCGCCGCTCTTTTCAAAGATGGTGGGGATGTGGCCACGCTGCTTGAGCACGAGAGCACACTCCATGCCGCCGATGCCGCCGCCTATGATGGCGACCTTCTTGGGGTTCTTTGTGGGCACTATCTTGTAGCGGTTATGCTGCATGGTCGTGGGGTTCAGGGCGCAGCGTGCAAGATGCAGCGAGTCGCCCAGATGCTGCACATTCGGAGTGCCGGCATACTTCGCCATGTTGAAGCAGCCGTTGTGGCAGCGGATGCAGGGCTTGATCTCGTCCTCACGGCCTTCCTTGATCTTGTGTATCCAGTCGTGGTCGACAAGATTCTGACGAGCGATGGCAACTGCATCGAGCTTGCCTGCCTCGATCTCCTCGGCTGCCTTGACCGGATCCATGCGGCCTGCGCAGACGACGGGCTTGTCGGTGAACTTCTTGATGTGCTCGACATACTCGAGGTTGCAGTTGTCGGGCATGTACTGAGGCGGATGTGCCCAGTACCATGCATCGTAGGTGCCGTTGTCGCAGTTGAACATATCGTAGCCTGCGTCGGAAAGGTACTTTATCGCTCTTTCGGACTCCTCCATATCACGGCCGAACTCCTTGAAGTCGGTCTCGTAAGGCATTGCGCCCTTGCCCCAGTCCTTGGTCTTGGAGACAACGGAGTAGCGCAGCGAAACGGGAAAGTCATTGCCGCAGGCAGCCTTTATCGCCTGAACTATCTCAACGGGGAAGCGGTAGCGATTTTCAAAGCTGCCGCCGTACTCATCGGTGCGGTAGTTCATGTTGGAAATGGTGAACTGGTCGAGCAGATAGCCCTCGTGGACTGCGTGGATCTCAACGCCATCGACACCGGCATCCATGAGCTTCTTTGCGGTCTTTGCAAATGCGTCGACCTGGTCGTGGATCTCCTGTATGGTCATCGGGCGGGACTTGATCTCCTCGTACCAGCGGTTGGGGGTCGCAGAAGCGGAAGCGGTTATGTAGTCAAGGTCTGCGATCGGGCTTGCGATCTTGCCGAGAAGCGGGTTTTTAAGCAGCATTACCATGGGCTTTGTGATAGCCATGGAGCGGCCCATACCTGCGGCCAGCTGGATAAACAGCTTCGAGCCGGTCTTGTGGAACTCCTTCATGTAAACTTCAAGATCCTTGAACATCTTGTCGTTCTGATACAGCCAGCGACCGAGAATGGGATCCTTGATGCACTGCATGCCGGGCAGGATGAGACCCACACCGTCCTGCGCACGGTTGAGCAGGAAATATGCGGCCTCCTTGTCGAGGTGGCTCGGCTCCATCCAGCCGAACAGAGATGTGCCGCCCATCGAGCACTGGACGATGCGGTTGGGGATCTCCACATTGCAGATCTTCCAGGGCGTGAACAGGGCATTGTACTTTTGATTCATGTTTTGCTCCTTCCTTTATTTGACCATTACACCATAAATGTCAGTCTGTATGACATTTATGGCTGTTAAACGGCGGAGCTTCCACAGGCAGCTCCGGAACCCGTTATTTATAAATTTTTTGCCGCAAACTGCTGCGTGAACATGTCGCACATGGCACGCAGACGCAGGTGCGCATCTATCTCGTTTGCACTTGGCACGCCGATGGTCAGGCGCTGCATCATGCCGAGTATAGAGTCGTACGCATTATAATAAAGCTGCCTGATATCCGCCTTCGGGTCTACCGTGCCGTCTTTGAGCCCCTTCTCAATGGCGACGGAAAGGGGACCGGAGTGCTCCTCAAAGCGCTCGGGCGGGCGATTTATCACCCTTTCGTTTTTTCCGGCGCTGTACAGGGCAGTCTCGGCATCAAGCGAAAATCTTATGCCCTCGGGGTCGATAAACAAAATATTTGCATAGCTGTTGAGGATAATTGATATCTGCTCTATGCCGCTGAGATCTCTGTAGTCATGCATACTGAGCTCACGGCTAATGTGCTCCTTCGTGCGGTTCCAATAGCAGAAGGCGGCAGCGATGACGATATCGCTCTTTGCCTCAAAATACCTGTAGACCGAGCGCTCCGTGAGCCCAGCCGCCTTGGCGATATCCGCCACCTTGGTATTTGCAATGCCGTTTTTTGTAAAGCAGTCAAGCGCTTTTTCGGAAACGAGCTGAATGTTCTTAGCTCTGACTTCTTCAAGAGACATGTGTTAACTCCAAATGAAAATGTCATATTAACTGACATGTAGCATTATACACTTAATTTAGCTTTTTCGCAAGGAAAATAATTATTTTTTTCACATTATTTTTTCCTTTTTGCATTTTTGCTCTCGGCAGCTATAATATACACCAAGACCTCGTGGTAATATTATCACGAGGTCTTGGTGTTTTATTATTTAGTGTTTGCCGCAAAAAATGTATGGAAGTATATAAAATCAAGATGCAAATCATGCGAATTTTGCGGTCAGACGATTGCTTTAACCCCGAAGGACTGGTAAAATGTAAGTGTCAAAGCGGTTAAGGGCAAGGAGACACCATGGCATCAAACAGAGATTTTTTGGACTTCGTTTTGGAGCAGTTATCGGAGCTTGACGGGATAAGCTATCGGGCGATGATGGGAGAATTTATAATCTACTACAAGGGCAGGATACCCGGCGGGATATACGACGACCGCCTGCTCGTTAAGCCCGTGAAGGCTGCGATAGAGTATATGCCGGAGGCTTCATTCGAGCTTCCGTATGACGGCGGCAGCAAGATGCTGCTCGTCACGGAGCTTGATGACAAGGATTTTCTTGCGGGGCTTTTTAACGCCATGTACGATGAGCTGCCGGAGCCAAAAAAGAAGAAGCAGAGGAGATAAGATGTACAAGCTTTTGATAATCGAGGACGACGAGGGCATAGCGCAGGGCATAGCAGCCTGCGCCCAAAGCTGGGGCATGCAGCCGCAGTGCGTGCGGGATTTCCGCAATGTCATGGCGGAGTTTGCCGAGTTTGAGCCGCACCTTGTGCTGCTGGATATCTCGCTGCCGTTCATGAGCGGCTACTACTGGTGTCAGGAGATACGCACAGTAAGCTCCGTGCCCGTCATTTTCATATCCTCGGCCGCCGACAACATGAACATCATCATGGCCATGAACATGGGAGCCGATGATTTTATAGCCAAGCCCTTTGACCAGAGCGTGCTCATCGCAAAGATTCAGGCGATACTCCGTCGAGCCTACGATTTCGGGGCATCGGCACCCGTGCTTGAGCACATGGGAGCGCTTCTTAACACCGGCGACAACAGCCTGAGCTACAACGGCGAGCGGGTGGAGCTGTCGAAAAACGAGTACCGCATCCTACTCACGCTCATGCAGAACAAGGGCAAGGTCGTCAGCCGTGAAAAGCTCATGGAGGCACTGTGGGAAACGAACAGCTTCGTTGACGAAAACACGCTGACGGTGAATGTCGGCAGGCTGCGAAAAAAGTTGGATGCTGCGGGACTTAAGGATTTTATCGGCACAAAATTCGGCGTGGGCTATATAGTCGGGTGAGCGCATGAGATATTTTGCATCATATGTAAAACAGCATATACCTGCACTTTTGGCGTTTGTTTTGTGCGCTGCGCTTTATGCGGTGACATTCGTATTCTACCGCTTTCCACTCAAGGCGGTCATATACCCTACGGCGCTGTGCTTGGTGCTGCTGCTGACCTTCGCTGCGGCGGATATCGCAAGGACGAAGAAAAAGCACACCGAGCTTGAGCGGATAAAGGGCTTTGATGCAAAGCTTGCCGACACCTTCCCCGAAGCCGGAGGCATCATTGAGCGTGACTATCAGGAGATAATCCGCCTTATGCGTGAGCAGCACGAGGCAGCCGAGCAGAAGTATGAGCAAAACCTGCGTGAGACGATGGATTACTACACCGTGTGGGTGCATCAGATAAAAACGCCGATAGCATCCATGCGCCTTGCGCTGCAGAATATCGATACCGCCCAGTCGCGGCAGCTCCAATCCGAGCTCGGGCGCATAGAGCGCTATGTCGAGATGGTGCTGACATTCTTGCGTCTCGGCTCTGACTCGACCGATTATGTCATAAAAGAGCACGAGCTTGATGATATAGTCATGGGAGCGGTCAAAAAGCTTGCGGGCGACTTCATAAATAAGCGCATCAAGCTTGAGTACACCGAGCTCAATGCGGCGGTGCTCACGGACGAAAAGTGGCTGGCATTCGTCATCGAGCAGGTGCTGTCCAACGCCCTTAAATACACGCCCGAGGGCACGGTGTCCGTGTACCTCGAGCGCCCCAAGACCCTGTGCATCCGTGACACCGGCATC
Source organism: Firmicutes bacterium CAG:555 (assembly GCA_000431075.1). Classification (GTDB taxonomy): domain Bacteria; phylum Bacillota; class Clostridia; order Oscillospirales; family Oscillospiraceae; genus F23-B02. The sequence continues at coordinate 76,729 of HF986915.1, forward strand.
GGCATTGCGCCCGAGGATCTGCCAAGGGTGTTTGAAAACGGCTACACCGGCTATAACGGCCGCAGCGACAAGAAGGCCAGCGGCATCGGCCTGTACCTATGCAGGCGCATATGCAATAAGCTCGGTCACACGATAAGTGCCGAATCAAAAGCGGGCGAGGGGACGGTCATACGCATCGGCCTTGACAAGAAAAAGCTTGAGATCGAATGATTGTGACAAAAGCGTAAGATTTGAAAGGGAAATTGTAAGCTTATTCGATGGAGCTGCGGTTTCCCTTTTGCTATACTATTATCAGAAACTCAAACGGAGGTTTTTGAAATGAGCTTACTCGAAGTAAAAGGGATCAGGAAGATCTACAAAACACGCTTTGGCTCGAATTCGGTCGAAGCTTTGAAGAATGTCAATTTCAGCGTCGAGGAGGGCGAGTATATCGCCATCATGGGCGAGTCCGGCTCGGGCAAAACGACGCTTTTGAATATCCTTGCGGCGCTTGACAAGCCCACGGCGGGCTCGGTGCTGCTCGACGGTAAGGAGCTTGCAAATATCAAGGAGTCGGCGGTTGCGCAGTTTCGGCGTGACAACCTCGGCTTCGTGTTCCAGGAGTTTAACCTGCTTGACAACTTCACCGTTGAGGACAACATCTTTCTGCCGCTGGTGCTGGCGGACAAGACCTATGACGAGATGCACAGCCGCATCGTTCCCATCGCAAAGGAGCTCGGCATCGCAGAGCTTCTAAAGAAGTACCCCTATGAGATATCCGGCGGTCAGAAGCAGCGTGCCGCCGTTGCAAGGGCGCTTATCACCAATCCCCGCCTCATCCTGGCCGATGAGCCGACCGGTGCGCTCGACTCCAAGGCGACCGACGAGCTGCTCAGGCTCTTCGGCGAAATTAACCGCTCCGGCCAGACCATCCTCATGGTCACGCACTCTGTCAAGGCCGCAAGCCACGCCTCCCGTGTGCTGTTCATAAAGGACGGCGAGGTGTTCCACCAGATCTACCGTGGCGAAAGCAGCGATGAGCAGCTTTATCAGAAGATATCCGACACCCTTACTATGCTGGCGACAGGCGGTGAGCAGGCATGAAGGCACTGTTCTACCCCCGTCTTGCGTGGACGGGCATAAAAAATAACCGCCGCCTTTACCTGCCGTATATCCTGACCTGCATCGGCATGGTGGCAATGTTCTACATCATGCTTTCACTGTCCACCGGAGAATTTCTGAATAAAATGCGCGGCGGCACGACCCTCGGCAGCGTACTCGGCCTCGGTGCGGGCGTCATCGGCTTTTTCGCCGTGCTGTTTCTGTTTTACACAAACTCTTTCCTCATCCGCAGGAGGAAAAAGGAGTTCGGCCTGTATAACATCCTCGGCATGGGCAAGCGCAATATCGCAAGAGTGCTTTTTAGCGAAACGCTCATCCTTGCGGCCGTGTCGCTCGTGTTCGGTCTTATCCTCGGCGCTGCACTGTCAAAGCTTGCAGAGCTCGGACTTGCGTACTTTGTCGGGTCCGACGCAGGCTATGACTTCACCGTCTACCCGACGGCAATGGGCTACACCGTGCTGCTGTTTGTCTGCATTTTCCTTCTGCTGTTTTTTAAATCGGTAGGGCAGGTCGGCCTGTCCAACCCCGTCGAGCTTCTGCACAGCGAAAGCGTCGGCGAAAAGCCGCCCAAGGCAAACTGGGTATTCGGCATCCTCGGCATAGTCCTGCTCGCCGCCGCCTACTACATTTCCGTCGCCATCGAGCAGCCCGTTGCTGCCCTCGGCTGGTTCTTTATTGCGGTGCTCATGGTCATTGCGGCGACCTACCTGCTTTTTATCGCAGGCTCAGTGCTGCTGTGCCGCATTTTGCAGAAAAACAAGCGCTATTACTATAAGCCGAACCACTTCGTCTCCGTGTCCTCGATGGCATACCGCATGAAGCGCAACGGAGCGGGTCTTGCCTCTATCTGCATCCTCATCACCATGGTGCTCGTCATGATAGCCAGCACCTCCTGCCTGTACTTCGGCAAGGAGGATGTCCTCAGAGAGCAGTACCCCTACGACTTCGTAATCAGCTGCGATTACGATAATCAGAAATTCGACCAAGCCGACATCGACAGGACAAAGACGGCAATTGACGCATATTTTGACAGGCACGGCGGCATCACCGACGGCGTTTACGGTAAGGTCGCAAGTCTTGCCGGCGGCTTCAAGGACGGCAGACTCGAGGTCGATTCCTCCATTGCAAATATCGACGCTTACGCAGTTGACAGCGTGTGCAACTTCAATGTCGTTTCGCTGGACGATTACAACAGAAACACCGGCAACAACATAAGCCTTGCCGATGACGAGGCGCTGCTTTTCACCAAGAAGACAGACATAAATACCGACACCGTCCAAATCGCCGACGGCAAAAAATACAGGGTCGTCAGGACCGACGGCGGCTACGATTTCGGTCACGATACAGACACTCTTGCGGTAGGTTCGGTCTGCCTTGTCGTTTCGGATTTTGACTCCGCTGTCGAGGAGCTTTGCAAGCTCAACGCACTCCATGAGAGCGGGAGAATAGTCATACTCGAGTGGCGCTATCAGCTTAACCCTGCTGCCGATTACGATACGCAGGCTGAAATGACAAACGATTTGCTCGACTGCCTTGCGGCAAATCACAGCAACGGCGGTTACAGCATGCGCAGCTACGCCGGCGCAAGAGACGATTTTTACGGCTCGTTCGGCGGCCTGTTCTTCCTCGGCATCATGCTCAGCATCGTGTTTATCATAGCCGCCGTCCTCATCATTTACTACAAGCAGATCTCCGAGGGCTACGAGGACCAATCGAGATTTGAGATAATGCAGAAGGTCGGCATGACCAAAAAGGACATCCGCAAAAGCATAAACTCGCAGATGCTCACGGTGTTTTTCCTGCCGCTGCTGTTTGCGATAGTCCACCTCGGCTTTGCCTTCCCAATAATAAACAAGCTTCTTTTGCTCTTCGGACTTGATAACCTCGGCCTGCTGCTTTTGACGGCGGCAATAAGCGCACTGGTTTTCGCCCTGTTTTACATCATCGTCTACCGTGTGACATCCAATGCTTACTACTCCATTGTCAGCGGCGCAAAAGAGTGATTTATACACATTCGTGTCCGGTGTCAAATTTTTGACACCGGACATTTTTGACGCTTGGAAATATGAGTTAATTTAATTACAAAAAACGAGCAAATATGAAAAAATGATTAAAATTAGCACCTATAAAATAATTGATTTTACCCAAAATGTGTGTTATACTCTTAGCGATGTTGTGTAAACAGCTACTTTTCATCTCGTAAACGTTGGGGGCGCCGGTCGAGGAGGACCGGGGCGTCATCGTGAAATAAAGAATTACATTTTTAGAAAGGATGTATTAAATGAACGAAAAGTATGCACCTCTATTTACCCCGTTCAAGATCGGCAATGTAGAGATCAAGAACCGCATTGTCCAGTGTTCCATGGGCGGCACTTCCCTGTTTGGCTGGCTCGAGCCCTGCCACTTCGATAAGGAAGCTGCTTACTTCCTGCTCCAGAGAGCCCAGAAGGGCGTTGGCCTTGTCCTCCCCGGCATGCAGTGTGTCCGTGACACCATGGGTATGCCCGGCCGTCATTGGCTGTACCAGAACAAGAGAATGTTCAAGCAGCTCAAGGAGTACATGGTCGAGTTCCATAAGACCGGCGCAAAGCTCTTCATCCAGCTGGCCGGCGGCTTTGGCCGTTCCATGGCAGTTACCCCCTGGATGGTAGTTCTCGCAAAGAACGACCTCCTGAACAAGCTTGCAAGCCCCGTAGTCGATGTTCAGTACGCCTGCGCATCCGCTTCCGAGACTCCTAACCGTTGGGCAGAGGAGCTCACCTCCCGTCCCATGACCGTTAAGGAGATCCACGAGATGGTCGACGCTTTCGGTAAGACCGCAAAGCTCCTCCGTGACGCCGGTGTTGACGGTGTTGAGATCCACGCCGTTCACGAAGGCTACCTGCTTGACCAGTTCACCATGAAGAATTGGAACCATCGTACCGACGAGTACGGCGGCTCTTTCGAAAACAGATATCGCTTCCCCGTTGAAGTCGTTCAGTGCATCAAGAGATACGCCGGCGAAGACTTCCCCGTATCCCTGCGTTACTCCGCAGTTTCCTACTGCGCAGGCTGGGGCAAGGGCATTGTTCCCGCAGCTATCGGCAAGATCCCCGAGTTCGGCCGTGACATGGAAGAGTCCGAGAAGGCCATCAAGTACCTCGGCGACATGGGTTACGACTTCTTCAACACCGATAACGGTACTTACGACTCCTGGTACTGGGCACATCCGCCTCAGTACATGCCCGACAACTGCAACCTCAAGGATGTTGAGCATGTCAAGAAGTTCACCGATAAGCCCGTTGCATGCGCTGGCCGTATGACTCCGGAGAAGGCTGCAGAAGAGATCGCTGCCGGCCGTCTGGACGCAGTCGCTATCGCTCGTCAGAACCTCTGTGACCCCGACTGGATCCTCAAGATCCTCGACGGCAAGGAAGACGAGATTCGTCCCTGCATCCGCTGCCACAACGGCTGCTTCAACTTTGCTAAGTACAGAGGCACCGCAAACATCCAGGCTCTCGAGGACTCCCTCCACCTGGGCCGCTGCGCACTGTATCCCCCCACAATGCAGCACAACCGTTACAAGATCATCCCCACCAAGAACCCCAAGAAGGTTGCTATCATCGGCGCCGGCATCGGCGGCTGCGAGGCAGCTCTGGTTCTGAAGCAGCGCGGACATCATCCTGTTGTCTTCGAGAAGACCGACCGCATCGGCGGCCTGTTCCTCACCGCTTCCGCAATGACCTTCAAAGAGAACGACAAGAAGCTCCTTGAGTGGTACGAGAGAGAAGTCAAGAAGGCCGGCATCGAGTTCCGCTTCAACACCGAGATCAACGACCTGGGCGTCATCGCTCGCCAGTTTGACGAGATCATCGTCGCTACCGGCGCTGTCCCCAGAAAGATGGCTATCCCCGGCTTCGAGAAGTGCATGACCTTCACGGATCTGCTTCGCGACAAGAAGCCCACCGGCGACAAGATCGTATTCTTCGGCGGCGGCCAGTCCGCTTGCGAGGCTGCATACGACATGGTTCTTGCCGGCAAGCACCCCATCATCGTAGAGTTCGCAAAGGACCTCGTTCCTGCACAGAACGTCTGCCTGGCCAACGCTTCCTTCCTGCGTGATGTTCTCGAGTTCCATCAGGTTCCCACCTACCTCGAGCACACCATCCGTGAGATCAAGGATAAGACCGTCGTTATCGCTTCCAAGGACGGCAAGAATGTATTCGAGGTCGAGTACGACAACATCGTAAACGGCATCGGCTTCGTTCCCGCTCCCGTAGGCGGCAAGGGTGCAAACATCCACCGCGTCGGCGACTGTGTCACCATCGGCAACCTGCGTACCGCTATCTGGCGTGCATGGGATGTCTGCATGAAGATCTAATCTTTTGCAAGGCACAGCATACTGAATAATTGAACAGGTGCAGAGAAATCTGCACCTGTTTTTCTATGTCTGAATATAAAAAACGAGAGCGTCTGTTGACGCTCTCGTTTTTCTTAACTTGATCAGTAAGTCCAGGGCTGCTCGCCGGTAACGAAAATGAACGGCCACTGCAGGAAGTCAACGAGAAGATTGATCTTCTTCTTAACTGCAAAACGGACATCCTCATCACGAAGGTCGAACTTCTTGAGGAGAGCCTTGGGGTCAGCCTCAAGAACGCCGCCTGCTACAGCAAGCATCTTGCCCATATCGAGATCACGGACAGTGTCCTTAAGCAGCTCGAGGGAAGCCTCAACGCCGATGGACTTAACAGTTTTAATGCACATTCTAAAATAATCCTCCCTATTGTATTGTTAAATGTTTAAAAATTCGTTATGTCATAACTATACCACACATATGGGCATTTTGTAAACATCTAATTACACACCAAGGGCATTTTAACACAAATATGCACAACTGTCAAAAAGAAAAATCTGAAAAATCGGCGCATTGTAATACACCGACCGCAATTTGTCAGGTTTTCGGGATAAATCGGACGGCACAGCTTTGCCCTGCCTGCTTAACAAGGCAGACCGCCTGATCATGGGAAGCGATGCTTTGCATCGGCGGATTGTCCGGCTCACGGTGCTCGTTGACCCGCTGCCACACCGCATCAAAGCCCTCAAGACTCAATTTTTCATCCATAGCATTCACCCGCTGCATTATATGCCCGTACTTGAAAATGGGTGCGGAATGTGCGATAATAAATAAAAATTCGTGGAGGTGTCGATATGCCCAGATTTTTTGTAAACGATACCGAGGAGTTCGGCAAGACGGCGGTCATCCGTGGCCGGGATGCCGAGCATATCCGTGTTCTGCGTCTGCGCCCGGGCGAAGCTATGACGATCTGCGACGGCAGGGGAACGGACTATCGGTGCAGGCTCGTGCGTTCCGACAAGGACGAAGCCGAGGCCGAGATACTCGAGGTCGTGCCGTGTCCCGGCGAGCCGAGCGTCAAGGTGCGCATTTTCTGCGGCCTGCCTAAGGGCGACAAGACCGATTACATCATTCAAAAATGCGTCGAGGCCGGAGCGTCGGAGATAGTTTTCTTCGATTCGGAACGGGTCATCCAGCGCACCGACGGCGTGTCAAAGAAATTGGAGCGCTGGAACAGGATATCCGAGGAAGCGGCAAAGCAGTCGGGCAGGGGAATTATCCCCACTGTTTCGTGGATGCCGGGCTTCGGGCAGATGCTCAAGGAAGCGACCGAGTGCGACAGTGCACTGTTCATGTACGAGACCGGCAAGCGTGAAGCGCTCTCGGAGGCGCTCAAGGACGCGAAGGAGCTTACCACCGCCGCAATAATAACCGGCCCCGAGGGGGGCTTTGAGCCGTCCGAGGCGGAAGCAGCACGGCAGACGGGCGCACACATCTGCTCGATGGGCGCAAGGATATTGCGCTGCGAGACCGCCCCGGTCGTCGCCCTGACTTCCCTCATGTTCGCCAGCGGCAATTTAGAGTAAACGCTCATCAAATAAAAAATCTCGCTCCATGAGCGAGATTTTTTGTTCTTTAATTACCATTCGGTCTTGCCGTTGAGCTTTTTCTGCTCGGTGAGGATGTTGTGCGTGTCAAGAAGCTTCAGAGCCTTCATGAGGTTGCCCTTGAGCTTTATCTTGCCGGTGGTCAGAGCCTTGGCGGTGCTCATCTCACCGGTCATGGTCTTGACGAAGAAGTCGTAGTCTGCGTCCGAGGTGTAGTCCGCTGCGGGAGCGTTTGCACGCCCCATGCCGCGCTCGACGCTCTCAAGAACGCCGTTATTGAACTTGTACATGTACCACACGGTGTCGCCGCCGAGGTGGGGCACCTTGTTGTAGCACTCGCACAGCGTAAGCGTGACCTTTGAGGGAGTCTTGCCGGGGGCAAAGGTGTCTTTTGCCTGAGCGATGAACTCAGTTGTCCATTCTTCGGTTAAAAATTTCATATTATTCTCCGATCACCATTTATTTTCGACCTTCTCGGCAAAGCCGGGGAAGTCTTTGATCTCAATTACCTTTCCGTCGTCTAACACGGCCTTGCCGGTGAACAGACCGAACACCTGATGCTGGTCGCTCTTGATAAGCAGCGCATCGGTGCAGGAGGCACGGTCTAAAACGGGCTTGAAGTCCATCTCAAAGCGGCCGTCGTCGGAAGTGAATGTCCAAGGCTCGAGAAACGCCTTTTCGTTGCCGGGGATGTTGAATTTGACCTGACTGAGTTTATGCGCCTTGCCGTTATAAAACAGCATATTCTCGCTTGCCGCCGAGGTATCGCCGAAGCCGTAGCCGATGTTCCAGCCGAACGGGACGCCGTCAACAGCGCCGGAGGCCGAGCCCCAGTACCATGTGTTGTGGTAAGTCCAAACGCCTCTGCCCCAGTCGAGAACGGCGAAGCTGTCTTCGGGGTCAAACACATAGGTGCGGCCGTCATAGGTGACCTCACCCTTGGCACGCAGGCAATTTATTTTCTGATTGTAATAAAAGTGTCCGGGCTTATCGAACGGCGTTGCGATGACCATGCTCTCCTCCGGCTCGTCAAAAAGCTCCACCTTTGCGTACAGCGAGCCTGCAGGGCCGAACTTTTTCATCTGAGCGATGAGCGTGCGCACGCCGCTGCCGTCGTTTTTGAAATAGATGCTGTAGTTTTTGCCCTCGCCGAGCGTGTCACCGACGGCACTGGTCTCGGGAAGCTTGCGCTTACCAAGCGGCATGAAGCACATGGGGCTCGTGGTTATCTCCCAGCCCTCCTCAAAGTTGAGAAGGCTTATAGAGTCAAGACCCATATAGCCGTTGTCGTCAACGGTCAGAGCAAGAGCGAAGCGGCCGTTGTTTATCAGGTAGTAGTCCCATTCCTTGATGCGCATGGGGCTTGCCTTGATATCGGCACGCCGGTAGACAGGCAGGAGCTTTTTCGCAAAGCCTGCCTCGGTGAGATCGCCGTTTTTGTCGAGCAGGGGAATTTCACTTAAAATTTCGTGCTGCATGGTCATATCTCCTTTTTAAGTAGGCGGATATCGCTGCCGAAGAAGGGGAGCTTCGTGAACTCGCCTTCAAGTCGGGAGCATATCTGCGCATTATACCGTTTCAAAAGCTCGGCATCGGTGAGATTCGTGCTGATAACGGTTTTTTGTCCGTTGACGAGCCTTGTGTTTATAAGCGTGTACAGCGCCGAGACCGCCATGGGCGTGGGCATCTCCGTGCCGAGATCGTCGAGTATCATAAGCTCGCAGTCGAGCATACGCTCGACCTTGACGGCGGCGTTTTCGGCGGTCTGGATATCACGGGAAAACTTCTTGGTCTCGAACGCTTCGAGTGCGCTCGATGCCGTGTCGTAGCACACCGAGTGGCCGTTTTCGGCGACAACCCGGGCAATGCAGGCCGAAAGAAAGGTCTTGCCCAATCCCGTGCCGCCTTGGAACAATAGATTCATCGAGCGGTCGGAAAAGCTCTGGGCGTACTCACGACAGGTGTCGAACACTATCTCCATGCTCTCACGGGCGCTGCCGTAGAGCGAAAGGTCGAATTTTTCAAAGCATTCGTCGCTGTTTTTGAGCAGTGTGCCCAGCTCACGGGTGACCTCGGCGTTGTAAAGCGCCTTGAGGCACGAGCACATTTTGCCGTTTATATACCCTGTATCACGGCACTTGGGGCAGGAGTAGATATCGTCAAGATAATCCATGGCGTAGCCATGCCCGACTAAAAGCTCCGCTTTCTTCGCCTGAAGCTCGAGAGATTCGTCCTCAAGCTTCTTGATCGCATCGTTAAGCTCGGCGCCGCCTCTTATCGTAAGCCCGACAAGCTCCGTCATCTGCGTGCGCAGGCGGGTGTCGATGCGCTCAACTTCCGGTATACGGGAGTATATTTTTTCCTGCCGCAGAAAATGCTCTGCAACATTGTCCGCATGTCTGTTTTCAAGTTCCTCTCTGGCTTTCGCCAGCAGCTTTCCGTCCAATGCCATGTTTTTTAACCGTTTTTAACCTTCTTATATATTGAGCGCAGCCGCTCAAGCTCGTCGCTTGACACCTGACTTTTATGCTCGTTTGCGGGCTTGACCGAAGCAGGACGCTTGTCGTGCTTTGCGACTTCGTCCACGGTGTGCAGGCCCTTTTCATGCCAGCTGGTGACTATCTTATTCATGTAGCTCCACTTTAGGGAGCCGGTGTTCGTGACCGTGCGGTCGTAGGCCTCCAAAAGCGTATCAATGTCAAAGCCCATGTCCAGCCATGAGTTTATATACCTCGTCTCCGTCGGGGTAAGCTGCCTGCCCGTGATGCCGAGGGCGGTTTTCACCTCACCCTGCTTTGTGCGTCTTTCGGCGGCATTTTTTATATACTCCTCGGCCTGCTCGAGCGTGAGTATCTCCTTGTTCGCCCACGAATACGCCTCCTTTTCGATGCTGCGCATCGAGGGCAGCCTGCCGCTGCCGTATTTTGCCGCAAAGGTGTCGATGCAATAGGTCAGCAGCATGAAAATGACATCCGGCGGGAGAGCGAGAAAATCGTAAATGCCGAACAGCGTCTTTATATCCGATGTCGAGAGCACCCGGCCTAACTTTTGCTGAGCCTCATTCAGCACCGCCTTAAAGCCCGGGTCTGCGTCCGTGCGCCGGACGATATCCTCCGTTGTGTACTGCGGAAGCTCCTCGGCGGGCAGGGGAATAGACTTCTGAACCTCTTTTTCCGCAAAAAGCTCCATCCTGCAAAGCTTTTCGTAAGCGCTGTTTACCTCGGCAAGCGTCAGACACAGCTCACGGGCGGCTCGCTCGGCGTTGAACGCACCGCAGCGGCACAGCCAGATATAGACAAGCGCAACATTGCCGTCGTGTGCGGCGATGAGCTTGTCCGCAGCCGTGATGCTTATTGAGTTTTGCCCTTTTTCCTGCATAGTCCGACTCCCAAGACAACAATTCATGCAAAGTTTACATGCACCACACATTATAACATCAAATTTGACTTGTAGCAATAGCCATGTCTGTGGTATAATACTTTAATCTAAAATGGTAGAGGTATGAGTATGCTCGAATTGCTTTCCCCCGCCGGATCGCCGGAAGCGGTGATCGCAGCGGTACAAAACGGCGCAGATGCCGTATATATGGGGCTTGGCATCTTCAACGCCCGTCGCGGTGCGAAGAATTTTGACGAGGAGGAGTTCGAAAAGGCGGTCAGATACTGCCGTGTGCGTGACTGCAAGGTCTATGTCACGATGAACACCCTTGTCGGCGACAGGGAGATGGAAAACGCAGCGGAGCTGGCCCGCCGTGTCTCCGATCTCGGAGCATCGGCGATACTCGTGCAGGATCTGGGGCTGCTGTCGGTGCTAAGAAGCGCCGTTCCCGATATTCCGCTGCACGCCAGCACTCAGATGAGCATACACAATCTTGCAGGCGTCGAGGCCGCAGCCGAAATGGGGCTGACGCGTGCGGTGCTTGCCCGTGAGCTGTCGCTTGAGCAGATAAAGTTTATCACGAAGCACTCGCCTATCGAGACCGAGATATTCGTCCACGGTGCGCTGTGCTTCTGCCACTCGGGACAGTGCTACATGTCCTCGCTCATCGGCCGCCGCAGCGGCAACCGCGGCATGTGCGCCCAGCCCTGCCGCATGGAGTATACCATGCCCGGCAGAATGGCCGACAGCCACCCGCTTTCACTCAAGGATAACTGCCTTGTCGAGAGACTTAAGGAAATTGAGGACGCAGGTGTCGCCTGCGTGAAGATAGAAGGCCGCATGAAGCGCCCGGAGTATTCGGGCCTCGTGACGGGCATTTACTCGAAGATAATAAAGGAAGAGCGTGAGCCGACGCCGGACGAGCTTACAATGTTGACCGATGCATTTTCCCGTGACGGTTTCACGCAGGGCTATTTTGACGGCGATAAAAAGGATATGTTCGGTGTAAAGACCGACAATGACAAGGTCGCCGAGAAGCTGTTTGCCGATGTGCGCAGGGCGTATATCGACCGTGAGGAGCGTCGTGTGCCCGTGAAATTTGTCATGGACGCAAAGATAGACAAGCCCGTGCAGGCAATAGCCGAGGATAACGACGGACATAAGGTCTATGCCACGGCAAAGGCCGCCGAAAAGGGCATCAGCCAGACAACGAGCGCAGACACGGCAAACAAGCAGTTTTACAAAACCGGCGGAACGCCGTATATCTGCGTCGACGCAATGAGCAGAATAGAGCAGGGGGCGTTTTTGCCGCTTGCGACGGTGAACGAGCTGAGAAGAAAGCTCTTGCATAGCCTTTCCGAGGCTCGCGCCGTGCCGCCCGAGCGCCGCTCTCTCCCCGTGCCGGAAAAGCCCAAGGGCATTTTGCCGATAGAGGATCCCGTGACTATCTATCAGGTGCGCACGGCAGCCCAGCTTTCGCCGGAGCTTGCTGAGCTCGGGCCCGAGCTTCTGTATGTCCCGGTTGAGGTGCTGCATGAAAGCACGGAGCCGGTGAAGCCCTTTATCGAAAACGGCACGACGATAGTCGCCGTACTGCCGAGGGTCATAACCGACGATCAGGTGATGACGGTGTTCAATATGCTCCGGGACCTCAGGGAGCAGGGCGTTGAGCAGGCGCTCGTCGGCAACATCGGCCATGTGAAGCTTGCCCGCAAGGCGCACATGAAGATTAGAGCCGACTTCGGCATGAATGTGTTCAATTCCTACACCTTGGATATGGTGCGGCAGATGGATTTCGTGTCCGCCACGGCATCGTTCGAGCTGCGCATGGCGCAGGTGCGTGACATGGCAAAGAGCATCGATACGGAGCTCATCGTCTACGGCAGACTGCCGCTCATGGTATCCGATCAGTGCATAATCAGCCGCAGCGAGGGCAGATGCACCTGCCAGAACCCCTCACAGCTGTCCGACCGTATGGGCTCGGTGTTCCCCGTGGTGCGTGAGTTTGAGCACCGCAATGTCATTTATAACTCAAAGAAGCTCTACCTTGCCGATAAGCGTGACGATATCTACGGTGCGGGGCTTTGGGGCATTCGCCTGATGTTCACGACCGAGGGCGCAAAGGAATGCGTTGAGGTCGCAAGGAGCTTCAAGGGCGAAGGCGATTACAGACCGAACGACCTCACAAGAGGTTTGTATTACAGAGGCGTTGATTGATATGAAAATTGTTTTGGCATCCGGCTCGCCGAGACGCAGAGAGCTGCTTTTTGTCGTCGGTGTTAAGGATTTTGAGGTTTGCCCGGCCGAGGGCGAGGAAAAGACCGAGGCAGGACTTGCACCAAGTGAGATAGTAAAGAGCCTTTCCGCTGCAAAGGCACGGGAGGTCGCCGCAAAATTTGACGGCGATACCGTCATCATCGCCGCCGACACCATCGTGTGGGCGGAAGGCCGGGTGCTCGGCAAGCCGCACGGCGAGGATGAAGCGTTTAAAATGCTCAAAGCGCTCTCCGGCAAGACCCACGAGGTCTACACCGGCATAACGCTCATAAAGGGCGGCGAAGCTTTAAGCTGCGCCGAGTGCACGAAGGTCGAGTTCCGCGAGCTTAACGATGATGAGATAAACGCCTATATCGCCACGGGCGAGCCTATGGACAAGGCCGGAGCCTACGGCATACAGGGTAAGGCATCGCTCATGGTCAAAAAGATCGACGGTGACTATTTCAATGTTGTCGGGCTGCCGCTGTGCCTGCTCGGTCAAATGCTTAAACAAATTGGAGTGCGTCTGTTGTGAATGTAAAACGGTATCTTAAGAAAAACGGAATAAAGATAGGAGCGATAGTTCTGGTCATCGCACTCATCGCCGGCCTCAGTTCCTATCTGCTGAAGGGCAAAGCCGGCCTTGTGCAGAACATGACGGGGGCGGTGAAAGCACCCGTGCAGAGGATAGTAAGCTCCATGGCCGAATGGCTCGAGGGACTTTACGGCTATATCTACGAGTACGACCAGCTCCAAGCCGAGAACGAGCGTCTGCGTGAGGCGCTGACCGAGGCTCAGGAGGAGGCACGTAACGGCAAGTCCGCCGTTGAGGAGAATGCCCGTCTGCGCAAGCTGCTCGACTTCAAGGAAAAGCACAGCGACATGACGCTTGAGCCTGCAAAGGTCATCTCATGGACAAGCTCCAACTGGTCAAGCTCGTTTAACATCAGCAAGGGTACGAGCAGCGATATCGCCGTCGGAGACAGCGTTATCACCGAGTACGGCGTTTTGGTCGGGCAGGTCGTTGAGGTCGGAACCGGCTGGGCGACCGTGCGAACGGTCATCGATATAAATACCAACATCGGTGCATTCGTTTCCGAAAACGGCTCTGCGGGCATGATGGTCGGCGACTTTGCCCTCATGCAGGAGGGCAGCGCAAAGATGACCTACCTTGCCGACGGTGCGCAGATATTCAGCGGCGACACGGTCATGACCTCAGGCGCAGGCGGTGCATTTCCGCAGGGACTTGTCATCGGCACTATAAGCTCCGTTCAGACGGAGGCCGGCGGTCAGGTCGAGTACGGCATCATAAAGCCCGGCTGCGATCTCAACGCACTCGTTCAGGTGTATGTCGTAAAAGAATTTGAAGTGGTGGAGTAATTGTTAAACAGGATAGATTTTAAAAAATTGCGTGTATTCCTGGAATATGCGGTATATCTTCTGCTTGCAATGCTGCTGCAGGGTCTGCTGTTTTCCCGACTCAGCATATTCGGAGTCAAGGGCTTTGTGCTGCCTGCCGCCGTTGTTGCCGCCGGAATGTATCTCGGCGGCATGCGTGGTGCGGTGTTCGGGATATGCCTCGGCCTCGTGACCGACATGAGCTACACCGAGAGCAGCTTCATGTACACGATAGTTTTTGCGCTTATAGGCTTCGGAGCAGGCTTTGCCTCGGAGTTTTATATAAACAAGAGTTTCCTCGTGTTCATGGTCATGAGCGTTATCGCCGTGCTGCTGTCCGGACTTGCGCAGTATCTTGCCGCCGTCATCTTCGGCGGGGCGGAGCTCGTTCAGGGCATCGTCACCGTGCTTTTGCAGACGGCACTGTCCATACCGCCGATGGCACTTTTGTATTTACCGTTTAGAAACCATAAAGACTAAGATAAAGATCAGCCAATGAATACTATCAAAAAAGACAGATTGATAATCCTGACGGCGGTGTTTGCAATACTGCTCGTTGTTTACCTCGTTTTTCTGTATAAATTGCAGATAATCGAGGGCGAGGCATATTACAAGGAAAGCCGTAATCAGCAGGTCACGACCTCAACGGTCGTTGCGGCAAGAGGCAATATCCTCGACCGCTACGGCCGAGTTATCGTGTCCAATAAGTCAAGCTACGACCTCACGATAAACGAAAGCGAGCTTTTCCCGTCGGACGACAGCGTCGACTCTAATGCGACGATACTAAAGCTCGTCAAGCTTATCCGCGAGTACGGCGAGGACTATATAGACGAGCTTCCGATAACCACCGAGCCTCCGTTTGAGTATACCGAGATATCCGATACCGACAAGGCCCGCCTGCAGGCGTATATGAAGACGAACAAGGTCGATGAAAACGCAACGGCAGTCGAGCTTTTGTCGAGCATGCGCACAAGGTATAAGATAGACAGCAACTATTCCGCCGAGGAGGCAAGGATAATTGCCGGCATACGCTATGCAGTCAATGTCCGCTATCTCATAAACACCTCGGACTATGTCTTGGTTCAGGATGCGGATATGAAGCTGATAAGCATTATCCGTGAGAACAATATGCTCGGCGTCAATGTAAAGGAGTCGTTCGTACGAGGCTACAACACGACATATGCCGCACATATTCTGGGATATGTCGGTCTTATGAACGATGCGGAATACGAAAAATATGCCGAATTAGGATATTCGGGCGATGCAAAGGTCGGCAAGTCCGGCGTTGAGTACGCCTTTGAAAAGTACCTGCACGGCACCAACGGCACGGTGCAGGTCACAAGCGCCGCCGACGGCACGATAATTTCAAAAACCTACACCACCGAGCCGAAGCCGGGCAACAATGTGTATCTTACAATAGATATTGCCCTTCAGGAGGCGACCGAGCGTGCCTTGGCCGCCACCGTCAACACCCTGCGTGCCGAGCGCGGCTACGATATAAGCGAGGATCTTCTCGGCAACGACAAGGAGGAGAAAGTCACCCCGACGCCGACCCCCACCCCCACTCCGACACCGTCAGGTCAGGACGGCGAAGATGAAAAGGAGAAGATCGATGACGAGATAACCGGTGCAGGTGCGGTCGTGGTCGATGTCAAGACCGGCGAACCGCTTGCCATAGCCAGTTGGCCGACTTACAATACCTCGACGATGCTCGAAAACTACTCGAAGCTTTTGACGGCAAAATATTCGCCGTTGTTTAACCGGGCACTTCAGGGCACCTACGCTCCGGGCTCGACCTTCAAGCCCTGCACGGCGATTGCCGGACTTACCGAAAAGACCATAAGCACCAGTACACGCATCAAGTGTACCGGCGTTTACACCAAGTATGCGGCTCAGGGCTACGCACCTCAGTGCTGGATCTACGCCTCACACCTTACGCATGGCTCCGACAATGTCACCGAAGCTCTGCGAGATTCATGCAATATCTTCTTCTACACCGTCGGCAACAACCTCGGCATTGATAAGCTGGAAAAGTACGCAAGGCAGTTCGGCCTCGGCGAGAGCACCGGCATCGAGCTATATGAGGAGACCGGCAACATGTCCAACAGGGCAAACCACTATGAATACGCAGGTACGGAATGGGTCGTCGGCGATACGCTTCAGGCCGCCATCGGTCAGGCAGACAGCATCTTCACTCCGCTTCAGCTTGCGGAGTATTGCGCAGCAATCGCAAACAATGGTCAACGCCACTCGGCGTCCATCCTTAAAGAGGCCCGCAGCTACGACTACTCCGAAAAGATCGTGCAGCGCACGGAAGAAGTGCTGAGCACCGTCAAGACCGAGGACTATAACTGGAATGCCGTCCACAAGGGCATGGAGCTCGTTGCAAAGCACCCCGACGGCTCGGCTTATGCCACATTCTATAATTACGGCGCTTCGACCGTTGCCTGTAAGACCGGCACGGCGCAGAAGGGCGAGAATATCACCAATGACGGTATCTTCATATGCTTTGCACCCGTCGAAGACCCCGAGATAGCCATTGCCGTCGTCATCGAGCGTGGCCAGTCCGGTTCAAGATGCGCCCCCGTTGCCCGCAGCATTCTTGAGACCTACTTCAGCATCAAGAGCGCAAGCGATGTAACCGAGACAGAGGGCTCGCTTTTGAAGTGATTTTTTGCCGAAAGGCATTGAAACACAGTGAATAATTGTTTATAATGTACCACAGTACGATCGGAATGGAGGATGATTATGAATATTGCATTGATGGCACACGACAGAAAAAAAGAATTGATGGTTCAGTTCTGTATAGCCTATTGCGGTATTTTGGCCGAGCACTCCGTTTGTGCGACAAATACCACCGGCAAGCTCGTGTCGGAGGCTACGGGACTGCCCGTGACGCTGTATATGCACGCCGATCAGGGCGGCGCACAGCAGATAGGCGCAAGAATAGCGTACAACGAGATAGACCTCGTTTTGTTCTTCTGCGACCCGTCCAACCCCTCGGGCTTTGACGATATCAACAAGATAGAGCGCCTGTGCGACCAGTATCAGATACCGTTTGCCACCAACGCCGCAACGGCGGAGGTGCTCGTGCAGGGACTGCGCCGAGGCGACCTCGACTGGCGCAATATCGTTAATCCCAAGCGCAAATAAGAGTAAAAAAACTATCATGCGGATGCTGTTATTCCGTTTTCGGAATAACAGCATTTGAAAGTTGACGGGAGTCGAACTCCCGTCAACTTAAGTTGAAAGGAACATGAAAATGGCGAAAGTTCAACCCCGCACCCTGTCGGGCTTTATGGAGCTGCTGCCCGCCCCGCAGGTCAAAATGGAGAAGATGATGGAAACGCTGCGCCGCTGCTACGGCGTGTACGGCTTCACGCCGCTGGACACTCCGGCGATAGAGTCTGCCGAGGTGCTGCTTGCAAAGGGCGGCGGCGAAACCGAAAAGCAGATATACCGCTTTACCAAGGGCGATTCCGACCTTGCGCTGCGCTTTGACCTCACCGTGCCGCTTGCAAAGTATGTTGCCGCAAACTACGGCAGCCTGACCTTCCCGTTCCGCCGCTATCAGATCGGCAAGGTCTACCGTGGCGAGCGTGCCCAGCGTGGCAGGTTCCGTGAGTTTTACCAGGCTGATATCGATATCATCGGCGACGGTAAGTTAGATATCATAAACGAAGCCGAGATACCTGCGATAATTTACCGCACCTTTACAGAGCTCGGTCTTAAAAAGTTCAAGATAAAGGTCAATAACCGCAAGGTCCTGAACGGCTTTTACCGGCTTGCGGGCATGGAGGAGAAGGCCGGCGAGATAATGCGCACGGTCGATAAGCTCGACAAGATTGGCCCCAACAAGGTGCGCCAGATACTCATGGACGAGCTGCATATGTTCTCCCACAAGGCCGACGATGTCATGGACTTCATGGCCATGTCCGGCAGCATCGAGCAGGTCTTGAGCGGACTTGAGCGCTACAAGGGCATGGACGAGATGTTCGATCAGGGTCTTGAGGAGCTCAAGACCGTCACCAAGTATCTTGCCGACTTCGGCGTTCCGGAGGAAAACTTCGCAATCGACCTATCCATTGCCCGTGGTCTTGACTACTACACCGGCACCGTTTACGAGACCGAGATGACCGAGCACCCCGAGATAGGCTCCGTGTGCTCCGGCGGCAGATACGATAACTTGGCCGAATACTACACCGACAAGCCGCTGCCCGGTGTCGGTATTTCGATTGGTCTTACAAGACTTTTCTATGTTCTCAACGAGCAGGGACTTTTGTCCGACGAGGTCGTCTCCGCTCCCGCCGATGCATTGGTCATCCCCATGAGCGAGGAGCTGGGCTATTCGATAGCGGCGGCAACCGCATTCCGTGACGCAGGCATCCGCACCCAGCTTTATTGCGAGAAGAAAAAGTTCAAGGCAAAAATGAGCTATGCCGACAAGCTCGGCATACCCTTTGTCGTACTCATCGGCGAGGATGAGATGGCGGCAAATGTCGTAGCCGTGAAGAATATGCAAAGCGGCGAGCAGGTCAAGCTGCCCATTAAAGACGCTGCGGCACTTATCAAGGCTGAAATCGACCGCCGTGCACACATTGCGGTCATCAAGGAGGGTTAATTATGACACAGTCCCGTACACACACCTGCAATGAGCTCCGATTGGAGCATGTTGGCCAGAAGGTCAAGATCGTCGGCTGGATGGAGAATGTCCGTGAGGTCGGCCAGAACTTCGCTTTCGTCGTCGTCCGTGATTTTTACGGCACCACTCAGGTCGTCGTTGAGACCGAGGACATGATGAAGGTCGTAAAGAGCATCAATAAGGAAAGCACCATTTCCGTCGAGGGCATTGTCCGTGAGCGTGACAGCAAAAATCCCAAGCAGGCCACCGGCGATGTCGAGGTCGTGCCCGAGAAGATAGAGGTTCTCGGCCGCTGCCGCTACAATGAGCTGCCTTTTGAGATCAACCGCAGCCGTGAAGCGGATGAGACCACCCGTCTCAAGTATCGCTATCTCGACCTCAGAAACCCCGCAGTCAAGCAGAATATCATCCTGCGCTGCAATGTCGTTGCGGCACTGCGCAAGGCGATGATGGAGCATGATTTTCTTGAGATAACCACCCCCATTCTCACCGCATCCAGCCCTGAGGGTGCAAGAGACTACCTTGTTCCGGCAAGAAAGCATCCCGGCAAGTTCTATGCTCTGCCGCAGGCACCGCAGCAGTTTAAGCAGCTTCTGATGACCTCCGGCTTTGACCGCTACTTCCAGATAGCGCCCTGCTTCCGTGATGAGGACGCACGAGGCGACCGCTCCCCCGGCGAATTTTATCAGCTTGATATGGAGATGTCCTTTGCCGACCAGAGCGATGTTTTTGCCGTCATTGAGGATGTCCTGCCGCCTATTTTCGCAAAGTACGGCAAGTACGATATTGCCTCCGAAGCACCCTTTAAGCGCATCGGCTTCAACGAATCGATGGAGAAGTACGGTTCGGATAAGCCCGACCTGCGCATCGACCTTGTTGTTGAGGATATAACCGAGCTCGTACAGGGTACGGAGTTTGCGCCCTTTGCCGAGGGCAATACCGTCAAGGCCATCGTGGTCACCGACTGTGACATGACCCGCAAGCATATTGACAAGCTATGCACCGAGGTCGAGGTGCAGGCGGGCGTGAAGCCCTACTGGTTCAAGGTCGATGAAAACGGCGAGCTTGCAGGCGGCGTTGCAAAGTTCCTGCAGGACAGAAAGCAGGCAGTTGTCGATGCACTGAACCTCAAGCCCGGCTGCCTTGTCGGCGTAACGGCGGGCAAGAAGCTCGTTGCCCAGAAAACAGCAGGCGTCATGCGCAAAATGCTCGGCAACGCAGTGCCCGGCCACATGGATAAGGAGCGCTACGAGTTCTGCTGGATAGTCGACTTCCCCATGTACGAGATCGGCGAGGAGTCCGGCGAGCTTGAGTTCTGCCACAATCCGTTCTCCATGCCCAACGGCGGCCTTGAGGTTCTCGAAAAGGCCGAGAAGGGTGAAATTGACCCCTTGAGCATCACCGCATATCAGTACGACCTTGTCTGCAACGGCGTTGAGCTGTCTTCGGGCGCAGTGCGTAACCACGACCCCGAGATAATGATAAAGGCGTTTGAGCTCGTGCGTCTGGGCGAGGACGATGTCAAGGCAAAGTTCCCCGCAATGTACAACGCATTCTGCTACGGCGCACCTCCCCATGCCGGTATCGCTCCGGGCGTTGACCGCATGGTAATGCTGCTGGCAGGCGAGGAGTCGATCCGTGAGATAATCCCGTTCCCGATGAACAAGAACGCACAGGATGTCATGATGGGCGCACCGTCCGTCGTCGAGCAGAAGCAGCTTGACGAGCTGCACATCGCAATAGTCGGCGAGACCGAGGAATAAAAAATCAAAGGGCTGTTTCCAACACTTTCTTATAGGTGAGAGTATGTTAGCAACGATAAATTCCCTCGGTGTGAAGGGCATAGGAGGCTATGCCGTCACGGTCGAGAGCTTCGTTTCAAACGGACTTTTTAATTTTGATATCGTGGGACTGCCCGATGCCGCCGTCAAGGAGGCTCGGGAGCGTGTCAGGGCTGCAATAAAGTGCAACGGCTTCAAGTTCCCGGTCAGTCGTGTTACCGTGAACTTAGCTCCGGCTGATACGAAAAAAGCAGGCACGGTCTACGACCTGCCGATCATGCTTGGCATCCTTGCCGCCACCGGTACGATAAAGCAGCCGAGCGCCGACTGCGCCTTCTTCGGCGAGCTGGCACTCACGGGAGAGCTGCGCCCCGTCAACGGTGCGCTCCCCATGGCGCTTTGTGCGGCGAGGGAGGGCATAAAGAAGCTGTTTGTCCCTGCCGACAATGCCGAAGAGGCCGCCTATGCTGAGGGCGTGAGCGTGTATCCGGTGAAAAATGTGCCGGAGCTCATCGCACACCTCAGAGGAGAGCAGGAGATAAGGCCGCTGCCGCAGGGCGAGATAAGTAAAAGTGATGTGAGCTACCCCGACTTTTCCGATGTCAAAGGGCAGGAGAATGTCAAGCGAGCCATGGAGATAGCCGCCGCAGGCGGGCACAATATTCTGCTCGTCGGCCCTCCCGGAGCGGGCAAAAGCATGATGAGCAAGCGCCTGCCGGGCATACTGCCCGATATGACCCGCGAGGAGATGCTGAAGTGCACGGAGATATATTCCGTAGCCGGGCTCACCGGCAAGTCTAACCCCATCATCGCTCAGCGACCGTTCAGAGCGCCGCACCACACCGTGTCACCGGCTGCCATGTCCGGCGGCGGCGCAATGCCGAGACCGGGCGAGATAAGCCTTGCGCACAACGGCGTGCTGTTTTTAGATGAGTTTCCGGAGTTTCGCAAGGATGTCCTGGAGGTTTTGCGCCAGCCCTTGGAGGACGGCGAGGTCACCGTCTCACGAGTTGCCGGAAGCGCTACATACCCGAGCAATTTCATGCTCGTGTGTGCAATGAACCCCTGCAAATGCGGCTGGTACGGTCACCCGTCGGGGCGCTGCCGCTGCTCGGCAAACGAGGTGCGCAGCTATCATAACCGCATATCCGGCCCGCTGCTCGACAGGATAGATATCATCGTTGAAGCCCCGGCGCTTGAGTACGAGGAGCTTAAAAACCGTGCTCCCGCCGAGTCGTCGGCCGAAATAAAAAAGCGTGTCGATGCCGCACGGAAAGCGCAGCAGGAACGCTTCAAAGATACAGATATAAATTCAAATGCGAATATGGACACGAAGGCACTCAACCGCTATTGTATACTCACACCCGAGTGCGAGGCGCTGATGCATCAGGCGTTTGACCGCATGGGTCTGACTGCCCGCAGCTACGATCGCATCCTGCGAGTGGCAAGGACGATAGCCGACCTTGAAGGGGCGGAGAACATCGAAGCGACCCACATCGCCGAAGCGATACAGTACCGTACCTACGACTTCAGAACGAATATCTGACCGCAACCCCCACCCCGGTGTCGAGTGACATAGGGTGGGGGTTATGTGCATTAGGCGAAAATCACAAACTTTTTCGTGAAAAGTGCACGAAATCACAAGGAATATGCTGTACATGTTCAAATATTGACTCTTTCGACACGCAATTATATAATAAAAACAATAGAAACATCTACCAAAGCACCGTTAGATAGCTATATTATAGATAGGGATAGGGGGAAAATTAATGATCAGCCTTTTGGTGGGTATTTTCGACCTCGTTTGGGGGATAGTTGGCGGATTGCTTAGGTTTATACTCGGAGTGTTTTTCGGCTTTTGGCGCACTCTGCTAAGGCAAAAATGGTGAACGAAATGACAAAAGACTATTATGATGCCGACGCTGTTATCACAATTAAAGGACGGGAGTACGCCCTGTACAGAAAGGGTGCTTTAAAGGCGACGCCGTACATGGTAGATGTTTCGACTGGCGAAATTCCGGAGGGAGAGCAACGACCGCTGCTTGCGGAATACTTGATACAAAATAGTGTTGATATTGAGCCGTGGGAAACGAGAACAACTCATTGGTGCGTGAGACAGGCTATAAAAGTCGCACGGGGGACGCCTTCGGATTTGCTTGATGTCCATGTTTCTGCGTCTGTGTTTGCCAAACCACAAAAGAAGACTAAGAAAGAGTGCTTGCCGATTACGGAGGAAAACATCGTCAGTGTTCATAAACAAGTGCTTGCAAGCACAAGTTATGGA
This sequence comes from Firmicutes bacterium CAG:555, assembly GCA_000431075.1. Lineage (GTDB taxonomy): Bacteria > Bacillota > Clostridia > Oscillospirales > Oscillospiraceae > F23-B02. Next base: position 99,509 of record HF986915.1, read on the forward strand.
GCAAATTTCACGATGATACATGATGTGCTCAATAGATTTCCGCAAAATGATGACCGTGAATTGGTCGCAATGAAGGTGTCTCTTATTGACCTGACCAATTCAACTAATATCAGTAAGCACATAAAGAAGATCTCTCTTGCTGAAATAGCTGAGCTGATAGTGCGCATCCAAGATTTTGACAAGCGAGTTTCTCAGGGCGACCCGACTTTGGTCAGCCAGCTTGCCAAAACTAACGGAAGCATAAACTTGTTCTCCTTTGCATCTAAGTATTGCACATATCATAATGTTGATGCTTACGGAAAAGATGACTATTCTATTTTCGACAGTGTGGTGCAAAATGCCTTGCCGCTCTATGTTCCCAATCTTAAGAAGTCCGAAATAAGCGAATGGCGTGAGACCTATGATTATCCTGCGTTCAACAACTGTATAGGACAACTGCTCGACCGAAACGATATTCATATACCGTTCAGACGCAGGAAATTTGACCATTTCCTGTGGTATACTAACCGCAAATGATGAGCCGAGAGCGACAAAGCCGCTGCGTTATTTCCGCAGCGGCTTTGATATATAATCTGCATACAAAAAAAGAAATGACCCTTGACTGCACGGTTTCTTTACACCGTTTCTAAAGCAGTCAAGGGTCATTTCATTGAATTCTTAGTATCTAACATCATTGGTTACCTCTCTTTCATCAGGCTGTGATGCCGCCGGTCATTGGACACAAATTAAACACGGGAAGAACAATATTGTCGACTCTTTGGTCGTTTCCATAAGCGGAATAAGCTGAGTGTTTTTTGTCCTGTCGATATTCTGACTTCGGCATCGGTCCTCACTGTCGGCAAATCCGATTTCTGAGGACTTTCTTACTTGTACATCGGTATCACCCTTTCTGGTTTCGGTATCACCCTTTCTGGTTATAGAGTAACAAACCGCAGTGTCAAATTCAAGAGTAATAATTTACGAATTTAAAGCGCAAGACTTGTGCAGCCATACGAAGTTTGATAAATTATTGTCAAAAGCCTTGACTTTGCCGCATTTGAGCAATATAATAAAGGTGTTGTGTGCCAAAACCGCAGGTCATCCTGCGGTTTTGTTGCGTTTGGAGTGCAAAGGTGTTATAATTACTGCGCTTTAGAAAAAATCAGGGAGACTGAAAGATGATAAATGATATTATTCTCCTCAAGCTCGGCGAGATAGTCCTCAAGGGACTCAACCGCCGAAGCTTTGAGCAAAAGCTCATCGGCAACATCAACCGCCGCCTGTCGGCTATCGGCAAGTTCAAAGTCTACTGCATGCAGTCGACTATTTATGTCGAACCCGTGGACGAGACAAGTGACATGGACGCTGCGTTTGAAGCGCTCGGCAAGGTGTTCGGCATTGCGATCATGAGCAGGGCGGCCGGCTGCGAAAAGGATGCGGCGAAGATAGCCGAGCTTGCGATAAGCTACCTCAAGGACGACATGGAAGCTGCAAAGAGCTTCAAGGTAGAGGGCAAGCGCAGCGACAAGAGCTTTCCCATGACCTCCATCGAGCTTTCGCAGTATGTCGGCGGCGAGCTTGCCGAGGCATACCCCGAGTGCAGGGTCGATGTGCACGAGCCGGAGCTTGTGGTTCATGTCGAAATCCGTGACCTTGCAGCCTATGTCCATGCTGCGCCCACCCCGGGAGCCGGCGGCATGCCGGTCGGCTCGAACGGCATCGGCGTTACGCTGCTGTCCGGTGGTATCGACAGTCCGGTGTCGACCTATATGATAGCAAAGCGCGGTGTGCGGCTCATTCCCGTGCACTTTTTCTCCTTCCCGTACACCTCCGAGCAGGCCAAGCAGAAGGTCATCGAGCTCGCCGAGATACTGACTGCCTACTGCGGCAAAATGACCATCGAGATAGTGCCGTTCACGCACATTCAGGAGGAGATTCGGGCAAAGTGCCCCGAGGACTATTTCACCCTCATCATGCGCAGATTCATGATGCGCATCGCAAGCCGCATTGCCGAGGCAAACGGTGCAAAGGCGATAGTCACCGGCGAAAACCTCGGTCAGGTCGCAAGCCAGACCATGGAGGCAATGGCATCCACGCAGGCGGTCATCGATCTGCCGGTTTTGCAGCCGCTTATCGGCATGGACAAGGAGGAGATAGTGCAGATAGCCCGAAAGATCGGCACATTCGAGACCTCAATACTGCCGTATGAGGACTGCTGTACCGTGTTCACCCCCAAGCACCCCAAGACGAAGCCCAAGGTGCATGAGGTTGCGGAAATTGAGTCCGTTCTCGACATTGACGCACTTGTCGACGAGGCCGTTGCGGGCATAGAGAGGGTGAAGGTCGGATGATGGACAAGGTTCATAATGCCGAGATACTCTCCGTCGGCACGGAGATACTTTTAGGTCATACCGTAAACACCGACGCAAGCGACATTTCGCAGATGCTCTCGGAGATCGGCATAAATGTAAAGTACCACACCGTTGTCGGCGATAACCCTGCAAGGCTTGCCGATTGCATTGAAATTGCGAAAAGCAGGGCGGATATCATCATCTCCACCGGCGGTCTCGGCCCCACCTGCGATGATCTTACAAAGCAGACACTTGCAAAAAGCTTCGGCCTTGAGCTTGAGATGAACGAGTACGAGCGCTCGTGCCTGTACGACTATCTCACCAACCGCGGCTACAGCAAGGAGATGACCGAAAATAACCTCCAGCAGGCCATGCTGCCTGTCGGCTGCACGGTTTTCCACAATGATTGGGGCACCGCCCCGGGCTGCGCCTTTGAAAAGGACGGCGTTATCGTTCTGATGCTGCCCGGCCCTCCCAAGGAGTGTAATGCCATGTTCAAGGCCTGTGCCGTGCCGTACCTGCGCTCGCTGTCCGATGAGCAGATAGTCTCACACGCTATCCATGTTTTCGGCATGAGCGAAAGTGCGCTCGACCAGCTTTTCCGTGACGAGATGAATGCCATGACAAACCCCACCATGGCGCCCTACGCCAAGGAATCCGACTGCCTTTTGCAGATAACCGCCAAGGCAAAGAGCGCCGAGGAGGCCGAGAAAATGATGAAGCCCGTCATCGAACACTGCTGCGAGGTGCTGGGTGATGTTGTTTTCGGCATCGATGTCGAGAGTGTCGAGGAGCGGGTCATGCAGCTTTTAAGTGAAAAGAAAATGACCTTCTCCGCAGCCGAGAGCTGCACCGGCGGCGAGCTTGCAAAGCGCTTTACCGATATGCCCGGCGCAAGCGAATTTTTCCTCGGCGGCGTGACTACCTACACAAACGGCGCAAAGGCAAAGCTTTTAGGCATAGACCCCGAGCTCATCGAGGCAAAGGGAGCTGTCAGCCGTGAGGTCGCCATTGAGATGGCCGAGCGGGTGAGGGCGCTTTTAGGCACCGACATGGGCATCGGCGTAACGGGACTTGCAGGCCCCGACGGCGACGGTGTTCACGAGGTGGGCACGGTGTTCGTGTCGCTGGCGACAAAAGACGGCACATTCGTGCGAGAGCTTCATGTCGGCGACCGGCGCACCCGCAGCTACATCCGCCGCGTTTCCGGCAATTTCGTGTTCGACATGATGCGCCGCTACATGATGGGACTCAAGATAGAACAATAAAAAATGCCCGTGCAGTTTAAAACTGCACGGGCTGAATTTTTAGTTAGATGAACAGGGCGCTCAGCGCAATGAGATACTGTGCAAGCCAATAGGTGATGTGCACCGCACGGTTTTTACCGTTTGTCGGGTTGCCGCTGAAGCACTGCACGGAAAGAATACTGTCGCTGATGATAAAGCTCACGCCTGCAATGCCGAAAAGCAGCGTGCCGATGCTGAAATTAAAGATCGCAGTACCAACGGCGGAAATGCCCATGAAGCAGACGAAAGCGCAGTAGCCGGCAAGCGGGAAGTACAGCTTGCCGAGCTGGAGGGCATGCTTTTTTGAGTTCTGATACTCAAGCAGCATAGCGATGATCAGAAGCGGGATGGCGGCGATCCATGCCTTGGGGGCGATGCTGTAAAGCGCTATGACATAGAAAACATGGCCGACCAAAAACGACATTGCGCCCGAAAGGAAGCACAGAGAAAACTTCTCGGTGAACACAAAGCGAAGTGCCAAAAGCTCGTCGCCCAAAAAGCCGAAGAACAGGCCGAACATCAATAGCACGGCAAAGTGGCGGTCGGTCGTGTGGAACACGGCGATTGCAGCTATCACGATGCAGCAGACGGTGGTCAGTCCTTTGAAAAGAACGGCCATGACGGGGTCGTTGTTTTCCGTGACCTGCGTAAATTTAAGCCCGAAGAACAGACCCGCAAGCACGAGAATGACGATAAAAGCTATGTACATAAAAAATACCTCCAAGTAATAATTCGATGGGGGATTGCAATAACTATACCACATGTATGATTATTTGTAAACAATTTATTAAGAAAGTAATGGGAAAACTGTTGCAAAAGCGCCGTTGTATGCTAAAATATATGCAGCAAGCTGCGATCAGGAGATAAAGATATGAAAAACGAAAAAGCTGCAAAGGCACTGAGCGCCGTTGTTAACGGCACGGGAAAAACGCTTGAATTTATAGATAAGGCGGCAAGAAAGCTTGAGCCGCTGACGGGGCTGCCCATAATCGGCGGCACTATCGCCGAGGTGCAGGATATCATCTCGATGCTGGACGATTACTATCACGGCAGGTATAAGAAGATACCCACTGCGGCGCTTTTGGGTTCACTGGGCATTATCGCCTATCTTGTGAGCCCGCTTGACCTTATCCCCGACAATGTGCCCATCCTCGGCTTTATCGACGATGCGTTTATTATAAACACCGTCGTCACCCTGTGTGTGGACAAGGAGCTTGAACGCTACCGTCAGTGGCGTAATGACACAATGATCGAAACAGTCTGAGCCTTTGGCTCGGACTTTTTTATGGAAATTCCGCCGGCGGGATAAAATTATTGTAAAAATGATACGAAATTGATCATAACGGAAAATTTAAGCTTTACATGCGGCGGATTTGCGGTAAAATATATTTGTGAGAATAGCGACTTTCTAAAATTGATCATATCCTTTTTTTATGGGAGAGAAATGTAATGGGAATTGCTGAAGTGCTTTCACTTCTCGGCGGCGTTGCGCTGTTTCTGTTCGGCATGTCGCTGATGGGTGACAGCCTTAAAATGGTTGCCGGCAGCAAGCTTGAGGTCGTGCTGTACCGCCTTTCGGGTACGCAGCTCAAGGGCATCCTGCTCGGCACGGGCGTAACCGCCGTCATACAGTCGTCGTCTGCGACCTCGGTCATGGTCGTCGGCTTCGTCAACTCCGAAATGATGAAGGTACGCCAGGCGATAGGCGTCATCATGGGCGCAATAATCGGCACGAGCATCACTGGTTGGATAATATGCCTTTCCGATATCGGGGGCAACACCTCCGGCTGGATGGAGCTTCTGTCGACGGAGACGCTGACCTCGGTCGTTGCGCTTATCGGCATCATTCTTTACATGTTCTCGGGCGATATGTCCCGCCGCCATGTCGGCGGTATACTAATGGGCTTTGCGGTACTCATGTTCGGTATGAAGGCCATGAGCGGCGCCGTCTCCGGACTGAAGGATGACGAAAATTTTGTACGCATACTCACCGATTTTTCAAACCCCATCCTCGGCATCATCGTCGGCATGGCGTTTACGAGCGTTCTGCAGAGCGCCTCGGCTGCCGTCGGCATTTTGCAGGCGCTTGCAATTACCGGCGCCGTGAGCTTTGAGGTCGCATTCCCCATCATCATGGGCATTGCCATCGGCGCTGCAGTTCCGGTGCTGCTGTCGGCAATGGGCGCAAGCGCAGACGGCAAGCGCACTGCACTTTCGTATCTCATCATTGACCTTTTCGGCGTTATCATCGTCAGCGTTATATTCTATGCCGTCAATGCATTCGTGCACTTTGGCTTTATGAGCCGAACCATGACGGCGGTGAGCATCGCACTCGTAAACACACTTTTCAGGGTCGTCATCGTCATGATACTTGCACCCATGACCGGACTTATCGAGAAGTTCGTTTCGCTCTTTGTCAAGGACGACAAGGAGCGCCTCAAGGGCCTGCGCGATATGGACCTTCTGGAGGAGCGCTTCCTTACTCATCCGGCGCTCTCTATTGAGCAGAGCCGCCAGGTCATAAACTCCATGGCACGCTGCGTCGTGAAGAATGTCACCGATGCGCTGTCGCTTGTGGATAAATACACTAAGGACGGCTTTGCCGATGTGCAGAAAGAGGAGGAGCTCGTCGACCGCTACGAGGATAAGCTCGGTACATATCTTGTTCAGATAACGAGGCTTGAGCTTACAAAGCAGCAGAATATCATGGTCGGCAAGTACCTGCACTCGATAACCGACTTTGAGCGTATGAGCGACCATGCGCTGAATATCGCAGAATGTGCGCAGGAGATGCACGATAAGAAGCTCAACTTCTCAAAGTACGCAACACATGAGCTGTCTGTACTGCGCTCTGCCGTGTCGGAGATAGTAGCGCTGGCTGTAAAGGCTTTTGTCGAGGATGACCTCAGCATCGCATATCGCATTGAACCCTTGGAGGAGAAGATAGACAGCCTGTGCGACGAGATGAAGCTGCACCACATCAACCGCATTAGCGATGGTACCTGCACTTTGCAGCTCGGCTTTGTGTTCAACGACCTGCTGACCAATCTCGAACGCATGGCCGACCACTGCTCGAATATCGGCGTTGCCATGATAGAGCTTGCAAGCGGCGCACTCGAGACGCACGATTACTACAACAAGCTCATGGAGGAGACCACCGATCAGTTCAAGGAAAGCTTTGCAAAGTACGATGCAAAGTTCAAGCTCTGATATGATAAATACGACCCTTTGCTACATAGAGCACGGCGACGAGTACCTGATGCTCCACCGTGTGAAAAAGGAAAACGATATTAACCGTGACAAGTGGATAGGCCTCGGCGGCAAGTTTGAAAAGGACGAAAGCCCCGAGGAGTGCCTGCTGCGTGAGGTGTATGAGGAGTCGGGACTTCGGCTCACTTCATGGCGCTACCGTGGCATCGTCACCTTTGTGAACACCGTCTGCCCGACCGAGTATATGCACCTGTTCACCGCCGATAAATTTGAGGGCAAGATAGGCGCATGCGACGAGGGCGAGCTTGAGTGGATCAAAAAAAGCGAGCTTATGAAGCTCACACTCTGGGAGGGCGATAAAATTTTCCTCCGACTGTTAGACGAAAACGAACTGTTTTTCTCGCTGAAACTGAGCTACGACGGCGACGAGCTGATATCGGCAAAGCTAAACGGCAAGAACATTTGAGACCCCATTCTCATACCATGAACCGAGAGGTGACGGTATGAGAATTTTTGTTGTTTCCAAAGGCGACAGCCTGTATTCCATAGCCCGCAAATTCGGCGTATCGCCGACGGAGCTGAGCTACATAAACGCACTGTCGGACCCCGACCGGCTCACGGTGGGGCAGACGCTCGTCATCCCCGGGGGCAGCGCACCGCAGGGTCAGATAGAGGTAAACGGCTACGCCTACCCCAATATAAGCGACACCGTGCTTTCCGAAGCGCTGCCGTACATGACATTTCTGTGCCCGTTTTCGTGGCACATCGACGCTGCCGGCGGCATCACGCCGATTGACGATAAGCGCATGATAAGTCGTGCGTATGAGACGGCGACTGCACCAATGCTCACGCTCACAAACATCGGCACATCAGGCGGCTTTTCGAGCGATATCGCCCATGCGATATTCACCGACGATGCAGCTCAGACCACGCTTATCGACAACATTCTTGCGGCGCTTCGCAGTCGTGGCTACTACGGTGTGAACCTTAACATCGAATATGTCTACCCCTTTGACAGAGCCGGGTACAATGCCTTTTTGAAGAAACTTTCCGAGACGCTGCACCCCAAGGGGTACTACCTCACGAGCGCCATTGCGCCCAAGACCTCCGATGACCAATACGGACTGCTCTACACCGCCCACGACTACGAAGCGCACGGCAGGTACTGCGACCGTGTCATCATTATGACCTACGAATGGGGCTATACCTACAGCGCTCCGCAGGCCGTGTCGCCGGTCGACCGGATGCGCAAGGTGCTCGACTATGCCGTAACGAAAATTCCCTCGGGCAAGATCTTACTCGGCTTTTCAAACTACGGCTACAACTGGGTGCTGCCATGGCAGCAGGGCAGGGCGGCATCCGTGATATCCAACACCGCCGCCATGAACCTTGCGGCGGCCAACTTTGCGCAGATAAAATTCAACGAGCAGGCGCAGGCACCGTTTTTCAATTACACAGACCCATCCGGCGTGCGCCACGAGGTGTGGTTCGAGGACGCAAGGAGCGTCAAAGCCCGCCTGCAGCTGGTCTCGGAGTATAACCTTGCGGGCATCAGCTACTGGACGATAAACTATCAGAATCGAGCCGGCTTTGCCGTGCTGGAATCGATGCACGGCGTTGAGAAGATAATATGAAAAATCTGCTGTATCATGCGATACAGCAGATTTTGAAGCGTGTCAAAAAAGTCCTGTGACTTTTTTGCACGCTTCAAAACACGCCACATTTTTTGTGAAGCTTTGCTTCACGAAAAATCTCGCTACGCTCGTCAAAAAGCCTGATAACTCAAGCATTTTTGATGGCTATAATCTAATTTGAGGCGGGACCTTGTCCCCCTCACACTCCCCCTGCTGCGTATTGAGCTTTACTCGTTGTGCCTATTTTTTTTAGTTCTTTGACAGACTTAAAAATCTGCTGTATCATACGATACAGCAGATTTTTATTTACGATTTTACGATTAAATTCTCTCTGAAATGACCTGTGCGGCCTTTACGCCGGAGGCGGCAGCCTGTGCAAGACCACGGGTGATGCCTGCGCCGTCACCGATGGCGAAGAAGTTTGAAAACTGCGTTTCAAGGTCGCCGGACAGCTCAAGACGGGATGAGTAGAACTTGACCTCGGCACCGTACAGCAGCGTGTCATAGTTTGCCGTGCCCGGGGCTATCTTATCAAGTGCGTAGATCATCTCGATGATATCGTCAAGCTGCCGCTTAGGAAGCGCAAGGCTCAGATCGCCCGGGACTGCTGCCGAGAGAGTGGGGCGGGTCATCGATTGCGCAAGACGGTGCTCGTTCGTGCGAACACCCTTGACAAGATCACCGAAGCGCTGAACGAGAACGCCGCCGGAGAGCATATTGCTCAGCGAAGCGATGTGCTTGCCGTAGCGGTACGGCTCGTCGAACGGCTCTGTAAAACGGTTCGAGACCAAAAGGGCAAAGTTTGTGTTATCGCTTTGCAGAGCGGGGTCGGAATACGAGTGGCCGTTGACGGTGTTGATGCCCTCGACATTTTCCGCAACGACATGGCCGTAGGGATTCATGCAGAAGGTACGCACCTTGTCGCCGTACTGCTTGGTGCGGTATATAAGCTTAGACTCGTAAACGACATCGGTGATGTGCTCAAAAACCGTGGCAGGCAGCTCGACACGCACACCGACATCGACCTGATTGTTTATAAGATGCACGCCGAGCTTCTTGCACTGGTTTGCAAACCACTCGGCTCCGCTGCGGCCGGGGGCTGCGATGAGGTACTTGCAGTCAACTATATCGCCGTTTTTAAGCGTCAGCGTATAGCCGTCACCCTGCCTGTCGATGGCCTCAACGGCGGTACGGAAGCGGTACTCGATGACATTTTTAAGGTCATCGTACATGTTCTGCAGGATACGCAGATTGTTCTCGGTTCCGAGATGCTTGACCTTTGCCTGCAAAAGGTGCAGGTCGTATTTGAGCGCCTCACGCTCAAGCGCCTTGGCCTCGGGAGTGTCGGTGGAGAAGGTCTTGTCCGTTGCGCCGTACTTCATGTTGACGGTGTCGACATAGTTTATAAGCTTCATGACCTCGTCGTCGTCCATGAAATCCGTGAGCCAGCCGCCGAAAGCGGTGGTGAAATTATATTTGCCGTCGGAAAATGCGCCTGCGCCGCCGAAGCCGCACATGGTGTCGCATACTGGGCAGTGGATGCATTCCTTGACCTTGCCCGCAACGATGGGGCAGTGGCGGGAGTATATATCGCCGCCCTGCTCAAGCACGACTATCCTAAGGTCGGGGTGACGGCGAATAAGCTCGTATCCGGCGAAAATTCCTGCGGTTCCGCAGCCGATGATGGCAACATCGTAATTTTTTTTCATAGTTTTCACTTCCATCCTTTATATAGGCCCAAAACAGCCCTGTGTATTATAGTGATTAAGTGGGGTATAGTAATTAATAAATTGTAAATTTTCTTTGCAAAACCCTTGAATATTGGACACATCCGCAAAGGTGTGCATCGCCCGTGTCTTGAAGAAATTTTGCAATTGGGGTAGAATGTTGGCAAAAAGAACAATGATAAGGTGGTGAGAGGAATGTCCGAAGGACCTAATACGAGAGATGTCGGCAAGCAGCTGAAGCAGGAGGCGTTTTCCATACCCAATCTGCTGAGCTATTTTCGCCTGCTTTTGATACCGCTGTTCATTCAGCTTTACATGAACGAAAACTTCACCGAAGCGCTTATAACCCTCGCCGCCAGCGGACTTAGCGATGTCATCGACGGCAGGGTCGCACGAAAGTACAACATGGTGACCGACCTCGGCAAGGTGTTAGACCCCGTGGCCGATAAGCTCACGCAGTGCGCCATGATGTTCTGCGTCGCCATGCGCTATCCGGCGATGTGGTGGCTTTTGGGGCTTCATGTGGTAAAGGAGCTTATCATGATAGTCATGGGCTGGTATGTTCTTAAAAAGACGGATACTGTCAACAGCGCAATTTGGTGCGGCAAGCTGTGCACGGGCGTTATCTATGCCGTCATGATGGTGCATGTCATCGTGCCGACTATCCCGCAGGCTGTGTCGGCTGCCAGCGCAGCAGTGTGCGCAGGACTTATAATTTTGAGCCTTGTCGTTTACACGGCAAGATATATAAAGCTGCTCGGAGGGAAGAAATGAAGCTTTTGTACGGTATAATATATATAGCGGCGCTCGGCGTGCTGTCACATTTTGTCGGACAGGCTCTGCCAAGGAATAAGTTTGACGCAAAAGGCTTTCCC
>HF986915.1:110602-128554 GCA_000431075.1 Firmicutes bacterium CAG:555
GCACGGCCGAATGGGAGAAAAACGGCAAGGTGTACGAAAAGTTAGGCATAAAGCGCTGGAAGGACTATCTTCCTGACATGAGCAAGATAATGCCCGACATGGTCAAAAAGAAAATGACCGCCGCCAAGGAGCAGGGTACGGATGTGCTCATCGCCGAGACCTGCGTTGCCGAATGCGTCCACTGGGCGCTGATCGTGCTGTCGCTGGGGCTGTTCCTGTTCTGGCGAGGCGGCTGGGCGTTTGCTTTTTGGCTTGTGTATAATATTCTCGGCAATGTGCCGTTTATAATCATCCAAAGATACAACCGACCGAGACTTGTGATGCTCGAGGAGAGAAGAAAAAGGAGGCTTGCCAAGGCGTGAAGGTACTTATACTAAGCTGCAATACCGGCGGCGGACACAACAGTGCAGCGGCTGCGATAAAAGACTATTTTGAGAAAAACGGCAGCCGGTGCGACATAGTAAACGCACTTGATTTTCTGCCCAAGGCAAAGGCGGAATTTATAAGCAAGGGGCATGTTCTTGCATACAAATACGCCCCGAAGCTCTACGGCGCAGGCTACCGCATGAGCGAGATGCTGCCGCAGAAGGGCTTGTATGAGCAAAACGCCAAGGGCGCCGATGAGCTGTGCAAAAAGCTTTTCAGCGGCGGGTACGATATCGTTATAAGCGTACATATCTTTGCGGCTATGATGATGACCGAGCTTCGCATAAGCCGTGAGATAGATATCCCGAGCTTCTTTGTTGCGACCGACTACACCTGCTCCCCGGGTGTGTCGGAGATAGACGCCGACTGCTACTTTATCCCGCATGAAAAGCTGCGTGACGAGTTTATAAGTCAGGGTGTTCGGGCCGACAGGATAGTTGCCTCCGGCATCCCCGTGCGCGAGGAGTTTTTAAGCCGTACCGATAAGACTGCGGCAAGGCGCACCCTCGGCCTTACCGAGGACGGCAGAGTGCTTCTCATGTGCTGCGGAAGCATGGGCTGCGGCCCTATACGCAGTATAGCCTACAAGATAGGCGAGGTGCTCGGCGAAAACGACGATCTTGTCATCATCTGCGGCAGCAACAAGCAGCTTAAAAAGGATCTGCAATTTTTGACCGGAGATGATATTCGCATCAAGATATGCGGCTTTACCGATAAAATGAGCCTGTACATGGACGCTGCCGACCTTATCATTACAAAGGCCGGCGGTCTGAGCACGACAGAGGCTGTCATGAAGCGCCTGCCGATACTGTATATCGACGCCGTGCCCGGCGTTGAGAGCCGCAACATCGAGTTCATGACCGGCAACTCCTATGCTCTTGAGGCGGACACCTCATCGGGCATGGTGAACCTTGTCGATACCTGCTTAAGTGGTGCTGTCGACCCCATGGTGATGGTGCGCAACCGTGAAAGGGACTTCCCGTTTAATGCCGCAAAGACGATATACGAGACTGTCTGCGCCCGCTTTGAGCGGTTTGACCGCTCCCGCTCGGAATCGAAGGCCGAACCGGAGAAAGCTCTTGCACGCTCAATGCCCAAGATGCAAAAGCGCATGATGCTCATCGTGAACCCCGTTGCGGGCAAGGGCGAGATGATGCGCAATATTGCCGAGGTAACCGGCATATTCATGGACGCAGGCTACACCGTGAGCCTGTTCCCGACAAAGGGTCGGGGCGATGCGACAGAGTTCGTCAAGGCCTACGCCAAGGGCTTTGACATGGTCTGCTGCTCCGGCGGCGACGGCACGATGAACGAGGTCGCGAGCGGCATGATAGAAGCGGGGCTGAACCTCCCGATAGGCTATATGCCATCCGGCTCAACGAACGATTTTGCGGAGTTCCACGGTATCAGCAGCGACATTAAAAAGGCCGCAAGGAACATCGTCGAGGGCAGCGAACACCTTGTCGATGTCGGCAAGCTCGGCGATAAGTATTTCATAAATGCTGCCGACTTCGGTGCATTCACTTGGCTTCCGTACACAACGCCCCAGCGGCTTAAAAATAAGTTAGGCTTCTATGCGTATGTGCTTGACGGCATAAAGGATCTCAACAAGCTTCAAAGCGAGCACCTGCGTGTAACGATAAACGGTGTGACCGAGGAAAACGAGTTCGTTTTCGGCATCGTTGCATCCTCAAGCGGCCTTGCCGGTGCACTCGACTACTTCGGGCAGAAGGTCGTGGCTGATGACGGCCTGTTCGAGGTGCTGTTCATCCGCCGTCCGACCTCGCCCATGGAGCTTCAGGCGACGATAAATGCTCTCGGCAGCCAGAGCTTAAATAACGACCTTATCTCCTTCTGCCGCACGGACAAGGTGGAGATAGAGTGCCTTAAAAAGCTCACTTGGGCGCTCGACGGCGAAAAGTGCGTTGCCGGAAGCCATCACGAGCTTGAGAGCCTGCGCCGCAGGATTAAGATAGTGTTTTGACAAAAAAACTCGGACAGCTGCCTGTCCGAGTTTTATATTAGTTTGCGAGTGAGCTTCAAAAGCGGATTTAATAGAAGAATGAGTGTGACGACAAAGTTTCCCGCACAGTGCACAAGGTCGAAGGGAATGCCGCTTATCCGGTACGATACTGCCGCCTCCCGGCCGCCGATGAACAGATAAGGGATAGCGGTCATTGCACCGAAAAACAGCCCGTGCGCTCCGGCGATGACCGCCCAGAAAAGCGCCGAATCGCTTTTGCCGGAGATGAGCCCCTCTTTTTCGAGCGCACCACGGAGAAATTGCTCATCTGTGGAAACGGTAAGCTGTTTCCGGCTTCCGTCAACTTTACGATTTGCGCCGTTCGTGCTATGATAGTCACGGTGATGAAAATGACTGATAAAAAAATAAAGCTCATTGCGCTCGACCTTGACGACACCACGCTGCGCTCCGATGCAAGCTTAGCGCCCGAGACGGCGCAGACGATAGCAAACGCCGTAAAATCGGGCACGCAGGTGGTCATAGCCTCGGGCAGAGCGTTTAAGTCCCTGCCGCAGTCGGTGCTGCAAATTGACGGCATCCGCTACGCCATTTGCTCAAATGGCGCGTGCATCGAGGATATGCACAGCCGCACACGGCTTTTGAGCTTCACGCTCGGACCGCAGGTGGTCGAGCGACTCCTTGAGACCTTTAGCGGCGAGCGCTTCGAGGCGTTTGTCGACGGTCAGCCCTACTGCGACGGCGAGTATTACCGGGAGCCCTTGCGCTTCGGCTGCTCTCCGGCGTATGTCGATTATGTGAAAACGACCCGCATCCCCGTTGACGATATGCCGGGCTTCATGCGGCGGCACATCGCCGAGCTTGACAGCGTGGATATCATGTGCGGAACCTTGGAGCACAAGGCTGAGCTTTGGGAGAAAACAAAGCGGCTTTCCGATGTGTATGTCACGAGCTCCTCGCCGAGACTTATCGAGATATCCGCCGCCGAAGCAGGCAAGGGTGCGGCATTGCAAAGACTTGCACAAATTCTGAACATCCCGCCGCAGCACATCGCCGCATTCGGAAACGGCGACAATGACGCGGACATGCTCACCTTTGCGGGGCTGGGCATTGCGGTCAAAAACGCAAGCAAGCGCTGCCTTGCCGCCGCAGACTACATCTGCCCGACAAACGACGAACACGGCGTTGCAATAACGATAGAAAAACTGCTCGCATCAATTTGATGCGAGCAGTTTGTTGCTTATACTTATAAACTTAACCGTTGCGCTGCTTATAGAGCTTGGACGCAAAGTACATGGGGATAAGCGACAGCAGTGTGACGATGGCGGCGGCGATAAACAGCTCGTTTACCGGCAGGTAGCCCTCGGCAATCTGCGTGATATCATAGCCCAAAGCCTGCGCCTCGGGGCCGGTGACGAACTTGAGGTTGCCGTCGATGACGACCTGATACACCTTTTCGCCGAAAGCACGGCAGATGGGGTCGGCAAGCAGCGGGCCTGCGATCATCGGGAAGAACACGAAGAACATGATGCGGATGCCCTCGAACTGACCACGGTGCTCCTCAGGGTACAGGCGCTTCATCCACACGGTCATCGACTGCATGAAGATGACATAGCCGATGCCGACGAGAATAATGCCGACAAAGCACGGCCAGTTTGCGGCGATATTCAGCGCATTTTCCGTGTCGAAGCTGTCGGCCATATTGCCGACGACGAAGAACACGAACAGGCAGCCGAGTATGCTCAGCGCCGTTGCGAGGAATGCAACAAACGGCACCTTTTTGTTGTTGATGATGCCGACAAAGGGGATGGAGATAAGCACGGCGATAACGAGCGGGATGCCTAAAATGAGGCTCGGGTCATTGAAGCCGAGAGTGTAGTTCATCCAGTTCATGATGTGGATGAAATAGCAGTTGTAGCCGATGAAGAAAATGCACAGCGTCAGGAAAACGAGAGCAAGCTCCTTGTTTGCGACAAAGCGCTTAAAATTAAAGGTCGAGCCGAACTGGTGCCAGAACGAGCCGTCCTTGACGGGCTTCAGTTTTGGGTCGTCCTTGAGGAGGAAGAACGACGCTATACCCACCAAAATGGTCACCGCACCGGCAATGGTGAAAAATGCGATATAGCCGCCCTGCGGGTTCGTGCGGGTGAGATACTCGCTGTTAACGAACATGCCGCCGACGAGCGTGCCGACAAGGGTGCCGATAACGGGCAGGGTTGCGGCGACTGCGCCTATCTGACCTGAGTTTGAGTCGTCCATCATGTCGGCATACCATGCGTTGTAGCCTGCGTCGTTTGCCATGGAGCCGAAGAAGCTCATGATGGTGTCGGCAGCGACAATGGTAACGCCGATGAGCATGACATTGTTGTAAATACTGTCACGCAGGTAGTGGGTCATGCCGAATGCGATGGTGAAGACGCCCCACAGAATCGAGCCCCATGTGATGAGCTTTTTGCGTGAGCCGATACGATCCGACAGTGTTCCGAAAAACAGCGCCGAGAAGGTGGTTGCGGTCGCCGAGCAGATGGTCATAGCCGTCACAACGCCTAACTGAGCGCCGAAGTCCGAGTACAAAAAGTTTGCAAACCAGTTGTTCTCGATGACCCAGGCTATCTGCGCCGAGAAGCCGATGACGAGCAGCAGCGTCCAGTTAAGAGCACCTATGCCCTTTTTCTTTGCGGGTATTTTTTCTCCCATTATTCATCCTCTTTCCTATGAGTATTTATAAATTCCGTAACTAAGCTCTTGTATTTTTCGTTCTCGACCATGAAGCTTGCGGCGTGGCCGGCGCCCTTTGCTATGAGAAGAACCTTGTTCTGCACGCAGGCATCATAAATGCGCATTGCCATGTCAAGCGGCACATACCTGTCGCAGTCGCCGCAGATGTAAGCAAGCGGCAGCTTCGACTGCGCCATGCTGCGCACCGAGTCGCCGTCTGTAAAGCCATAGCCTGCGACCATGCGGTTCACGGCCTCGAAAATGTCTACAAACGGGGTGGCGGGCAGGTGGTACATGCCGCAGATGAGATTTCGAAACACCTCGTTGGTGCTCGAAAAGCCACAGTCGGCGATAATGCCGCACACGGCGGGGTCAAGCTCCAGGTCTGCACTCTGCAAAATGCTTGCTGCGCCCATGGACATACCGTGCAGGAATATTGAGGTTCCCGGGAACAGCTCGGCGGCTTTTTTCGTCCAGCGCTGCACATCGAACCTGTCGAGTGCGCCGAAGCCGATGTATTTGCCCTCGCTCTTGCCGTGGGCCCGCATGTGCAGGTACACAAGGTTGTACCCCAAGCTGCGGTAAAAGTCATACATTGCGGCAAAGTCAAATGCAGGCTCGGACTTGTAGCCGTGGCAGAATATCACAGTCACACCGGTGTCGGGTTCGCCGCGCAGGAAGTCTGCTCGGAGCGTGAGAGAGTCAAACGAGCGTATCTCCGCCGTTTCAAACGGAAGCTCACGAAACGGCCGGAACTTCGGGATATTATACGCCCAGAGCGCATCACCCGTCGGCTCAAGAAGGCTTGAGGATTTGCCGCCGTTTTCGGGCGAACGGACAATATCCTGCCGTTTTATCAGCAGGCAAACAAAGGTATAGCCTATGACGAGGCATATTAAAAGCAGCACGGTCACGGCTGCCCAAACGATAAGAAATGCTTTCATACATATATAATACTTTATCTTGAAGAAAAGGGCAAGATATTATATAATGGGAAGGTAAATTAAATGCAAAGGAGAAGCGATATGGAAAAGCCCAAAGTATATTTCACAAGAGATCTGAGCCCTGCGGGTGCGATCAGAGCGTTTGATATGCTTGGCATTAAGCTTGAGGGCAATGTCGCCGTGAAGCTGCACTCCGGCGAGCCCGGCAATCAGAATTTCCTGCGCCCTGCCTTTATGAAGGATATAGTCGAGCATGTTAACGGCACTATCGTCGAGTGCAACACCGCATACGACGGCGGCCGCAACACCACCGAGGCGCACAAAAAGACCATGCTCCTGCACGGCTGGACGGAGATCGCCGATGTCGATATCATGGACGCTGACGGCGAGATGGAGCTGCCTGTCCACGGCGGCAAGCATCTTGATGTAAACTATGTCGGCAAAAACCTTGCCGATTATGACAGCATGCTCGTTTTGTCCCACTTCAAGGGTCACCCCATGGGCGGCTACGGCGGCGCACTTAAAAACATCTCCATCGGCATTGCCTCATCCCACGGCAAGGCATATATCCACGGTGTTAAGGATGTAAACGCAATGTGGACGGCAGATCACGACAGCTTCCTTGAGTGCATGGCGGATGCTGCAAAGAGCGTTGTTGAGTATATGCACGGGAAGATGGCGTATGTAAACATCATGTGCAACATGTCCGTTGACTGCGACTGCTGCGCAGTTGCCGCCGACCCCAAGATTAAGGATATCGGCATTCTGTCCTCCCTCGACCCCATGGCACTCGACCAGGCCTGCCTCGACCTTGTGTACGCAAGCGACGACGAGGGCAAGGCCGACCTCATTGAGCGTATCGAATCCCGCCACGGCGTGCACACCATCGAGGCCGCAGCCGAGATCGGTGTCGGCAGCCGTGAATATGAGCTCATCGACATGGATGTAAAATGAAAAAGCTTGTACTCGGCATACTCGCACATGTGGATGCCGGAAAAACGACATTGTCGGAAGCCATGCTCTTCACCTGCGGAAGCATCCGCAAGTTAGGCAGGGTAGACCACAAAAACACCTCGCTTGACAGCCACGAGCTTGAGCGGGCGAGGGGCATAACGATATTTTCAAAGCAGGCGCAGCTTAAAACCGATAAGGTCGAGCTGTGCCTGCTTGACACGCCGGGGCATGTGGATTTTTCCGCCGAGACCGAGCGCACCCTGCAGGTGCTTGACTATGCCGTGCTCGTCATTTCCGGAACCGACGGCGTTCAGGCGCACACGGAAACGCTTTGGCGGCTTCTGAGAAAGCACAGTGTCCCGACGATAATTTTCGCAACGAAGATGGATCTCACGGGTGCGGATAAAAAGCGTATACTCGAGGATATACAGGAGCATTTGACGGATAACTGCATCGATTTTTCGGCAGAGCACGATGCGGCTTGGTGCGAGACTGCCGCAATGTGCGACGAGCAGACGCTTGAAAGCTACATGGAGACAGGCGGTGTTCCCGACGGCGATATCACACGCATGGTCGCCGAAAGAAAGCTCTTTCCCGTGCTGTTCGGCTCGGGACTTAAACTTGACGGCGTGGGCGAGCTTGTTCACTTCCTTGAGGACTACACCGTGCAGCCGCAGTACGGCGATGCCTTTGGCGCAAGGGTGTTCAAAATTTTGCGTGACACGAAGGGTACCCGACTTACCTGCATGAAAATTACCGGCGGCAGCCTTAAAAACCGTGACGAGATAAACGGCGAAAAGGTCACGGGCATCCGCATTTACTCGGGCGCAAAATTTGAGGCAGTTGACGAGGTCGCGGCGGGCACCGTATGCGCCGTTCAGGGCTTGTCGGAGACTTCCCCGGGGCAGGGGCTCGGCTGCGAAAGCGAGGGCGCTGCACCCATTTTGGAGCCGGTGATGGCCTACCGCATCAACCTCCCCAAGGGCGTTGACGCACGCACGGCACTTCCGAAGCTGCGGCAGCTTGAGGACGAGGATCCCATGCTGCGCATCATGTGGAACGAGCAGCTCAGGCAAATTCGTGTGCAGCTTATGGGGAGGGTGCAGACCGAGGTGCTGTGTGCGCTCATAAAGGAGCGCTTTGACATGGATGTCACGATGGACCTCGGCGGCATCATGTACCGTGAGACGATAAAAGCGCCTGTTTTAGGTGTCGGACATTTTGAGCCGCTGCGGCATTATGCCGAGGTACACTTGGTGTTAGAGCCGACCGAGCAGGGCAGCGGTATAAGCATTTGCAGCGACTGCCCCGAGGATATGCTCTCTCGCGAGTGGCAGCAGAGCATTCTCACAAGTCTCGCATCAAAGGAACACAAGGGCGTGCTCACAGGCTCGCCCATAACCGATATTCGCATCCGACTCATCGCCGGCAGGGCGCATGTCAAGCACACCGAGGGCGGCGACTTTAGAGAGGCCGCCTGCCGTGCGGTGCGTCAGGGGCTTATGAAGGCCGAAAGCGTGCTGCTTGAGCCGTGGTATGAGTTCACGCTCGAAGTGCCGCCGGAGCAGATAGGCCGTGCCATAAGCGATATCAGAGCCATGAGCGGCGAATTTGAGACCGAGAGCAGCAGTGTCATACACGGGCTTGCGCCGGTTTCCGAGCTCAACGGCTATGCCGCCGAGCTTGCGTCCTACACCTCCGGCAGGGGCAGGCTCACGACCATGCCCGCAGGGTACAGGCCCTGCCACAATACGCAGACGGTGCTCGACGGCATCGACTACGACCCCGAGGCCGACCTTGAAAATACGCCGGACTCGGTATTCTGCTCGCACGGAGCGGGTGTTGCGGTCAAGTGGGATAAGGTCGCCGAACACATGCACATTGACACCGGCTACGGCAGGGAAAAGACCTCCGAGCCTGTGTACCGCCCCCGCAACTTCAGCCTTGACGACAAGGAGCTTGAGGCGATAATGGAGCGGGAGTTCGGCCCTATCCGCCGCCGTGAGTACACCAGACCCGTGTCGGCAGCAACGCAAAATGTCGTTATCGAGCCGACGAAGCGGGAGTATCTCATAGTCGACGGCTATAACCTGCTGTTTGCGTGGGATGAGCTAAACGAGCTTGCCAAGGACGACCTTGACCTTGCAAGGACACGGCTAATTGATATCCTGAAAAGCTACCGTGGCTTTAAGGACTGCGAGCTTGTCTTGGTATTCGACGGCTATAAGGTCGAGGGAAACCCCGGCGAAAAGGAAACTGAGGGTATCCACATTGCCTACACCAAACAGAACGAGACCGCCGATATGTATATCGAGAAGCTTGCAAACGACATCGGCAAAAATTACGCCGTGCGGGTCATCACAAATGACAGCCTTATCCGTCTGTCGGCGCTGCGCTCGGGTGTTCTGCGTATGTCGTCGGGCGAGTTTATAAACGAACTTAAATTTGCAAAGCAGCAGATTGCGGAGTATCTTGATGGAAAACGATGAACTTTTAAAAAGAGCGGCAGACCTGGCCGAGCGCTGCGAGCGGACATCATCCGTCACGCACACGGCGTTTTTGACGCCTGCCGAGCAGTTTGCGCTCACAAAGTGGGCGGCTGCGGCAGACTGCAAAATGGTGCTCGCCGGCGGACACCCGGACTGCGAGCGCAAGGCTGCATTCTTCCTGCCGTTTTATATGGAGCCGGACGATCTGGACGCTGCCGATTACATCTGCGCCGTCACCGCAAAGGCGGGCTTCGGCGAGCCTGCGCACCGTGATTATATGGGCGCTGCGCTGGGACTCGGCATCAAGCGTGAGTGGCTCGGCGATATCTGGGTGACCGGTGACACGGCAACGATATTCTGCCTGCCGAGCGTTGAGCGGCACTTGCTCGACGGGCTCGACAAGGTCGGCAGATATGGGGTCAAGACCGCAAAAATCAAGCTCAGCGAGCTTAAAGCTCCCGAACGCAAGGTCAAAAAGGTGACCTTTTCGGTCAAGAGCCTGCGCTTTGACGCAGTGTGCGCCGGAATGTTCAATCTCTCCCGCACCGCCGCTGCAGAGCGTATAACGGCAGGTGACGCAAGCTTAAATTACTCCGTGTGCATGAAGCTTGACAGCGCTGTTCACGAGGGCGATGTCATCTCCCTGCGAGGCTGCGGCAAGGGTACGGTCGGCGCAGCGGGCGGCATATCCAAAAAAGGTCGGCAGTTTATATCAGCAGAGATCTACAAATAATAAACAGGGCTTAACAACCCTGTTTTTATTATTTTCTATATAATTCGTAAAAATATTTATATAAAACACTTGACAAATTAGAAAAATGAGACTATGATAAGCTCAAAGGGAAAAAAGAAAGGCAGACGAACATGAAAAAGACATTATACAGCTTAATGCTCAGTGAAGATGTGGTTGCCGAGGTAGATCGTCTGGCGCACCGTCTGGGCACCAATCGCTCGAACCTCATCAATCAGATCCTTGCCGAGCATGTTGATCTGGTCACCCCGGAACGCAGGATAAACGACATTTTCACTGCTATCGAGCAGCTCATGACCCCGTCAAGGGAACTTGTGCCGTTTGTCTCGCCCAATGCGATGACCATGTCGCTCAAGTCCTCACTTGAGTATAAATACCGCCCGACCGTCAAGTACGAGGTCGAGCTGTACCGTGGCGACAGCGACTGTCTCGGCGAGCTGACCGTCATTTTCCGCACACAGTCGGCGGCGCTAATCCGCTCGATGAGCGAATTTTTCCGCATTTGGAAGAGCATCGAGGATGCTCACCTGCGGCCGCTTTTGGGTGCAAACGCACCGAAGTATGCGCTTTACGACGGCAAGTTTATCCGCTCCATCGCAATTCCGAGCCGAGATTGCAGCTCCGAGGAGCTTGCAAGCGTGCTTTCGGAATACATCAAGCTCTTCGACTCAATGATGAAGGGCTACCTCTCCGGACGCTTTGATGCAAGGGATATCGAGGCATGCTACTTCTCGTTGCTCAGAAGGATGGAAATTTTGATATAAGGAGGTCAGTGCCATGAATGCACAGAACTTCACCCAAAAAACAATTGAGACTATACAGACCGCGCAGTCGATGGCGCAGGAGAATCAGAACCAATATATAACGCCGGAGCATATCCTGTATGCTCTTGTCGATCAGGACGGCGGACTCATCCCGTCGCTGCTGGGCAAGATGGGCGTTGACTGCAACACCGTGCTTGCAGAGCTCGACACCGCAATTGCGGCGCTGCCCAAGGTCACGGGCGACACGGATGTGTACCTGTCCCGTGAGGCCGACAGGGTGATGCAGGCAGCCGAGAAATCGGCAAAGAGCCTCGGCGACGAGTACCTTTCCGTCGAGCATTTGATGATAGGTATTTTTGCCGCCGCAACGCCGGCAGTGAAGCGCATTTTGGCAGACCACGGCATCACGAAGTCTGCTTTTACCGCCGAGCTTGCCAAGGTCAAGAACGGCCCCGTTACGAGCGATAACCCCGAGAATACCTATGACGCACTTAAAAAGTACGGCACCGACCTTGTCGAGCGTGCCAGAAAGCAGGAGCTTGACCCGGTCATCGGCCGTGATAACGAGATAAGGAATGTCGTCCGCATCCTGTCGAGAAAGACGAAGAACAACCCTGTTCTCATAGGCGAACCCGGTGTCGGCAAGACCGCCATCGCCGAGGGGCTTGCCCAGCGTATCGTGCGTGGTGATGTCCCCGAAGGACTTAAGGATAAGACGATATTCTCGCTGGATATGGGCGCACTGATAGCCGGTGCAAAGTACCGCGGCGAATTTGAGGAGCGTCTGAAGGCCGTTCTGGAGGAGATCAAGCAGTCCGAGGGCAAGATAATCCTCTTTATCGATGAGCTGCACACCATAGTCGGTGCCGGCAAGACCGAGGGCAGCATGGACGCAGGCAACCTGCTCAAGCCTATGCTTGCACGAGGCGAGCTGCACTGCATCGGTGCGACAACGCTCGACGAGTACCGCAAGTATATCGAAAAGGACGCAGCTCTTGAGCGTAGGTTCCAGCCTGTCATGGTCGATGAGCCGACGGTCGAGGACACGATATCCATTCTCCGTGGCCTCAAGGAGCGCTACGAGGTGTACCACGGCGTTCGCATCCACGATAACGCCCTTGTCGCCGCCGCAACGCTTTCCGACCGCTATATAACCGACCGTTTCCTGCCTGATAAGGCAATTGACCTTGTCGATGAGGCATGTGCGCTCATCCGCACGGAGATAGACTCCATGCCCGCAGAGCTTGACGATGTCCGCCGCAAGATAATGCAGCTCGAGATCGAGGAAATGGCGCTTAAGAAGGAGACCGACCGTCTCTCGATGGAGCGTCTTGAAAAGCTCAGCGAGGAGCTTGCAAACCTCAAGGATAAGTTCAAGGAGCAGAAGTCCCGCTGGGAAAGTGAGAAGAGCAGTGTTGATGAGGTCAAGAACCTCAAGGCCGAGATCGAGAAGATGCACGCCGATATCGAGAATGCCCAGCTCAGATACGAGTATGAGACCGCCGCAAAGCTCAAGTACTCCGACCTGCCCGCACTTGAGCGTAAGCTCCAAGAGGCGGAGAAAAACAGCGAGGAGCGCAAGTCAAACAGCATGGTGCATGACACCGTGACCGAAGAGGAGATAGCCGGTATCGTCGCAAAGTGGACGGGCATCCCCGTGGCAAAGCTCATGGAGGGCGAAAGAGAAAAGCTTTTGCACCTTGACGATGTTCTCCACCGCAGGGTGATAGGCCAGGACGAGGCCGTGCAGAAGGTCACCGAGGCCATTTGGCGCTCCCGTGCCGGTATCGCAGACCCGAACCGCCCCATCGGCAGCTTCATGTTCCTTGGCCCGACCGGCGTCGGCAAGACGGAGCTTGCAAAGGCGCTTGCCGAGTGCCTGTTTGACGATGAGCACAACATCGTGCGTATCGATATGACCGAGTACATGGAGAAATTCTCAGTCTCCCGCCTTATCGGTGCACCTCCCGGATATGTCGGCTATGACGAGGGCGGCCAGCTGACCGAAGCCGTGCGCAGGAAGCCCTACTCCGTCGTCCTGTTCGATGAGATCGAAAAGGCGCACCCGGATGTTTTCAACATTCTGCTGCAAATCCTTGACGATGGCAGAATTACCGACTCGCAGGGCAGAACGGTCGACTTCAAGAACACCATCATCATCATGACCTCTAACCTCGGCAGTCAGTATCTGCTCGACGGCATCGACGATGACGGCAATATCACAGAGGACGCTAAAAACAGCGTGTTCGGCGAGCTGCGCAGACAGTTCAGACCGGAGTTTCTCAACCGTCTTGACGAGATCATCTGCTTCAAGCCCCTCACCAAGACAGAGCTTAACGGCATCATCGATATCCTTACGGAATCGCTCAAAAAGCGTCTTGCCGACAAGACCTTGGGTCTTGAGATCACCGACGCCGCAAAGCAGCTCATCATCGAGCGTGGCTTTGACCCCGTGTTCGGCGCAAGACCGCTCAAGAGATACCTGCAGGCAAGCGTCGAGACGCTTATCGCAAAGACGATACTGTCCGGCGAGATGGAAGCCGGCCATGTCATCACGATCGATGTCGAAAACGGCGAGCTCGTTTGCAAATGATAAGAAAAAATCCCGAATCTTCACTGATTCGGGATTTTGTATTTATTGTCTTCAAAAAATTCGAGCACGACTTCGATAAAACGCTCCGTTGCCGGTGACGGGCGACGGCCTTTCTTGACGGCAACGCCGATATCACGGTACTGCGGCGGATCAAACTCTTTAAGGCAGATGTTAAACGGCATGCGCTTTGTAACAAGCTCCGAGAGCATCGAAACTCCCAGACCGCTTTCGACCATCGCCATGACCGAGTAGTCGTCGTTGACCTCGCAATAGGTGCTCAGCGGCGAGCTTATAAGGTCCTTGAAGCTTTCATATATCTTCGAGACCTCGTTGTTCGACTCCTCCGTGAGCCTGACGATGCGTTCCTGACTCAGATTCGCCATTGGGTAGACCCTTGCATCCGCCAGCGGGTGATCCGGCGGCAGAACGGCGAGCATACGGTCACGCATGAGCATCGTTACATCAAGGTCGGGCGAGAACGGGGCGCTTATAAAGCCGCAGTCAATTTCGCCAGCGCACAATGCGTCCTCGGTGT
The DNA here is from genome assembly GCA_000431075.1 of Firmicutes bacterium CAG:555. Classification (GTDB taxonomy): domain Bacteria; phylum Bacillota; class Clostridia; order Oscillospirales; family Oscillospiraceae; genus F23-B02. The sequence goes on from HF986915.1 coordinate 124,758, forward strand.
CCGAATACTCCATGTTCTGAAGCTGAAAGATTATCCTCGGATAGCGCAGCTCAAACTCCTTGAGTATCGCAGGCAGGCACTGCGTGGAAAAGCTCGAGCACGAGCCGATGCGGATGAAGCCGGTCTCCAGACCCTTGAGGGCGTTTGCCTGCTCCTGCAATGCCTCGAAGCGAGAGCACATTTCCTTTATATACGGCAGCAGCATAACACCGTCGGACGACAGTGACAGGCCGCCCCTGTTCCTGCGCAGAAGATTGAGGTTCCAGTCATCCTCGAGGTCGGCGATCATGCGACTGACGGCGGACTGAGTGTAGCCCATTGCCTCGGCCGCCTTGGTAATGCTGCCGAGCTCGGCCACCTTGACGAATGCCTGATATTTCTGTATCGCCATAAAAACCTCCCAATACTCATTATTCATGCCGCAGCATGAGGGTATGCATTTGTGTAATACTCGGTCAGTATAACCTATCTGTAAAGAATAATCAAGAGTGAATAAATTAACTATATTCCAAAAAATCATAATCAGTATGATTTTTATTCTCTTGCGTAATAGGGACGCACAGTGTATATTATAGCCGAAGCGAAGACAGATACACGATTTGTCCATACTTTCTTTATTATCCTTCAGGAACTCTCCATCCTGATAAATAATTATCTCCATCTCCCCAATTGTTCGGCACTGTTACCGACCGGTGCCGTCAAAAAAAGACTGACGCAGAGTTTTCTGCGTCAGTCTTTTTTTGTTTGATTACTTGTCGAAGGAATCGACGCTTGCCATGAACAGGCTGTTTTCGGCATCCGAGGGGATGAGGAAGCCGTTTCTCGGCGAGACGGAGAAATCCTCGACGGCGGGGCCGTCCATGAGGCAGCTGCGCTTGAACTGCTGCGAGAAGTAGCGCTTGCAGTAGCTGCGCATCCACTTGATAAGCTCCTCGTCGGTAAACTCGTCGCCGTATGCGACCTTTGCGATACGCAGGGTCTTTGCGGGGCTGAAGCCGCAGATCATCATCTTGTGGGTGAAGAAGTCCTGCAGACTGTAAGAGCCGACATTCTCCTCGCTCTTCTGCTCGATCTGATCGTCGTGGATGGGCAGCAGCTCGGGCGTTACCGGGCAGTCGAGAACATCCCACAGTGCGTCGGCGAGGACCTTGTCCTCGGTGTGCTGGGCAATGTATCTCACGCCTGCACGAACCTGAGTTTTGGTAAGACCCATGTTGACATCGTACATGCTGGTGTGGTCGCCGTTGTAGGTGCACCAGCCGTCGACAAACTCGCTGAGATCCTCGGTGCCGACATCAAGACCGTTGACCTTGTTTGCAATGTCCATGAGCACCTGCGTGCGCTCACGGGCCTGGGCGTTTTCAAATGCGATGGAGTAGTCGTCGTGGGCGTGGCCGATATCGTCAAAGTGCTTGTACACGCTCTCGCCGATATCGATTACACGAACCTCGGCGCCGACCTGCTCGGCGACGATGATGGCATTGGACTTCGTGCGGGAGGAGGTGCCGAAGCAGGGGAGGGTGCAGGCAACGACATTCGTTGAAGGCAGTCCCATTCTCTTCATTGCCTCGGCGCAGACCATGACGCACAGGGTCGAGTCAACGCCGCCGGAGATGCCGACGACGCAGTGGTCGAGATTTGCATACTCCATGCGCTTTACAAGGCCGGACACCTGAATGTCTATCATGCGGCGGCAGTAGTCGCCCATGTCCTTTTCGTACTCGGGCAGATGCGGCAGCTTGCGGTAGCTGCGGGTAAGCTCGGTCTCGGCAAACTCCGTGCCCCACGAAACCTCGAAGTGGGGGTACTTGCCTGTGCCGTAGATCTTTTCTTTTCTGCGCAGGTTCTCAAGATAATCAATGTCGAGCTCGGTGATGACCATGCAGTCGGCACACTCATCGGAAGCAAGCACGCTGCCGTTTTCGGCGACCATGCACAGACCGGAGAAAACATTGTCGGTCGTCGATTCGCCCTTACCGGGGGCGGCAAGGATCATGCCGCACTTGAGGTGCTTGGAGCGGTACTTGATATCCTCTGTTGCATCGTGGGTGGAGTAGACCGTTGCGGGGAAGGACGCCATACTTGCGATAACGGTTGCACCTGCAAGAGCGTGGCGTGCAGCGGGAGACTCAATTGCTTTTGCGTCATTGCCAAGCTCAACGGCCACGGAAAGACCGGGCAGCACGGAGCTTGTGAACAGTGCCTCGCTGCTCAGGAAGCAGTCAAACAGACCGCTCACATCGGCGTTTACATCGACGCTTGAAAACAGTGTGCCGTCGACCTCGGTGCGGGGAACCATGCCTAAAAGCTCACCGTTGCAGATAACTGCGGCAACGCTGTAAAGGCAGCCGCCACGGGGCGCATAGGGCAAACCGACCATTGCTAAAATGTCCAGACCGCGGGTGGCCTCGATGACCTTGACGAGGGCGTTTTCCGCACCTCTTAAAATTACGCTGTGACCGATGAGGTCATAGCAGGAGCAGCCCGTGAGGGTCAGCTCGGGAAAAACGATGATCTTGACGCCCTTGTCGGCGGCAGACTTGATGCAGTCGATGACACGACCGGCATTATAGTCTGCGTCTGCAACACGAATGACAGGGGACGCCGCTGCGACTTTAACAAATCCGTCTTTCATTTTTTTGCCTCTTTCTCTATGATAAATAAGTTTTCACCGTAGTAGTGGGTGATGGCCTTGCTTGATTTTTCAAAGCCTGCGTCACTGATTATTATCTTCAGCTTGTCGCCGGAAATGTAACAGTCCTCAATGCCTTCAAGCCTCGGGAAAAGGTTCGTTTCAAGCTCTGCTTTAAGCTCGTCTAAGTGCTGAGCGTAATACTGCGAGTCGTGGGGCACGGTGTAGCCCTCAACGGGCGCCTTCGCCGTGAAGCATATGACGAGAAACGCAGCGAAAATGCCGAGAAACAGCACACAGCCGGCAGGCTTTATCCACTTTACAAATTGCTCTCCGGCGGTCATATCAGAACTTTACACGCTCGGCGATGTAATCTCTTACCTCGCTGATGGGGATGCGAACCTGCTCCATGCTGTCACGCTCACGCACGGTGACGCAGTGGTCGGCCTCGTCGGTCTCTGTGCCGACGGTGTTGAAGTCGAAGGTGATGCAGAAGGGGGTGCCTATCTCGTCCTCACGGCGGTAGCGCTTGCCGATAGAGCCGGTCTCGTCATAGTCGACCATGAACTCCTTGGAAAGCTCTCTGTAAAGCTCCATGGCGGGACCTGTGAGTATCTCCTTCTTTGAAAGCGGCAGTATGGCGCACTTAAAAGGAGCAAGAGCGGGATGCAGATGCAGTACGGTGCGGACATCGTCGTTGCCCTTCTTATCCTGACCGACGACCTCTTCATCGTATGCCTCGCACAGGAATGCAAGCGCAACACGGTCGCAGCCGAGCGACGGCTCGATGACATAGGGAATATAATGCTCGTTGGTCTCCTGATCGAAGTAGGTCAGATCCTTGCCGGATGCCTCCTGATGGCGACCGAGGTCATAATCGGTGCGGTCGGCAATGCCCCACAGCTCGCCCCAATCGGTGAACGGGAAGGCGTATTCTATATCGGTAGTTGCACGGGAGTAGAACGCAAGCTCGGCAGGCTCATGGTTACGCAGACGGAGGTTTTCCTCCTTGATGCCCAGAGACAGCAGCCAGTTTTTGCAGAAGTCTTTCCAGTAAGCAAACCACTCAAGGTCGGTGCCCGGCTTGCAGAAGAACTCGCACTCCATCTGCTCAAACTCACGGGTACGGAAAATGAAGTTGCCCGGGGTGATCTCGTTGCGGAAT
>HF986915.1:128572-144707 GCA_000431075.1 Firmicutes bacterium CAG:555
TTGCGGAATGCCTTGCCGACCTGGCAGACACCGAACGGCAGCTTTTTGCGGGTGGTGCGCTGGATGTTTGCGAAGTTTACGAAAATGCCCTGAGCGGTCTCGGGACGCAGGTAGCAGGTGGAGCTGGAGCCCTCGGTAACGCCGATGGCAGTCTTGAACATGAGGTTGAACTTGCGGATGGGAGTGAAGTCGTGCTTGCCGCAGACGGGGCAGATGACATCCTCGTGGGATGCAATAAATGCGTCCATCTCGTCAAAGCTCATTGCATCGACATTGACCTCGTGGTGCTCCTCGGCGATGAGCTTGTCGGCTCTGTGGCGGGATTTGCAGGCCTTGCAGTCGAGCAGAGGGTCGGAGAAGCTGGACACATGGCCGGTGGTGACCCAAGTCTGGGGGTTCATGATGATGGCGGCGTCAAGACCGACATTGTACGGGCTTTCCTGAACGAACTTCTTCAGCCAGGCCTTCTTGACATTGTTTTTGAACTCCACGCCGAGCGGGCCGTAGTCCCAGCTGTTTGCAAGTCCGCCGTAGATCTCGCTTCCTGCGTAAACATAGCCACGGTTTTTGCACAGGGCAACGATCTTGTCCATTGATTTTTCGGAATTTTTCATTTTTACATCCTTTCCTGCGGCTGGCTGCCGCAGCAAATATTTTATTAAGACACAATGCTTGTCTACAAGCAATAACTATACCATGTATACAGCATTTTTACAACTAATGATAATAATAAAACAAGCCCCGAAAACGGGGCTTGCAGTGTATTTATCAGTAATCGACAGGTTCGCTGAACGGCTTTTCGAGGCACTCGGGGTGCTCGAGAATGTATTTGAGCAGTCTCACGCTCTTTGAGTAGTAGTAGCCGTCGGCAATGCGCTCGTCGATGGTCAGACCGAGGTCAACGCTGTTTCTGAACTCGACATTACCATCATCGTCGTAGAACGGACGCTTTTTCGTCTCGCCCACGATGACAAACAGCGAGGCAGTGCCCCAATTGCTCAAGTGGTGGTAGCCGCTGCGCAGCTTGATAGAGCCGAGGTTTGATAAAATGACGGAAGCGTAGTTGAGGTCGGTCTCTATGAGAAACTGCGGCACGAGACCGTGTCTGTCGAGCCAGCGGAGGATCATAAAGATGAACTTAAGTATGGGGCGGGGTATCTTCCTGAGAATATCCATAGCGTCGCTTGAGGCATCGCCGCCGCCCTTTTTGACGGTGGTTATCTGCTTGTACAGATCCTCACGCAGGGTGTCAATGGTGGTGCTTTCGTTTGCGTGAATAAATGCCATGCCCTCTTCGGAGGTGTCCTCAAAGCGCTTTTTGACAACGAATGCTGCGCTTAGGTCATTGCGCTGATACATGTTTTTGTTCGCAATGAAGCGGTTGAGCTTGGGCCTGAGCACGATGACCTTGAGTATCGCCGCAACTATAATGTGGAAAAGTGTGAACTTAAATTCGGGATTTTCGGCATTGCGCTTTGCAAGGTATGCGTCAATGTTCGTAAGGTCGATACGCTCGGAGATATACGCCTCATTGTCGCTGCGATTGATATATATCATCGGCATGATGATGTGCATGCTGTCAATGTCACGCAGAAGCTTACCGTCTCTGCGGTCACCGAGGCGCCTTCTTGTGTCGCTCATATTCTATACCCCTTTGTAAACTATTTTTAGAATTATGTATAGATTTTAGCACATAAACCCGAGATGTCAAGAATATATCTCTTGACACGGACAAAGCCGTGGTATACATTCAAATGTAAATTCTTAAACGGCGAACTGTTTTGAGGTGTGTTGGCATATGGGGTTTGCGGACATTTTTCTTATCGGCGTTGCGCTTAGCATGGATGCCTTCGCCGTCAGTATCTGCAAGGGGTTGTCGGTGCAGAAGGTGCAGCTTAAGCATATGCTTATTGCCGGACTGTATTTCGGCGCTTTTCAGGCGCTCATGCCGCTTATAGGCTACCTGCTCGGCTTTAAGCTTGAGGATTTTATCCGGAGCATCGACCACTGGATAGCGTTCGTGCTGCTGACGATAATCGGCGGCAACATGATAAAGGAAGCCCTGAGTAATGACGAGGAAGAGCACGACGCAAGCTTTGCGTTCAAGGCCATGCTCCCGCTTGCTGTTGCAACAAGCATCGATGCACTGGCTGTCGGCATAAGCTTTGCGTTCCTCGGCGTTGATATCGTTCCTGCGGCGCTGCTTATCGGCATTACGACCTTCGTTTTGTCGGCTGTGGGTGTGTATGTCGGCAATGCCTTCGGCGCAAAATACAAGTCAAAGGCCGAGCTTGTCGGCGGCGTTGTCCTCATACTCATCGGATTAAAAATACTGCTGGAGCATCTTGGGATAATCTAAATGTCTAAACTCAAAAACTACATTTCCATAATCATAATGCTTGCGCTCATCGCCGTTGTCGGTGTGCTGCTTTTAACGGGCGTTTTGGATGTTGACGAGACGATAGCCGCCGTGAGGGACAATAAGCCCGCTGCACTGCTGGCGATACTGGCGCTGTTTGCCGTCAAGGGCTGCTCGATGGTCATCCCGTTTGCGGCGGTGTGCATCGGTACATCGCTCGTATTTGATCTCAAAATGGCGATGGCGATCAACATCGTCGGCACGGCGCTTTGCGTTTCGGTGTCGTACCTTATCGGCAGGTTTTCAAAAGAGCTGACCTTCGACAAGGCGATAGCGAAGTACCCAAAGCTGAAAAAATATTTCGACAATGCGGGTGAGTACAGCTTTACCTTCTGCTTTGCGCTTCATACTCTGCATCTGTCCACCGAGGCGCAGGGTGTGCTGTTCGGGCTTTTGCGCACGCCGTATTTTGCGTATCTTGCTGGCTCGATGCTTGCGCTGCTTCCGAGCCTTGCGTATTTCACCGTCCTCGGCGATAACTTCGATTTAAAAAATCCGCTGTTTTGGGCTTTTCTCGCCGTCGATCTGCTTACGGTCGTAATCGGACTTATCTACGCAAAGCGCAATATAATAGACGGAAAAGGCAAAGGCAAAAAGAACTAAGAAAACTAGGCGTAGCGGGTCAAATCCAATACGCAGCAGGGGGAGTGTGAGGGAGACAAGGTTGCGTATAATTTTGCAAAGCAAAACGGAGTTTCGTTTTACTACGCCATGACCTACCTTGCCACAAAGGCGCTAAACTCCGTCGAGGCGTTTCGCTATGCGCTCGTTGACGGCGAGCTGTGCCTTTTCGATGCGCGCACACCGAGCTTCACCGACCTAAAAAAAGGCTCGGAGAGCTTTCATATCGTCACCATGCCCTGCGAAGGCGGCATTCTCGATTTTTGCCGCGAGGCAGCGCAGCGCAGTGCGGCGCAGGAAACATTTCTGTCGCTCGACAAGGAGGGCGCAGACCTCATCTACATTTCCTGCCTGCCGTGGATAGAGCTGACCGCGCTTACAAACGAGCGGGATTTTGACCCGGATGATGCTGTACCGCGCATCGTGTGGGGCAAATTCCGTGAGCGCGACGGCAGAAAAATACTTGGTATGTCCATGGAGCTTAACCACCGTTTCACCGACGGCGTGCATATCGGCTTATTCAGTCAGGCGCTGGATAATTTAATGGCGCAGCTGATGTAAACATATTGTGAATTATAGAAAATCCGGTAGAATCGTTCACATAATGGCATTATACTGACAGAGGACAGGGGCTTGTCCCCTGTCAATTTTATTTGTATGGAGATTTTGGGATGAAACACAAAAATTTGATTGCAATGCTGCTTGCGCTGATGCTGCTGCTTAGCATTTCGGCGTGCGGCAAGGATAATACCCAGCCCGAGCCAAGCGCAGCCGCGCAAACGCAGCCGGTCTCGGCATCCGAAACGCAGCCGGATTACCGCATCACGGCAAGTCTTGAAGCTGCCGACGCCGAAAACAAGGAGCTTGCAGCGCGCTTGACGGAAACCTGCGTCATCAGCTTTACCAACACAAGCGGCGATACATGGGACAGCGTCTGCCTGCGCGACTATGCCGCGTCAAACCTCGAGCTTGAAAACAGCGCAAGCGGCAGCGAGCTGTACACCCCCGGCAGCATACGCGGCGTTAAGGATGCGCAGGGCAACGAGCTGAGCTTTGAGACAGGCAACGATAAATCCGTAGTTTATGTTAAGCTCGCTTCGCCGCTTAAATCCGGTGAGCGCACAAGCATCAGTGTCGATTACGCCACCGAGATACCGTCATGCAGGGAACGCCTGTGCTGGGCACCGAACGGTGATGATTTTGCCGGTGCAAGCACCGTGTGCCTGTCTCAGGCATACCCGGTCCTTGCCGAGTATACAGACGGCAAATGGAACGAAGCACCCTATATCACCGACGGGGAATGCTTCTACTCGTCATGCGGCAATTTTGAGATGATGCTCACCGCGCCGGAGGGCTACACCGTGATATCCACCGGCAGCGAAACGCAAAATTCCGACGGAACATGGACCTTGAAGGCTGAAAAGGTTCGCGATTTTGCCGTAATAGCCGGCAACGGCTTTGAAAAGCTCAGCGCCAAAGCCGGCGATGTCACCGTCAATAGCTGGTATTATTCCGGCAGCGACAGCGACAAATTGCAGGGCGAGGTCTCGCTCAAGGCGGCGGTCGACGCGGTCAATGCGTTTGAAAGCGCGTGGGGAGAGTACCCCTACAAAACGCTTGATGTGGCGCAGACACCCTACGATGCCGGCGGCATGGAATATCCGGGGCTTGTGCGCATTGCAGATTCCTTCGCCGACGGTCTTTCCGGCGAGGGAGATAAGAGCCTGCGCCTTGATGTTGCGCACGAGGTCGCGCACGAATGGTTCTACGCCGTCGTCGGCAACGACCAGTACCGCGAGGCGTGGCTGGACGAGAGCTTTGCCGCTTTCGGTGAGCTTGTGTATCAGCTTTACACCGGCGAAAGCGAAGCGGATGTGCAGGCGAGTGTTGATTCGCTTGACTGCACGATAAAGCAGAAGTACATTGACCTTTCCTTCGATGAGTATTACAGCGAGGAAAGCGGCGGCGAGGATTATGTGAGCGCCGTGTACAAGGTAGGCCCCGTGTTTTTGTGGAAGCTGCGTCAGGCGATGGGGCAGGACAGCTTTGACGGCTTCATGCGCACATGGTATCAGGAGCATATGTTCGGTGAGGTGACCACCGGGGAATTCCGCACGGCGGTGACCAAGGCATCGGGCAGCGCCGAGGTCAGGTCCCTGCTCGACGAATATCTGTCGCCGACCGAATAAAAACGAAAAAACAGGCAATGCAATGCACTGCCCCAGTAAAAACGGACAATAGACAAAACACCCCCTATGTAGGAAAATGAAAGTACTACATAGGGGGTATTGCTATGCCAAGAAAATATGAAAAAGAGCAAGATCTGCTGCCAGTTGTAAAGGACATGGTAGAGGCTGGCTACACATACCGACAGATAGCAGGCAAACTTGGATTAGGCGGAAAAGAAGTCATAGAAGAGCTTCTGAAAAGAGAACGCAGGAAGGCGGCTCATGGTGTGCCTATGCATCGAGGGCGTAAACCCGCAAAGACCTTGCAGGAGTATAAGCATATGAAACGAGAATTTTTGCAGAATTTCAAAATCGGCGAGCAGGCGCTGCCGAAAGAAATCATCGACAGCATACTTGACGAAAACGGCAGAGACATTGAGGCGGCAAAAAAGCCTTTTGCGGACTATGAAGCCCTAAAAGAGCAGCTTAATGCGACAAAAGACGGCCTCGCAGCGTTCAAGGATGTTGCATCAAAACACGGAGTAGGCATTCCCGAGTTCTACGGCGAAATGGCAAAGGCGTTTCTTTTCGATAAAGATGCAAAAAGCCCGAAAGACAAAATGTCGGCGTATTACTATGGTATAGTGATGGCTGAATGAGCTGGGAAAATGTGTTGTCGTAAATTTTGTCGTAAAATGAGCGGTTAAAATACCTCTATAATGGTTAAATTTTAACCATAAGAGTTAAAAACGACCACGAGCAAAACAGCTCAAAGCATTGATAAATAAAGATAAACCCTGTAATCTCAACGACTACAGGGTTTATCTTTTTTGGCACGCCGCAAGGGATTCGAACCCCTGACCTTCTGGTCCGTAGCCAGACGCTCTATCCAGCTGAGCTAGCGGCGCTTATCGCTTAACGCCTAAATATATTAGCACGGCAGCCGGATAATTGCAAGTGTTTTTTGCGGATTTTAGTATTATTTTTTCAAAACCCGCAGTTTTACATGCCTATGGAGCTCGAAACTGCGTCTACGACCTCACCCATGGTTTTGAGGGTCTTGCCGATGATGTTCTTGCTGGTTTTCTTGCCGGTGGTCATGGTCGCAACTGCGATGCTGCCGACGGTCACGCCGATGCCCATGCCGAGTAAGAAGTTCGATTTCTGCATTGTTTACACCTCCGTAACATAGTATGTCCAGAATTGTTTTGCTACATCGCAGTAATATGTGCTATAATAACTACATATTTTCAATTTGAAAGGAAGAGCCATGAGCGTGAGAATTTTGGCCGTCGGCGATGTCTGCGGCGAGCCGGGCCTTGATTATTTGAATAAAAACCTGCGCAGGATACGCAAGGAGATGGAGATCGATTTCGTCGTCGTCAACGGCGAGAACGCAAATGTTGTCGGCATAACGCCGAGACAGGCGGATATGATATTCCATGCCGGAGCGGATGTCATCACCCTCGGCAACCACACTTGGACACGCACTGAGCTGCGGCCCTATCTGGAGGAGCGGCGCAAGATACTGCGTCCGGCAAACTGCGCACCGCAGTGCCCGGGCAGAGGCATCGATGTGTATAAGACCTCGTTCGGCGATGTGTGCGTCATGAGCCTGATGGGGCACTTTACCCTCGATACGAACACCGACAACCCATTTGTCATTGCCGACGGCTACATGGAGGAGATACGGGAGAAGATAATCTTAGTTGACTTCCACGCCGAGGGCACGAGCGAAAAGCGTGCAATGGGCTTTCTGCTTGACGGCAGAGTCAGCGCCGTTTGGGGAACGCACACGCATGTGCAGACCTCGGACGCCGAGGTGCTGCCCAACGGCACGGGCTATATAACCGATCTCGGCATGACCGGTGCGATCTACTCCGCCATCGGCATCGACCCCGAGCAGTCGATAGGCAAGTTCATGGGTGATCCCCCGAGACGCTACGATTCGGCAAAGGGTCCCGCCAAATTGGAGGGCTGCATTTTTGAAATTGACCCCGAGACGGGAAAATGCCTTAAAGCGGAGGGAATCAGACTTAAATGAGCAGAATAAGGATACTCCACGCCGCCGATCTGCACCTCGACTCGCCGTTCGAGGGCTTGCCTGCCGCCAAGGCGGCACAGCGCAGACAGGAGCAGCGTGAGCTTTTGAAAAAGATGGCGAATACCGCCGAAGCAGAGCAAGTGCAGCTCGTCCTGCTGTCGGGCGATCTTCTTGACTCCGACAGCGCATACACCGAGACCGCCGAGGAACTCGTGCGTGCGCTTGGCAGCATGAGCGTGCCCGTGATAATTTCCCCCGGAAACCACGATTTTTATTCACGCCGCTCGCCCTATGCAAGGCTCACCTTCCCCAAAAATGTTTATATCTTCACTGAAAACCGCATCCAATGCGTTGAACTTGCACAGCTTGGCGTGCGTGTGTGGGGCGCAGCGTTCACGGATAAGTACAGTCCCGCACTTCTGAGCGGCTTTTCCGCCGAAAAGAACAACGGCGTTTTAGACCTCATGTGCATCCACGGCGAGGTCGGCAAGGGAACTCAATATAATCCCATAACGACGCAGGATATCGCAGCATCTAACATGGATTACATAGCTCTCGGGCACATCCACCAAGCCTCCGGCCTGAATAAGGCGGGCAATACATATTACGCATGGCCGGGCTGCCCCGAGGGCAGAGGCTTTGACGAGTGCGGCGAAAAATTTGTGTACATCGTCGATGTTTCCGACACCGGCTGCAATATAAAGCCTGTGTCGCTTGCCGAGCGGCGGTATGAGATACTGCCTGTTGAGCTTGGCGACAAAGCTCCGCTTACGGCAGTGCAGGAAGCGCTGTCCGGCGACACGCAGAGGGATATCTACCGCATCATACTCCGAGGTGAAACCGACGAAGCGCCGGATTTAAACGCTCTGCGTCAGGCACTGGAGGAGCGGTTTTACAGTCTGCAGCTTCGTGACGAGACCGTTCTGCGCCATGATATCTGGGAGCGCTCCGGCGAGGACAGCCTGCGTGGCCAGTTCCTGCAAAGGCTCAGGAGCGCATACGACAAGGCAAAGGATGAAACCGAGAGGGAGATCATAGTCCAGGCGGCTCGCTGGGGCTTGGCTGCCCTTGACAAGCGTGAGGAGGTGGTCACCCATGACGATCAATAAGCTGACGGCGTCCTTCGGTAAGCTTGAGGGCAAGAGCCTTGAGCTGAACGAGGGCTTAAATGTCATCTGCGCACCCAACGAGAGCGGAAAAAGCACATGGTGCGCCTTTATCCGTGCAATGCTCTACGGTGTCGACAGCTCCGAGCGCCAAAAGACCGGCTACCTGCCGGACAAGCTGCGCTACGCCCCATGGTCGGGAGCAGCCATGCAGGGCGAGATGGAGCTTTCAGCGGGTGGTAAGGATATAACCATAACGAGAACGACAAAATTAAAATCTGCGCCTATGCGCGAGTTTTCCGCCGTTTACACGGGAACGAATGTTCCCGTTGACGGACTTGACGGTAGCAATGCCGGCGAGGCGCTCACCGGCGCAAGCAAAGAGGTTTTCCGCCGCAGCGCCTTTGTCGAGCAGGGCTCGATAGCATTCACCGGCAGCCCCGAGCTTGAAAAACGCATAAATGCAATAGTTTCCACAGGCGACGAGGGCTGCTCGTTCAGTGAAGCCGACACCCAACTCAGAGTTTGGCTGCGCTCACGGCGATACAACACCCGGGGCAAGCTCCCCGAGCTTGAAAAGCGCATGACGGAGACGAAAAACCGTCTTGCCGAGCTTGACACTGCCGCAGCGGAAAGCGAGCGGCTGACAGAGCAGTTAGAGCAGGGCAGGGAGACATGCAAAAAGCTTGAAGAAGCCGTGGCCGAGAAGCGCAAGACCATTCGCCGTGAGGCACTTTTGAAGCTGCATGATATCCGCAGCGAGATAACTGCCGCAAGCGATGCGCATGAAGCCGCCGCCCAAAAGCGTGACGGCTGCCGTGCGGCCCTCAGCGGCAGTCTCCTCGGCAACAGAGCACCGCAGGAGGCAGAGCCCGAGGTCAAGGCGGATATTGCCAAGAGCCTTGAGCTCAAGGCGGCGTCTGAAATTAAGTCGAATCCCACTTTACCGGTAGTGCTTATAGTGCTTGCACTTGCGCTCATTGCGGCGGCAGCGTTTGCACTCCCCGCAAGCTTCAGGCTCTACGGCTTCATAGCGGGCGGCGTGCTGCTCGTGCTGGCGGGCGTTTTGTACGCAAAGCTCATCAGAGCACGCAGCGAGGCGCACGATGCCGGACGGCAGCGCAAGCTGTTGCTGTCAAAGTATAAGGTTGCAGACGAGCTCGGCGTGAAGGCCTGCTTTGATGAATATATGCGGCTGTACGATGAGTTTACCGCCGCCGACGAGGACGAAAAGCGCACGGCGAGGGCGCTTTCCCGCATACGCCTTTCGCAGGAGGCGGCCGAGGCAAGAGCGCTTCAGGATCTCGACTTCAGCGCAGGCGACAACGAGGCGGCTCAGCTCAAGCGTGAGCTGAGCGCCGTGCAGCGCAACTGCGACCTGCTTTCGGCTCGCATTTCCGAGATAAAGGGGCGCATAGAAACGCTCGGCGACCCTTTGGTGCTCGGCTCGGAACTTAAAAATATGGAGAGCCTGCACGAAACCATGCAGGCTGAGTTTGACGCAATTGCCCTTGCGGTCGAGACCCTGCGTGAGGCCGATGCCGATATACAGAGCCGTTTTTCGCCGGAGCTTGGCAGACTTGCGGCGCAGTATATGTCCGTCGTCACCGGCGGCAGGTATGAGAGCATACTCATTAACCGTGACTTCACAGCAAGGACAAGGCTCGCTGGCGATGTTGTGCCCCGTGAGACGGAGTATTTAAGCGCCGGAACGCTCGACCTCATGTATCTTGCGGTGCGCCTTGCCGTTTGCACCTTGGCACTGCCGGAGGACGCATCGTGTCCCCTGATACTCGACGACACGCTCGTAAACCTCGATGCCGAGCGTACCGCACAAGCGATGAAGCTCCTCAGTGAGATAGCAAAACAGCGTCAGGTCATTTTGTTCACCTGCAAAGAAGTATAAAAAAGCTGCTGTACCCGTTGGTACAGCAGCTTTTTTGCGATTACTCGGTCCAGAACATGGAGTCGTCGTTTTTTATCCACTCGTCGACATCGACTATCGTGAACCTGTCCTTGCCGGTGCGGATGATGACCTTTGCGATGCCGGCATTTATGATCTGGCGGCGGCACATGGAGCAGCTCGTTGCGTTTGTTAAAAGCTCCTTGGTCACGGCGTCACGGCCGACAAGATACAGTATCGAGCCGATCATGTCACGGCGGGATGCGGAGATTATCGCATTCGCCTCGGCGTGCACACTGCGGCACAGCTCGTATCGCTCACCGGAGGGGATCTTCATCTCGACTCTTGCACAGCGGCCTGCGTCCGTGCAGTTTATCCTGCCACGGGGCGCACCGTTGTAGCCGGTGGAGATTATCTCGTCGTTGCGGACGATTATCGCACCGTACATACGCCTCAGACAGGTCGAGCGCTGCAAAACTGCGTCGGCGATATCAAGATAGTAGTTTTCCTTGCTTGTGCGGTTATCCATTGCTGCGGCCTCCGAAAAAATATTACTTTAATTTTACTCACTTTTGACCGCCTCGTCAATAGGCTTAGTCTCTATGTGATTGCGCTTTATGTGGTTGCCGAGTATCTCGGACACCTCGGAGATGGTGACGAATGCGCTGACATCGGAGTCTTTTATGATGCGCTTGAGCTCATTGACCTCGACACGGGTGATGACGCAGTACAGCACCGTCTTGCCGCTGCCGGAGACCAGCCCCTCGGCGTTTATGAATGTGCAGGTCCTGCCGAGCTTCGCATAGATAGCGTCGGCAAGCTCCTCAGCGTGCTCGGTGATTATCATTGCGGCTCGGGCTTGGTTCATGCCTTCCTCGACGAGGTCTATTATCTTAAAGGTTATGAAGTAGGTCAGCAGCGACAAAAGCGCTCTGTCCCAGCCGAAGAGCAGACCGGCGGTCAGGTAGATAAAGATGTTTATCATGAAGATGATGCCGCCGGTTGACACGCCGACCTTGCGTGATAACAGCATTGCGGCGATCTCGGTCCCGTCAAGGCAGCCGCCGTAGCGCAGAACGAGACCTACGCCGACACCAAGCAACACGCCGCCGAACACGACGGCCAGCAGCTCGGAATTGGTCACCGTGTCAACGCCCTTGAAAACCTCGAGAAACAGGGCAAAGGCCACCGTGGAAAAAACACCTCTGAACAGAAAACGCTTGCCAAGCGCCTTAAAACCGATGATGAAAAACGGGATGTTTATTACGACGATAAGAATACTCAGTGCAATGCCGGAGGTGTAGTTTATCATCATGCTGATACCCGTCACGCCGCCGTCAAGGATGGTGTTTGGGATAAGGAAGCACTCAATGGAGAATGCGGCGCACGCTGCACCGATGATGAGCATTAAAACAGGAAACAGGTGTTCTTTTAAAATTTGCCTCATGGGTACTCCTCAAATAGTTTTTGCTTGATTATATCATGTATCGGGTAACAACTCAGTCGCCCTCGACCATGCGGTAGCCGACACCGATCTCGGTAAAGATATACTGCGGCTCGGCGGGGTTTTTTTCGATCTTGCGGCGGATATTCGCCATGTGGACACGCAGACTTTGGTTATTACCCTTCGTGCCCGGACCCCACAGCTCCTTGATGATGTAGTCATAGGTCAAGACCTTGCCTGCGCACTTGCCCAACAGGCCGATTATCTTGTATTCGTTCTGCGTGAGGTTTGCGTTCACGCCGTTTACGAGCACCTGATGCTTGTCGTAGTCTATCTCAAGGTCACCGGCCTTGAACTTGCCGGTGGTGGCGATGGTCTCGTTGGCAAGACCCGTGCGGGTGTGGCGTATCGCCGTGCGGATGCGGGCAAGAAGCTCGCCTGCACCGAAGGGCTTTGTTATATAGTCGTCTGCACCGAGGTCAAGTGCCTGCACCTTGTCACGCTCGTGTGCACGGGCGGAAACGACGACTATCGGCAGCAGCGTCCACTCACGCACCGATTTTATTATCTGGAGCCCGTCAATGTCCGGCAGACCGAGATCGAGCACGATAAGGTCGGGGCAGTGGGAGGTTATCATGGAATAGGCCTCCGCCCCGGAGCTTGCGACGATGACATCGTAGTCGTTAGAAACGAGTATCGTGCGCAGGAAGTTTGTGATACTTCTTTCATCCTCAACTATGAGGATCTTGTCTCTGATATTCATTCTTCTGTCTCCTCCGGTTCCAATGGTAGTGTGAATGTAAATACTGCGCCGCCCGTAGGCTTGTTGTCGGCGGATATCTTGCCGCCGTGGGCGGTGATTATGGACTTGCACACGGCAAGACCGATGCCTCTGAATTTGTTGCTGTCGGGACTTGTACCGTCATTTGAAACGAGCTGACCCTTGAAGATATCGTCAAGGATGTAAGGGTCAAGACCCTTTCCGTTATCGGAAACGGCGACCTGCGCAAACCGCTTGCGCTGCGTAACATTGACGCAAAGCTCGGTCATGCCTTCGGCGTGGTGTACGGCGTTATCCATGAGGTTCATCAAAACCTGCTCGATGAGCATAGCATCGACGCTGACCATGAGCGGCGTGTCCGGCACATTGACCTTGAGCGCAACATCGGGATTTCGCTTTTTGAATTTCGTTACGCAGTCACCGACTATCTCCTCGATAAGCTCCGGTGACTTTTGAATGTTAGGCTCTGTGCTTCCGCTTATGCGGGTAATGGACAGCAGGTTTTCCACCATACGCACGAGCCACTCGGCATCCTCCTTTGCATCGGTGAGCATTTCCGCCTTCTGCTCCTCGGAGAGCGCCTCGCCACCGTCAATGACGGCACTTATCGAGCCGATTATCGAGGTGAGGGGGGTGCGCAGATCGTGCGACACTGCACGCAGGAGGTTTGCCCTGAGCTGCGCCTGCTCGGTGTCGTGACGGAGCTTTTCCTGCTCGTGAACTCTTGTTGTGAGGGTAGAGATAACGAGCGACACGGCGAGCATGGTAAGAAAGGTCGTCGAGTAGCCGTAAATTGAAAAGTCTAATTTCATGTACGGGTATGTAAATGCCCAGTTAACGACGATGACGCTGACAAATGATGTGAGTACGCCGTAAAAATATCCGTCGGTTAGCAGCGATATGATAAGCACCGCAAGGACGAATATCATCGGCACATACGGATCCGAAGAGCTTATGTGCTTTATCGCCGAGCAGAGTATGCACGCCACGGAGACTACCGCAATGGTTATCGCCCAGTTTTTGAGCAAACGGAATATTTTCACATCGGCTTTTGTGAAGTTTGTGTTTTTCATCTTATCACCTATACGATTATAGCGTATAATATTATACCATATAATACATTAATTCCGTGTTAAGAAATTTATACGAGACTGTTTATCTTTATACAAACAAAAAGCAGCGGCTCAGGCCGCTGCTTTCAGCGTGCAAAAAATCTGAATAATAATTGCAACAGAGTAAACCCCAATACGCAGCAGGGGGAGTGTGAGGGGGACAAGGTCCCACCTCAAATTCGATAAATAGCCATCAAAAACGCCTGTTAAGGCTTTTTGACGAGCGTAGCGAGATTTTTCGTGAAGCAAAGCTTCACAAAAAATGTGGCGTTTTTTGAAGCGTGCAAAAAGGTCATGGACTTTTTTGCACGCTGAAAAGGACAGGTCGTGAGACCTGCCCTTTTTATTTCAGCATTTGACTTGTGAACACGATATCCTCGCTGCCTATGCCGATGATATCGCCGGTGAACAGCCGCTCCTTACGCTCAATACGGCGGCCATTGAGATATGTGCCGTTCGTAGAGTTTAGATCCGTCAGGTAATAGTGTGAATCGATGTACTCTATTTTACAATGTACCCTTGAAACCTTCGGGGAGGAATAGATAAAGTCGCAGTCTGCGCCCCTGCCGAATATCCACACCGTCTTACCGCTTCTCGGTGCGGCGGCGGGGACATTCACGGTTTTTTCGCCGGGATTATGAAAGAAGTCGAAAAGCTCCTTGAATTTTGCGTCAGCCATACGGCACCTCCGAACTGTACCACATCATGTAATCAGTATAGCATATGTTTTGCAGTTGGCAAACATAAAATCGATTTTTTGTTAGCAAATTGTGCGTACCGTCGATACAGCGTGTTGAATAAACAGCGTATTTGGTATAAAATAAAAAACAATTCTCTCCGTTCGGGTGAAAACATGAAAAAGATCGCACTGTGGGAGGCCAAGCATCCCAAAACGGTACTTTTGCTTGCACTGCTGCTGCTCATTCCGGCGCTCATCGGCTTTGCTTGCACCGGCGTTAACTACGATATCCTGTCGTACCTGCCCGATGAGCTGGAGTCTATGCAGGGCGAGCAGGTGCTCGACGAGACATTTAATACGGCCGGCATATCCATCGTCATAACAGAGGATATGCAGCCTAAATATACCCTTGCGCTCAAAAACGAGATACTCAAGGTCGAGGGCGTCTCCTCGGTCATATGGGTCGACACACTTGCTGATATTGGCATACCCGCCGATGCACTGCCGGATGTGCTCAAGAATATTTTCTACAGCGCCGACGGCACAAAGACCATGATGCTCGTACGCTACGACCCCGCAGGCGGCGAGGGCAGCGACCTGAAGGCCATTGCGAAGATAAAAACGCTTCTGGGCGAAAATGCGTTCATGAGCGGACTGTCGGTCATCGTTGACGACACGAGGGAAATTTGCGACAGCCAGGCACCGCTATACATCGCCGTTGCCGTTGCACTTGCGCTTGCGGTGATGGCGCTCATGATGGAGTCGTGGTTTCAGCCGCTCATCGTCCTGCTGTCACTGGGCATTGCCGTACTTTACAACATGGGCACGAACTTCTTCCTCGGGGAGATTTCGTTTATAACCCAATGCGTTGCGGCAGTCCTGCAGCTTGGCGTTACGATGGATTATTCCATTTTCCTTATAGACCGCTATTCCGAGGAAAAGGAGCATTACCCCACCCGTGAGGAGGCCATGGCCGCCGCCGTCACCAAGAGCTTTGCCGCCTTGGCGGGCAGCTCGCTGACCACGGTGTTCGGCTTTCTTGCGCTGTGCTTCATGCACTTAAAGCTCGGCTTTGATATCGGCTTTGTCATGGCAAAGGGCGTTTTGTTCGGCATACTCACCGTTGTGTTCGTCCTGCCGTCTATCGTGCTCATTTTCGAAAAGCAGATACTCAAGTACCGCCACCGCAGCTTTATCCCCGACCTTACGAAGGTCAATGTGTTTACGCTCAAGCACAAAAAAGCCTTTGCGCTCATCTTCCTGCTGCTTTTGGCGCCGAGCTATCTTATCCAAAAGGACATTGACCTATATTACAGCATGAACAAGGCGCTGCCCGTGATAGACACCTACGCCGGACTTATCACCGAGGGAGCGCAGCTTCCCGAGCGTCACGCAGGTGTTGCCGACAAGCTCAAAAGCGGCATCGTAAATTCCGCGTTTTACGCCATGTTTGTCAAGGCAAAGAAGTTTTACGCCACCGATGCGTGCATAAGCTGCGGCAAATGCGCGGTAAATTGCCTTACGCACAACATCGAGCTTAAAGCCGGCAAGCCTGTCTGGGACGATAAATGCTTCCACTGCATGAAGTGCATCTGCGACTGCCCCGAGGGCGCAATCGAATACGGAAAAGTGAGTGTTGGTAAACCGAGATACCATTGCCCAGAGGTATGACGCCAAACACCGCAATGCGTTTGCATTGCGGTGTTTGAATTTTTATGCTATTATTGACTTATCAAAAATTCGGAGGGCAAGATGAAAAAATCGACCTTAACGCGTGGGAGCGAAAAGAGATATTCGAGTTTTTCTCCGGGGTGTCAAACCCATTTTACAGCGTGACCTTCAATGTCGATGTGACGGA